>DATNLE010000293.1:0-33854 GCA_035603035.1 Candidatus Acidiferrales bacterium | reverse complement strand
CGGACTGGGGCATGCGGATCATCTCTTCCCATTCGAAACTCTACGATCCGTCGGGCTACCATTACGGATCGGTGTGGCCGCTGTTCACCGGATGGGCTTCGGTGGGCGAATACCGGTATCATCGCCCATGGTCCGCGTATTCGAATCTTCGCGCAAACGCTTTGCTGACGCTGGATGGATCTCTCGGTCACGACACCGAGGTTTTGTCTGGGGATTATTACCAGTCGTTCTCCACCAGTTCGCCGCATCAGATTTGGTCCGCTGCAATGGTTGTAAGTCCAATTTTGCGAGGACTATTTGGTCTGCACACCGATGCGCCGAATCACCAGATTACGCTGGCTCCCCATGTTCCCGCAGACTGGACGTCGTATGCGATCCGCCAGGTTGAACTGGGAACGGTCGGCGTCGATTTTAAATTTCATAAGATTCCCGATAGCATTGTTCTCGATATAACCCGCACCGGGGAAGGAGATTGCTGGGTCGAGTTCTCGCCCGCTTTCAGTCTGCGCACGCAAATTGCTTCGGTCGAAATGAACGGCCAGCCTCTACCCTTCCAGCTCCAGCCGAACGGCGAGGACCAGCACGTGTCATTGCGATTTCCTGTTAAAGCGAGTGCGAACCAGGTGATTATCCACACTAAACAAGATTTTGGACTGTCGTTGAACAATGACCTTCCTGAGCTCGGGGGCACGAGCCACTCCCTGCGAGTCATTTCGGAGTCGTGGAACCGAGCGCGGGACCTGTTAAGAGTTGAGACCTCGGGAGTGCCTGGAAGCACGTACGAACTAGGGGTCTGGAATCTCTCGCAGATCAGTTCGGTCGAAAACGGAACGCTCACTCAACCGGGTAGGATTCGTATCGAAATGCCAAACAACAATAATAATGATAAGGATCAAGAAGAATATGTGCACCGAGTCCTGCTCATCCATTTCGCCCCGCCTTAGAATTTACGAAATAATCGAGCTAAGGACTTAAGCTCGTTGCACGCTTGAAATCCAACGCGCACGATTGGTTGGACGACTACGATTTCGAATGGAGACCATACTCATGAAGCACCCCGTGCCATCGATAGCAATCTTGTTGGTTTTGTTCTGTATTTCATGGCTGTCAGCTTCCTCGCAGACATCCTCCCAGCCTGTGGAGGCGGAAGGCCATCAATGGTGGCAGCACGCTGTCTTCTACGAGATTTATCCTCGCAGCTTCGCGGATAGTAATAATGACGGCATCGGCGATCTGCAAGGAATCACGTCCAAGCTGGATTACTTGAAAGATCTGGGCGTCGATGCGATTTGGATTTCCCCCTGCTTCCCCTCCCCGCAGGTCGACTTCGGCTACGACGTTTCCGATTACGAAAACATAGATCCAATGTATGGAACTCTGGCTGACTTCGATATGCTCACCAGTGAGGCCAAGAAACGAGGCATTCGTGTGATTCTCGACTTCGTGGTCAACCACACCTCGGATCAGCACCAGTGGTTTTTGGATTCGAAATCATCGCGCACCTCTGCGCATCGTGATTGGTATATCTGGCGGGACGGCAAGGGACCGGGACAGCCTCCCAACAATTGGGTCTCGACCTTTGGAGGGTCGGCCTGGAAATTCGATCCTACGACAAATCAGTACTACTATCATTACTTCTATGCCGAGCAACCCGATCTGAATTGGCGTAATCCCGCCGTTAAAGATGCAATGTTCGATGTGACCCGCTGGTGGTACAAGCGTGGTGTGGCCGGATTCAGGCTGGATGCGGTCGATACTCTGTTTGAAGATCCGACTCTGAGAGATAATCCCATCCAAAAACCGGGAAAGAACGCCTTCGGAGATCCGTTCGAAGAAAAAATATACAACACCAAGTTGCCCGAGGTGCACGATGTCTTGCGCGGATTGCGTCAGGTTGCGGACGAACACAATGCCGTACTCATCGGGGAAACATGGACGGCGGATGTTGCCGAACTCAACCAGTACTACGGGAAAGGTAATAATGAATTGCAGTTGCCCATGGATTTTCTTTTCACCATGGTCAACAAGTTGTCGCCCGCGGAGTTCCGTAAGCAAATAGCTGCCGTAGACGCCGCATCGGGATGGCCGACTTTCGTGATCAGTAACCACGACATCGTGCGTTCCTACGATAGGTATGGCGATGGCAAGCACAACGACCAGATCGCGAAGCTGATGGCGGCGCTTTATCTCACGCTGCGCGGTACGCCGATCATGTATTACGGAGAAGAGATCGGAATGAAGACGACTCCGCCCACCCGCCAGGAAGATGTAAAAGATCCGATTGGCCGCACGGGCTGGCCCAAGGAAAAAGGTCGCGACGGCGAACGCACTCCCATGCAGTGGAATAGCAGCGAGAATGCGGGCTTTACCAAAGGAACGCCGTGGCTTCCTGTTCCTCCGACATACAAGACACACAACGTGGCGGACGAATCGAAAAATTCCGATTCAGTGCTGGAGTTCTACAAGAAGGTGCTTAAGCTGCGCCACACGAATCAGGCCCTGCTCGAGGGAAGTTACAAAGCGATCAACGAAGATGATGCGAACATACTTTCGTATTCGCGAACGTATAAGGACCAGACGGTCGTGGTGGTCTTGAATATGTCGGACTCGCCGCAGAAGCTGAATCTCGATCTGAAGCGCAATGGCTTCGCATCGGCGAATAGTCTCCTGTCCACTGCCAAGTCAACCGCCAAGGGCGAGGAAGTTCGCCTCGAGCCTTATGGAATTTTCGTCGGTCAGCTTGTCAAATAGCAACGACCGCTAGAAACGACCAACGAGCAGATCTTGCGGCGCATAGCGACTTGCCCAGCACAAACTCGGTGACGTTCACGCGACTGCTTTCCGGCGCCCGACGTACCAGGGCGCGCTGACCGTGAAGATACGTTCATTGCCCCGCGCGAGCAGCACCCACTCCAGCATCCGGCCGCGCTGATTATGGAGAAAGTACTCGTACCATTTGTCCTCCACTAATTCCGGTATGACGACCACAATGCTGCGGTCCGGGTGTCTCTTCGAAAGATCCAGGACGAACTGAACGAAGGGAATAATTACAAAGCGGTAGGGCGAAGGCAAAACTTGCAGCTGGGGCGGTTCCTTGCCCGCCGCATGGAACGGCTTCGCCACGTATTGTTCCCAATCGTCTTCCAGCAATTCCGAATGTTCGTTGGGCTCAACGTGCACGGCGATCACTTCCGGAGATAGCCGGGCGGCAAATTGGATTCCCTGGCAGGTAATCGTGCTCCAGCGGTCGATGGCAATGACGGCAATCGGATTCTGGTTCAGACTGGCCACATTGACGGGATCCTTACTGCTGGTAAGCATTTTCACGAGGTGATAATGGCGGCGGACAAGGACGAAGCACACAATCGTCAAGGGAATAAAGAGCAACGTAATCCAGGCGCCTTCCACGAACTTCGCGACCAGCACCACGCCAGTCGTAATTCCGGTGACGGTGGCACCCAATCCGTTCACAAACGCGCTCTTCAACCAGTGCGGGCCGCGATTTTTCCGCCAATGCACAACCATGCCTGCTTGCGAGAGAGTGAAAGCTAAGAACGCGCCCACGGCGTAGAGTGGGATAAGCCGGTCTGTAATCCCTCCGAAAAGAAGCAGCACGCCACCGCACAGCAGGGCAAGCACAACGATGCCGTAGGTATATACGAGACGCCTGCCCCGGTATCCGAAGACGTGCGGCAGATAATTGTTTTGCGCGATGGCGCGGCAGAGCCGCGGAAAATCGGCGAAGGCCGTATTCGCGGACAAAGACAGCACAACCAGGATTGAGCCGATGGTCAGATAGTAAAAAAATCCCTTGCCAAAAACCGCGGCGGTCAGCATGGAGAGAACGCTCTGGTAGCCGGGTTGGCCCGGGTCGGTTGCGGCAATTCCGTACGTCTTAACCAGATAAGAAATTCCCGCCAGCAATACCGCCAGAAGAAAAATAATTACGGTTAGCGTCCGCTGGGCATTTTTTACCGTGGGCTCTCGAAAAGCCTTAACACCGTTGCTGACAGCTTCCACGCCAGTGAGCGCCGTGCAGCCACTGGCAAAAACCTTCAGCAGCAGCCAGTAACTAACCGCTTCCGTCATGGCCGGGGGCGGAGGAGGAGCGACTACCGGGGTTGGATGTCCGCCACTGAGAAGCACTCGGAGCACGCCCGCGCCGATGGTGATTAGAAGGGTGCCAACAAACAGGTAGGTAGGAACCGCGAAAACAGTCCCCGCCTCTCGAACGCCACGAAGATTAAGGATGGTGATAACCAGCAGAATGCCTAAGCAAAGAGAAACCGTGTGCGGCAGCAATGACGGAACAGCCGAGATCAGAGCCCCCACTCCCGCCGAGATGCCTACTGCCGCCGTGAGGATGTAGTCAGCAAGCAGCGCCGCCGCCGCGAGCAGTCCGGCAGGCGCTCCCAGATTGAAGCGAGCCACCGTGTAAGAGCCGCCGCCAGAAGGGTAAGCCGCGATCGTCTGGCGATAAGAAAAGTACACGATGACAAGCAACGTGATGATCGCCGCGCTGATGGGAACTATATAACGAACGCCGAGAAGGCCCAGCGGAAGCAGAAGGCTGAGCGCCGCTTCGGGTCCATACGCGGCCGAACTCAGACCGTCGAGACCAAAGATCGGGACGCCCTGCGCCGGACCGATCTGCTCCGCCCGTTCGTCACTGGTCTTGATGGGCTTGCCGACAACGAGATCAAGAATATTCATGCGGGTCTCACAGATTCACTCCAAAGCCGAGCTAGTTTAGCAAGGACTAGGACAAAATGGCTTGCAGCGTAGGGATCGAATGTTTCTCCGGTCAGGCGATCACCCTATTTTGAAGATAGCGGTATTCGATAACAATCTACTGGTTCGATCGAGGGTCTGAATATGAACCGCAAAACAATTTCTCAGCAGCCTGACCAGCAACGTTGGAAGCAGCTTTTCGAGGGCTCCTTGAATCGGCTGAACGGCCGCGATGTCCCGCTTTCCCAACAGCCCATCCTCCGGCCCAAGCAGGATGGCGGGAATACTACCGTCCGTGAACCTTCCAAGGCTGCCATAGAAGCGGCCGCGAGTTCACTTGCAGCGCTGTGGCAGATCTCAACCCCGAAGCGCCACAGTCTATAAGACAAAAGACCCTACGACAAATGAATTCCCACCCGACGGGTGGGCAACGATATAGAGAAGTGACCGGGGAGTCCTGCTCGATTAGGCACCGCTTGCTGCCCGTGCTGAGCACAACAACTCGAGGGTGCCAGTTGGCGGTTGTCGCGCATGCCAGGTGGCCCACCGGCGGATGTCCGGATCTACTCGGCGGCCTTGGCTGCCAATGTTCCCGCAGCCGCAATGTTCTGCAGAAGTTCCAGCGGCACCCAGTGCCGCTCCCGCAGATACTCTGGGCTGTTATAAGAAATCCAGGCTTTCCCCTGGCTATCTTCCCAAACCAGAATCTTCAGCGGAAGATCGATGGCAATGGTAGGAGCGGCCAGCATTACAGGAGTACCGGCCTTGGGACTCCCAAAGATCAGCAGCTTGGTGGGGCGCATTTTCATCCCCACTTTTTCCGCCTCTCCGCTGTGGTCGATCAGAGCGAATAGTGTGACTCCCTTCGCTGATAGAATCCCCTTCAGTCGTTCAACCGTCTGGTCTACCGTGTGGTTGCTCGGGGTATCGATGATCCCCTTCTCTTTACCGAGCGTCATCGTTTCTCTCCTTACAGAACACCGACAAAATCAAATATATTGCCCTTTCCGGTTGGCGATTCAGGGTTTGCTGCGACTCCAAAACATCCCGTCTTGACAATAGTCGTTGAAACATGTATTTTTTATTATATGAAGAAAACAACTCAGCCCGAGAACGATCGACGGCGCCCAGGTCCTGAGGAGGCTGCCTTCCTGGACCTCCTCCGCACGACCGACATGCTATCTCGCGGCCTGATCACAGTTCTAAAGACGGAGGATATCTCGTCGACGCAATACAACGTGCTCCGCATCCTGCGCGGATCACCCGAAGGCCTGCCCTGTGGCGAGATTGCCAACCGAATGATAACGCGGGATCCGGACATTACCCGCCTTCTTGATCGCCTGGAAAAGCGCGGCCTGATCTCTCGCTGCCGACAGACCAAGGATCGACGAATGGTGATGGTCCGCATTATGCCCGAGGGGCTCACGCTCCTGGCCCGCCTCGATGAACCGGTGCAGGAAGGCCATCGAAGACAGCTGGGCCACCTGGGAGCCGACCGGCTTCTGGCGCTCACCGAGCTGCTGCACGCCGCACGCGCCAATGTCAGCTAGTTCTGGTAAGATAACATGTGTTGCAACGATTATCGTCATAACGCATCTAAGACTAGGGAGGAAAGGATAACCACCATGAGCACACAAGCTACACCGCAAGCTGCCACGACCACCACCTGGAACATCGATCCGGCTCACTCCGTTGCCGAGTTCAAGGTCAAGCACATGATGATCTCCAACGTAAAAGGGCAATTTCCCAAGGTCACGGGAACTTTGACGCTTGACGAATCTGATCTGACAAAATCTCGAGTTGAGGCCGTGATCGAAGCAGGATCGATCGAAACGCGCGACGCCCAGCGTGATACGCATCTGAAGAGCGCCGACTTTTTCGACGTTGAGAAGTTCCCTACCCTGACGCTTAAGTCCACGCGCATCAGTCTTGTCCGCGACGGAGAACTAGCCGTAGAGGGCGACCTGACCATTCATGGGGTTACGCGCAAAGTGGTCTTTTCGGTTGAAGGCCCGACCCCGCCTGCGAAGGATCCTTGGGGCAATACGCGAGTTGCGGTATCGGCAACCACAAAGATCAGCCGTAAGGACTTCGGTCTGACCTGGAACGCTGCGCTCGAAACCGGTGGCATCCTGGTTGGTGATGAGGTGACGATCACGCTCGACGTGCAATTCATAAAGGGTTGAAATGTTCACAGCCGCCAGGCACGAATCCGGCAGGCTGCTGAAAAACTCGGACCACCTCGGTTTTACGAAGGGCGCGGCTTCGAGCCGCGCCGAAAGCGCCGCATAAAATCAACTGCGGTTTTAGCGGCGAGGTGGCATTCGGACATCGAAATGACTTTTTCAGCAGCCTGCGAGAGAGCTCACTGGCAGTAGAAAGGAAATTTTATGTCACTCCGCCCCGTTAAACAGATCATTGAAACGACGCCTACAATCGAGGGCGCTGGCGTGAAGCTGCAGCGCGCCTTCGGCTTCGGTAAAACCAGGGAATTCGATCCCTTCTTGCTGCTCGATGATTTTCGGAATGAGGACCCGAAAGATTACCTGAAGGGATTCCCCTGGCATCCGCATCGCGGGATCGAAACGATCACCTATGTACTTGCGGGTTCAGTCGAACACGGCGATAGCCTGGGCAATAAGGGTGAGATGACTGCGGGCGACGTCCAGTGGATGACCGCCGGCAGCGGCATTCTCCACCAGGAGATGCCCAAGGGCGATCAGCAGGGCCGCATGCACGGGTTTCAGTTGTGGTCCAACCTGCCTTCCTCGCTGAAGATGACGGACCCGCGCTATCAGGACATTCCGGCAAGCTCGATCCCTGAGGTCACCGACGATGACGGCACTCGCGTGCGCATCATCTGCGGGGAGTTCTGGGGCAAGAGGGGTCCGGTCGAAGGGGTTGCCGCCGACCCGAACTACCTCGATGTCTCGGTTGCTCCGCGCCAGCGCAAACGGCTCAAGGTCGAAACTACGCGTAACGCCTTTGCCTATGTGTTCGCGGGCTCCGGCTCATTTCGCGACTCTTCGAATCCGCGCGCTGTCCTGACGGAGCAGGCCGCCAGCCCAGACGCTCCGGCCAAATACGACGTCAGCAATCACTCGCTGGTGCTGTTTGATCGTGGAGATGAGATCGTAGTGCAAGCCGGCGACGAGGGCATTCGATTCCTGTTGGTCTCGGGCAAACCGATCGAAGAACCGGTTGCGTGGTATGGCCCCATCGTTATGAACACCCAGGACCAGCTCAAACGGGCGGTCGCCGAGTTACAGGACGGCACTTTCATCAAGCGCCGTCGATCGGGCTAGACCTGCTTCGGCGCAGCCTTGGCCGCAAGGCGTGGCCTCCGGCGCACCAATAGTCTGCCGGAGACCACCGTGCCGCGGAAGCAATACAATTTAAGTCGACAGTAAGCCATCCATCCTTAAGCAGTTTTCAACAACCGAATTAACCTTACAACCATTTCTGAGCCGAGGGTTAGTATCGCTAATTGAATTCTAAATTGATATAAATGGATTCGCGCCCGACGTACGGCTAGAAGATACTTCTTTACCTGCTCGCGTTGTGGCTTCACTGCCAACTCCTTCGCGAGACGAACGGCTAATTAAGACCAATAGTGCCCAATATCGAACAGCTAATCAGACCAATAGTGTCTAGTATCATTGTGCTGAAAATCACGGATAAACGGAGATTCTCGGATGAGGTCGGTACGTCACGTGACTCTAAGTATGGCATTGCATATGATTCTGGGCGCGGCGTGCTTTGCCCAGCATCACACGCAAACGAATATTATTTCCAACTCGGCAGGAGTCGCTCCTGTCACCGTTTCTGAGTTAACCACACCTAGTACCTCTACAATCACCGTGTCTCCGAAGCGTGCCGCGGTCACGGTGACTACCCAGACCGAGCAGTTCACTGCCTCGAATAGAGCTGTCACTTGGAGCGTGGACAGCGTGGTGGGCGGAGATGCAACTGTGGGGACGATCACCTCCAGTGGCTTTTATACTCCGCCCGCCACCCCAGGAACTCATACCGTCACAGCGACCAGCGCCACTTCCGCGGGCTCTGCCACTATCGCCGTTACCAACCTGGCGGCCGTCCTCACCTACCACAACGACGCGGCGCGCGACGGGATCAATGTGCATGAGTATGCATTGACGCCGACAACCGTGACCACCGCGACATTCGGCAAACTATTTGCCTGCGCGGTGGATGGCGCAGTTTATACGCAGCCGCTGTGGATGCGCGGGATGAGCATCGGCGGCGGGATTCACAACGTAATCTTTGTGGCCACGCAACACGACAGCGCCTACGCTTTCGACGCCGACGCCAAGCCCTGCGTGACTTACTGGCATGTCCACTTGCTGGACACGTTGCACGGGGGCACGGCACACGAGAAGCCGGTTACCTGGAATGACGTGGGCCACTGCTTCGGGGATGTCTATCCCGAGATCGGGGTGACGGGCACGCCGGTGATCGATTCCATCACGAAGACGATCTACATGGTCAGCGCGTCCGAAGCGAACCGCACCGGTCCGCCAAACTGTTCGGGCTCACTCGCGGAGTTTTATCACCGACTGCACGCCCTGGATCTGGCCACGGGAAGCGAGAAATTTAGTGCACCCGTCACCATTGCCGCCTCTGTGCCTGGAACGGGTGACGGATCGTCAGGCGGCATGGTGAGCTTCGACTCTCAGCTGCACCACCAGCGATCCGGTTTGGCCGAAGTCGGCGGAAAGATATTTGTGGTCTTCGCCGCACACGAGGATGCAACTCCTTATCACGGCTGGGTCATCGGCTACAAAGCCTCGGACGTGCAGCAGCAAGTCGCAGTTTTCAACACCACGCCGAACGGACTAAACGGATCCGATGGCGGCATCTGGGCCGGGGGCGGGGCCCCTGCGTCCGATAGCAGCGGAGACTTGTACGTTACGACCGGGAACGGAGTTTTTGATGAAGCTCCGCCGCCGCCGGATAACGACTACGGAGACAGCATCCTGAGGCTGCACTCGGCGAATGGGAGCACGCCCAATGGGATAAATTTGAAGGTAGCTGGCTGGTTCACGCCCGATGACCAGTCGAAGCTCGCGCAAACGGATGGGGATCTGGGTGCGGGCGCAGCCGTCCTTCTGCCCGATCAAACTTCGGGGGCTGGCCCTAAGCATCTGCTGGTGCAGACGGGCAAAGAGGGAGTTGTTTATCTGATCGATCGCGACAATATGGGCGAATTCAATCCTACAAACAACGATCAGATCGTGCAGAGTTTCCTGGGACCCTCAAACGGCTTATGGGGCACTCCTGCGCTCTGGCAGAACAATCTATATGTCGGGGGAAATAGCGAATCTCTGAAACAGTTCACATTCGATCCGGCCACGGAATTGTTCAACTCCTCAGTCGCCTCGCTCTCCGCGCAGGCCTTCAACTTTCCCGGCACCACTCCATCTGTCTCTTCGCAGGGGTCGTCTCATGGCATTGTGTGGACCATTGACGCCAGCCTCTACGGTTACGCCAACCCGAACCTCGGAATCAACTGCGCCATTGTGCCCGTGCCCGCAGCCTGTACGGGGCCTGCGGTCTTGCATGCCTACGATGCGACCAATCTCACGGTGGAATACTGGAACAGCTCGATGGCGGTGAACAATCGGGACCGCGCGGGCAATGCCGTGAAATTCGTGCCTCCAACGGTGGCCAACGGCAAAGTCTACGTCGCCACGCGAACTGGGATCTCTGTGTACGGGCTGCTTCCAGACTAACGAGATACCCTATTCGTCGGATCCGTTTAGACGCCCAAAAAACGGGAGCATGAATCGCCGATTGGCGTCCGGTCATCGAAAATAGAGACCAGGGATCTCTGCCATGCAAAATCATTTAGAAAAGCTGGAAGAAGAGGTTTCAACATGGCCGCATGTATCCGTTCATGCGCACCGTTCTGGAGGACGCGAATTCCTCTTCGACCAGTCTGAAATTGGACGCGTGCATAATGGCGGGATCATAGACATACCCTTCCCCCGCTCGGTACGTCATCTGCTCTTGGCAGAAGGTCTTGCTGAGGAGCATCCCTGGGTTCAGTACTCAGGTTGGATCACCTTTCGATTGCGCAGTGAAAGTGAAGAAACTCTGAGACATGCTCGGTGGCTCATGCGGCTGTCATATCTCCGCTACGCGCTGAAGACGGCCAGCCAGCCTCGGAAGCTATTTGAGGAGGAAAAGCGAACAACTGCGCGTGAGCCCTGAGTTCAAGCGGTTGCTCGAACCGTTCGTGCCTAAGACTGCAAACCACGTTTCTGTGGAACCGCTCGCGGCATAGTTCGATTCTCATAGTCGATTCTCAAGGAGTTCAGATGGAACACACTATTTCTACGAAAGACCTGAAAGCTAAGCTGGATCGCAACGAGAGCATCAAGGTAGTTGAGACCCTCGCACCTGAGCGTTACCGGGAAGCGCACCTACCCGGAGCGTTGAATATTCCCCCAGAAAGAATTAAGGAACTCGCGCCGCAGCTGTTGCCCAACAAGGACGTTGAGATTGTCACCTACTGCTCAAACAGTCATTGACACGCCAGCGAATACGCCGCCCGTGAATTGGCGGCCATGGGCTACACGAATGTCGCACACTATCCCGATGGAAAGCAGGGATGGATCCAAGCGGGGCTCCCTGTGGAGAAAGCTGCTTAGAGAGTCGCTCGATTCAAAAATCTGATGCCATGGGAGCGAATCGGGCATGTTCCGCGACGAGAGCTCGCCCCGCGTTGCCTTTAAGACCCGCGTTGAAGAGCTTGTCAGGATCTGGGAGGCTCGCCCCGTGGGAAAAGGTAAGCTTCACCTTGTCTTTGTCTTTGTGGGCGTTGCCGACCGCGATCATTCCGTCGTGAGGCCACAACGGACCTCCCGTCCACTTCGATTGCTCTACTATCTCCCGGTCGGCCTCAAGGATGCTGTTGCGGATGCTGGCGAACGTTTTGCCACGCCAGTCTGTGAGTTTAGCAATCAGTTGGTCGATTAATGCAAGGCAGGTGAGCGAGGGTTCCATTTCCACTTAGGTTCGGGTCGCCCAAACCGATGTCAATTGACTCACTCTGGCTCCGCAAACCGGCGGCTTTCGACGCGACCTAAACTTCGTAGCGAACAAATGGCGAAAGATGTTAGGATGTTGCCGTGGACGAAGGCCACAAACGAGTTCTCGGAATCATGGCTGCAATTCTGGCCGCCCCGAAACTGGCCCAGTGCGGCCGTACCGGACGCAACTCGTGAACCCTCTCCAAGCCCCCAGTCTCCTGCAGCTTCGCCGCTACGCGGTCGAGCGCAGCCTTTTCAAGGCCACCAGCCTGCCTCGGGCCATTGCGCGCCTGGGCTTTGTCCAGGCCGACCCGATGCGGGCGCCCGCTCGTGCCCAGGATCTGATCCTCGCGCAGCGCGTTAAGGACTATCGCGCCGGCGATCTGGAGCGCCGCTACCCGCGCCTGGCAATCGAAGAGGCCTTCTTCTTCAACTACGGTTTCCTGTCTCGCGAGACCGTGGCCCTGATGCATCCGCGCGGGTCACCGCGCGCCTGGGACGCCATGATGCAGGCGCGCGCCCAGGATGTGCTGGCCTTTGTGCGCCAGCATGGTGGCACCCGCCCCAAGGACGTGCAGGCGCATTTCGCCCATGGCCGCATCAAGCGCTGGGGCGGCGACCTGAATGTCAGCACGCATCTGCTGGAGGGCCTGCACTATCGCGGTCTGCTGCGCGTGGCGCGGCGCGAGGCCGGCACCCGGGTCTACCAGGCGATCGAGCACCCTCCGCAGGACGACAGCCCCGAGGTCCGGCTCGCGCGCGCCGGCCACTTGCTGGACCTGGTAGTGCAGCTCTACGCGCCGCTGCCTGCGGCCAGCCTGGGCTATCTGTGCGGACTGCTGCGCTATGGAGTGCCGCACCTGGCCGCCGAGTCGCGGCAGGTCCAAGAGCACGCCAAATCCCGCTATGCCCACGCCCAGGTCGACGGCCTGCTGTGGTTCTGGCCGCAGGGCGAGAAGCCCGTGGCCGCCCGGCACGCGGCCGACGACAGGCTGCGCTTCCTCGCGCCCTTCGACCCCGTGGTCTGGGACCGACGCCGCTTCCAGTTGTTCTGGGGCTGGGAATACAAACTGGAGGCCTATGTGCCGGCCCACAAGCGCCGCATGGGCCATTACGCCATGCCCATGCTATGGGGCGAGCAAATACCGGGCTGGGCCAATCTGAAGGTGGTCGATGGCCGGCTGCAGCACGAGCTGGGCTTCGCCGGACCGCGTCCACGCGGCAGCGCCTTTCAGCTGGCGCTGGACGAGGCATTGCAGCTGATGCAGGAGTTTCTGGACCTCTAGTTCTCTCGCCGATGTGCAGGATGCAGTTTATGATTTTGTTCAGGGACACAAGGCTGCCAGTCTGCGAAGCTCGAACTGTCTTGATAAGTAATTGACATGGATATTCGGCCCCTCCTTAGAGGGAGGGCTGGCCTTCCCTTCCATCAAACCAACTGAGGCTGCCCACCCTCTGCGAATTTCAGACGGTGGGAGACGATGCCCTCAAACTCTTGAGATTTTGACTTTGTCCTGGGCGCGCCCGGTGTAACGCAGTCGGATAGAAAAACCTGCACGATGCAGGCCGCAGAGGTTCCCACCCTCTGAAAAGCGCAGAGGATCGGGCAGCCTCATGGAGAATTAAGTCGAGAAAGGTCAAAGGCCAAGGATGGCCAGCCCCCGAGTGGAAGCCTCTTCTGGTTCGATAGCAGGTTCGGAAAGATGATGGCAACCCGCCGGTGCCCATGCTGACTTCGCGGAAATAGTCCGATCCCAGCCTCACTCTTGTTTTGCGACGTTTAGGGCGAGGGCTTTGACTTCCGTTCAGCACGTGGCCGGAGCGGGCAGACGCGGCCTGTTTTTTGATGCAGGGGAAATAACGGTGCGTGCTCCAGCCCCGTCGAAACATGTAACATGAGTCTGTAAGTTGGCTATTCCGCCTTTTAAGCGGCGGAGGCTTTAAAGGAATGCACAGGTTCTTCCCGCCAGCGATACAGCCTCGTCAAGGGCAATTACAGGCCTTAGAGACCATCCAGAATGCTTTCGACGATGGAAAGAAAGTTTTCGTACTTGAAGGGCCTACTGGATTCGGTAAGTCTGCGGTAGCTAAAGCCGTGCTAAATCTATGCGGAAAAGGATTCATTACTTCTCCCCTCAATACGTTAGTGCGGCAATACTCAGAAGATGACGATCTGGGGTTAACGGAGGTACGTGGTCAGTCTACATACTCGTGCAGAGCGTTTAACGGACTGAACTGCGAAAAAGCCGGCGATTCCTTTCAGGACCACGGCGCGAGGTGCATCGACTATGTACCGGCACGTGATGCATTCTGGACCGCACAGCACAGCGTTACCAACGTCCATTTTCTGTCATACGCACCCCCTATCGATGGCGCTGTTTACCCTCGCGATGTCTTGGTTATCGATGAGGCCCACAATCTGGAAAGCATAGTCACGAGCATGGTCGGTCGGACGATTACTGCGGAGGACGTGAGGGCGATCAACGCCCAGATGTTCGATTTGCCCGGTGAGGAGAAAGAGCTTCTCAATCTAAAAAAGGCGGCCGACTGGCTGAGATATTTCGAGAGTGCTATTGCGTACGCACTAACTGATATCTCCGATGGAGAAGAGAAACGCAATTACGAAAGCCTGAGGCAGGGGATTAATTTCACATTAAACTGCGGCGACTGGATTACTTGGAAAGAGAAAGAGAACCTAATCATAGCCCCGATGTCCGCAAAACAAGCCGTAAGGTCTCTGTTTCGCTGCGCCAGCCACATTTTGTTCATGTCTGCAACCATGGGCGACATTCCATTATTCCTTCACAATCTTGGCATCAGCCAGAAAGATACCGTCGTTTATCGCGCTAGTTGCGAATTCCCGCCAGAAAACAGAAGGATTATCTACCGCAATCGTGGGTCGATGAGCAAGAAATGTAAGCAACCCGGACTCCCCCAGATGCTGCAGGAATGCTCACTTATTCTGAGAAATCGCCCTGACGAGCGCGGGATCATCCACTGTCACAGCCGAGAACTCCAGCAAGTAGTTTCGCAGCACTTGGCGAAGGAATTCGGAAGCCGCATTTTGACACACGGGAGTGGAGTAGACCGTGATGGCGGGGTCAGGCGACTGAAGGACAGTAGAAACGGAGTTCTCTGTTCTGTCGCTATGACGGAAGGACTGGACCTGCGGGACGATGAAGCAAGGTTCTGCATCTTCGCCAAGATACCGTGGCCCAACTTGTCAGATCCCTTCATTGCCGAACGCCGGAAACGCTCCCAAGAATGGTACGAAAACATAACGGCCCTTTCGATTATCCAAGGAAGCGGACGAGTTGTCCGGAGCCTGACCGACCATGCCGACACATTTATTTTCGATAGCTCCTTTCAGCGATTGCTGCCTAGGTTTCCCGCCTGGTGGCGAGCTGCGATTGTGACGGATAGCACTGCCTGCTGACCTTGCAGGTTGCGGAAAAACCCAGTTCGAGTGGAATGAATCAGCAGCTATAAAGCGGCGTGCGTGTGGTGTTCGTCATCGCCGGGCGTGGATACTTCTGATCAGCTGCGGACCCAGTGTTCCACCTCCACGTCGCGTCGATGCCTTTTAGGCTCGAAGGGTGCTAGCCGAAGTTCGTCACGAAGTAGTCGTGAAACCACCTAAGTCTTTCAAAATCAGTTTAGGTTGTCGCGCAGTCTGCACTACATTTTGAAAGTGATTTCAGCCGGTCCGGCAAACTGAGACCGAGCTGGTGCGGCAGAGATTTCTGTTCGGTCGTGGGTCGCTATCCGGCACAGGCGGATCTCTCGTCCATCGGTCGTGGTCGGGTCACGCCGAGGGATTTTGGCCACAGTTTCGTGAAGTTGCCTGTTTTTTGGAGGCCGGTTTTGCGGAGGACCTGGTTCCTGTATTGCTGCCGGCATGATTACGGCACAATGGTACTGGCAATACCGAAATCTGTGAGCTGCGCTGCAGCATCAACATCCGGAACTTGAACTCGTGCGGGTATCCTCAATCACGAAATAGAAGCGGCGCTACAGACGGATGGACGGCAAGAACCTCTGCACTCCTCACCCCGCCCAACCGCGCAAGAACTTCCCACCATGCTCTCCCGGCCCACGAACCACCCTGACGAAAGAATGGTTTTCGCCGAAGCGAAAACCATTTACCGTCGAAGCTTCCCCCTCGTCCGCTCAGCCGCGAACGAGATGTTCCCTTAGAGCAATTCCGGGATCGTCGTTTCCATGGTGACGCGAGTCCCCGTGATCGTTCCTATGATGAAGGCAGTCGTCTTCCCTGTGGAGTCGGTAGCTCTCAGCGCAAACGTGCCGCTGAGAGAGTTTCCGTCCGCCGACACAGTAACCGCTTCGACGAGCCGGGTCGGCCCGACTGGATTGCCCGCGTTAGTGGTATCGTTGCCGGCCCAGGCGAAGTGATTTACTCTGTATTGGTTCGGCCTGACTTTCTTCCAAATGCCCATGCAGAAATTCCCATCCTGAGGCGGCCGTCCCGAGTTCATGATCTCCGTGCCATCTCCATGCCAGACGATAATGGCATTGTCGATTGGAGTGCCGTTCGGTGGTCCTTCACTGTTGCCCTCGGCAGTGAACATCACATGCCACATCCCCACGATTGGCTCTACCGTGTCGGCAGCTTGAGTCAGTACCGCCGTCGGATCGCCCACCCGCCAGGCCTGCTTATGAAGCTTCGCCGTCGGAGTGTCACACTGCGCGGCGGCCATTGCGGTCAAAAAGGCTCCTATCAAAACGAAGCCCAGACCTGCGCGGAGCATCTTGGAAATTTTCATAAATCATCTCCTTGTAATTTTTGTTCGCAGAGTTCGCTGGAAGAGGACTTCTTCGAACTCCGGGCCGCATCCTGTCGCGGATGCCCAAAAATCACAAGGACGGCAAGGTAAAGATTGGGTGAAGAAACCTGAAGCCTTAACCAATTGACGCCAAAAGCCCTTACCCACGCGGCCCCGGCGATGCTATAGTCTTGTGCGTCAGTTCTCGGGCGGTATGTCTGAGTCGCAGTACAGATTCGCCGAATTTCGGCTCGATTGCGCCAGCTTCGAGTTACGCCGCCAGGGGCGCGCCCAGAAAAGCGAGCGCGTTTCTCTCGAGCGCATCCCCATGGAGCTGCTGATCCTTCTTCTGGAGCGGCAAGGTAACCTCGTCACCCGGCAGGAAATCGTCGACCGTCTCTGGGGCAAGGATGTCTTTGTCGATACCGAACACGGCATCAATACCGCCATCCGCAAAATCCGCCAGGCGCTGAGAGACGACCCCGAGCAACCCCGCTTCATCCTGACCGTCAGCGGCAAAGGCTACCGTTTCGTGGCCGGAGAGAACGGCAACCGCCAGTCCGCCGCCTCATCGGAAACTCCGACGGAGATACCGGAACGAGAGCCTCTCCCATCCGGCTCAGACGTACCGGACCGCGGACTGGTTGCGGCAGTCATGCCAGCGGTTCAAAGCAGCCGAGCCAAACTTGCCATCGTCATCGCCATCTGCGTCGTCGCTATTCCGATCTTCATTCTGCGCGATCTTATTTTCCACAGCCGTCAAGCGGCACTGATCCACTCGATCGCCGTGCTCCCGCTCAATAATCTTTCGGGCGACCCTGGTCAAGAATACTTCGCCGACGGCATGACCGACGAACTCATCACCGCACTGGCAAAGAATTACAGCCTCCGCGTGGTCTCGCGCACGTCGGCGATGCAATACAAGGGAGTCAACCGTCCTCTTTCCGACGTCGCCCGCGAACTCAACGTCGACGGCATCCTCGAAGGCTCCATCGAGCGCACGGCCAGCCGCGTGCACATGACCGTCCAGTTGATCTACGCGCCTACTGATTCCCACGTCTGGGCCGAAAGCTACGACCGCGATCTCGATCAGGCCTACTCACTTCCGGAAGAGCTTTCCCAGATCGTTGCCAAAGAAGTGAAAGCCGCGACCTCGCCCACGCCGACGCCTCGCTACATCAACCCCGAAGCCCACGACGCCTACCTGCGCGGCCGCTACTACTGGTTCGGAGTTGACATAGATCAAAGCCAGCAAGCCTTCGAGAAGGCGATCCAACTGCAACCCGATTACGCCGCAGCGTGGAGCGGGCTCGCCGATGCCTATGGCCTCCGCGCCGTCTATAGCTTGGGCCCGGGTTCCGATGCGATGACCAAAATGGAGAGCGCCGTGCGGAAGGCCATAGAACTCGATGATTCTTCCGGCGAGGCGCATAACTCGCTCTCCGGCTGGTATTTCTTCTTTGCCTGGGACCCGCAACGCGCCCTCGCTGAGGCCGACCGGGCTCTTGCGCTCAATTTCACGCAGGCGCATTTCTTACGCGCCCACGCACTGATCGCGCTGCATCGCACCGACGAAGCGATCCAGGAGGAGAAGCGTTTTGTCGAACTCGATCCGTTGGTTTTTCCCTGGGCACTCGGTTTGGCCTATCTGAACCTTGGCCAGATCGACAATGCCATCGCCGAACTCCGTGTGCGGACGCAGGTGCAACCGAACGACTTCTTCTCGCATTATGCGTTGGCGGAAGCATACTGGCTCAAGGGCATGTGGCCGGACTTCGCACAACAGATTGAAAAAGAAATTGCTCTGACCGAAAGTCCGGAAAAGGCTGCTGAAATTCGTCAGGCCTATGAACGCGGCGGCTACAAAGCTGTTAGTCAGAAGCGGCTTGAATTTCTACAGGCCCGTTCTCGCAAGATGTACACTTCCCCAATCGACTTCGCCTATCAGTATGCGTTTCTCAACGACAAAGAACAGACGCTGAAATCTCTGGAAGACTCGTTCCGCGACCGCTCTCCAGGAATGGCATTCCTGCAAAATGAACCACTCTTCAACTTTGTCCACGACGATCCGCGTTATAAGGCTCTGGTAAAGAAAATGGGGATCCTTCCCATTTCATGACCGCAACTGAACTTCCCTTCCGCCGTTGGCAGCGTCAAATCGCCATCCGACGGCGGCTTGTTCTATGTCAAAATAATGAGCCGCAAATAGGGAGAGGATCTTGGCCGCGAGAATTCTCATGGTTCTTAGTGCGAGCATTATCTTTACGCTTGGAGTCGTCCACCTCGTCTATACGTTCTGGGGGCCAAAGCTCACGCCCCGTGACCCAGCGCTCGAAATCAGCATGAGCCAGATTTCACCTGTCATTACGAAAGAAACAACCATATGGCGGTGCTGGGTGGGCTTCAATGCCAGCCACAGCATTGGACTTATGTTGTTCGGCTTGGTTTTCGGTTTTCTCGCATTGGCTCACGACCAACTCCTCTTTCAGTCACCGTTCCTGCTCGTTGTCGGGCTGGCAATGCTTAGTGGTTTTGTTGTGCTCTGCAAGGTTTATTTTTTCAGTGCGCCTCTCACAGGCGTCTGCATTTCTTTGGCGTGCTATATCGCCAGCATTGCGCTATCGCGGGCCTAACAAAGCGCTCCAGTCGACCCACAATCTCCGCTTCGCGACGGGTTGCGGTCGACTGAGCCTGCGCCGTAAGTAGCTGATTTACGTTCAAATGCTATCGTCTCCTGGGCGAGGAGCCTTCTGTGTGTCTCACTCCTTGGCTCCGATGGCGCGAACAGACTTGTAAACCAGCTTCCCAGCGACCTTTTCAGGCCCCTCAATCGCAGCCGTAGCGATTTCTGGATACAACTGCGTGTACCTTTCCCTGACCTGTTCAGGGGTGATTGTTGGCGCAGTGTCAGGCAGCTTGACTTCGGTGTAGAGAATTCTCATTCGAGGCGATGTACTTCCATGACTGCTCCCTTCGGGGATGGAAGTTTTCAGAATCAGTGACACTCATGTCGTGGTTTTTGAAAATGCGTGCCGCTGGCCGGCTTATTTTTCTTTTCGCGTCAGGCGGATCGCAGCCAACGAATTGAGTCCCGGCGGCCTGTAGTCGGAACCCGCCGTACCCACCGACAGTCTATATGTCCCAGATGCACTTACCGTTCTGAAAGAATGAGATCATCCCGTCTTCGCTGATTTTGAGCACACTTCCAAATCGCGAAGCAGAGATGGCAGCTGTAGTACGGCCGCCTTCAATGTTGTCGGGATGCAGGTCAGCCAAGTCCGGATGGCGTAGTATGGCACCGAACGCCAAGAGATTGGAATCGCGGTCCAGCACAATTCCACCATCGATCCGCGCTACGGTCTCGAGAACTGCGCTTGGGACATCGAGCACTCGCTTCTGATGCAACAAGTAATGGAGCTGGTCTTTCGTACCGGCGACAGGGTGTTCGCCACGATCAGGCAACGGCGAAAGCAGATCAGTCCTTGACACCAGTTTCCGGGCCGTGTTGGGATCATCGAGGACAACCAAGAGTCCACCGCGACGGTCTTCCGCCAAGTTAAGGGCCGCGCCAAACAACCGCTCCGCAAGTCCGACATTCCCAACCGCCTCGGTCCAGAGAACATATTTTCGCTCGGAGTCTGTGAGTCTCCATCGGCTGTCCCGGAAATGGAAAACCTGCGCACCATTGGCAAAAATCTTCATTTCCCCATTGGGCGTGAGAATCATGCAGACATGTCCGCCGCACAGCGTCGCCCGGCTATGGGTTTGATACCGCGCGGGACTGGGAACGGGAGGCTTGGTACCTGAAAGAGGCTGCGCCCACTGTTCAACATCAACGATTTCCACCAGGAACCCATTCTGATCAACCAGAGCGAGAGTCTGCAGCCCATCACAGAGGCGGTAGAAGCTACGGATCGAGGTCAGCGCCGGAGAGTAACGCAAAGCACCCAAGGGCGTGACCGGCAGTTCGTGGCAAGGATCGGGGTCTTTGCCGAAGAGCAACGCACCCGTCGAGATACGCCGGTTTTCGTAGGTGCTGAGGGAACTCGTGCGAAGGACCTCGATGGCGTCCTCGACGCGATCCGGCCCCCTCCACGCTTTCTGCTGGTACGGGGCGCCGTCGATGTAGCCGGAAACGTATCGATCTTCGGCCAGACCTCGAAAGAGCTCGAATCTCTGCTCAACACGGGTCGTGTCAACGATCATCTGGTATCGCGAGTCCAAGACCGCGCCGATACTCGTCAGCAACTTAAACTCCGCGTCGGAGAAAGGTTCATCCCGCATGAGGGAATATCTCGATCCGAGCCAATTCAAGATCAGTGACGTCCCCCCGGAAGTCGATGTGATTCGATGTTCACCTGGATCGGGGTCAGGCTCAACCAACTCGAACTTCGCCGAGGGGAAAAAATAGCCGATCCCGCCTTCCACCAACTTTCCATACAGTCCATCGATGAAAGGAGCTGGCTGTGTCTGTTCGGGCATCGTGTCCTATGGTCCGTCTCAAGAAGAAATCTTCTGGTTGAGATGATGGCAAGGCCGAGAAGGGCTCACGAATGAGTAAACGTTTTGGACGTTGGACGGGTGTCAGCTGCTGTTTCTTCGGTTGCATGTCGAACAGGCTGCCCGTACTCGCATCGGCCCCCACAGGTGCAATTGCGGGAGCTGATACCTCAACTGATTCGAGACAAGATTGCGAGTCATCCGATTTCTCGTTAGTCTCAGCCCTGCCTGCGCTCGCGCCGAACCAGGACTTGCGCTCTTGTCGGATCCACCGTGGGATTTCAAGTTCGTTGATTTCTTGGCCGCCTCCATTGTTCTTTTGGCGGCAGCGTCCATTGGTTCTTCGCACTCCTCAAAGTTGGGGAAAAACCGGGGTGAGCCTCCACAAACTTCACGAACTGGCTCGGCGGTTGTTCGTCGAGATCTTGGGGAGTGCCCGTAACACCCAACGGAGTGGTCAGCGCGGCATCATCATCCCGCTGATCGGCTTCCTTCGTCGCTCACACGCGACAGGGTGAGAATCACTATTCGTTGCCCTAGTAGCGGCATCAATTCTTGAAACATGGATTTACTCCTTAGGAGTAAAAGGCGGTGAGACGTTTGGGTTATGCAGGGAGTTTGAGAGACGGATGTCCCAATTAAAGGATGGGGATCCCTCAGGTGCTTGCCTGTAATCGAGCATTCCAACTCGCTCCAGCTTCCTCGCCTGCCACAACCGGAGTCCAATCAGCCGCGTACTCGATGGGAAGATGGCACTTTACGGAATCGCTGGTCGCCAAACGGCACAGCTTGTCGTCATGTGATGCTGAGTACTACACTTCCAACCGCGCGCGAAAACCCGACTCGATTGTCCCAGAACTCACACAGCGCAAGTTTCCCGATGACGCGCCACTCTGTTGTAGTGGCTGCGCAAAGCAACGACCCCGCCACACGATCGTGGGCGATCGGAGTTATAGCCGCTGCGTACTGGAGGCCTGTCTACAAATACGTGCGCATGAAGTGGAACATCGCTCCGGAAGACGCTGCCGACTTCACGCAGGAGTTCTTCACCCGTCTTCTAGAGAAGGAATTCCTCGATTCTTACGACAGCGCTAGAGGACGCCTGCGCACTTTTCTACGCACGTGTGCTGACCGGCTTTTCATGAATCAGACACGGGACTCCAAGCGGCTGAAACGCGGGGTTGGCAGTGCACATCTGTGTCTCGACTTCATGGAGGCTGAGCAGGAAGTCGCGGCCGAGCTGCTGTCCGGATCCCCGGAGGACAGCTTCGACAAGGAGTGGGTCCGCAGTATTTTTGTGCTCGGTTTGGCGAGGCTTCAGGCTAGCTGCGCGTCGGGTGGCAAACTGATCCACTTCGAGTTGTTCGAGCGCTACGATCTTGAGGAAGCTGATCCCAAACCTTCCTACGCGCAACTCGCCACCGAGTTCGGACTCTCTACCACCGATGTGACCAACTACCTCGCCTTTGCCCGGCGGGAGTTCCGGCGCTGCGTCCTCGACCAACTGCGGGAGATGACCTCTAGCGAAGAGGAATTTCGCCGCGAAGCCCAAGTGCTGCTCGGAATGAAGGTTACATGAAGAATCTGTCGGACAGGGTGGTAGCCAGGCTACAGGCCGAAATGCAGCTGCCCGATCTCAGTGGGACTCGCTACAACCTCGTGCGATTTGTGGCCTCTGGCGGCATGGGTAGTGTGTGGCTGGCCGAGGACACGGTGCTGAAGCGCCGGGTGGCGTTGAAAGTGCTTGATCTTGCAGCGCCGGGGGGCGATCTCGACGTGCGCCTTTTCAGGGAGGCGCGCATTCTAGCCAGCCTGGAGCATCCCGGCATAGCTCCCGTGCATGACGCGGGTACTCTCGCGGACGGTCGCGCCTTCTGTTGCATGAAGTATGTCGAGGGACAGACCCTCGCGCAGCACATCGCCAGGCTGAACCTCCCGGATAGGCTTCGGGTGCTGGAACGCATTGCCGAGCCCCTCGATTTTGCCCACGCCCGCGGCTTCATTCATCGCGACCTGAAACCCGACAACGTTATGATTGGCGCCTTTGGCGAGGTGCTGGTGATGGACTGGGGGCTCGCGAAAGTCGGCCTCACCAGTCCGGCAGGCGAGGAAACGGAGATCGCTACAGCGGTGCAGCCGACGCACAACGGGTTGGGGGTGACCGGTCAAGGCAGCGTCCTCGGTACGCGGGGTTACATGTCGCCCGAACAGGCGCGCGGTGATGTTGAGATAGACCGCCGCACCGACATCTTCTCGCTCGGTGCAATCTTGACGTTCATGCTGACGGGATCGGCACCGGCAGAGTTGCCTGCGGCTTCCGGCAGCGTGCCTCGTCCACTGCGAGCAATCTGCGAGAAAGCAATGGCTCTCGATCCTAACGCGCGCTACCGGTCTGCACGGGAGATGACCGCCGATATCACGCACTATCTGAATGGCGAGCCGGTCAGCGCCTACCCGGAAGGCTTGGTCGAACGTTCAGGTCGGGTTTTCGCCCGGCATCGCACCGCGGTAGTCCTGGTTGCGGTGTATCTGATCATGCGCGTTCTGTTTATTTTGTTTGCGCGCCGTTAAAGAAACTTAGAAAAACGGGTAATACCACAATAGAGGAGAGGAGGATGACTATGAACAAGGTTCTTTTGGGACTACTGTTGGGAGCAATTCTAGGTGCTATCGACGGAATGACGGCCTGGTTCACGCCGGAGGCGCGGGCGGAGATCGCTGGCATTGTTATCGGGTCCACAATTAAGGGCATAATCGCCGGTATCCTCATTGGGGTGTTCGCCCGCAAGGTGCATTCGCTGGCGCTGGGCATTGTGTTTGGTCTCGGCGTCGGACTGCTCCTGGCATTCATCGTCGCTCAGATGCAACACGGTTATTATTTCCAGATCATGCTACCCGGAGGCATGGTGGGCCTCATCGTGGGCTACGCGACACAGCGGTACGGGCATGGGCCAAAACTCCAACAGACATAAGGCGGCGGTTGAAGGGGCCCGGCGGGGCACAACAAGAGATTCTGCAGATTCGTGATTCGCAAATGAATCGTCGTCACTGGCGGGGGAGGCAAGACATGAAAGGTCTGGCACTTTATCGGATTGCAGCCGTCCTTCTGCTGCTTTTTGACGCCGGACACACATCTGGTTTCCCCTGGTCCGATCCCAAGTGGGAAGTGGATCTTCGTTCCGTGCGTTCAACTCACTTTTACATTATTGGGTTTAGCCGGACTTATTGAGATTTTTATCCGCCTGGCAGCGTAAAACTCCGCCCTTCAGACCGGAGATATAAGCCGTATATAGTTGTCCTCTTGGTACGTCTTGGTACGCTGCCGGCTAGGCAACTTCCCGGCAGATTTGCCATTCGTAATTTAACTGGACCTGAGGCCTAAGCAGATAAAGGGCTGCTGTGATGAGGTTAGTCCCCGTCTAAAAACCAGACGCGTGGAGTCGGTGCGACCCTTCAGGCGCTCACGTAAGGGTTGTAATCCTAAGCGTAGCCTGAGAATCTCCGCCCTCTAGGCGGAGAGGTTCAAGTTGGGTTTCGGACTCTTTGTCAGCGTGTTTCTTCTACTCGAGGCAGTATCGGCGTGGCACTTAGGCAGCCTCCCGCCAGAATCTTCGGCGCTCATGCGCGGTACTGCATGGCCGTTCGCCCTTTGCTTTGGCGCCATCACGGTTTTGAGCTGGAAATACTTTTTTATTATTCCCATCGTTTTCTCAACCGTGACTACACTGTGCCTGATTGCTGCGGCATGGCGTTCAGCGAAGCCAATCCCAAGCCGTTAGGTGCGTGCCGGGCGGGTGTCCGTGCGGGCAATACGAAAG
Source organism: Candidatus Acidiferrales bacterium (assembly GCA_035603035.1). GTDB lineage: Bacteria > Acidobacteriota > Terriglobia > Terriglobales > Acidobacteriaceae > Sulfotelmatobacter. Next base: position 8,969 of record DATNLE010000293.1, on the reverse strand, counting down.
TTACTGGTTCTTACTGGTTCGTCCTCCGGATCAGCACCTTGAAACGCCGCCTGTCGGTGAAAGAGGATAAAACCCGAGCTTGTGAACATGAGCACGCATAGAAACGCCTCTCCAGGTTGGCGCGTTCCGCTAGTACATTGGCGCGTTTTGCTAGTGAACTCAGGAGCCCCGGGTGAATAGAATGGAATCAACACGGAAGGAGAATTCGATTCATGAACGGAACGACTTCAACCATCGCCCCTCAGGAAGGACAGCTGTCGACACCGGCGAAGACCCATTCGGCCAAAGCCTATGCGGCCAAAAGCGCGAGCTCGGGCCTCGCACCAACATCGATTCAGCGTCGTGGCCCGCGACCCCAGGATGTCGAAATCGAAATCCTGTATTGCGGCGTGTGTCATTCCGATCTGCATCAAGTGCGCGACGAGTGGCACGCGTTTATGCCCACGGTTTACCCCTGTGTGCCGGGACACGAGATGGTGGGTCGCGTCACCCGAATCGGCAGCGCCGTCAAGAAATTCAAAGAGGGTGATTTCGCCGCTGTCGGTTGCATGGTCAACTCCTGCGGCGTCTGCCCGAACTGCCGCGAAGGCCTCGAACAATACTGCGACAACGGGTTCACACTTACCTACAACGGCGAAGACAAGATCCTGGGCGGCGTCACCTATGGCGGCTACTCAGACAGCATTGTTGTCGATGAGGCGTTCGTGCTGCGCGTGTCACCCAAGGTGGACCTCGCTGCCACGGCGCCGCTGCTCTGCGCAGGAATCACCACGTATTCCCCGATGCGGCACTGGAATGTTCAGAAAGGCCAGAAAGTGGGAATCGTTGGCCTGGGCGGTCTGGGTCACATGGGCGTGAAATTCGCGAACGCCTTCGGCGCGCACACGGTGTTGTTCACTACTTCGCCGAACAAGTCGGCAGACGCGAAGCGGATGGGCGCGGATGAAATTGTCATCTCGAAGAACGAAGCTGAAATGCAAAAACACGTCAACAGTTTCGACTTCATTCTGGATACTGTTTCCGCCGAGCACGACTTGAATGTTTACCTCAACCTGCTCAAGCGCGACGGCACCATGACGTTGGTGGGAGCGCCGCCCCAACCGCCGGAAGTTCAGATTTTCGGTCTGCTGATGAAGCGCCGTCAGCTGGCGGGCTCAGGAATCGGCGGGATCCGCGAAACCCAGGAGATGCTCGACTTTTGTGCCGAGAGCGGCATCACCGCCGATGTCGAACTGATTTCGATTCAGCAGATCAATGAGGCTTACAAACGGCTGTTGAAAAGCGACGTGAAGTATCGCTTTGTCATCGATATGGCATCGCTTCGATAACTCGGAACGCTCGCAGGAGAAACCATGCAAAAGCGCAAACTCGGAAAAAACAACCTGGTAGTTTCGGCTCTCGGCTTGGGCTGCATGGGATTGAGCTCCGGCTTCGGTCCTCCAGTCGAAAAGCAATACGGCATCTCACTCATCCGCGCTGCTTTCGAAAGAGGTGTCACATTCTTCGATACCGCCGAAGCTTACGGCCCGTTCGCCAACGAAGAACTGGTCGGCGAGGCCCTCGCTCCCTTCCGTGATCAAGTCGTGATCGCCACCAAGTTCGGATTCAAAATCGATCCCAAAGCCGAGCGGCCTCTGGCTGGAGTCGATAGCCGGCCCGAGCACATCCGCGAGGTCGCCGAGGTCTCACCGAAACGACTCAAGACCGATATCATCGACCTCTTCTATCAGCACCGCGTCGACCCCAACGTGCCGATTGAGGATGTCGCCGGAACCGTGAAGGACCTCATTCAGCAAGGCAAGGTCAGGCACTTCGGCCTTTCCGAAGCAGGCGTCCAGACGATTCGTCGCGCGCACAAAGTCCAGCCCGTGACGGCGCTCCAGAGCGAATACTCGCTTTGGTGGAGAGAGCCGGAGGCTGAAATCATCCCGACGCTCGAAGAACTCGGCATCGGATTCGTTCCCTTTAGCCCTCTCGGCAAAGGCTTCCTTACCGGTGCGATCAATGAAGGCACGAAATTCGACAAAAATGACTTCCGCAACATCGTTCCTCGCTTCACGCCGGAGAATCGCAAGGCCAATCAGGCTCTGGTCGACGTGCTCAGCAGATTCGCACAACAGAAGAAGGCCACGCCCGCGCAGATCGCGCTCGCCTGGCTCCTCGCGCAAGAACCTTGGATCATTCCCATCCCGGGCACGACGAAGCTCCAGCGTCTCGAGGAGAACATCGCCTCGGCGTCGATCGAACTTACACGCGACGATCTCCGTCAGATCGACAACGTCTCATCAAAGATCCCGGTGCACGGCGAACGCTATCCGGAAAGCTTCCAGAAACTGGTCAATCGCTAATGTGCCGCGCGCGGCGAACGCCACGCAAGATGTCAAATGAGAGACACAAAATGGAAATCAAACGAGTTGGCTCTCAATCTCCGGCAAGGGACCCTCAGATTGGTTCACCGGCACTGTGCGGATCGATCCGCTTTTTCAGGCGCCTGACCCGGCATTGGTGCAAGGTGCGAGCGTAACTTTCGAGCCCGGCGCCCGCACCGCCTGGCATACGCATCCGCTTGGTCAGGTTCTCTTCGTCGCTGCTGGTTGCGGCTGGACGCAGCACTGGGAAGGCGCGGTCGAGCAGATCCGTCCCGTCGACATCGTCTGTTTCTCGCCCGGCGAGAAACATTCGCGCGGAGCCACGCGTACCGGCGCCGTGACCCATATCGCGATTCCGGAAAAGAAAGACGGCAAGCTAGTTGACTGGATGGAACATGTGAGCGACGGAGCGTACAAGAAAGGGTCAGGAGCCGAGTAACAATTCCGAAGTTAATCTCAAAACAGCATCGTGAACCGATTTCGAATTTCCAGTACGCTCGCGCGAAGGCTCGATGATCGAGGGCTCTCCCCATCGACGGTTTTGTGCGCTGCAGGCCTGCCCATCGGCTTGTTCAGCCAGGACAAGATCCTTCTCACCACCGAGGAATTCTTTGCTCTCTACCGCGGAATTGCTGAAGTCAGTCGTGATCCGGCAATCGGACTCAACCTCGGAATCGAAGATCGCATGGAGCGCTACGATCCGATCGCGATCGCCGCCGTTTGCACCCGGTCTTTCCGTGATGCCATCGACCGCATTGGTCGATACAAGCAGCTGACCTGCCCCGAGAAAATTGTTTTGGTCGGGCGCGGCAACGAGTCCGCAGTGCATTTCACCTGGCTATTGGCCCACGAGGAAGAGCCGGCGCTGCTGGTCGATGTCTGTTTCGCCTGGATCCTGTCCATTGCCCGGCGCGGGACCGGTCGGTCGATTCACCCGAAACGCGTCGAATTGCAGCGGCCGGAGACAGATCGGGCGATCTATGAAAAGCACTTTCAATGCCCGGTCACATTCCGAGCCGCTAGGAACGTCCTCGTTTTCAATAAGGCCGACATGGATGCCGCGTTTCTTACCTACAACGCCGATCTGCTGGCTGCGGTGGCGCCGCAACTGGAGGCTGAGTTGAAGCAGCAATTGATGGAAGAGAACTTTCGCGAGCAGGTGAAAGGCACTCTGAAACGTCAGCTTGCCGGCGAGCGGCCGGCAATCGAGCACGTGGCGCGAGAGTTACGTTTGAGCAAGCGCACTTTGCAGCGACGTCTTACTGAGGACGGAATCACGTTCCAGCAGTTGATGGAAGAGGCCCGCCGCGAACTGGCCCGGCACTATCTGCTTCACTCTTCGCTCGAACTGAATGAAACCGCTTATCTGCTAGGGTACGAGGACGCCAATTCCTTCTTCCGCGCCTTCCATGAATGGGAAGCCACTTCGCCGGGAGAGTGGCGAACCGTGCATATGGCTCCCGATTAGCGAGCCCGCAGTATCAAACCTCGCTAAAGCTCTTCAATAATCGGTCCGGCAGAAGCAACGTGGTCACCGAGCGATTCCTTCGGTGATAACCCAGAGCTTCTTTTGTTTCTGTGATCTGATAGCTGCTCATCAGGCGGAAACCATATTTGCGACTCGATTCGTTTTCCGCCTTGCCCTCGACCAATACATCGTTGACCAGGGGCAGAGCATTACGGCAATCTCGATGGCTTGCCTCAAGAGATTGAGTCGGTCATCTTCTCCCGGCCAAACAAGAGATTCCAGCCGCGCAACTCCATCCTGATTGTGCAGATCAATAAGTTCAAGTCGAGCCCGGCTCTCCACAGGCCTTGCACATTTTGGTTTGGAAGAGGCGTCTTCGCATTCGTTGTGCACGAGAAGAGAGGTGGAATCGCTCCAACTCCTGAAGATGGCGCTATAAAAATGCTGTCGTTGTATTTGTAGCTGTATAGATCAGGAAGCAAGCACAAACCAGCAGATGCTCCAATTTCGAGAAGAGCAAGCGGCTGGCAGCAAGGCGAAATAACGGAAGCAGTGTCGCACAACGGGCAGGTTCGTTCGTCTGTGTGCGTCGGTTTAGCATAATTTGCCGAATTTGTTCACGATTGACATTTCGCCAGTAACGGAAATCTTTCCGGCTATCCGACAGCGCACGTGCTCGCCCTCCTCGGTCTCGCGCTACCGCAGCGGCCTCAAAGTTGTGTTCGGAAACTCGAGGGTCCCAAAATTGAAGTCCGTTCGATCCCCTGCCTTCTTGCCCGGTGCGGGTATCAGTCTGGCCGTAAGAGGCTTGTGCCACTTAAAAGCAAGACTCGCCAGATCACCAATGATTCTCCCCAATTGCTCTTGCGAAACATCTCCGGGCAATGGGATTGTGTCGAATCCGGTGCCGCAAACCGCCGAGTAAGCCAGCAGTGAATCTAGGTCGAAAGTGCCTTCGCTCCACCTCTTGGCGAGCACCGGGTCTTCCAGTATGGGCAACATGAGCCCGGAGAAGCCCACACGCGTGACGGAAATGGAACGTTCGGCTTCAGTGATGATGGCAGCTGCCGACAGCGTACCGCTGGACCCGAACTTAGCCCCGATAACTGTCTCAATGGCGGCTCCGATGGACGAGTCGGTTAGCGGCGCAGGTGTGGGATCAAGACCCATGAATTTCCATCCCGAGTCCTTCTGCACCTGTGCGGCAATTGCACCCACCGCCCGTGCCTGCCGCTCGAACCCGCTGGAAAGTAGCTCTTTCGCCTCTTTCATGTCTCGATTCGCCCCAGCCAGAACATCCTCAACGAATGCGCCCGCCTCCCAGCCAACCGAAAACTCATGCCCCGCGCCGTCGTGATTGGACGCGGGGAAAAAGGGCACGTTGGGCGGCATCATGGCAACAGCGGCGAAATCAAAATTGTTCGTGCCATTGGGGCTGTGTTCTTCCACGTACTTGATCACCTGCGCAGCAGTTCGGATCGCGCTCCAAGACACCCCGCCTTCATCTGCCACCACCAAGCTCGCGTTCGCTCGTGTCTGGGCCAGAACATGGCTGAGCAATTCAACGTTGTTGGCATCCGACGAGTCCGCCAGAGTTAGTGGCCCGATATTCAGCATGAACGAGTCTCGCTTCGACAGGTCGTCCAGACTTTTGAAGAAATTTAGAGCCTCCGCTGCGGATCGGCGGCCTACATATTGGGAGAACGGCTGCGTTGTAATGCGGATTGTTTGGACTTCGTACCCGCCTCGCTCAAACGCGGCTTTCGCCTGACGAAGCACGGTAACCGCTTCCTCAAGTTGCTGTCGGTAATGCGAGGAGTCGATCCGCACAAAAGCGGTAATGGTGCGAATTTTTGGCTTACGCTCGCTCGCCGCAGCTGACGTAAGGCCGCAGCCGATTAGTAAGGGTGCGATAACCAAAAGGCGAAAGAGAGAACGAAGCCTTCTGCAAAGAAACGGATGCATGCGCCACTCCATTCCTGAAACGTTGCTTGATGGTAGTCGAGTCTCCAGACTCTATTTTCCAATCGCTTCCTTCTTCAGCCGCTCGATCTGCTCCAGATGATCCGGACCGTGTTTCGACATCATCCCCACATAGTCGCCCACAGTGACTCGGTGATCTAGTTCAGGATGACGGGCAGACTTCTGCAAGTCCTCCGCCTTCAGGCGCCGAAGCAACCTCACCGCAGCGTGGCGGTTGAGTCCGTAGAGTGCCACTAACTCTGGTGGTGACGATTCCAGATATCCCAGATTTTTCGCCCAAGCGTTCTGATCAATCGGCGCGATGACGGGGTCCTTGTCGGCGAGCATCTGCCGAATACGGTAGGCGTACAGAATCTCCATATCAGCAAGATGCCCCAGAATCTCTAAAATGCACCATTTGTCCGGGGAAGGTCTATGGCGCAGCGTTTTTTCCGGCAGGCCCAACACTGCGGCAGCAATCTGTTTGGGGCTATCCTCGGCAGTGTCGAGATGCTTTTTCAGTTCGGCTTCAGTCACAAAACACCTCACTTCACCGTTGATTGTAATGCAAGGAGTTGTAAGACCCGCTGCCTATGCGGAGTCAACGTTCTAAGCAATGCTAGGGGGAAAGTGAGCCTAACTTTCGGCGAACCGGACTACGTGCGGCGGGGACTGTGCGATTCGCTCAGGTACTGAGGAAGATGAAGATCGTTAAGGCGTGGAAGAAGTCGGGCGTAGATGGGGAGACAAAGACACCCTCTTCGGAACGCGGCGTAGGACCTCCGAAGGGGCGAGCATCGATAGTCCGTTCGGACCGGCTGAGACCCAGTCACTGACGATTGCGAATGGTTTCGGGACACTTTGCGGTGGTCCGGCGCTTGGATGGGACGAAGAGCTTGAGCGGCGAAGATCACGAACTCCAGGTGCTTACCCACGACCGCATGGCACAAGGATACTTTTCGAACCGGTTCAACAACCACGGGGGCTCCGGCGTCTATCGAGTATCAATTTCGGATAACGAACTAAGCGCTACTTCCGTGGCCATGGTGCAGGGGAAGACCTACACGATCCGGGACACAATGACGGGCCTGGGTACTGATCGCATCAGCTAAGGGACCTCGCAACAATAAATCCCCATTGATAGGGTTAACTCCAACATCTAGAGTGACCCAATAAGGCAGGGAAGTCCCAATCCCGGCCTCTGAAATGGACTCCACAGGCTCGAAGGACGCGATCGATATCCTCGTTCAGAGCCCAGTTGATTATGTTATAGTTCTCACTATCCCCATACAAGGAGTGTGAACTCTAACATTATGCGACCCACTTCCTTCGATCCCTCCGCCCTTCGCCAACATCTCCGCCGTAACAAGATCGCCGATCTGCCCGAGCTGAAACGTGTCCTCGGCACAGACACCGATCTGACTGTCTTTCGTAAACTGAGGCAGCTTCAATATCTCGCCAGCTACACTCATCGCGGCCGCTTCTACACCCTCGCCGAAATCGCTCGTTTCGACGATCGCGGACTGTGGTCGCATGAAAGTGTCTGGTTCTCCCGTTATGGCACGCTGCTGGCTACCCTAGAAACCTTCATCAACCAGTCTGCCAACGGCTATTACGCCCATGAATTGGCCGATGCCCTGCACGCTGAAGTGCAGCAGCCTCTCCGCCATCTGATCGAGCAACAGCGACTGGCTCGAGTGGAGGTGGATGGCCAGTTTCTCTATACGCACATCGAATCCGCCCCTCGCCGCAAACAGTTACTCGCCCGGCGCAGCGCTCACGCCGTTCCTGTAGCCGTCCATTCCGCCGACCTCCAGGCTTCTCCCGATGAACTCAAGGCCGCCATCCTCCTGTTCTATGGCCTGCTCGATGAACAACAGCGCCGCTTGTTTGCCGGGCTGGAGTCCATCCGCCTGGGCCACGGCGGGGACACTCTGCTCGGCGATTTCCTGGGCTTGGACGTACACACCGTAGCCCGCGGTCGGCAGCAACTGCTGGATCAGAATGTGGTCAGCGGCCGATCTCGCCGCATGGGTGGTGGTCGTACTCCGGCGGAAAAAAAACGCCAGACCTAATCGCGGTTCTCCATTGCCTGCTCGAACACGATACCGCGGGCGATCCTATGACTGGCTTACGCTGGTCTCGCCGTACTACCACCACCATCGCGGATGAGCTAGGTAAACTCGGCATTGCCGTCTCCCCCAATACCGTCGGCCGCCTGCTCCATGACATGGGCTATTCTCTGCGAGTCAATCAAAAGCAGATTTCCACCAGTTCGAGTCCCAACCGAAATCTTCAGTTCGAATATCTGGCCGAGCTGCGCTACCGTTTCCAACGCCGTCATCTGCCCATCGTCAGCGTCGACAGCAAAAAACGCGAGCTCGTCGGCAATTTCAAAAATCCCGGCCAGCGTTGGGAATCTGCCCCGCGTTGCGTCTACGATCACGACTTCCGCACTGATTCCATTGGGGTCGCCATTCCTTATGGGATTTACGATGTTATGGAAAATCGCGGTGCCCTCGTCGTTGGCGTTTCCCATGACACTCCCGCCTTTGCCGCTCATGCCATCGCTCATTGGTGGCACCAGGAAGGTTCCACTCGCTATTCCGGTTCCCGCCAGCTGCTCATTCTGGCTGATACCGGCGGGAGCAACAGTTGCCGCTGTCATGCCTGGAAAACCGAACTCCAGTCCCAACTGGCCAACTCCTTTGCCCTGGCTGTAACCGTCGCCCACTATCCCACCGGCGCTTCCAAATGGAATCCCATCGAGCATCGCCTCTTCTCCGAAGTCTCACGCAACTGGGCGGGTGAACCGCTGGACTCCTACCAGAAGATCCTCAACTATGCCCGCACCACCCAAACCCAAACCGGACTTCAGGTCACTGCTTATCTCGACCGCCGACTCTATCCTTGTGGTCTCAAACCCACACCCGATCAAATGGCTTCACTTCGATTGCAGCGCCACGAAACTCTGCCCGAGTGGAACTACACGATCAAGCCACAACTGTGAACTTGTTCTTGCGTGATTCCTAAGCGGATAACGAACTCTACCCCGATTCCGCACATCCCGATTCCATTCAAAGAAGTAATGGCGGACGTGCTCAAGGTGAAACCACCGGGGAAAAAGCGAAAAGATTAGCAAGCGACCTAAAGGTCGGTAGTTTCCTTTA
>DATNLE010000218.1:0-10569 GCA_035603035.1 Candidatus Acidiferrales bacterium | reverse complement strand
CACCGCGAGGCGAGGAGCATCCGCTTGCTCGAGAAGCTCCAAAGCCTCGGTTCCGCTGGTGGCCACCGCGACCTGGTATCCCCAGCGGGTGAGAAATACTTCGAGCAACCGGCGGGAAATAGGATCGTCTTCGGCAATCACGATTTTCTTTTTCAAATCCTTTCCTTCGTTCACAAAGCGCCTCCGCTGTATTGCCAACGCGTTCTACAGTTGCAGCCACAGCGCGCGGCTATGGGACAAGAACCCTACGATGGCACCGCACGCAGGAGTGCAGAAAGCTCGGAGAACAGGCGGGCGATTTCACTCTCCATGCTTGCAAACACCGATCGAGCGCCAATCCAGTCTCCGGAACGCGCGAGTTTCTGAAGTTCTTGCGAAGCACGCGATATGCCGGGAGCACCGAGGCTGGCAGCAGCACCTTGCAGCGAATGGGCAGAGCGTTCGAGGGCGACGCCGTCTGACGTTTCCAGCGATTGAAGAATTTGTGCCATTAACTTGGGACACTCTTCAATGAAAAGTCTCGCGAGTTCTTCGAAGGTTTCTTGATCTCCGATTCGGCGCAGTGCCTCTTTCAAATCGATGGCAGCGAGAGGAGAAGACAGGACATGTATTTCGATCGGTGCCGGGGAAGAGCGCGGTCCGATGTTTCCAGCCCTCATCCGGCCGAGGGCAGCGAATAGTTCGGCTGCGCGGATCGGTTTAGCAAGATATTCATCCGCGCCGGCAGCCAAACATCTTTCGCGATCGCCTTTCATGGCATGCGCAGTCAAAGCAACTATCGGCAAGTGCAGGCCGGAAGTTTGTTCCTTGGCTCTGATTGCGTGAATAGCTTCGAGCCCGTCCATAACGGGCATCTGCACATCCATCAGCACCAGGTCAGGTCTTTCTTGTTCGATAGCGGCTAGGGCTTCTTGGCCGTTTTCGACGACACGTACGGCGTGGCCGTGTTTTTCGAGCAATCTTCTAGCCAGAAGACGATTGACGGCATTGTCCTCGGCAATCAAGACTTTCAGCGGGTTGCTCTTCTCACCGCTCGGTTGCGGCACAGAGATTCCTTTCGGGCGTTCTGGTTTTTCTTTTGCCAACTCGTCCAAAAGCGCATCGAGAAGCTCGGAAGGTTGCACGGGCTTGGTTAGATAGGCAGCAATCGATAGGTCGCGACAGCGTGCACGGTCGCCAGGCTGCGAACCTGAACTAAGCATAAGGACGGGAATGCGAGTTGAGCCAGGCTTTCTTCTAATCTCTTCGACTAAATCGAACCCATCCATACCGGGCATGTGAAGATCGGTAATTACGAGATCGAAGGGCAAGTTTGCGGCGCAGGCGCGCTCATAGGCTTCGAGAGCTGCTCGAGCTCCGTCGACAGCGTCGGCACGAACTCCCCATTGCGTGAGCATTTCAAGCAGAATGATGCGATTGGTCTTGTTGTCGTCGACGATGAGCACGCAGGAATTCTGGAGTACCTCAGGATCCGGAACTTTGGGTTCTTGATTCCTGCCTTTCGCGATTCCGAAACGCACGGTGAAATAGAAGGTGCTGCCACGACCTAATTCGCTATCAACCCAGATTCGCCCTCTCATCATTTCGACCAGGCGTGCCGCAATCCCAAGTCCGAGTCCAGTTCCCCCATAGAGTCTCGTGGTGGAACCGTCTGCCTGAGTGAAGGGAGCGAAAATTTCAGATTGCTTGTCCTTCGCGATCCCAATCCCAGTGTCACGAACCGAGAATTGAAGTTCCACTTCGTCGGGCAAGTTCTGGAGTTTTTCAACGAACAGCAGGATTTCTCCGCGCTCGGTGAACTTCAGAGCGTTACCTATCAAGTTGACCAAAATTTGGCGTAAACGGCCCAAGTCTCCCACCAAGTATTCGGGCACGCCCTCGGTCACCTTCCAGGCTAGTTCTAGGGACTTTTGGTGCGCCCGGAGGCCCAGCGTCTTCAACGTGTCTCCCAGACTCTCTCGAAGAGGAAATTGCGTCAGGTCCAAATCGAGTTTGCCTGCTTCGATCTTTGAAAAATCCAGGATGTCATTGAGAAGCACGAGGAGCAAATCAGCGGACGTCTTGACCATGCCGAGGTATTCGCGCTGGTCGACAGTTAGCTCCGTGTCGAGCGTGAGTTCGGTCATTCCCAGGATACCGTTCATGGGGGTGCGAATCTCATGGCTCATGTTGGCCAAGAATTCGCTTTTTGCACGGTTCGCTGCCTGCGCCGCTTCCTGCGCTTGTTTGCGCTCAAAGACTTCTTTCTGAAGCTCACTGGTGCGCTGATCCACGCGGAGCTCCAACATGTCACGCGCGCTCAGCAATGCAGCTTCACGTTGCTGTATTTGATCCAGCATCTCGTTGAAACGCTCAAATAGAACTCCGATCTCATCCGGGTTTCTCTTGGCAGCTCGAAGTGCATAGTTCTTGTTCGAAGAGACTGCTGAAGCAATTTGGGCGAGTTCGAAGATCGGTTGAGAAATCACTTTCTGAAGACGCGAGGCGAAGAGAAAGGAAATCAGCAAGGACGCCAGAAACACCGAGAATATGATCACCGAGAAGCTTACAATGCGGGCGTGAAGTTCGCCGAGATCGGATTTTACATAGATTGATCCGATCACTTCTCCGTCCAGCAAGATTTGATGGAAGACGAGGACCGAGTCTGACACGAATATGGTCTGGTCAGGCAGCGGCGCTGGAGGAGTGAACAATTCTTTCGAACCGCCGCGTCTAAACTCTGCAAAAACCGTCCCGTCCTGTTTGTAAACGCACACTTCGACGATATGCGTCTGGATATTCATGGAATTTAGGATTTCGTTTGCCGCGTTGCTATCGCCAAAAGTCAGCGCGGCAGTCATGTTCGAGCCAGTGATCTTGACAACGGTTTCCAGTTCACTCGCGATTGAATGCCTGAACGTTACTACGTCATAGACAGCGAAGACGGAACAGGCAATCAGAACGGCGACGGAACAGGTGATCATGATGATCGAGGTCAACTTTCCTCGAAGTGACAAATTGCGCAGGGGATGCATGTCAGCCTTTCCTCGGTACCAGAGCGTCACTCACCATTTGTTGCCAGAATGAACGCATGCTGTCGACGCGAGAAGTTTTCTTCTCTCTTCCGGGCCAATGCATTTGAGTTCCTATTTCTCTTTTTTCCCAAGAGGAGTGAACAAGAGGGATGCCCCATACCAAACACCGCCGCTGCGAACGGGCCGACTAATAAGGGAGCAGACCGGAGGCCAAACCGAGGAGCATCAGCGGGGTGCAAGGCGCATTAGAATCAATGATCTGCCCAGGCTGGGAGTTTGACTGCCAACGTTCGGTCGTAACAATGTTTCAGGAAGGACGAACCGTACCGATATGACACTGCATGGAACGATTGCGAGAATTATATTTAGTGATGAACGAAAGCGGCCGCGGCAGGAATGCCAATTTTGAGCAACTTGGCAAACTGATCTGCAAGAAGCGGCCGGCTGAAAAAATACCCTTGCGCCTCGTCACATTGATGAGCCTGAAGGAATGCCAGTTCTCCTTCCGTTTCCACGCCCTCAGCGACGACACGCAGCTTAAGGCTGCGGCCCATGCTGATGACTGCGGCCACGATGGTCGTCTCGTCGGGAGCAGTGGTGATCTGGCGGACAAACGACTGGTCGATCTTCAGAGCATCGATTGGAAACTTTCTTAGATAGCTTAAACTGGAATAACCGGTCCCGAAATCGTCGACCGCAACCTGTACGCCTCGCTTTCTCAGCGCCTTGAGAATGGATTCCGTGGAATCCGCACGCTTCATGAGAACGCTTTCGGTCAACTCCAGCTCAAGAAACCTTGGGTCCAGCCCGGTTTCATTGAGGATTGCAAATACTCCCGCTAGAAAGTGCTCGTCCCGAAATTCCATGGCCGAAATGTTTACCGCCATCGTAACTAGCGGCAGACTTGCACCTGTCCAGGCTTGGGCTTGCTTGCACGCTTCACGCAGGACCCAGTTGCCGATTGGCAGAATCAAGCCGCAATCTTCCGCTACGGGGATAAATTGGGCCGGAGGAACGGGGCCACGTGTGGGATGGGTCCAACGTATCAGTGCTTCCGCCCCAGTAATCTCCCCTGTTCTTAGATCGACTATCGGCTGGTACTGCAGCGCGAATTCCTGGCGTTCCAAGGCGCGCCGCAGACTTTCCTCGATGGATTGGCGCTCGACGGCTCGGACATTCATGGCGGGCTTGAAAAACTGATAGCTCTGATGCCCGTTTTCTTTGGCCTGATACATCGCGGTGTCCGCGTTCTTGATAAGTGTCTCAGCATCGAGACCGTCGTCAGGATAGATGCTGACTCCTATGCTGGTGCTGACGTGAAGATCGTGTTGGCGGATGGAATGAGGCTCAGCCACGGCCTGCAACATTCTCCTTGCGGTAATGGCGGCATCGTCCGATTGTTCCACTTCGGAAAGCAGCACTACGAATTCGTCGCCTCCCTGACGGCTTACCGTGTCCGAGCTGCGCCCACAATCCACCAAGCGTTTCGCCACGGATTGAAGAAGCTTATCGCCGATGGGATGCCCCAGTGAATCGTTGATGTGCTTAAACCCATCCAAATCCAGAAACAAAACTGCGACTTTTTTCCCGTGACGCGCGGCTAAAGCAATCGCTTGGCTCACACGGTCGTTCAGCAGCATTCGATTAGGCAAACCGGTCAGAAAGTCGTGCTGAGCTGAGTGGGCCATCTGCAAGGCCATGGCGCGGGCCGCGCTCACGTCGCGAAAAACGATTACGGCTCCGGTAGCCTTTCCTTCGCGGTTGTGGATGGGGGAGACGGAGTCTTCGATCGGAGTTTCGCATCCGTCACGCCGGATGAGGATACTGTTCGACGGCAAGTGCACGGTCTTGTCTTGGTCAACCGCCCTCTCGATCGGATTTGCGATGGTTTCGCGGCTGATGGCATTCATAATTCGGCATACTTGGACCATGGGCCGACCCACGACTTCTTGCCGCGACCAGCCAGTAATTTTCTCCGCAACGACATTGAGGTAAGTGATATCTCCCAAGATGTCGGTGCAAATCACGGCATCGCCGATGGAGTCGAGCGTGACTTGAGCGAGCTCCTTTTCCACGAACAAAGCGTCTTCCATCGTTTTGCGCTCGATGGCATAGCGCAAAGAGCGTAGAAGCCCGCGCGATTCGATTTGACCTTTGATCAAATAGTCTTGCGCGCCTTCTTGCAAGGCTTGTGCCGCCAGCAACTCGTCATCCATGCCCGTGAGCACCACCAAGGGAACGCGGGGCGCGGCCGCACGCGCCCGCCGGATCGCCCCCAGCCCTCGTGCGTCGGGAAGGCCAAGATCCAGTACGATGATGTCAACCGCACGCTCCGCCAGATGCTTTTCAGCGTCGCTCATACACTCCACGTGCGTCAGTTCTGTGTTGCGCGAGTCCTGTTCGTTGAACATCTCACGTAACAAGCGGACGTCACTGGCGTTATCTTCGATCAGGAGAAGTACTTTGATTGGTTTCTTGCTCATCCGTCCTGTCTCCGCTGGGGCCGCTTAATTTGCTCCGCCAGGAACCATCCATGCTCTTCACCAAACTCTCGCGGCTTCGCTCACGCCCAAGAGATGGGTCAATTCGAAGCTGCTCAGTTTCTTCTTACTAAACTTCTCGCAGAGCAGCCGTGCATCTCTCGCATTGTCCTCAACCAAAAGAATTTGGAGCGGCCTTTCTTTCATGATTGTCGTTCGCGCGGCAACTTGACCACCGACAGCCAAAAATTGTCGATACTCTTCACAACATTGAGAAACCCTTTCAGGTCCACAGGCTTGGTGATGTAGCAGTTCGCATGGAGCAGATAACCCCGAAGGATATCCGCTTCAGACGCTGAGGTAGTCAAGATAACGACGGGAATGCTCTTCAGCGTCGGGCTGTCCTTGATTTCCCCCAGGACCTCCCGACCGTCTTTCTTAGGCAGGTTGAGATCGAGCAATATCAAATCGGGGCGAGGTGCATCGGCGTGCCCTTCCTCGCGCTTCAGAAAAGCCATTGCCTCCGTCCCATCTGACGCGACATGCATGTTGATATGAACCTTGGCGTCCTTAAACGCTTCCCGCGTAAGCCGAACGTCGCCAGGGCTATCTTCAACCAAAAGAACTTCCATCGGGGCGGCGTCCGTTCCGATCGACTCCGTCATTTGCCATCCGTTTCCGGCAGGGCAAAGTGGAAGGTTGAGCCCTCGCCGGGTTGCGACTCGACCCAGATTCTCCCGCCAAGTCGGTCCAGGATCTTCTTGCAAATTGCCAATCCTATTCCGGTGCCTTTGAACTCTGTTTGCCCGTGCAACCGCTGGAAGAGAATGAAGATTCTCTCGAAGTACTGAGGGTCAATTCCCGAACCATTGTCTCGGACGGAAAAAACCCACTCATTGGCACCGTTCATCGCGGCGGAAACATGGACTTGAGGAACTTCGGCACTGCGGTATTTGATCGCGTTTCCAACGAGGTTCTGAAATATCTGCGCCAGTTGCGTGCCGTCCGTCGTGATTAGTGGCAGCGGGAGGTGTGTGACAATCGCACCGCTTTCCTGAATCGTCGCTCGTAGATTTGCGAGCGCCCCTTTTAATGCATTTTCACTGGGGATTTTGCGGAGTGCCGTTCCGTGGGTCCCTGCCCGTGAGTAGGCCAGTAGGTCCTGGATTAACACCTGCATGCGGTTGGATCCGTCAACTGCATAAGCGATGAACTCATCGGCGTCAGAGTCCAGACGTCCTTTGTAGCGCTCGGCCAGGAGCTGGGTATAGCTGGCCACCATCCGCAACGGCTCCTGAAGATCGTGCGATGCGACATAGGCAAATTGCTGGAGTTCGTCGTTAGAACGCTTCAATTCCGCAACCGTCTTCACCAGCTGCTCCTCGGAGTTCTTGCGTTCAGTGATATCGCGGATGGCTGCCGTCACCAGGATTCCTTCGGAGCTTTCCAGCGGGCTCAGCATGATCTCGATCGGAAACTCACTTCCATCCTTTCGCCGCCCAGTAAGCTCGATTCCCGTACCAATCTGTTGCGCCAGGGCGTCTTCCACTGATCGCAGACCATCCGCAATCAACCGTTCCGCGAACCCTTCCGGGATGATGTTCTTCACCTTTTGCCCCACGAGTTCATCACGGTGATACCCGAACTGTTTCTCCGTCTGAAGGTTCAGCAGAACGATCTCCCCGACCTGATTCACCACCACCATCGCATCCGGCGCCGCCTCCAGTAGCCCCCGATACTTCGCCCCTGCCTCTTTGCTCTCGCTGAGATCATGGCTGAACTCAGAAAAACCGCGCAGGTTTCCGTCCGGGTCGCGCAACGCCGTGAACGCGAGGCTCGCCAAAAATCGGGAGCCATCTTTCCGCACGCGCATGCCTTGTTCTTCATGCCGGCCGCTCGCAGCGGTCATCCGGAGTACTTCCTCCGGCCGACCCCGCTCGACATCTTCGGGAGGAAAGAAGCGGGAAAAGTTCTGACCAATAATCTCGTCGGCTCGGTAGCCCTTAATTCGTTCAGCACCGGCATTCCAACTGACAATCTGGCCTCGCGGATCCATCACAAAGATTGCGTAATCCTGGATTCCATCGAGAAGCAATCGATATCGTTCTTCGCTTTCCCGGAGAGCCTCCTCAGCAAGGCGGCGTCCCCCCTCTATTTGCGCCAGATGCTTTTCCGCAGCTTTGTGCACGCTAGTGTCTCGGATCGCCGTCGTCATCGAGAATCCTTTTGCGGCATCAAGGACAAAGTGAGCAAGTTCGAAATGACCTGCTTGGTGTGCTGCACCCTGCCATCGATTTTGCTGGTACCGGCGATGGCGTGATAGGAAGGCACCCCCACGACGGGCAAGGTCAAAATGGCAGACCCTATCGCGAGTTGTATCCTCCGATTCAACGGAGACTTGTTCTTCATTTCACCACTAGTTTAGGAATGGAAGTTCTACTCGGTACCCGACTCTGAGGGCTGAAAGAGGGCAGCCTGCAGCCGCGCACCGATTTTTGGAAGGGAGTCCAAGTCTATAGCAGTATTGCCCAGGTTCAAACTGAGTTTGCGAAGAAGTGTCGAATAGACCATGAGGAGAGAATATTTGCGTGCGAACCAATCAATCGGAACAAGCTATGGTGCGTTGCCTTCGCTGAACCGAGGTGCACAGCGGGAATACAATGTGGCGCTCGATTCCACGAAGTAGTCTATCCTGGCGTGGGCCTAACGGTGACAGGCCTTTTCCTTCGGCGAAGTTCTGTCGCACTACCTTTGATACCAGACAGAAAAGCCTGTTGAACGCGATTGAAACTTCGTGCGCGCAAGACAGCGGCAACGATCGTGCGGGTAGCTTGCGTGTCACTGATGCGCACGTAACGGCAGCCCGTGTTGCTGTCAATAGCCATCTCAGGAATGATCGAGACGCCAACGCCGGCAGCAACCATTCCCAACAGACTGCTGAACTGTCCGCTTTCGAACGCAATATTTGGAGTAATACGCGCGTGGGTGCAGGCTTCAATGCTGAGGTCTCGGAAACAATGGCCGTCCCGCAACATAACGAACGATTCTCCACGAAGATCGTGAAGGGCGAGAGAGCGTGCAGAGGCGCGTGGATGGTCTTTTCCCAACACAGCGAAGAGTGGCTCGGTGCGGATAGAAAACAGCTCCAGGTCTTTGTGGCGCAGCGGAAGAGCAAGAATCGCGACATCAATCGACAGGTCCCGCAGACCTTCTACCAATACCGAAGTCAGTTCTTCGACGATGCGCAGCTTCGCATCGGGGTACCTCTTTGCGAAAGCTGTTGTATAGCCCGGCATCAGATAAGGCGCAATGGTTGGAATCACACCGACCGTTACACTGCCACGAAGGTCGGCGTTCTTATCGGCCACGCTCGATCGCGCCACCTCCATCTGGTCCAAAATCGCGCGGGCCTTGGGAATAAAGATCCGGCCAGCCTCGGTAAGGCGGATACTTCGCCCCAGTCGATCGAACAGTTTGGCGCCCAATTCGTTCTCGAGCTTGAGCACTTGCTGCGATAGCGAGGGCTGGGCGACGTTGCAACGTTCCGCGGCGCGGCTGAAGTTGCCGGTCTCGGCGATGGCGCAAACATATCGAAGCTGATGAACTTCCATAGAGTATGCCTATAGCTAGGATGGGATATAGATATTGGAACTATCCCTCTCTAAGATGCTACTTTAGATTGGTCGGGATCGACACACAGATTTCGACGATCTCATTCGTTGAATCGCAACACTTGAAGGAGAGCACCTATGGCAACCGAAGCAAAGTGCCCGTTCCATTACAGCAGCACGGCAAGCGCCACGAACAATGACTGGTGGCCGAACCAATTGAATCTGAATCTACTGCACCAACACTCGTCGCTATCCGATCCTATGGACAAGAATTTCAGCTATGCCAAGGAATTCAAGAGCCTGGACTATGCGGCATTGAAAAAGGACCTTGCGGCCCTGATGACCGACTCGCAGGACTGGTGGCCCGCCGACTTCGGCCACTACGGACCCTTATTTATCCGCATGGCGTGGCACAGTGCCGGCACGTACCGCACGGGCGACGGCCGAGGCGGCGGCGGTCGTGGCCAGCAGCGTTTCGCTCCGCTGAATAGCTGGCCCGACAACGTCAACTTGGACAGAGCTCGCCGTTTGCTTTGGCCGATCAAACAAAAATACGGTAAGAAAATTTCCTGGGCTGACTTGATGATTCTCGCCGGCAATGTCGCACTCGAGACGATGGGCTTCAAAACGTTTGGTTTCGCCGGCGGGCGCGCGGACGTCTGGGAACCAGACCTCGACGTCAACTGGGGAGTCGAGTCAACCTGGATGGGAACCGACAAACGCTATTCGGGCGAACGCGATCTCGCACATCCATTCGGCGCAACTACCATGGGCCTGATTTATGTGAATCCCGAGGGCCCGGAAGGCAAACCGGATCCGGTTGCGGCAGCCAAGGATATCCGCGAGACTTTCGCGCGAATGGCCATGAACGATGAAGAAACCGTTGCCTTAATCGCAGGAGGCCACACCTTCGGCAAGACTCACGGCGCAGGTCCCGCAAAACAACACGTCGGAGCCGAACCCGAAGGCTCGCCGATCGAAGAGCAGGGGCTTGGTTGGACCAATGCCTACGCCTCTGGCATCGCAGGTGACGCGATCACTAGCGGACTCGAAGTGACATGGACCAGCACACCAACAAAATGGAGTAACGATTTCTTCGAGCACCTGTTCAAGTACGAGTGGGAACTGACGAAGAGTCCAGGTGGCGCACACCAGTGGAAACCAAAGGGAAACACAGGAGCGGATACGGTACCGGACGCCCACAATCCTTCAAAGCGTCACGCACCTGCCATGCTCACCACTGACCTCTCTTTGCGTTTCGATCCCGTGTACGAAAAAATCTCCAGGCGTTTCTACGAAGACCCTGCGCAGCTTGCGGATGCTTTCGCCCGCGCATGGTTCAAGCTTACTCATCGGGACATGGGACCGCGCGCGCGCTATCTCGGTCCTGAAGTTCCGAAGGAAGAACTGCTTTGGCAGGATCCCATCCCGTCAGTAAATCATAAATTGGTCGATGACAAGGAT
>DATNLE010000274.1:0-12291 GCA_035603035.1 Candidatus Acidiferrales bacterium | reverse complement strand
CCGAAGCCACGCATCACCGGCGCGAACTGGCTCGTGCCGCAGCGAATCTGTTAGGGGCAATTCCCGGTCTCGAGGTGCAAGGATATTTCGCCGATTTCGAGGGCATCTGGGATGCCGAACTGACAGCCTCACCTGCCTCTGAAACAGCGGCCGGTAGCCTGATTAGGCCGTCGATTGGTTCATAACTTCATGCCCAAGTTCGAAAAACATATCTTCGTATGCGGCAACCAACGTCCTCCGGGAAATCCACGGGGATGCTGCGATCCCAGCGGCCAGGCGAAACTGCAAAAACTCTTCAAACAGAAACTCGCGGACCGCGGCCTCAAAGGCAAAGTACGGGCCAACCAATCGGGCTGTCTCGATCAATGCGAACACGGCCCAAACCTCGTTATCTATCCCGATGCCGTTTGGTATGGACAGGTTACCGAGGCCGACGTCGATGAAATCATCGACGCCCACATCATCGGCGGTAAGCCGGTCGAGCGCCTGATGCTGGCCGACGATTGCCTGAACACTGCCATGTGCGCGCATCGCAAGCTCAGTAATCAGTAATGTGATCAACCATCACAAAATCCAACAGGACAGGCGAGACTGGGCGCTAATTATTGGCTCAGACGGTCGATCAAGTGGTAGGCGCGGCAGGGATCGAACCTGCAACCACCGGTTTAGAAAACCGGTGCTCTATCCAATTGAGCTACGCGCCCTCTAGCAAAATTTATCACAAGGCCCGGGTGGAGTATCATGCCGGTGTCGCGTTGACACCCACCCAATCATCCCGGCTGGCCTACATCGACTGGATGCGCGGCTTGGCCTGCGTCCTGATGTTCCAGACCCATTGCTACGACTCCTGGCTCAGCCCCGGCGCGCGCCAGAGCAAGTTCTTCATGTACTCCCAACTCGGAGGAACCTTCCCTGCTCCTTTGTTTTTGTTTCTGGCGGGCGTTTCGTTCGCACTGGTAACCGAAAAGCTGTGGACCAGGAATCTGCCACCCGCGCCAATCGCGCGCGCTACGATCCGTCGTGGCGCGGAAATCTTTGCCTTAGGCTTGCTCTTTCGCCTGCAGGAATATGTCATTGCCTGGGGTTGGGCGCCGCTCAGCGATCTGCTGCGCGTGGACATACTCAACACCATCGGTCTCTCGATGATGCTCATGGGTCTGTTCTGCTGGATTGTGCTGTCGAACGTAGGAGGCAAACACGCAAGATCCGCACTGGTTCTCGGGTCGGCTGGAACCGCTCTGACGATTTCTATGCTCACGCCTCTGATGTGGACCACATGGAGACCGCGCTGGCTGCCGTGGCCGCTGGAATCGTACCTCGACGGTGTCCACAATCTTGGCACTCCACAAGCTTGGCTTTTCCCTGTTTTTCCCTGGGCCGGTTTCGCGTTTGCCGGCTTGGCCGCTGGATTTGTTTTGCAAAGCCAGCCGGCTCGCCGCCGCGAAGCCCTGACTTTTCTTAGCATGGGGGCGGCCGGCTTACTGTTGCTGGCAGCGGGTCGCTGGCTCGACGCCCAGCCGCGCCAGCTTTATGCGGGCTATGATTACTGGCATACCAGCCCGAATTTCTTTTTGGTTCGAGTCGGCATGGTGCTGGTGATTCTCACCGCAAGCTACGCCTGGTGCCGCTGGGGCGCCGGACAATGGGGCTTCAGTCCACTCGCTCAATTGGGGCAAGCTTCTCTCCTGGTCTACTGGGTACACCTCGAGTTCGTTTATGGTCGAGCTTCAATCCTCCCCAAACATAGCGTTAATATCTGGACCGCATCGATTGGATTGTTCATAATTTTCCTAGCGATGCTTAGCCTCGCTATTCTGCGCAAGCGTTTCAAGGGACACGGCGCTGAGATTCTCGCTTGGTTTCGCAGTCCGCTCCGCGCCAGCTAAATGTGTGGCGCGGGCACTTTGCCTGCGAACTGTTGTGCAGGCTGCTGGCAGGGCGGGCAGAAGTGCCCGCGCCACACCCGCTACTGAAATTGTTTGGCAAACTCCACGACTTCGCGCTCTGCCCACCGCCCGTCATAGGTCGAGAGGCCTTCGCGATCGCCCACGAACGCGCAATGACCACCGTCGTCGGTTTCGATGTAGAGGATATTGTGATTGGAAAGAATCTTCTGCCGAGTCTCCGGCAAAATGCGTATGAAAGGATCGTTGGCCGCATGGATCACCAGCGTCGGACGCGCGATCCGGTCCACAACATGGGCCGAGGCGGCGCGGTCATAGTAGTCGTCAGCCCCAGTGAAACCGCAATAGTAAGCAGTAATGCGATCGTCGAAATCTCGCAGGCTCTTGATTCCCCGGAGGCGCGAGGCATCAAACGTTTCGGGAAACAACCGAGCCTTGCGGCGAAACCGCCGGAACAACTGCAGCAGAAAATAATATTCGTAAATCCGGTTGGCCGGCTCATGCAGCGCGTCCGCCCCAGCTGCCAGATTCACCGCCGGACAAACCGCGGCGACGGCACGAAATTCTGGAGGACCGCCACTTCCCCACTCTCCGGCCAGTTTCAGCACCAGATTGCCGCCCATGGAAAATCCGATGAGCACGAAACCCTGAATCGCGTCGCGCTCGACTAGGTGGCGTGCCACCGCCCACACGTCCCCGGAGCGACCGGAGTTGTACAGTGTAGGCGCACAATGATCCATGCCGCCGCAGTTACGCTGGTTCATGCGCACGACATTCATCCCCGCGGCCAACCCGTTTCGCGCGATCCCCAGCATGTATTGCGATTCGCTCGAGCCTTCGAGCCCGTGCACCACAATCAAGGTCAGCGCGCTGCTCCGCTCTTTCTGCCAGTGACAGTGGCATAGCACCGGAATCCCGGGTTCCACTTCGATCAGTCGCTGCTCGGCCGCTGGCAGGTGGATCCGGCGCGACAGAAAGAATGCAGCCAGAGTCTGCACGTGTCCGCCACGCAGGCGGATGCGCGGCCGGAATTCAGTCGAAACAAACGCTGTCTGCTTTTCAGTCAGGATGCCCTCGAGCCCAGTTTCTGGCGTTTGAAATTGCACGCGTCGCAGTCCCATTGCGAAGTTCCCGCAAAACAATTCTAATAGGAGGTATACGCTACACGGGAGTCATCCAATGCCCATTTTTGAATATCTCTGCCAGGAATGTCAGCACGAGTTCGAAACCCTGCTATTCGGCCGCGACAAAGCGAAATGCCCCAAATGTCAGAGCAAGAAACTGAGCCCCCAGCTTAGCGTTTTTGCGGTCGCGGCGAAAGGCTCGACTGGCGCCGCATCTCCGACAGGGGGCTGCGGTTCCTGCGGCGATCCTCGCGGTCCCGGCTCCTGCTCGCTCGGAGACATGGACTAGTCTGGTACCGCTAACCCGGAGCAGCGCCGCTCAGCCCGAGCAAACTTTCGAGACATCTTGCCGGTGACGGTGGTTACCTTTGCTTGACCAGCGGCCCCGCCTACCATCCCTTGAGCTCGCTTTGAGGCCAAGGAGAATCGGAATGGACCGGCGCCAGCAGTCACGTATCTTCGTTGACCTTCCCGTACAAATCTGGGGCATGGACAGTTATTCGCGCCCATTCATTCAGCCCGCCAGCCTGCGCACCATCAGCGGCCGTGGCGCTACTCTTCAGTGTGTCGACGCAAAGCTGAGGCCGGGCGACGTGGTCGACGTTTTGTACGAGGGAACGAAAGCTCAATTCCGCGTCGTTTGGTGCGGCCAGCCGGGCACGGAGATGGCCGGTGAAGTAGGAGTCGAAAATCTTAACGCCGACGTCGCACTATGGGATGTCGATCCGCTACGCTGCGCGGCCGCTGCGGGGCACGGCTAAGCCTAACCGGGACGTTCAACCCCACGCTTCGAGAAAAACCGGGGAGGGCGGGAGAGGACTGGAACCCGCCTGCTTGGGCCATTCACATTATGAGGGGAGGGTGATTCTGAGGCAACAAGAAAGCAGCTCAGGAGCGCAGATTCCCTTTTCGAATGCAGCATCTTGCAACTTCCCCCCTGAAATCATGAAAAAAGTTGCAACTTCTATCATCCCGTCTTCGGTAGCATTTGCGACATTGCCTGGGGCATCATCGCAAGGGTTAAACTCGCAGAGATGCAGGTAAAGATTCTTGGTTCGGCGGCCGGCGGCGCTTTTCCGCAATGGAATTGCGCCTGCGCAAATTGCAGCGCGGTGAGGGCAGGCACACTCCACGGCAAGCCGCGCACGCAAACCCAGCTGGCCCTCAGCGCGGATGGTCGCTCGTGGTTCTTACTGGGCGCGTCGCCCGACCTCCGCGTACAAATTGAAGCCACGCCGGAGCTGCATCCGCATCAAGGCATGCGCCAATCGCCCATCGCAGGCATCGCGCTCGCCAATGCCGATATCGACCATGTCCTCGGACTCCTCCTGCTTCGCGAACTCCAGCCCCTGCGTGTCCATACCACCACTTCCGTGCGGCGGATTCTCCGCGACGATAACTCGATGTTCGGCATGCTGCAGCGAATTCCGGATCAAACGATATGGACTGACTTTGAACCCGGAAAAGAATTTTCTCTGCGCAAAGTGCACGGCGAGGATTCCGGTCTCCGCTGCCTGCCTTGGTCGTTAAGTACTCACTATCCGGCCTTCGTGACGGCAGAACGCCAAACGCATCTTTCCCCCGGCGAAGCTTCCCTGGGCTTCTTCCTCCATTCCAATTCCGGCCCCCGATTTGCCTTCATGCCGGCGGTCCCTCAGCTAGATAATGCATTACTCGCGCAGCTCGATGCCTGCGATGTCGTGCTCTTCGACGGTACTTTTTGGAGCGACGACGAACTGGTTCGCGTGCAGGGCAGCGGGCAAACCGCGCAACAGATGGGCCACGTGGCCGTCGCAGACACCCTCGTCAAGTTGGCGGGAGTGCGCCGCCCGCGTAAAATATTCATACATATCAACAACACCAATCCCATACTGGACGAGGCAAGTCCTCAATATCGCCAGGTGCGGGGCGCGGGCTGGGAAATCGCGGAGGATGGATGGCAGTTCAACCTGTAGAAACCGAGACCACCCCGCAGGCCCGCCCCTTGCTTTCTCTCGATGAGTTACGCGCGCAATTACAGGCCACGGGCGAAGAGCGTTATCATCACAAACATCCTTTTCACCTGTTGATGCACGAAGGCAAGCTCAGCCGCGGTCAATTGCAGGCCTGGGCGCTGAATCGCTACTACTATCAAAGCAGCATTCCAATCAAAGATTCGATCATCCTCTCGCGTGGTCCGGACCCCGTCTTCCGCCGCGCCTGGCGCAAGCGCGTCGTCGACCACGATGGCGATGCCACCAGTGAAGGCGGCATCAAGCGCTGGATAAAGTTGGCGGAGGCCACCGGGCTCGATCCCTCAGAAGTTCGCGCCGGCAAAGGTATTCTTCCGGCGACCCGCTTCGCGGTAAACGAATACCTGAACCTCGTTCGAAGCCGTACCTTGTTGGAGGCGGTCGCCTCCTCGCTGACAGAATTGTTTTCGACAAAGCTGATCACACTGCGTGTGGAGAAATTGCGGCAGCACTATCCCTGGCTGGCTGGAGGTCTGGATTATTTCGAGGCCAGACTCTTTCAGGCTCCCGAGGATTCACAATTCGCTGTGAATTACGTATTCGACAATGCGAAGACGCGAGCCGAGCAGGACTTGGCGCTCCAGGCCCTGCGCGACAAGTGCGACATTCTGTGGGCGCAGCTCGACGCTCTCTACTTCGCCTACGTGCAGCCGGGATGGCCGCCCCCCGGCGCATTCCACATCGAGGGCGGGTAGCATGGCCTTACCCGAGGATTCCAGCCAGCCTCGTCTGGCGGCCGGTTGCCGCTGGGGCGCGGAGAAAAAAATCGACACCGGACTGGAACGCACCGTCCTGTTCCCCGAAGGCGCAATTCGCCTGCAGGGCACCGGTCTTCAGATACTCGAGCGCTGCGACGGTCAGCGCACCTTCGGCCAGATTACCGGAGAATTGCAGTCCCAGTTTGCGGCTGCGGATCCCGCGAAGGTTCGCAGCGATATCGGCCAGTTTCTCGAGCAACTCCGCCACAAGCGGATCGTCGATTACTGATCCAATGATTAATCGGCAGCACGTATGATTGCGAACCCTCTAGCCCTCATCGCCGAACTCACGCACCGCTGCCCGCTGCACTGCGTCTACTGCTCCAATCCGCTGGAGCTGGCCGCAGTGAGTTCGGAGCTCTCCACCGCGGAGTGGATCGATGTTTTTCAGCAGGCGGGCAAGCTCGGCATGCTGCACGCGCACTTCACCGGCGGCGAACCTCTGGCGCGTCCAGATCTCTCGCAACTCATCGCGAGCGCCCGCGGCGCGGGCCTCTACACAAACCTGATTACATCCGGAATTGGTCTTGCTGAAACAAGATTGCAGGCGTTGGTCGACGCCGGCCTCGATCATATCCAGGTCAGCTTCCAGGATTCGCGCGAGGGCGCTGCGAACTGGATCGCCGGAGCCAAGGCGCACGCGCACAAGATCGAATTGTCGCGCATCATCCGCCAACACAAAATCGCGTTCACCGTGAACCTCGTTATCCACCGGCAGAACATCGATCACATCGAAGAGATGATCTCGTTCATCGAACAACTGGCCCCCGAGCGTATGGAGATTGCCCACACCCAATATTATGGATGGGCGCTGCGGAACCGAGCGGCGCTGCTGCCCACACAGGCACAATTGCAAAGGGCCGTGGAAGCCGTGGCCACCGCTGAACAACGCCTTGCCGGACGGATCCGCATCGATTCGGTTGTCCCTGACTATTACGCGCGCTTTCCCAAGGCCTGTATGGGAGGATGGGGCCGTAGATTGATGCTCATCAATCCCTCCGGCAAGGTTCTTCCCTGTCACGCCGCGGAAGTTATTCCTGGGCTCACTTTCGAGAACGTTCGCCAGAAAACTCTGGAGTTCATCTGGCGGGAGTCTGCCTCATTTCAGCGCTTTCGCGGAGAAGAATGGATGCCGGAACCATGCCGCAGTTGCGACCGTCGCGCCGATGATTTCGGCGGATGCCGCTGCCAGGCGCTTTTGCTCACCGGCGATGCCGCCGCAACCGATCCTGTTTGCTCGCTGGCCCCCGCACACCTTATCGTCGAATCAGCACTGGCTGGAACTAACTCCAGCGACACGGTCTCACAGCCCGTTCCTGCCTCTTCCTTCGTCCAGTTGCAGCAACTCTCCAGCGAGCTCTGGAGCTACCGGATGAACCCCGATTAATCGTCATTTTGTCACACCCGATCGCCTACCAGCGCACGCCGATCGTAATCGGCCGCACATCCGTGGTGGTCCCGTTAGCCGATCCGTGCATGAGACGAAATTCCGCGTATAGTTCAACGCCACTGGGCACCTTGCGCGTCACTCCTCCACCAAAGTTATAGCCGAATTGGTTTTGGCTGGAATGAACGAAGCTGCCGCTCAGCGGAATACTGACGTTCGGACACACACCCCACCACACGAAAAACGCATTGCAGGACGAACCCGGAACAGCAGCGTCGGAGTTCAATGTTCCCACCCGATGGTAAAAGCCGGGACCGAAGAGCAAATACCCTCCCCATACCTTGGTGACTGGAATGTTGATGATAGGGTCAACCGTAAAAGCGAAAAGATAGCTGGTTCCACTCCCGGCCTGAGCCAGGGAGAGAGAAGACTGGCGCAACGGCAGGTCGGCAAAAATAAAGTCCCCGCGCAGACCGAAATACTTATTCGCGTTGCGCGCCACTCCTACCGTGCCGTCGTAACCGCCGCCTCTCACGAATGTTTTTGTCGTGCCACTGTCTACGTTGGCGCCGAGTCCGACGTTATAGTTCCAGTTCTTGTAGTTGTGAGGCTTCTTTCGCCGCGAACTCGATTGTTCCTCAGCAGGTTCCTGGCCGTTGGGGGATTGCTCAGAAGGTGGCTGCGTTGCCGGCTGCTGTGCCTCTGGCGCTGGGGTCGCCGGAGGTTCACCCGTGACCGGAGCTTGGCCAAATCCCTTGGCCGTTAACAGAATTGTCAGAATCAGCAGCGTCTGCGCACTCGCGGTCGCGAACTTACCTGTCATCCATTCTCCTCCCAAACCGGGCATGGTGGCGGACCTTAGAGCTCGGCATGGAAAGGTGAGGGGCCGTTGGCAAATGGTTCCGCTTCTGATTCCTCGCAGCAAAGGCACTCGACGAGCCCGCTGCGGGGTCGCATCATCTTACCAACTTTGATGCCGCTTCTGCCCGGCAAGCCGCCCGCGCCGGCAGAGCCTCGAGTCTTCGCGATCAAGCGTGCCTCGGGTAAGTCCACTTATGATAAAAATGAGTCTCCGTTTCCGAGACTAACTTTGCAAAAGGCTTCGTCAAATGATCCGGCAGCCAGCTCCTCCATCTCCGGGGATCGCCAGCCCGTGCGCCGTGTTGCCCTGGTAGGTTTCGGAACCGTGGGCCGCGCTGTAGCCAAGATTCTTTGCGAGCGCAGCCCCGGCCTAATCCGCCTCACACACATCTGCAATCGTAATATCGAGCGAAAGAAGCAGCCTTGGGTTCCGAACGACGTGATTTGGACAGGAGACTTGGGCGCGATTCTCGACTCCGATGTGGACATTATCATCGAGCTGATCGGAGGTTTGACGACAGCCGAAGAGTTAGTGCGAAGCGCCTTAAACGCCGGCAAGTCTGTGGTAACGGCCAACAAGCAACTCATCGCCCGGCACGGCCCGGATTTGCTTCAACTCGCCAGCGCGAACAGTTGCCGCCTGGAGTTTGGCGCCTCTGTCGCCGGCGGTGTTCCGGTTCTCCCCGCGCTGCGCACCGGGCTCTCCGGGGATCGCCTGCACGGCATCGCCGGCATTCTCAATGGCACCTGTAACTATATTCTCAGCCGCATCGAGACTGATCGCATTCCCTTCAGCGAGGCCCTCGAAGAAGCGCAAGCCCGCGGGTATGCCGAAGCCGACGCCAGCGAAGATCTCGACGGCGGCGATGCCCGCGCCAAACTGTCGATCCTCGCACTGGCCGGTCTGCAAGTCCGAGTTTCTCCCGCAGACATTCGCGCCCGCACAATTCGCGCCGTCGAGGCAATCGATTTCGATTACTCCGCTGACTTGGGCTGCACCATCCGTCAAATCGCACGGGCCGATTTGAAAGACACCACGCTGTTTGCCGAGGTCGGCCCTAGCCTGGTTCCTGCATCTTCACCCTTCGGACGCGTGCAGAAAAATCTTAATCTGGTTTTGACGTCTGGAAGATACG
This sequence comes from Candidatus Acidiferrales bacterium, assembly GCA_035603035.1. Classification (GTDB taxonomy): domain Bacteria; phylum Acidobacteriota; class Terriglobia; order Terriglobales; family Acidobacteriaceae; genus Sulfotelmatobacter. The sequence continues at coordinate 3,109 of DATNLE010000274.1, read as the reverse complement.
GTGGCGACGTAGCCTTTCTCGGCGCCGGCGCGGGAGGGGATCCTACCGCCGTTGCTGTGGTTTCTGACTTGATGTTTATCGCGGAGAGTCCTTCGACCGGAGCCGGTCCGCACCAAACGCTGCAGCTCGCTTCTCCCAAAATCAGTTGCGACTTCGAAACGCCCTGGTATCTAAGGTTTGTTGTGAAAGATCAGCCTGGCATCATCGCGCGTCTGGCCGCTATCTTATCGGCTCACCAACTTAACATTGACGCCGTGCTGCAAAATCCCGGCTTCGACAAAAGCGCGCTTCCTTTCGTGATCACGCTGGAACCCTGCCGCGACGAGCAACTCCAGCCCGCAATTCAGGAAATGGCCGCTCTCCCCTTCGCCCTTCGCCCTTGCCTCTGCCTTCCGATCCTGCTTTAGGGATTTACAGACACCGTGAGCTAGAACAGGCTGTCATCCGGAGCGAAGCGGGGGACCCTCCGCCGGGAAGCATCACGGGCAGCGCCGGGCGAGACTGCTGTTCCGCCTCGTCCGGCTTCTGCCGCCTGCAACCTTACTTCCAGAAGGGATTCTTCAACCCTGTCGGAGCGAATACACTATCAACCTTCGTCTCCGTTCCAGTATCGTCGGAAATTTTTTCATCGGTCAAGCGAGATGAGGACGCTTTAAACTCTTCCAGGGGGTAAGCCACTTCAGGGGTAGTGCGACGTTCTAATTTCATGGGAAACCTCCAGAATCTTCCATCTATGAATCTGGATTTATTCAAACACTTCTAGGACAATCGCGGGGCAGCAAAATCTCGATGCTTCCCATCGAAAAATCAGCTGCTACAAACCCAAGGACCTACTCTATGAGCCCTAACGACCCGCTGTACCCCCAATGTCGAAAGATTTTGGCGCTCCTTGATTTCGAACCCAGATTTCACCCTCCGATTTCAAAACCCCGGGTAGGGACTGCTACCATGTCAGGTTATTCATAACTCATCATCAAAGGAAGACACGTGAAATATCGCAAGCTGGGGCGCTCCGGTTTTGCCGTCAGCGACATCGCATACGGGTTGTGGGGCATGAGCGGCTGGAGCGGCTCCGATGACCAGCAATCGCTTGATTCCCTGCAACTCGCCGTTGACTCGGGCTGCAATTTCTTCGACACCGCATGGGCGTACGGCGAAGGTAAGAGCGATGGCCTGCTCGGCGAAACCATGGCACGTAACAAACAACGCCTCTATGCCGCCTCGAAAATTCCTCCTGCCAACTACAAATGGCCCGCCCTGCCCGGATACAACTACCACGACGTATTTTCCACCGATCACGTCATCCAGTATGCGGATCAAATCCGCAAGAAACTTCGCGTCGACTCTATCGACCTGCTCCAGTTCCATGTCTGGGACGACAGTTGGACGGACGATCCCGAATTTCGCTCTACGGTGGAAAAACTGAAAGACGGCGGCTGGGTCCGCCAGTTCGGCCTCAGCTTGAATCGCTGGGAACCGGAGAACGGCGTCAAGGCCTTGCGTACGGGATTAGTCGATGTCGTGCAGGTGATCTACAACATATTCGATCAGGCGCCGGAAGACAAACTGCTGCCGCTCTGCCAGGAACTCAACGTCGGCGTGATCGCTCGCGTGCCGCTCGACGAGGGCAGCCTGGGAGGCAAGATGACGCTAGCAACCCGCTTCCCAAAATCCGATTGGCGCTCCGGCTACTTCGGACCGGAGAATCTCGCCAATACGATTCAACGGGTCGACCAGCTCAAGAAAATTCTGCCCGAGGGCATGACTCTCCCAGAAATGTCCCTGCGTTTCATTTTGTCGCATCCGGCGGTGAGCACAACCATCGTTGGAATGCGCAGCCCGGAACATGTACGCGAGAATGTCGCTGCCAGCGACGCCGGCCCGCTCGATTCCGCCCTGCTCGCCGAATTGAAAAAGCACCGCTGGGACCGTACTCCGCAACGCTGGTCGGATTAATTTTATTGCCTCCAGCGGAGACAAAATTCGGCTTAGGTTCTCCGCTAGTGGCAGCGACTGTCTTATCTCGCTTCTGGGGAAGAAAAAAAATGGGCGGGGGGCGCCCTCGCCATGGTGTTCGCGATGTTGCCGCGGGAAACGTCTTAAATATCTGCACCGATGCAGCTTGCTACCCGCATCAACCAATTACGCCTGACCGGCGGAGCGCGCTTTGGAGATTTCTTTGGTCCGTGAACAAACGGTCGGCATCCCCTTCCGCGCCCAGTTAGGCTTGCGCGTCAACTTTTGGAAGGCCGTCCCGGGAGACGCCACACTGTTTGTGACGCCCGCTCGGCGCCGCCGATAAAAACGTCGCTTCGGCCATCTTGACGCACGGCAGCTTTCCCGAGCTGCTATGGAGGCTTCCATGTTTCGCCGCTGCTTCGGCGAACGACGGCATGTTATCAGGCATGCGTTTTGCGAGCGAGATTGCGCTCATTGGTCGCGATCAAGTCCTCACTTCGTCTTAGGATTATCGTCGCCACAGCCCGCGCGTACTTCATCCTTGTCAACTGCCCGCACTTCATTACTGTTGACATCCACATTCACATCTTCGTAGCTCACCACTGTCGAGCCATGCGGAACCACGACGGCTCCATTCTTCGGAACGGTCATCCCCACGTTCGCCAGCACCGCGAGACTCGTCTCCAGCGCGTGCATTTCCTTTATGGTTTCCTTGGTCTGTCCCAGCGCCTTGATGTAGTCCTTCATTTCCAAATAGCCACTCATGAGCTGCAAGTGGCTCGTCATTCTGTGAACCGCCTCCTTCACAGCTTTCAGCATGTCCAGCCTCCTAATTCCTCGTTCTCCCCGATTCGGCTGAGTTTCGGTATCAATCAACCAGTACTTTTCGATCTACTGATCTGCCCCGATAGGCTATTAACCACCGTGGGCGGATCACAGTGCAAGACTGCCTTTTAGTTGACGATCGTTCAAGACACTTCGCAACGCGACTGCTTTACCGCCGTGCCACGACTCCGTAGTTGTTCGGCACGGGCTTGAGTACCGATCCTAGGCCGTGGTGCTCGCGGGAATGAATCTGCATCGCTCGTGCGGCCTGGGTACGCTGACTGCCGACGCTCTTATCGAACCCATCGATGCGCTCAACGTGGGA
>DATNLE010000213.1:0-10140 GCA_035603035.1 Candidatus Acidiferrales bacterium | reverse complement strand
GACCGCGATACCGGCCGTGTCGACAGCGATCTACCCGCCATTCCAGAAATCAATGCCGCTTTCCCCGGCTACGGAAACCCGGTGAAGCAGCCCAACCTCAATTTCGCGCCCCAGTTTGGCTTCGCCTGGGACCCTATGAAGGACGGCAAGACCGTGATTCGCGGCGGCGCCGGGCTTTATTACGAGAACGTAATTTACAACAACGTTCTGTTTGATCGGCCGTTGCGCTTGAGAAGCGGGGCCTTCAATCAGACGACCAACGCTTGTGTCAGCGGTTCGCCGAAGCCCGTACCGGTAGCAGGCGGGACACTAACGCCGGGCCAGCTAGGCTCAACCGATTTCTGCGGCAATGACAACCGCATCGGCGACCAGATTCCGGCGATCCTCTCGTTCTTCAACCAGGTGAAGGCTGGGAATCCGTTTAGTCTGCAGGCTCCCAACCCCAATTTCATCGGCAACCTCTTGAATCAGGGCATAGGCACGAATGCTGCAGCTGCTCTATTCGACCCCAATTACAAGTCGCCGCGCTCGTTGCAGTTGAACATCGGCGTTCAGCGTGAAATCCGCCATGGCATGGTTTTCGGCGCCGATTACTTGCGCAACGTGGAAACGCGCACACCCGCCGGTATTGACGTCAACCGTGCAGGCGACGTCAGCACCTTCAACCTGGCGGGTGCAAATGCTGCCGTTGCGGCTACCAACGCCTCTTTCGGTTGTGCATCAGTGGATTGCGCAATCGGCGCTGGCGCTACCATGGCCAATTACGCCGATAACGGTCTTGGCAGCTCGACCGACATCGGCCCAGGTTGCACGTCCGTCAATGGAATCGGGCGGCCGTGCGCTTTTGGCGGAGTGAATCAAACCCAGTCCCAGATGTACTTCCTCAAACCCATAGGACGCTCGGTTTACAACGCTTTGCAGCTGACGTTGAAGCAAAACGTGACCAACCCGATGCGCGGCATTAAAGCGGCGAACTTCCAGGTGTCTTACAGCCTGTCACAGTTCTCCAGTACCGGCGGCCAGCAGGCTAACGGAGTGGCGTCTGACAACGACCAGGACTTTGTCATAATTGCCGCCGACAACGACAACCCTGGCCGGTACTTCGGACCTACGCTGCTGGATCGTACCCACCAGTTGTCTTTTGGCGGGTATGTGGATGTACCAGCCGGATTCCGCATTGGGCTGATCTCTCACTTCGACAGCCCATTGGCGAGCGCGCTTGATGTTCCCAACACCGGCTCAGACGGCGACATCTTCCGGACAGACTTTACCGGGGACGGAAGCGTGCAGGATCCTCTTCCGGGGACAAAGCTCGGGGCGTTTGACCGCAGCGTCAATGCCGCCGGTCTGACCAAACTGATCAACAACTACAACAACACCCAGGCAAATCAGGCTACACCTGCGGGTAAGGTCTTGATCGCCAACGGTGTCATGACTCTCGCGCAGCTGCAGGCCTTGGGTGGCGTATCTCCAGTTGTTAGCCCGCCGCCAACCGGCCAGGTAAATTTCGGATGGCTCCGAGCCACCGACCTGAGGCTGGCGTGGAGGCACACAATCAAGGAACGGTTCACCGTCGAACCTAGCGTGGGCATCTACAACGTGTTCAACTTCGCTAACTTCAACCTGCTGCCCGAAGTCATGACCGGCCTCTTGAACGGCAGTACGCAGTCGCTTAACGGAACCACTGCGTCGAATCAAGGGTCGCTTCGGGTCGGCAACGGAACGGGCGTCTACTCGCTCGGTTCGCCACGGCAACTCGAATTCGGCTTGCGCTTAACCTTCTAGGCCAAAGCGGAATTCGTCAAATCTAAGCCACCCGTTCTGCAAACGGGTGGCTTTTTGGTTTTTGCTTGCATCGAGATTAGTTCGTCGCGCCCCTCCTCGAACCATTTCCGCATATACACAGAAAGATCCGTTGCTGGGTCCATTGACCACAATCCTTGTCATCCTCGTATCAGCAACCACTGGTTTGTTCTGATTCGTCCTCGCCGCGTAAGCGTTTGAGATCGACGGCCATCTCCGCAGCGCTCTGGATATGGGTCGGTTATTGTAGAAAACTTCATCCTCTATTTTGTTTGTGCCGCCAATGTAAGTTTGGTTTAGGCAGAAGATCGACGGGCGAGGGTCGGACCGGAATGGTGGCAGAGGCCCGGCAAGCCCAAACCGCAATTTCACCAACATTCGCAGTAAAAGGAAAACAACTATTAAAGATCAGACTTAGTTCCGCCAGATTACTCACTCAGATCGCAAGCGCACGGTTTGTGCTCACGCTGGTCAATCCGGGCGGTACAGAGTCTGCCCAATCGCGTTCCGAACTAGAACGACAGGCGCAGCGCCAGCTGCCCGATGCGAGGGGTTGCGCCGCGAAAGCTGCCGGTGGTCGTGACCTGGCCGAAGGTTGGGCTGTCAATGTTCGCAGCACCGTCAAGCAGGGTTGGTTGGGCGAATTCCGGATGATTCAAAACATTGAAGAATTCGGCGCGAAGCTCCAGCTTGATCCGCTCCGTGATCGACGTGGCTTTGGCCAGCGCGACGTCGAGGTTGGTTCGGGTCGGACCGCGCAGCAGATTGCGGGGGACGCCATAGCTCCGGTCGGCCGGGTTGTGCACGGGATCAAGTTGCGGGAAGCACGGATTCGGGAACCCGCCGTCAAAATAAGAATTGTTTTCGAGCGGCACGTTGGAAAAACTGTTGGGGTCAAAGATGAAGTTGCCGGTAACCGGGGTTGTAGTGACCTCGCAAATCGTGCCCGTAGGATCTGTGCCGTAGGTGATCTCATTAATCGTCCGCTGGTGTCGGGGATCGAACGTTCTGATCGGTGCGACTTGGGCAGCACGCGATATGGCCGGATCGCCCGCTCCCGAAGAGCCGGGGTTTGCAGGGTCGGTGTAATCCGGCAACTGTGCGGAAATGTCGAACGGGAATCCGGTTCGATAGGTGAAGATGGGATAAAGGCTCCAGCCCTTGGTAAGCCGCTTCGGCGCTTTTGCCCACGCGCGATCGAGTGGCAAGTCCCATCCGCCGCTGATGCTGATGCGATGGCGGACATCACTGTCGCCGGAAGTGTAGAACAAGTGCGAGCTGTAGGCGGGCACAGCAAAATTGCGTTGCTGGAAACCCGAGGCATTGTCAAGGTTATGCCCGTAGGTGTAGGCAAGGGTGTAATAGACCGTCCCGAGTTTTGAGTCTTTGGGTTGCCGTGTCAGGCTTGCTTCCAGGGCATTATAGTTCGCCTGGGAGACGTTCTGGAATTCCGGGAGTGCGCCGTAGCATACCACGCCAAGATAATTTCCGCAGTTGCCACTGCTGCCGTTCAGCGCGCGATTCGTCGTGCCCAACACCATGGGATTGATGTCCCTCAGTGACGTCAGTCCTCGCCCCGTGCTTCCGACATAATTGGTTTCCAAAACCGTGTTGGCGAACAGATTCCGCTGCAGGCTCAAGTTGTACTGATAGACATAGGGAGTGCGCAGGTCCGGATCGACCAGATAGATAGCGCCGGTGGTGTTAACCGGGAGAAAAGGCGCAAAATCGATGTTCGAGGCAGGGGGCTTTGAGGGGAAAGTATTGGCCACGCCTAAGCTCGTGCAGTTTCCATTCGCGTCATAATTGCAGGCATTCTGAAAAGGATGGCTCATGTAGGTAAGGGGCGAGGTGACCGGACATCCGCTGTTGCTGTATTCGCATGTGGGTGGCAGGAAGTTTGGCGAATTGTAGAAGAGTCCCGCAGAACCCACGAAGGGGGGTTGGCCGTTGAATTGAAGATTGTCTTCGCCTTTCAGAATGTCGTAGAAGATTCCTACACCGCCGCGCAAGCTGGTCTTGCCGCTCCCGGTTGGGTCCCAGGCAAAACCAAAGCGCGGCGCGAAGTTTTTCTTGTCGGGAAAGTTCACCCCCGTGGGCGCCCCTGGATCTCCCGGAAATACCAGTCCCGGCGGCGCGTTCACAAATCGTCGCGACTGTAATCCCGGAATCACAGAAAAGGATCGCCCTTGCGTGTCAAACTTTGGCGCGTTGTATTCGTAGCGCAGCCCGAGAGTGAGAACAAGATTCTTACGGATGTGCCACTCATCCTGACCGAATATATAGGTGCTCTTGCTTCGAATGTTGGAAGGCGCCAGCGCATTTTGAAAGTACGCGTCGGGAATACCGAGCAGAAAGTCGGCGTAATCGTTCCCCGATCCGGTGCTCGTGCCGGTATAAAAATCAAGCTCCCCATTCAAGTAGAACCCGTACCGCAGATTTTCCTGATAAGGCGAGAATCCAGCCCCGAACTTCCAGTTGTGCTTTCCCCGCGTCCACGAAAAGGCGTCGGTCCAGGAAAATGTGTTTTCGATCAAACGCGTCGGCCCGTTTTCGCTTGGCCCAATCAGAAAACCGTTATCGAAAAATATATTCGTCGGACCTGTGGCGAGGTCGGGAGTGATATCGATACCGAGCTGGGGTCCGGTCGGCAGTTGCTTCGCCGGTTCGTCCTGCAGGAAATTAGTGCGGTGCGCAACGAAATGAAATTCGTTCAGTTTGGCAGTCGTGAAGATCCGAGTGTAAGCCAGGTTCAGGAAGTAATAGTTCTTCCGATCGGTTGCAGGAAAGCCGGGAACGCTGGCGGCGGGGTTCGGATTGAAGGTTCCCAAATAGGGGTCGCCGGCTCGGTTGAACCCAATGGTGGCAGACAACTTATCTTTCGAGCTGAGATTGAAATCCAGCTTGCCGGTAACCTCATTGCGATTGTCCTGCGAGTTCAATGTCGTTGAGAGCAGGCCGTTGGGCGCGGTCGGGACCAGTCCGGCCTTGATGTAGCTTTGCGCGACGGGATCGATTTTGGTGGGATCGATAATAGCGTTCGCGACACTGCCATGGGGGGACGCAAACCATGGATTTGCGGTCAAGAAAGCCACCACGCCAGGATCGGGGCCCCCGTTTGCCGCAGCAGAAAAATCTCCCTGCAACTCCTGCGGCGTGTAAACCGGCGAATCGATGAGCGGGTTGGCCTGGATCTGCCGCTGCCCCTGGTAGGCAACGAAGAAAAAAACCTTGTCCTTGCGGATTGGTCCACCCAGCGTGGCTCCGAACTGATTGCGCTTCAGATCGAGACGAGAAAGGTCCTGCTGCTTGTTGAAAAAATCATTGGCGTCGAAATCCCGGTTCCGAACGTATTCGAACGCACTGCCATGAATCTGATTTGTGCCGGATTTGGTTACGATGCTGATGATGCCGCCGCCGTTCCGTCCGTATTCGGCGGTGTAATCGCTTGTCAGAAGCCTGAATTCGGCAATGGCATCGGGATTGGGATCGAGCACATTGCTGTTATCCAGCAAGTCGTTGTTGTTACCGCCATCGAGCAGGAACGTCACCGAGTCAGTGCGTCCCCCGGCGATGCTGTAATTACCTGCGCCTTCGTTGTCGTCGTTGCTCTCCGTGACTCCCGGCTGAAGCAAAGCCAGATCCAGCATGTCGCGTCCGTTCAGGGGCATGTTGGTGAGCGCTCGCCCCGTGATTGACTGGCCCAGGGTGGGATTGACGGTTTCCACCGGCGCAGCCTCGGCCCCGACGTCGACCGTTTGACTCTCTGCGCCCACTTCCATCTTAAAGTTGATGCGCAGCGCCTGATTGATTTGTAGTTTTTGCTCTACGCTGACTACCTTGCGGAAACCAGGGTGCTCGGCTGTCACCTTATAGGAGCCGATGGGCAGCGCCAAAATTTGAAAGGATCCCTCTTTATCCGTGGTTGCAGTACGCACGTCCTCGGTGGCCGTGCTGGTGACGGTAATTTGCACTTCCGGGATCACCGCTCCCTGCTGGTCGTAGACCGTTCCCAAAATCCGTCCAGTCGCGTCCTGAGCTGAAGATACGAGTGGAGCCGTTATCACAATTAACGACAGCAAAACCATCCGAGGAAGTTTCATTGCGATCCCTGGTCCACATATTCCAAGTTAGAATTCTGCCGATCGAGCTTCTGATCAAATTGCTGCAGTTGCCGGTTATTTTTTTCTTTCGATTTGGTCGCCGCGGCCCTTTGTGCCGCCGGCAGTCCGGTGAGTGCCCCCTGCCGCTCGAGCGCTCCCAGGAATACGCTCACGTTATTGGCATTTTCGTCCAACCAGAACAACTGCCCGCCATCTGCCTGATAGATGGCTGTGGTGTAACTCGGATCAGCAGCAACCGTTACGCCGAGCTTAATGGTGTAGCGCCCGGCGTTCACTTTGTCAGGCGTTGCCATTCCCGAAAACGTCGCCATGTCGGTCCCATCAGATTGGGTGGCGTTGAAGATGAAGAAGGGATCGCTGAGAAGTCCGGCAGCATTGTTGAAAGCGCCGTTCTTGACCGACCCCTGCCCAACCAAATCGAATTCCCAACCCAAAGGTCCTCCACGGGAAACGTTGTAGGCCTGCGCTCCAAAGGCATAGCTGCCTGCAAAGCTGGCGGTTGAAGTGTCGGTTTGCGGGGTCAGGACTCCGACGCCGTTCAGATTCGTATCCAGGTCAGCCACCAGAGCGCCTCCCACTCCGCTGGTGGTGTTATTCGGATCGTTCAGGTTGAGCAGCGGATCGGTCATGTAGATTCCCAGGACGCTGACGTCTCCCAAGTCGCCGGCCGTAATGGTCAGGCTGCCGTATCCATTCGTCGTGCTCGATATAACGTAGTTGCCTGAGATGGAGGCATCGGGAACAATAACGCCATTGTCGAATTCATTGTCATCCGCGACACCCGTGAACGTGCCGCTTGCCTGATCCGTACTAAACATTCCCACGGCTGCGTAGAGATTTCCAAACGAGTTACTTGCGACCGAGAATACAGAGTTCCCGAGCGATGCAGGACTGAAAGTGCCCGTACTCTGGCCAAAAACTGAGCCTGCGCCCGAATCACTGGCGTCCACGTCGATGATCCTGATTGCTTCCGGACCAATTACGTAATAGTTGAGTGAAATTGCCAGAGCTGCGCTGCTGATACTGCCCCGCCCAAAAGCGTCAGGTGCGGTGATGGTTCCGCTGAAGGGCGTACCTTGCGTCGTAGTCCCGGCATCGTTTACATCGAACGTACCCGCCAAGGCGCTGCCGCTTGCCGAGATCGAGAATACGCCTCCGAAAACAATCGGCTCAAAATTGGCGTCGACCCCAGAGAGCGTGAAAGCATAGTTGCCATCGTTGAGCGTGCTGGAAAGGTTTTGCAGATCCATGCTTCCGCTGGAGGTTGCTGATCCATCAAACTGTACGATCAGGGCGTGACTCGGGTTCACAAACTGAACGCCGAGAATTTCAACCCCGCTCAGGCCCAAATTCGCATTGTTCGTCGTGAGCGTGAGCATTCCCTGTCCGGTGCTTGGATCAACTGTCAGCGCCGCTGTCCCAGGCAAGATGGTGTCAGGGGAAGGTTCGGGCGACGTGAGTCCATCGCCATCGTTATAGTCCTGTTCGCCGCCCAGCACGTTGCCGTTGCCATCGATCGTCACCGACCCTGCGAGAGCGTAAAAGCCGGGGCCGTTGATCGATTCCAGACCACTCAAATAGAATGCAAACCTGAGCGGAGTATTTGTCAGAGTGAAGTTAGCCGGTTCCGCCCCCGAAGCAACCGTGGCGGTTACCGTGTAAGTTCCGGCAGATCCATTGGCCGTGAACGTCGCCGAGGTGGCTAATCCGCCTGTATTGGTCGTGGCCGTATTTACTCCGCCTGCGAATGTGCCGCCCGCTCCGGTCGGCGGGACTGCGAACGTGACCAGTGCGCCACTCACCGGATTCTGGTTAGCGTCCAATACAGTCACCACCAGCGGAGCCGCAAATGCGGCGCTGACCGATGCACTTTGCGGAGTTCCGCTCGTCGCGGTGATCGATATTACTGCTCCGGTTATGTTCGCCAGTTTGAAGTTAGCCGCTGTTATCACTCCTGTAACCGCAGCTGTCACCGTATAAGCGCCAGCCGTCGGACCCGCACTGAAGGTTGACGAGGTAGCCACGCCGCTCGCGTTGGTTGTATCGGTCTCCGTAGCGGCTGAGTTCGACGCGAATGTGCCGCTCGCTCCCGACGCCGGAGCCGCAAACGTCACGGAAGCTCCGCTTACGGGATTCTGGTTGTTATCCAGCACGGTCGCCACCAGCGGAGCCCCAAATGCAGTCCCAATCTGGGCGTCTTGCAGCGATCCGCTGGTGGCTGCAATCGAAGCCGCCGGCCCCGAGGTGTTGGTCAGACTGAAGGTGGTCGTGGCCGTAACTCCCGCAACCGACGCCGTCACCGTATCAGCTCCGGTGGTTCCATTTGCGGTGAACGTCGACGATGTCGCCACACCGCTTGCATTGGTCGTATCAGTTTCCGTATTCGATGAGGTCGTCGCGAATGTGCCGCTCGCTCCCGTTGCCGGAGCGGTAAAAATCACGAACACGCCGCTCACTGGCTTTCCTCCCATCGTCACCGTCGCCACCAGCGGTGTTGCAAACGCCGTGTTGAGTGCCGCGCTTTGCGGTGTTCCGCCCGTCGCCGCAACCGCTTCTGCCGGAGTGTTGAAGTTCGAGCTATTGCAGCCCGTCCAAAAAAATAACGCCGGGAAGACTAGGGCGAGAATGCTGGCGCAAGCATGCCGGTTCATAGTGACTCCCCATCCCGGCCCTTCTTCTGAGAGGCCCGCTCACGTGCCTGCGGCGAAACCGGGAATCCATGCTCGTTGCGGATGGTATAAACCTCGGCTCCCACTTTTATGGTGCGAACCAGGAAGAACGACTTGTCCTTAATCGTCCTCATGACGCCGGTCGCCTCAATCTGCTGACCGGCGGCGATTGAGACCTTGCCGCGCAGGCGAATCTTCCCAAACTCGCATCGACCAGACCGGACGGCGTTGCGAGAAGCAGGTGGGAACCAGCAACCATTCCGGGAGAGGCTTTGAGGAGTACGCGAGACACCGTACCAATGACTGTATCTTCCTTGGCCACGTCATAGCTGAAGGGGGTCACGGGTTCGGTCGCGGCTGGCGTTAGCTGCGCCAGAATTGGACTTACCGATGGGATGAGTAAAAAAATGGCCAACGTACCTAGCCCGGTCGAAAGCAGTTTCATCATTTGCCTCCGAGTTGAGTCGTAGCCCGAATTTCAGCTTGCATCTCTAGCGTGAGCATCGTGCGTTTGGCATCCTATCATTCTTGAGCTACTTGCAATGACGCTTCCCAGAAGTCCTATTGAAGTCCTATTAAAGTGCCATGGGCACAGTCGCTGGTGCCAGGAACTTGGCGGGACCGGTTTGTTGATTCGACAGGAGTTCTTAGTCAAGTTCCTGGAGAGAGAGGGGATGTCAACTGTAAAACAGTTCTCCCTGCCGGAACGCCAGAAATATTTTCTAGCATCCAGCCCCCTTGCCATAGTGCCGACACTTCTTCTTTAGCTGCTTGACCGTTCAGCCCGGTCGCCGAGCGGCCCTGTAAGCCGCGGAGCGACGGGCCACCCGTGCTTCTTGCTTCCTGCGAGGTTTCGCTTCGTCACGCTATTGAGAAAAACCAGAACCGTGAAGCGTGGGACGGCGATCCATTTGTCTGAGAAAATAGCGACCGACAGCATGGAACCCTCGCTTGAGAATAAAATCAAAGGACCGTTGGGTGAAGAAGAGCCCTTTGCTGATTTGGGGACTCTGTCCAGCTTGAATCTAGCTAGGAACAAATCGTGATGACGACGCTTCGGGTGTGGTCCTTGGCAATTATGCCGGCACTGATCGTCGCCGGATGGTCAGCGAGTTTTCAAGTGATCGACAACAATCCGCCAGACCTTAGCCGCATCCCAAGGCTGGTGAACACTTGTTTGATTACAAACGACGTGAAGCGGCTTGTGGAATTCTACGAGCCCATCCTGGTCCTTAAAGCAAAGAGGTCTGGTGAAGACTACGCCGAGTTTCCCACAGGCGTAGGAGTGCTGGCGATTTTCTCGGAGGAGGCTCAAGAAAAGTACATTCCTGGCTCGGCCGAAGCGGCAAAGAACAAGAGCATGGTCCTGGAATTCAGGGTCGCCGATGTCGATCAAGAGTACCGGAGACTGCAGAGCGTTGTGAAAACCTGGGTCAAGCCACCCACCACACAGCCATGGGGAATTCGTTCCATTTACTTCCGTGATCCGGACGGAAATCTTGTCGATTTTTATGCGCCAATCAAAGCTCAATAACGAACCTCTC
>DATNLE010000234.1:0-13801 GCA_035603035.1 Candidatus Acidiferrales bacterium | reverse complement strand
GGCGTTGAGTTCTCAGACCAACCCCACGACGGAGTGCCGCGCAGCATCCTCATCAGGGTATTGCTCGACTGTGCCGACAATTTTCTTGTGGTAAAAACGCTTGCCGTCAAGCCTGGTCTCAGACCAGCGAAACTGCCAGACATCAGGGCCTTCATTGCGATTGTTTCGTTGCATACATCCAAGGTTGCATCCTAGACTCCTGCGGCCCCGTTGCGGCGTAGAAGAATATTCAGGCACAGAGCCGAAGGGCAGGGGCGGGCGAAACCAGTCGAGTGAATTGTTTTTGCGGGGAAAAGTTCGATAACTTCCGGTCAAGCCGGCTGACCGTCCGGAATCGGTACTCATCCTCTGCAATACCTACGGGCTATAATTGCGCGCATCGATGGCGCTTCCCTCGGGCACCAAACTCGGGCCGTACGAGATCGTATCGCCACTAGGAGCGGGCGGCATGGGCGAGGTGTACCGCGCACGTGACACACGGCTGGGGCGTGATGTCGCGATCAAAGTGCTGCCCGAGGCGCTGGCTAATGATGCCGACCGACTGCGGCGTTTCGAACAGGAAGCGCGCACGATTGCGGCGCTGAACCATCCGAACATCCTGGGAATCCATGACATTGGTGCGCATGACGGTGCGCCGTTTCTGGTCAGCGAATTTCTTGAAGGACAAACACTGGGGGAGAAGCTCGTATTAGGGCCGCTGCCGGTGCGGCGCGTGATCGAATACGCGCTCGGCATCGCGCAGGGACTCGCGGCGGCACACGAGAAAGGAATCGTGCACCGGGATCTGAAACCGGAGAACGTGTTTGTCACTCGTGATGGACGGATTAAAGTGCTGGATTTCGGGCTGGCGAAGCTGGTGAAGCCGGAGGAAAACCACGAAACCGCAGTGACGCTGACGAGCCCGGCGACTTTGCCGGGTATGGTAGTGGGTACCGTAGGCTACATGTCGCCCGAGCAGGTGCGGGGGGAAGCTTGCGAACCGCGATCGGACATTTTCAGTTTCGGTGCAGTGTTGTACGAGATGCTCACCGGCAAACGCGCCTTCAAACGCGAGACGTCCGCAGAAACGATGACCGCAATTTTGCGCGAAGAGCCACAGGCGCTGAACGATATCGGCTGGCAAGGTCCGCTGGAACTGCAACGGATTCTTGTGCGATGCCTGGAAAAGAATGTCGAGCGGCGATTCCAGTCGGCCAGTGATCTGGCGTTTACCATTGAATCGCTGAGCGGAACGTCGACCGCAAAGGGTGTGCCGCAGCCGAAGTCAAGGCGAGCGTGGCTCCCCTGGGTCATAGCCGTTGCACTGCTGATGGGAACTGCGGTCTGGGAAATGGTTCGGCCGGCGGCTGCACCGGCCAACCCGCTCGAAAAAGCACATTTCACCCGCGTGACCGACTTCGAGAGCGTGGAAGCGGCGATCTCGCCGGACGGCAGGTTCGTGGCTTTTGTCTCCGATCATGACGGCCCCTTCGATGTATGGCTCACCCAGGTGGGTACGGGACGGGTAATTAATCTAACCCAAGGAAAGGCGGGCCCGTTACCTGGACCCTTACGAAACGTCGGTTTTTCGGCCGACGGCTCGGAAATTTGGATCGGCGGTGGTGATGTGGGGCTGCGGCTGCGGCTGCTGCCCCTGACCGGAGGTACGCCTCGTAATTTCCTCGGCGAGGAGACCGCCAACCTGGCTTGGTCGCCGGACGGCGAGCGCATTGTCTATCATACTTTCGGTAATGGCGACCCTATGTTCGTGGCGGACCGCACTGGCGCCAATGCGCGGAAGATATTCGGGGACCGGCCGGGAGTTCACAACCATTTTCCAACCTGGTCGCCTGACGGCCGTTGGATCTATTTCGTGCATGGGACGCCGGCGACGAGGGAGATGGATTTATGGCGCATCGACCCGGCCGGCGGGAACCCAGAGCGCCTCACGCAACGCAATACAGACATCGCTTATCCCACGCCGTCCGGCAACCAGACAGTGTTCTACGTGGCGCGGGACGGGGACGGCGCAGGGCCTTGGCTGTGGGCGTTCGATCTGAAACGCAGGGATTCGCGGCGCACGAGCGTTGGTCTCGAGCAATATACGTCCGTGCAAGCCAGCGCGGACGGCCGGAAGCTGGTGGCCACCATCAGCAATCCCGTCGCGGGACTTTGGACTGTTCCGATTCTTGATCGAATCGCCGAAGAACGCGACGTAAAGCCGTTTACCGTGCCGACCGTGCGGGCGCTGGCACCCCGTTTCGCTGGCTCGTCGCTGTTTTATTTATCTTCCCTCGGGACGGGCGACGGACTGTGGCGCCTTCGGGACGGGCAGGCCACTGAGGTCTGGAAGGGTGCCGACGGCGCTCTGCTGGAAACGCCCGCCATTTCGCCGGATGGAGGCCGCGTGGCCATTGTGCTACGGCGGAGCGGGAAACGCCAACTACATGTCCTCTCTTCAGACGGCGCCGAACTCCAGCCCATCGCGGAGGGAATTGTAGCCCAGGGCACGAGTTGCTGGTCGCCGGATGGCAGATGGATCGTCACTGGTGGCAGCGACGCCACCGGTCCCGGGCTTTTCAAGATTCCGTTGGGGGGAGGATCGCCGGTTCGCTTGGTCGCCGGGCAAGCACTCAATCCAGTCTGGTCGCCGGATGGAAGCCTGGTGGTATATGCGGGTACGAATGTGAGCACCTTCGCTCCGCTCCTTGCCGTACGTCCGGACGGAACCAGCGTCGAATTGCCCCATATCAGCTTGCGGCGCTTGGGCGAGCACGTGCGCTTCTTGCCTGATGGCAAGAGCCTGATTTACACGCAGGGACTGCTCGCATCACAGGACTTCTGGCTACTCGATCTCGCCTCCATGAAGTCGCGCTCCCTCACCAGGCTGCAAAACCGTGCCGCCATGAGGACGTTCGACGTGACAAGCGACGGGAAACAAATCGTCTTCGACCGCTTACGCGAAAACTCGCAGGTCGTCATGATCGATCTTCCCAAGGAGTAGCCCTAGCCTAGTCCAATAACGAGCAGTTCGCAGTTTCTGACCACTCAATTTGGGAGGGATCAGCTGGTGGCGCCCCGAGAAGCGGAGGTGTCTTGAAACGCTCGAGTCACGGGCAAACTCCGACGTAACGCGATTAGGTAAGAGTTGCCGACAAACCAATACCGATCAGAGCAACCCATAATTGGGTTTGCTCAGAGACCGGGTGGTACCAAGGCCAGCATGAAGATAGCAATCACTGAAAGCCTTTCTGAGTGCGGTGAATGCAGGTTCCCCAGCGTGAGGGAGTCCTTCGTTGACTGGCCGGTGCCGCGTCCATAAGATGAATCGACCGGAAGGCTTGGGGTCTCCCGTTGATCGGTCAAACCATCTCGCACTACCGCATCGTTGAGAAGCTTGGCGGCGGAGGGATGGGTGTGGTTTATAAGGCCGAAGATGTGAAGCTCGGCCGGTTTGTTGCCCTCAAGTTCCTGCCCGATGAGGTAGCCAAAGACCCGCAAGCACTCGCCCGTTTTCAGCGCGAGGCGAAGGCTGCCTCGGCTCTGAATCATCCAAACATCTGCACCATCCACGAGATTGATGAACACCACGGCGAAGCGTTCATCGCCATGGAGTTTCTTGACGGCCTTACGCTGAAGCAGCGCATTGCAGGGCGTCCGATGGAACCCGAGGTGATCCTCTCTCTCGCTATCGACATTGCAGACGCACTCGATGCGGCACACACCGAAGGCATAGTCCACCGCGACATTAAGCCCGCGAACATCTTTGTGACGAAGCGCGGTCATGCCAAGATTCTCGACTTCGGTTTAGCGAAGGTTATCATCGCTGCGAGTTCTTCCCCCCAGCTCGCAGCCGGGCACACGCAGACGACGATGGACGAGGAGCACTTGACCAGTCCCGGGGCCACTCTTGGTACGGTCGCATATATGTCGCCGGAGCAGGCGCGAGCAAAAGAGTTGGACGCTCGCACTGATCTGTTCTCGTTTGGAGCCGTCCTCTACGAGATGGCCACCGGCAAGTTGCCCTTCCGAGGGGACACTACAGCAACCATCTTCGATTCGATCCTAAACCGAGTTCCGGTAGCGCCTGTGCGGCTGAATCCCGATTCCCCAGCTGAACTGGAACGCATCATCAATCGTGCGCTGGAGAAAGACCGCAACCTGCGGTATCAAAACGCTTCGGATATGAGAGCCGAACTGTGCCGTCTTAAGCGCGACATGGACTCATCGCAGAATTCCGTCGCTGTTGCCGCAGATGATAAAACGCAGACGTTGCAGGTTGTTGCTCCAACCGGGACATCCAGTACGAAAAACCGAGTCGCGTCGTTCAACGAGTCCGCCGATCGGGCAGATATCCCGAATCGATCACGTGCTTCTTCGTGGAAGATGATTGCGGCGGCTTGTTTGCTGTGTGTCTCAGTCCTTGCGGGTGGAGTTTACTGGCGCTCGCACCTTGCAGCGAAACTGACTGACCAAGACACCCTGGTGCTGGCAGACTTCAAAAACACCACCGGCGACCCCATCTTCGACGACACCCTGAAGCAGGCGATTTCGGTGCAACTGGGCCAGTCTCCCTTCCTGAACATACTGTCGGACGCAAGAGCTCGCGCCACACTGAAGTTGATGGCGAAGCCCGCTGGTACCAAAGTGACCCCGGACATAGCGCGTGATCTCTGTCAACGCGCGGGCGCGAAAGCTTATGTCGCAGGGGCGATTGGGAATTTGGGCACCCAGTATGTAATTGGCCTTGATGCCATCAATTGCAAAACGGGTGACCCCTTGGTCCAGGAGCAGGTCACGGCGGAAAATAAGGAGCACGTCCTACGAGCGCTGGGCGAGGCGGTGACCAACCTTCGGGCGAAACTGGGCGAATCCCTGAGCACGGTTGAAAAGTTTGACATTCCCCTGGATCAAGCGACGACGCCTTCTCTCGAAGCCCTGAAGGCACTTTCCGTGGGCAGGACAACCCTGCAGGAGCAAGGGAGCGCCGCGGCGATTCCGTTTTTCAACCGCGCCATCGAACTCGACCCTAATTTCGCCGCTGGCTACGCGGCTTTGGGAATCTCGTACTCTAATCTCAGAGAGCCCGGTCGAGCCAGTGAGAACTTGCGAAAGGCCTATGACTTGCGCGACAAGGTGAGCGAGCGGGAAAGATTCCGGATCTCCGCTACCTACTATCTTCTAGTCACGGGTGAACTTGAGAAAGCAGTTCAGACATATGAGATGTGGGCCCAAACCTATCCGCGCAGCAATGAACCTTTCGGCAACCTAGGGGTCGATTACACTTATTTGGGACAGTACGAAAAAGGCGTGGAAGCAAGCCTCGAAGATCTCCGCCTCAACCCGGGCAGCGCAGCTGCCTTTACCAACCTCGTAGGTCTGTATGCCGCCCTGGACCGCCTCAATGATGCGAAAGCGATGTTCGCGCAGGCCATCGAGCACAAGGTTAACAATCCTTTCCTGCATGGGAATCGCTACGGAGTCGCCTTTCTTGAAAGCGACACTTCCGAGATGCAGCGGCAAGTCGCCGATGCGAGCGCCAAATTGGGGGAGGATGTGCTTTTTTCGTTCGAGTCGGATACCGAAGCATTCCACGGTCATCTCGCACGAGCACGGGAGCTATCCAAACGCGCGGCCGACTCGGCGCTGCGCAACGATTCACCAGAAACAGCAGCAGCATGGCAGATGGATGGCGCCCTACGCGACGCCGAGTTTAACAATGTCGCGCTCTCCCGGCAGGAGACGACTTCTGCCCTGGCTACCGCCTCCACGCGCGACGTCAGTATTCTCGCGGCTCTGGCCTTGGCGCGTATCGGAGACGCCGACCGGGCAAAGCGCATGGCGGACGACTTAGCTGGACGGTTTCCGCTTAACACGGTGATAAATCGTTATTGGCTGCCCACCATCTACGCCTCGATCGAGATTCAGCGCAGCAATCCGGCGAGAGCCGTGGAGCTTCTCCAAACCACAGCGCAGTACGAACTCGGCTCTCCTCTTCCGCAATTCGAGGTTGGCGGCACGCTCTATCCCGTATATGTCCGGGGCCAGTCCTATTTGTTGTTGCATCAGGGCACGGCGGCGGTGGGTGAGTTTCAAAAGTTTCTGGACCAGCGAGGGGTTGCGGTGAATTGCCCTCTAGCGGCGTTGGCACGGCTCCAACTCGCTCGGGCCTATGTGCTGGCGGGAGATTCGAAAACGGCTGGCGGAAGCTACGAGGAGTTTTTTGCTCTCTGGAAAGACGCCGATCCCGACATTCCCATCCTGAAGCAAGCCAAAGAGGAGTACGCGAAGCTGGAGTAATTCCAACGATCAGACTAAAACAGCCCCAGCTCTTGATACTTCCAAGGCTCCGCGGCACCAACGAAGTGACCTTCGCTACCGACCTTCGCTACCGATGATCGACGATTCTGGCGCGATTGCCGCTACCTAAGAGCGCGTCAAGAACTGCGTTGCCAGCGAGTCAGACTACGACGAGCTTCTCAGCTTGCAAGACCATGCGGTCACAGTAGCCACTGTTCCCGCTGCTTTTTTCCATTTCCGAGAGGAATCGTGGCGGGTTGCGCAGATGCCCCAAGGAACCGGTTCGGGGGTCGGGGATGATTGTGACCAAGTCTCGCTTCTTCAGTTGGCCGAGCCACCAGGCGGCTACGCGCTGATGCGGCCGGGGCCGGGCTGCGCCCTGGGCCGGACAGCCGAGGGTGGCTGCCCCCATGGTCTGTCCCAACATGGGTCGTGGTAATATCCGGCGAGTGGCTACCGCGAAGAACAATCCCAATCTGAATTACAGTCCTGACCGTCTGGTGTCGGCGGCGCCGGTCGAGGACGATTCTTCGTTTGAACTGAAGCTGCGTCCGCAACGGCTCGGCGAGTTTATTGGCCAGGCTAAGGTCAAAGAAAATCTGGCGGTAGCGATCGAGGCGGCGCGCTCGCGCGGCGAGGCCATGGATCATGTGTTGCTGTATGGGCCGCCGGGGCTGGGGAAGACGACGCTGGCCAACATTATCGCCAACGAGCTGGGCGTACACTTCCAGCCGACCGCAGCGCCGCTTCTGCAGATCAAGGGCGATCTGACGGCAATCATCACCAACATGCAGGAGAAGCAAGTCCTGTTCATCGATGAAATCCACCGGCTGCAACCGGTGCTCGAAGAGCTGCTGTATTCGGCACTGGAAGATTACAAACTGGACATCATTATTGGCCAGGGCCCTTCCGCACGCACGCACACGCTGGAGGTGAAGCCGTTTACGTTTGTGGGCGCGACTACGCGGGCGGGATTGATCTCGGCGCCGCTGCGGTCGCGGTTTGGGATCGTACTGCGGCTGGAGTTTTATACTCCGGAGGATTTGCGTGTCATCGTGGAACGGTCAGCGGAGATACTGGGCGTGCAAGTCGACGATGCGGGTGCGATCGAAATTGCCAGCCGGTCGCGGGGAACGCCACGAATCGCGAACCGATTGCTGCGTCGAGTGCGCGACTATGCACAGGTGCGCGGTGCGGGGAAGATCGATTTGACCACGGCGCAGGCGGCCCTGCAGATGCTCGAAGTGGATAAATACGGATTCGACGAAGTTGACCGGAAGCTGCTCCTGACGATTATCGAAAAGTATCAGGGCGGTCCGGTCGGTTTGAGTACACTCGCAGCGGTTCTCGCAGAAGAGCCAGACGCGATCGAGGAGATCTACGAGCCCTTCCTGATGCAGATCGGATTCCTGAACCGCACTCCCCGTGGGCGCGTCGCGACGCAGCTCGCTTACGACCACTTCAAGATCACGCCGAGCCGGCGACAAAGTTCGTTGTTCTAGATCTTAAATCAGCGGTTCTCTTAACCGTGAAATTGCTGGTCCGCCGTATAATTTCCTCAACTTTGGTGCGGCCGCCTGCTGAAAGAAACTGCCACACTCACGATCAAGGTGCCACCAAGAAACGCCACCTTGTCTTCCCCAGCCTCTCGTGAAGAACCAGTACTCCTAGGAGAAGGGAGTGAACGCCATGCCTATAAAGAACCGCCCCATCCCGGAGATTTTATCCGCACCGAGATCATCAAGCCCGCTGGCTTGTCGGTCTCGGCCACCGCCGTCGCGCGGCAGGTGCGAGTGAAGAAGAACCCAATTTAAGGGCCAGTGGATTCGCATTATCCAGTGCCAAAAGCGTGGGGCAGATTCTCACAATTAAGTGCCAGAAAAGCCCCAGGATCGTGATTCTTAGAATTTAGGGGCCGCGCGACAGCCGGGTCTTCGACCCCGACCAACTCGGACTGTCATGCTGCGCATCGCCGGGCTGGGTTCCCCGCTAATAAGGCATAGCAAAATTAGTAAGCTATGTGTAATCAGTAAACTACCTAAACTCGGTATACATCATGAACCCTGTCGAAAACCCCTTCGCTCCCCGGAAGCCAGCCTAAACGCTAATTTCTTCTGGGATCGTGACAAACATTCGTTTTATGTTTTGTCAGGCCGCAGATGGTGTATCTTCACTCAGTTCCCGTTGGGAGCGGCGACGATTGAGTCTGTCTTTGGGGCGGCGTCTGGAGATAACGCATTCTGTGAGGCTGCCGATCCTGGCCGTCCTGCTGTTCTGCGGGTTTGCGTCGTATGCTTCAGCTGCCTCCTGGTTGCAGGCGGCGTCTCCGGAAGTCTTTTCCGCGCAAAATGCAGCTCAAACGACTCCCCAGAATCCATCTCCTCCGTCGGAAGCGAATCCTGCCCCGCCGGGGCAAAAGCCCGCACCCTCGCCGCAGAATCCGGCACCCTCGGCGCAGTTGCCCGAGCCGGCCATCAGAAATCCCGAGGTCCGGCCAGCGCCAAGGCCAGAAATCGCTCCCCCGACGCTTAACATTCCGCGACTGACCCGGGCTCCGGCGCTGGAGGATTTCCTCAACATGAAGCCCCAGGGGGAGGGTGCGATGCAGATGGCGAAGGTGACCGGCTTCGTGCAACGGAATCCCCATGATGGCGCGAAAGTTTCCGAGGAAACCGCAGCTTATCTCGGCTACGACCGAAAAAATCTCTATGTTGTGTTTATTTGTTTCGACGATCCAAAAAAAGTGCGGGCACGAATGTCGCGGCGCGAAGATATTTACGACGACGATGAAGTCGAAGTCATGCTGGACACGTTTCACGACCTCCGGCGCGCCTATGCATTCCAGACCACTCCACTCGGCGTGCAGTGGGACGCAATCTGGAGCGAGGCCACGCGAGACGAGATAAGCGGCAATTTCGATACGTCGTTCGACACGGTCTGGGACTCAAAGGGGAAAGTCACCAGTCGCGGATTCGTGGTGTGGATGGCAATTCCATTTAAGAGCCTGCGCTTTCCCTCGACAAAAAATCAAGACTGGGGAATCATTCTGTATCGCGGAATCATTCGCAAAAACGAGGATGCATTCTGGCCAAGTGTTTCCTACAAAGTGGCGGGAAGATTGGGGCAGGCCGCGACTCTTTCTGGGCTTGAAGGAATCTCGCCCGGCCGGAGCATTGAGCTGATTCCTTATGGAATTATGCGTGGCTTCCGCGCCCTGGACGTCCGCGATCCGACGAACCCGTATTTTCAGAACGCCATAGCGCAGGGACAGTTTGGCATGGATGCGAAGTTCGTGATCCGCGATCACTTCGTCGTCGACATGACTGCGAATCCTGATTTCAGCCAAGTGGAGTCGGAGGATCCGCAGATCACCGTGAATCAGCGCTTCGAGGTGTATTTCCCGGAGAAGAGGCCGTTCTTTCTGGAGAACGAGGACTACTTCCGCACACCGCTGGATTTGTTTTTCACTCGGAATATCGAGGACCCATCCGCAGGCATTCGGCTGACGGGTAAAGAGGGACCGTACTCCGCCGGTCTGATGGCAACCGACGATCGCGCTCCCGGGCAAGCGGTCTCGCCGTATTTCCCGCTCTCCGGCACGCGCTCCTACTTCACTATCGCGCGGGTGAGCCGCGACATTTTCAAGGAGTCAAGCGTGGGCGCGCTTTACACGGATTGGGAATGCCCGACCACGGGCGAATTCAATCGCGTGGGCGGTGTCGACACCCGGCTGAAGTTTAACGCCAACTGGAGCCTCGATGCCCAAGCGGTGGTTGGTTCAAGCAATCTGGCGGGCAATTTCTACGCCGCAAGCGGCTATTCGGGCAACAACTGCGAGACCAACCTGTTTCCCTTCGATGCCGGCAACGCCGGGAATGGCGATCACTACGCAGGCCCCGCGGACAAACTGCACCTCAAGCGCGACGGGCTGCATTTATCCTACGACGGAGTGTACGACGATATCAGTCCGGGATTTGTCACTGTACCCGGATTTGTGAACCGCGTCGACATTCGCGGACTCTACCAGATGATCGATTACCGGTTCCGCCCGAAGAAAGGCTGGATTGTCGACTGGGGTCCTTCGCTCAATCAGCGTTACGTTTTCGATCACGAAGGCAACCGCCTGGATACGGATTATCAACCGTACCTCGCGATCCAGGGGCGCGGGCAAACATTTATCTACTTATTCCCTTATGAAGAATTAAGGGAGCGGCTGCGCTCCCAGGATTTTTGTTTTCTGGGTTTTTCCTGCCAGTCCCAGCCTACCCTGGACTACCACGAACACAGCAGCGGAGCTTCGGTTCAGACCAGCATTTTGCCGGAAGTAACTGCTGGGGTCAGCTATCACTGGGGGGACGGCGCAAACTTCGTGGCGTCTCCCAACGCGCCTGCACCGCTCGACGGTCCGTTTCTTGCGCGGCAGGACACGGCAACCGGCACGCTTACCCTCCGTCCCATCAAGCCTTTGAAGATCGAGAATACTTATCTGTTCGAGCGCCTGCGGACGATTGGCAGCAACCGCGGCATCTTCGATGACCACATTGTACGCAGCAAATGGAACTGGCAGTTTACGCCGCAACTGTCCCTGCGCTTGATTCTGCAATACAACTCCCTGCTGGCGAACACGCCCGGAACCGCCGATCTGTATACCTACCTGCCAACCTCCCGGGAGTTCAACGCCGATTTCCTGCTTACCTATCTAGTGCATCCGGGCACGGCGGTGTATGTAGGTTACAACAGCGATTTACAGAACCTGAATGTGGTCCCCGGCGTCGGCGTGTTCAGTACCGCGAAGGGCTATTTAAATGACAGCCGTCAGTTTTTCGTGAAAGTCTCCTACCAGTTCCGGTTTTAAGCCAGCCCAGCCCAGGCCGGCCAAGCCGCTCTGGGATTGCTGAATCCTGGGGCATTCCGGTAGAATCTAAGGATTCGTATCGAGGTCCGAACCCTATGAAAGCAGCCATTCATCCCGCTTACAACGAAATTCGAGTGCATTGCGCGTGCGGCAATGCCTTTGTTACCCGCTCCACTCATAAGGGCGACATCAGCGTAGAAATTTGCTCCGCCTGCCATCCGTTCTTCACCGGCAAGCAGAAGCTTATGGACACCGCCGGACGCGTTGAGCGGTTCCGTCGCAAATATGCCAAGAACGCGCCCGCGCCCGCCAAGGTTGCGGCATCGAAGAACTAAGTTCCTGGCTGCGGTCTAACGCTTGAAAATTTAGCCCTCGCCGCGCGGCGGGGGCTTTGGTTTTGGAAGGCCAAGTAGAATAGAGCCGTGCGCAAAATGTGGGACAATCCGGTCTCGTGGGGGGCGGACATTCCCTTCGACAAGCTCAGGGCAGACTTTGTCCGCCAATCGCCAGTTCCCGGAGGGCTTTCCATCGGCAGCGTCAAAATTGCTCCCGCCACAGTCCTCGCACCCATGGCGGGAGTTACTGACACGGTTTTTCGTCGCTTCATACGAAACCTCGACGGCTGCGGTCTCATCATGACCGAGTTCACTTCGGCTGACGGCGTGCTCCGAAAGAAAGATCAGAAAGCTAAGCGCTATCTCCATTTTTATGAAGACGAGCATCCGATTTCGGCGCAGCTTTTCGGCAGCGATCCGCTAGTCATGGCGGAGGCAGCGCGCATGGTCGAAGGCTTAGGCTTCGACCTGGTGGATTTGAACCTGGGCTGTCCGGCAAAAAAAGTGGTGAAGTGCAACGGAGGGTCCGGCCTGCTGCGCGATCTTCCCGCGATCGGCCGTATTTTCGAAGCGGTGCGCGCTGCGGTGACAATTCCTTTCACAGTGAAGTTCCGCGCCGGTTGGAGTGATGACGAGATAGTGTGCGTGGAACTGGCGCGCATGGCGGAATCGTGCGGGCTGGCGGCGGTCGCGTTGCACGCGCGCACCCGCGAGCAAGGTTATAGCGGCCAGGCGCGCTGGGAGTGGATCACCGCGGTAAAAGATGCAGTGAAGATTCCGGTGATCGGCAACGGCGACATCCGCACCCCGGAAGATGCCTGCGCCATGGTCACGCAGACTGGATGCGATGCGGTGATGATCGGACGGACCGCGCCCTCGAACCCGTGGATCTTCCGGCAGATTCAGCAGTATTGCGCTGGGATGGAGAATGTCGCCTTGGAAAATGCTCATGCAGGGACAGCCGCCCCTTCGACAGGCTCAGGGCAGGCTCTCGGCTGTCAGGTCGAGCGAAGCTCGACTGGTCTTGATGCCGGCATGTTATTAGATGCAAAGTCATCGGGCCTTTGGCCCGACGGACAGCCGAGGGCAGCTGTCCCCGCATGGTCCCCGCCAGAAACTTCAGCCTTCTTCGGCAAGCCCTATGACCACCCCACCGAAGCCGACCGCTACCAGATGATTCGCACCTACTTCCGGATGCTGATCGAAGAAGAACTGCCGGATGCCGTTGGCAAGATGAAGCAGTTTGCCTCCTGGTTCACGCACGGGGTCCCAGGCGGAGCAGGTCTGCGCAAGGCGATCTATGAGTCGAAGAGCGCGGTGGAAATCCTGGGTAGGGTAGAAGATTTCTTCGAAGCCAGACTGCAGCCGTGTGGCCCGGGCGACACTTCGACGGGCTCAGGGCAGGCTCTCGCCCGGGAAACGGCCGATGCGATCCAGCACTCTTAACTCAGCGCTCTTAATAGATCCGCCGGCCTACTTCATCTGATCGAGAATCGATCCTACGATTCCTCCCACCACCCCGCCCTGCACGGTTTCTCTTCTTGTCTCGTGAGGCATGTATTCGGAGAGGGCATGCGCGAGCTTGGATATGGGAAGAGTTTGCAGCCAGATTCTTCCCGGACCGGTTAGCGCCGCGAGAAAGATTCCGTCACCGCCGAAGATCATATTTTTGATGCCGGGCACGGTCGTGATTTGAAACGACACGCTGGATTGAAACGCTCCGACGTGACCGGGATGAACGCGCAGAGTCTCGCCCGGCTGAAGGTCGCGCACCACCAGTTCGCCGGAGAGTTCGAGCCATGCGATACCTTGTCCGCTGGCCCGCTGCAGCAGGAATCCGTCGCCGCCGAAAATTCCCGCACCCAGCGACTGCTGAAAGCCGACGCCGATTTGAATCTGCGGCGTGGCGCAGAGAAAGCCGTGCCGGTGAATCATATATTCATGTCCAGGCGAAACTTCTACGGGAACGATGTGTCCGGGGAGTTTGGTGGCGAAAGCGACCTCGCCGGCAGCGCCAATGGCGCGGTATTCGCTCATGAAGATCGATCCGCCGCCAGCCACGCGCTTGAGCACGCCAAAAAGTCCTCCCCCGCCGCCGAACTGAGTGTGCGTGGTCATCTGAATCGAACTGCCCATCCAGGAGAGTTCTCCGGCCTCGGAGATGATCGACTCGTTGGGCTCGAGGACGAACTCGAGTACGGGCATGGTGGTGCCGGTGATGCGGCTTTGCATGGCGGATCTCCTAAGTTACGTAAGGCGGCTAAGGTCGTTATGGAAAGCTCAGAGTATACATCCCAGACCTGGGACTCGTGTTCCAGACGGCCAGATTCGA
>DATNLE010000212.1:0-21334 GCA_035603035.1 Candidatus Acidiferrales bacterium | reverse complement strand
GAACGCGGATCGACGGCGATGACGTGGTAGCGCTTCGAGAACTCGTCGATCTGCTTCTGCCAGATCCAAGCCGGCATCGTCCAGCCGGGGATGAAGACGATTGGCCGGCCGCTGCCCGCCTCCAGGTAGTGGATCCTGACGCCATCGGAAGTTTTGAAAAAACCGCTCTTTGTCGCCTGCGCTTGAACGATTGGTGCCGACAAGATGCACAGCAGGATCACAGCTAGTCTCGTTCTCATGTGCTCCTCCTTAATCCTGATGAACCTAATGGAGCGTGAAGTTCGGCGGCGCTAGGTGTAGAGGAACGGGCGGCTTCCGTGGCTTTTCCAGAAGTAGGCGAGGATGATCACGCTGGCGACTGCGGCGTAGGCACACCAGAGCGAGGTGAAGGCGTAGCGCTTGACCTCCATTACGATCAGGAGGATCGCGAGGTTTGCCACTCCGAAGATTATCATTGGCTTGATCTTCGAGAAAAATAACGATCCGCAGGTTGCGATCACGTAGAGTATCGCAACCGCGGTGTTGTTGGTCGCTTGATTGATGTAGACGATACTGTTTTGCCTGATGAACAGCTGCAATGGGTACGCAGTCAGCGCCCAGAGGATGTAGAGCGTCGTCGCCGTGCCGAGCACGAGGAACGGAAGCATGGGCTGGCGGCTTTTCTTGTCAGGCTCGAACAGCAGCACGCTAAGCGGCAACAGGAAAGGGAGCAATCCCTGGGCATAGAGCATGAACGCCGCGCCCATGTTGTGCGCCACCGCAGGCGAAAGGATCCCATCCAGGCCGAGCCAGACGAATCCCTCGATGAATTGATGAATGGCGAAAAGTATAGGCAGCGCCGCGAAGAGCAGTTCGCGGCGGTGTTTCACCTTCGTCAAGGTAACGACGCCGACAGCACCGAGAACTCCGCTGCCAACAAAGTTCGCCGTGGCTGAGAAACACAAGGGACGTCTGCTCCATTGGGAGGATTACATCAGTTGGCGCAGAAGGCAAAACATTTCTACGATGCAGTGCAGAAGGCCGGTCTGGGGGTAACCAAGAGGATCGGCGGTGCCGCACTTCTCCGGTTTTGAACCGACGCTCCATTTCTGAAAACACCCCTTTCCTGCGCTCGGGATTTGCCTGCGTTTGAGCTTTCTCTAATTAGAATCGGCTGGAATTAAGAGCTCCTTATGAGAATTCTGATTGGGGAAAACGATGCAGCTCCGGCCCATTTTGTGCCCAGGGATTGCGTCGAAGTTCGTTTATTTCTTGGGGGCTGTAAGAATCGTTTCGTTTGGATCCAGCAAGAGCTTGCGGGTGCCCGCCGGTGCAGACAGGTGAAACGGGGTCTCCGGACCGTCGGCAAACACTCGCCCGAGCAACAATGGCGGTCCGCCGGGAACCGCTGCATAGATTGGGACCGAGGTCACCAGCGTCTCAGGCGAATCCGTTTGCCGTATGACCCCAGTCGCAACCATACCCTTCGGCTTCTGTGAAAACTTGACGCTGTGGAGTTCCAGCTTTGGTAACGAAGTGCCGTTTACCCAGCCCTCGAGGTACCAATCCAATGAAGCTTTTCCTTCATATCGCAAGGATGGTGGTAGATCCTCAGCGAAGACTTCCAGCAATTGACGAGTGCTGATGGATTTTCCTTCGTAACGCTCGCGAAGTTTGTGCAGAGCCTGCACGAAGGGATCGGGCACTGCAGTACGGCCCGCGCCAGCCGGCTGACTCTCAGCTGCGGCATCCTGCAACATCGAGTGCAGCATGTGAAAGAGCCATGTTCCTCGCCCGTAACTGATGGCCTCATAGCTCTCTGGAAAATGCGACGAGAACAGTCGGCTCCCCAAGGTGACCGGGCCGGCATCTTTGGGAAGGTTGCCCTCTTTGTTTTTGGCCACCAGATCTTGTCTATACTTTTCCATGATCTGGCGGAAACCTGCCGGATTTCTTCCCCGCAGAATCATCAATGAGCAATAATTCGCCAATCCCTCTGAAAACCACTGATCGCGGTAGGTGCTCCAGGTGACCAGGTCTCCCCACCACTGGTGCGCCGCTTCATGCGCCGGAACCTGCTGATCGATTAATTGCTCCGACGGATTCATGCGAAGTTCCTGCCGCTCTTCGGAAGAAAGGAATGCGTACGAAGATAGAAAAATTAATCCCGGCCATCCCTGGCTTTCCCGCCCAGGAAGCTGAGTCAGCGCCAAGTTGCTGTAAGGGAAGGGACCGAAAAGCTCGGAATAATAACGAATGGCCCGAGCCGTCGAATCGGCCAAGGCACTCGCATTCCGCGCAGGCGAGGGTGAAAGTGGCGCAGGCAAAGGCACGGGGATTTTATTGCGCGATGGCTCCGGTGTGGGTTCAATTTGCACCGGAGCCATAGCAAAGTCTCGCTCTACACCAATCGTGGCGTAGGTTTCCACGCGGACATTGCCAGCCTGCGCGCTGGCCCGAACATACTTGCCAAGATTGAATCCGGCAACTGGAATCGGTCGCTCCGAAACCCAGCGCCCCACCTGAGCACCATCCGTGCTCTGCGAAGAAATTTGCGACGGAGTATCCGCTGGCTTCGCAACTGGCGTCGGTTTTCCCGTCGCGACCAGCGTCCAACCTGAAGGATAATGAAAAGTCAGGTCGAAATCGGACATAGCCATTCCGCGGTTGGGATACCAGGTGCCACGCGCACCCACGTAGAGCAAGCCCTTACCAGCCTCGGCCAATACTTCTCCGCCGTAGACGAAGCGTAAGCTGGTTTTTTGTCCGCGTTGCGCCGGTTGGGACAGAATCACGGCCACCAGGTCGTCGCCGCTTCGCGCCAGCCGCGTGCCTTCGACCGCAGGATTCTGAATAAATTCAACCGCGTGTCCGTCCTCTTCTACCGTTTGAATTTTAAGAAAACGCGACAATTCGAAGACCAGAAAGCGCGATCGGTCACTCTTGACTTCGAGATTAACCGTGACCTCTGCGTCGAGTTCCTTAGGAGGTTTCACTTGGGCATCGATGATGTAACTCCGCACCAGAATTGGATCCCCCGGTGAATCTGTTTCCGTGGGCAAAGTCTGCAGAGTCTGCGCCAGAGCGGAGTGGGCCGAACTGGCAGCGCCTGCCGAAAAAGAGGTCCAGACGTCGTAAGACACAGTGCCGTTCTCGGCGGCCTTTGCTTGTCCGGCCTCCACCTGTTCTCCGGCGGTCGAGTCGTAAAGAATGTCGAAGACGCCGAGCGTGTTGCCTTGGAGCCGGGCATGCAGCATGTGGTCCGATTGGTCACGCATGCCCGCCAGTGTCGGATTCTTCGATGCCATCCCATCGGCAGCGGGGAGCATTCCGCTGAAACTCGCGATCAGTCTCATCCCGTCTACTTGGGCCAGGTTGCGCGCGGTTTCGTCCCATCGGGCAATAAACCCCGGAGCATCCTCGGGCGCTCGCAGGCCAGGCTGCAATTCCACGGCCGTGTCGTCATTGAAGCGAAAGTAGGCAGTGGAGAATCGCTCTTCAAGAATTGCCATTCCAGTGAACAGGCTCATCGACCTGCGCTCCATTTCGTTGGGAGGGACCAGCAGCACTTCACCATCGCCCACAAAAAATGCCCCCGTGATCTTGCCCAGCACATCCCGTGTGAAGGCGATGGCACCGTCTTCCAGGGTGATATGAATCGCGGGTCGATCAAGCGAACTGTCGCGCACCCGAAAAACTCGCGTGCTATCGAGTCCGATACTGCTCAATTGCAAATAGAGGGATTCTGCCGGACCGGACTTGTGAGTTTGCAGTGAGGCTGTCTGAGCACTATAGGCAGGCGTCCAGGGAAACATTGCCAGGCAAATAGCTAGCCCACAGTTGAATTTGGCCAGTCTAGCCGATACTTTCGTCACGTAGGTGTGCGCGCCCACTGTTGCTAGAATGCGCTTTCATGGGGCTTCGTGTCACTACTTGCGCAATGTTGTTGATGGGGATGGTGTTTGGCTCTGCGGCATCGGCTGACACGATTCATTTGAAGAATGGCCGCGTCATCTTTGCCGATCACGTCCGCGAAAACGGCAGCCGCTATGAATACGAAGTCGGCGACGATAGTTATGCCGTTCCCAGGAGTTCCGTGGATCGGGTCGAGGCCGGCGCAATGCCTGCCAGCGCCGCGTCGTCGAGCAAGCCTGCCGGAGATCTTCCCGCTTTTAACCCCGTAGACAGCCTCGCGAACGAGGGGGATCTTCCCAAAACAATTGTGAAGGATGGCAAGGTTGACCCGGACGCGATCGCGAAACTTGAAAGCAAAGGCAATGCAGAGTTGGGCGCAACGGCTGACTTCATTGCCGGCAAGTTCGAATTCGACCACGGGAACATCGACCAGGCCCGCCGCTATTTCGAAAGTGCTCTGCGTTTCCAGCCGGAAAATTCCACCGTTCTTATTTACTATGCGGCCCTGCTGGTGCGCGTCGGGAACCCTTCGCAGGCACTTTCCTATGCCCAGCGCTCGGTGAGCGCTGCCCCCAGTTCGCCCGATGCCTACACAGTTCTCGGCTACGCGCAGCAGGCTTCGGACCGCACCAAAGAGGCGGTCGCTTCCTGGAAACATTCTCTCGAACTGCGTCCCGATCCCGCCGTCCAGAAATATCTCGAGAAAGCGCAACGGGAACAAAACGTCGAGACCGATTTCGCCCAGCGCGAGAGCAGTCATTTCGTCCTGCACTACGAAGGCAAGCAGACTTCAGAAGCGTTTCGTGAACAAATCCTGGCGGCTCTTGAATCGGATTACGATGATCTTTCGAGCAGCCTGGGCACACCACCGCGCGACAATATTCTTGTGACGCTTTACACTGAGCAAGCTTTCTTCGATGTAACCCGCGCCCCCTCCTGGTCGGGAGCTCTCAACGACGGCAAGCTTCGCATTCCAATCAGCGGACTTAACTCGATGACGCCCGAGTTGGCGCGAGTCTTGAAGCACGAACTGGCGCACTCCTTCATTAATCAGATTTCGGCGGGCCGGTGTCCGCCCTGGCTGCACGAAGGGATTGCCCAGCTTCTTGAACCTAAGTCTTTAGGCGGAGATGGGCGCCGCTTGGCGCAGTTGTTCAAAGCACAACACAACATTCCGCTCAACCTGCTGGAAGGAAGCTTCCTTCGTTTCTCTGGCGCCGAAGCCCACGTCGCTTACGCGGAATCGCTGGCTGCGGTTTCCTATATCAACGACTCCAGCGGTATGGGGGACGTGCAGCGAATTCTGCAGCTTCTGAGTCAGGGAAGTTCGACCGAGGCCGCCCTGCGAGCAACGATCCACTCCGATTATGGCCAACTTGAATCCGACCTCGCCAAGTACCTGGCGGACAAATACGGCGACTAGGAAAGCGTTCTTGTGCTGGAGCACGACTGCATCTGAGCACAACTGATTTGCCCGGCCACTGGCGCTTGTGCTAGTTTCGCTTTACGACTCCACGTCGAATGTGTGCTCGATTCCAGCCCCGTGAGCCCGAACCTCTGCCCACGCTGGAGCCCGCGACCGCCGCGTTTCCGAAGATTGACGGCGCGAAGATTGCCGCAACCACATATGGAAAACGAGCGGCCGGTGATTTCTACGACTCTCTGCGAGTGAGCCCTGAACGAATTTTATTTGGCCTGCTCGACGTTGCCGGACGCCGCGAGACCAATCAGACAATCCTCTCAGCAGCACAAAACGTCTTCCGTACGGTTGGAACCGAGCTTTTCTCCCGGCCCGACTTCAACGAATCTGAAGCCATGAGCGAACTCTGTCTTCGGCTCAATCGCGGCCTTATGGAAGCCGCCGGAGGCATCTGCTCATGCCCCGGGTTTATAGGCTGCTACCAGGAGAAGTTCGGCACCCTCAGCTACACCAATGCCGGTCATACGCCGGCACTGCTTCGCGACAGCACCGGCATTGTCGAGCTCCCGTCCACGAGTTTGCCGCTTGGGTTATTCTCCCACGCCACATGCGAGGCTCCCACCATTGGTCTGGAGAAAGGCGCCGTCCTTCTGCTTGTTTCGCGGGGAGTGGTTGAGGGCAAATGCAAAGACAAAGACAAAGACAACGAGGCTGCAGATGCGGAATACGGCCTGGAGCGCGTAAAAGAACGTCTGCGGGTCACGGATTCTTATAATCCTCAAGCCCTGTGCGCTTCAGTCCTGAATGCTGCGGGGGAATTCACCTGTGAGCCGTTGGTTCCAGATGACATGACTGCCCTGGTATTGATGCGCGAGCCTTCGTCTCGAT
This sequence comes from Candidatus Acidiferrales bacterium, assembly GCA_035603035.1. Classification (GTDB taxonomy): domain Bacteria; phylum Acidobacteriota; class Terriglobia; order Terriglobales; family Acidobacteriaceae; genus Sulfotelmatobacter. The sequence goes on along the minus strand of DATNLE010000212.1, from coordinate 15,132 downwards.
TGCCGCCGCCTTCATAAGACCTGCAGGAAACCGCTGCGTCGACGACCCTCCGGATCGTGAGCAAATCAATCCAGGCTCGTCGGCGCCAGGGTGCCGGGGACCTCAAACGCGTTGGCAGCCATATGTTTACACCCTGGTTGAAGAAACTGTAGCTGCCCATACCCTATCCTTTAAATTTAAATTTAAAGCTGATCGCCGTGTTGGCGACCCTGGAAGGCCGCCCAGCCGTCGACCCCGGGAGCCTCCATCCACGCCCCCTGGCTGGGTGGGTCATAGGCATCTCGTTTTGAAAGAAGATGCCGGTCCCGTTGTTGCCGTTGGCGGAGTCCTCGGAAAGGTATGGCGCTTCGGGTGTTACCGGCCTGGTCGCTGGCGTAGTGTACGGACCACCGCACGGCGATTGCGCGGGGAAACACCGGGCTAGCGCACCGACGACCGAGAACACCTGGTTCCAGGCGCCATGGCTCCAACCATCGAGCTGGCTGTTGCTGACCAGACCCTGTCGAGATAATCAACGCCCGCGTTATTTTTCGGCTTTGACCCCCGTCTGGCGTCCCGACACGGTCGCCAACGCGAAGAGTACATTGATCTCGGGGATCATTTTTGACGCGGGGAGCGGGCAACTCTCCGGTGTTACTCCAGGTCGGGAGCGACTGCCGCGGTGAAAATCGTGAATCCGACAAAACATTTAATTTCGGTCAGTAACCAACCGTTCTGAAGTAGTAAAATATCGATATGGCCGTAGCCCACTTTCGACGCTGAGCCCAGGCAAAGTGGCGGCCCACCGGAAATTCTATGAAGAGAATGCTTCTCATCCTCCTTGGCCTGTCACTTGTTCCAGCCTTCGCCGCTGGTCAGGTAGTTGAAGAAATTGTCGCGCGCGTGAACGGCTCAATCATCACCCGGTCGGAGTTCGTCCGCAGCAAGGACCAGCTGAAGGACGACGTTAAACAGCAGGACGCGGCCAACGCCGACAAACTGTTTAGCGAGCGTGAAAAGGACATCCTGCGCGATCTCATCGACCAGCAGCTCCTGCTTGAAAAAGGCAAAGACCTTGGAATCACTGGTGACACCGACTTGATCAAGCGGCTTGATCAGATGCGCAAGGACATGAAGCTGGAGACCATGGAGGAGCTGGAAAAGGCGGCTACCGCACAAGGAATTTCCTACGAGGATTTCAAACAAAACATGCGTAATCAGATTATTACGCAAAAGGTGATTGGCGAAGAGGTCGGCTCCCACCTCAACATCACGACCGATGAACAGCAGAAATTCTACGACCAGCACAAAAGTGAGTTGGAACAGCCGGAATCGATCCGGTTAAGCGAGATACTGATTGAACCGGAGAAGCCTGCCCCAGTAAAGCCTGCCGACAAGCCTGCAGCTGAAAAACCCGCAGAGAACGGTGCGGCCGATCCCAACGCCACGAACGGCGGCGATCCAAACCCTCAGGACGCAACCGATGCTGTTAAGAAGGCGGCTGAGTCAGCTCTAGCCGCCGCAGAGGCTAAGGCCAACGAACTGCTCAAGCAGCTTCGGGCCGGAGCGAGCTTCGAGGACGCAGCTAAAAAGAATTCCGCAGGTCCTTCGGCGGCCCAAGGCGGTGACTTGGGAGTATTCAAGCGCGGGACCCTGGCCAAAGAGATTGAGGAGAAAACATTCGCCATGAAGTCCGGCGAGATCACCGACGTCACTCGGGTTAAGCAGGGCTACATAATCTTGAAAGTGACAGACCACCAGAAGGCGGGTATTCCCCCCATGAAGGATGTGGGGGCTAAAATCCAGGACGCTTTGTACTACGAGAAGCTGCAGCCGGCACTCCGTGCTTACTTAACGAAGCTCCGCGAAGAAGCCTATATCAAAATCCAGGAAGGTTATGCCGATTCTGGCCACAGTGCGAACCAAACAGAGCCGGTTGAAACTGCCGCCGCCAAAGAGACCGACGCCAAGAATCTGAAGAAGAAGAAAAAGAAGTTTCTCGGTGTGCTCTAGGCAAATTCTATGGTTTCTTCCAACCCGGCCTCACTGCGGACTTGCGTTCTGATTTACACTCTGTGGAGAGAATGAAGGATTTCTTTATCAGCGAGTGCACGCGGCACGAAAACAAGGTCGTCACTTCCAACTTCGTCGTCGTCTCCAAACAGATCAAGCCAAAAAAGACAGGCGAGCCATATCTCGCCTTAACGCTTGGCGACCGCAGTGGACAACTGGAAGCCAAGATGTGGGACAACGTGGAAGAAGTGCTCACGGTTTTCGAGCAGGACGATTTCCTAAAGATTAAAGGCCTGGTCAACAAGTATAAGAACCGCTTTCAGCTCACCATCCACAAGCTGCGTAAGCTGGGCGATTCCGAAATTGAATTCGCCGACTATCTTCCGAAAACTGCCCGAGATATCGACGAACTCTGGCAAAATCTATCTGATTTTGTCAGTTCGTTCCAGAATCTGCATCTCCAGGCACTGGTCCGTGCTTTTATGTCTGACCCGGAAATCGCGGCTGCCTATCGCAACGCTCCCGCCGCCAAGACATTGCATCACGCCTACATTGGCGGTCTGCTCGATCATGTGGTCTCGCTATTTCGCTCTTGTGATCTGATTTGCCGAAACTATTCTCTGGTCAATCGCGACTTATTGCTGACTGGGGTTTTTCTTCATGACATCGGCAAGATTCACGAGCTTGCTTACAATCGCTCATTTTCGTATACCACGCGCGGCCAGTTGCTCGGGCACATGGTCATTGAATTGGAGATGTTGCAGGCCAAACTCGCCCTCGTTCCCGGCTTCCCGGCCGAGCTCAAAACGCTGCTGGAGCATCTCATCATCAGCCACCATGGCGAATATGAGTTCGGCTCGCCCAAGTTGCCTATGTTTCCAGAGGCGCTCCTGCTGCATTATATGGACGACCTGGACTCCAAGATGGAGGCCATGCGCGCCCACTTCGAACGCGAGGCCGATCTCGAAAGTCCGTGGACCAGCTACAACGCTTCCCTGGGACGTCCTCTGCTGAACAGCGCGAAGTTTCTTGCACACAAGGCTGGCCCTTCACCAGAACATAGTTCTTCGGAGGCGGAGTTTGAGACGGAGAATATCACTGTCACGGATACTCCCGAAAAAGCTCGGTCGCTGCCGGGCTTGGAATCTTAACTTCGGTGCGGGAGGAAGACGCTAGCTCATGCTTGACTTTAGCCGCTTCGAAACCCTTACTTTCGATTGCTACGGCACCCTCATCAACTGGGAAGATGGAATCCTCCGTTGCCTGCGGCACGTCCTCAAGTCTCACGATAAGGAAGCCGATGATCGGACGATCCTGCGGCTCTACGGAGATTTCGAAGCTGGCGCCGAACAGGCTGAGTATCGGAGCTATCGCGAGGTTCTCGACTCGGTGGTGCGGCAGTTCGGAGAACAATTCGGATTCGTACCCAGCGACCGGGAAGCCCGCTCACTGGCTGAGTCGCTCAAAGATTGGAAGCCCTGGCCGGATACGGTGGCGGCACTGCGTGTGCTTGGGAGCCGCTTCCGGCTGGCCATCATTTCCAACGTGGACGACGATCTTTTCGCTGCCACTCGGCCTCAACTGGAAGTCGACTTCGACCAAGTCATCACCGCTCAACAGGCGCAAGCCTACAAACCATCCAGAAAGATTTTCCAACTCGCATTGAGCCGCCTCGGCGTTCCCCGGGATCGGGTACTGCACGTTGCCCAGAGCCTCTATCACGACGTGATTTCTGCGCAGTCGCTGGGTCTGGCTACGGTTTGGGTGAACCGGCCGTCTGCCAGAGACGGCGTCGGAGCGGTCAAAGCGGTTGCGGCGCACCCGGACTTGCAGGTGGCCAGCCTCGGAGAGCTCGCGGCCGCGTGCGCACAACCGTGATCCCTAGGGACTGGGCGGAATCTCAACCATCCTGGTCCGAATCGCCCAGATCACAAGTTGAGCTTTGTTGTGGACGCCCAGCTTCCGCATCAGATTAAACTTGTGCGCGTCGACAGTCTTGCTGCTCACGCCAAGAGTCATCGCGGCGGCCCGCACCGTTTTTCCCTCGGCCAACAATTTAAGAACTTCTCGCTCGCGCGCGGTCAGGGTATTTTCTTTCTGCTGCGCTTCAGCAGGGCGTCGCAGATCCTCTGCCGCAGGTGCTGCGGCTAAACTTGCTGGGGCGCCGTAGACGTTCCGAATCATCTTAACGAGATCTTCCAGACAACTTTGGGGCGGGGTGGGATGGCTCCCACCGGATTCAGATGCGTCGAATTTAGAATTATCCACTTGCTCAATATCCAGGAAGAACAATTTCGTATGGCTAGATAGACGCTCCAGAAGCAGCTCTGCTTCAAATGCGGACAGTCCAAATATTCTGTTGTCGGCGACGACTACATCCGGCCGGAACTCAAACACTTTGCGCAGGCACTCCGCCGCATTTCCCGCCTCGCTCACCACTTCGAGGTCAAACTCGTCCTCCAGCAAACGTCGCAGACCTTGTCGAAAAGAGACGTGCTCGTGTGCGAGTAAACAGCGAATGTTTCTGACGGAAGCAATTAATTCTTTCGGGCTACGTGCCTGAAGGGACACTCGGACTTCCTCCTGTCACTGGCCAGAGAAGTTGCGAGTGGCGCAAAATCAAAGCGCAAGGGGCTAACTGTGCCTTGCTATTGTAACAATCATCTGAGCTGTAGCGCACATGAAAATCGCGAAAACGCTCCGGCTGTCAGTTCAGCGGGCACGTCTTTCGCTCCCTGCGACTCCAGAAGAACGCCGCATCAGGTAAAATCGAGCACTTATGCTCCGCTATTTCACGGCCGGGGAATCACATGGAGAAGCTCTTGTCGCTTTCCTTTCGGGCGTGCCCGCTGGGCTTAAAGTGGATCAGGGCTTTTTGGACCGTGAACTTTGGCGCCGCCAGCAAGGATACGGCCGCGGCGGACGCATGAAGATTGAGCGCGACACCGGTCACATTCTCTCCGGCATCCGCCAGGGCAAGACCATCGGTTCGCCCATTTCCGTTCAACTCAACAACAGAGATTGGAAAAATTGGCAGGAATCTTTGCCCGTAGGCGAAGGAGACCCCGCTCGTCACAAGCGGGTAGCGTCGCCCCGCCCGGGACACGCCGACCTGGCAGGGGCTCTCAAATACAATTTTCCCGAGGCCCGTTACGTCCTGGAGCGGGCGTCGGCGCGAGAATCGGCGGCACGAGTTGCGGTGGGCGCAATCGCCAAAGCCTTTCTGCGCGAGCTTGGCATCGAGGTTTTGAGTCACGTGGTTGCCGTCGGTGGGGTTGCCCTGCAGAAAGAAATCCCCTGGGAAGAAATTGAAAACCTTTACAAGCAGGAAGAGATCCTGCTGAATTGTGCCGACCCTGAAATGCAACAACGCATGAAGGAAGAGGTAGACAAAGTCCTCAAGACAGGCGATTCGGTGGGGGGAATATTCGAGGTCGTCGCCCGTGGCGTTCCCCCGGGCTTGGGTACTTACGCACAGTGGGACGAACGGCTCGATGCCTTGCTGGCGGCTGCAGTGATGTCACTGCAAGCGGTGAAGGCGGTTGAGATCGGCTCCGGCATTGCCGCCGCAGCTTCTCCGGGTTCGGCGGTGCACGATGAAATCGGCTACGGCGAGCCCGCTCATTTTACTGCGTTCACCCGGACACGCAACAACGCTGGAGGAATTGAAGGTGGAGTCTCGAATGGAGAAGAAATCCGCGTGCGTGGCTACCTGAAACCCATTTCCACTTTGCGGCGGCCGCTGCAATCGGTGGATTTTTCCACCCGCCAACCTGTACGCGCCGCCTATGAGCGCTCCGACGTTTGCGTGGTGCCGGCCGCAGGAGTGGCCGGCGAGGCCATGGTCGCACTCACTCTTGCTCGCTGCGCTCTCGACAAGTTTGGCGGTGACTCCATGGGAGAGACCTTGCGCAACTTCCAGGGTTATCGCCAGCAACTGGAAAACTATTGATGATCTATCCCATCGTAAAGTTCGGAAATCCCGTCCTCGAGAAGCCAGCCGAAAAGGTAACAGTCTTCGATGAAGAACTGAAAAAGCTGATTGAGGACATGTTCGAATCCATGTACGCCGCGCGGGGCGTGGGTCTGGCAGCGCCGCAGATTGGAATCTCGCGCCGCGTCGCCGTGGTTGACGTCACTTTCAAGGAAGACCCTGATGCCAAACTGGTGTTGATCAATCCCGAGATCATTCACAAACAGGGGCGTCACTCGCAGAGCGAAGGCTGCCTCAGCATTCCCGACTTCCGCGAAAATGTGAGCCGCTCTCAGGTGGTTACCGTCCGAGCGCAGGATTTGACCGGCCAGGTTTTCGAGCAGACTGGCGATGAGTTGTTAGCTCGCGCTTTTCAGCACGAGACCGATCATCTGAACGGCAAACTGTATATCAGCCACATCAGCGCGCTCAAACGCGACCTAATCAAGCGCAAGATCCGCAAACTGGTTAAAGCGGGAGAATGGTAAGCGATGGAGAGATTGAGTCGACGACTCAAGGATGCAATGAGCCATGTCCCACTCCTTCAATCTCGTGTTTTGCGGTACGCCTGGTTTCGCGGTGCCCACGCTCGATAGACTGGTCGAAAGTGGATTCCAAGTTGGCCTCGTGGTGACGCAGCCGGACCGGCCGAAGGGTCGCGGCCTTGAAGTGGTTTCCTCCCCGATCAAACAATCCGCTTTGCAGTTGGGCTTACCAATCGTCCAGCCGGAAACCATTAAGAATAACGCCGATTTTCGTTCTCGACTTTCCGATCTTGACCCTGACGCGATCATCGTTGTCGGCTACGGCCGCATCATTCCGCAATGGATGCTCGAGCTTCCGCCGCTCGGCAACATCAACCTGCACGCGTCGCTTTTGCCGAAGTATCGCGGCGCCGCGCCCATTCAGTGGGCAATTGCTCGGGGGGAAAATGTCACCGGAGTGACGACCATGAAGATTGACGCGGGGCTCGACACCGGTGATATTCTTCTCCAGCAGGAAATCCCCATCGCTCCGGACGACACTGCAGAGACGCTTGGCCCCAAGTTAGCGGCCGTTGGAGCCGATCTCACCGTCGCCACGCTGGCGAGTTTGCGAGGCGGCACAATTCAACCACGCAAGCAAGACAACTCGAAGGCTACGCTCGCGCCAATCCTCAAGAAAGAGGATGGTCGCATAGATTTTTCTCGCACTGCGACCGAAATCCTGAACCGCTTGCGCGGCTTTCAACCCTGGCCGGGAGCCTACTCGCAGTTTCGCAGCAAGAATTTACAAATACGGCAAGCGATTGCGTTTGCTCAACTAGTGCCTCCTGCCGAATTGAGAGTGGATGGCACTCAGGTTTTCGTCGGATGCGGCGAGGGAACCGCAATCGAAATCGTCGAACTGCAATTGGAAGGTAAGAAACCGACTTCCGCCTCTGATTTTGTTCGTGGGTACCGGCCTCAGTCCGGCGAAAGACTTGACCTCTAAGGCACCCGAATTTCTCCACCGCAACGCCTGCTTCCTTCATACTGGCTTTGGTGAAAACGAAAAAACGAGATTCGCAATCTGAAGTCTCCCCCGCTCGGGCCGCGGCTTTCGATGTGCTGTTGCGCGTCGAGCGCGCTTCTAGCTACGCAACCGAACTGCTTCATTCGCGAACCTGCACCTCCCTCACCACCATTGATCATGCCCTGACAACCGAACTGGTCATGGGAGTGCTCCGCTGGCGGTCGCTGCTGGATTCCCAAATCTCCGAAGTTTCTTCGCAACCACTCTCCCGACTCGATCTCGAAATCCTCACCGCATTGCGACTTGCGGTTTATCAGCTTCGCTGGCTCAGTCGCATTCCGGCCCGCGCTGCGATTCATGAGAGCGTGGAACTGGTCAAGCGAGCCCGCAAACGCTCCGCCGCTTCCTTCGTGAATGCAGTTCTGCGCAAACTTACGGTCGGCCCTCAGCGCGGCGCGGGAACTTCTCCGGCGGCAGTCGTCCCGGCTACCGCGGAGGAACTTGCTGCCAGCACTGCCCACCCGCAATGGCTCGTCGAACGCTGGATTCGGGCTTATGGACTCGAAGCCGCGGTTCAAATTTGCGGTCACAACCAATCAGTGCCTGTGACCGCGATCCGTCTTCGTCATCCTGAAGCGGAAGACCGGCTCGGCGCCGGTGGAATCGAACTGGCTCCGGGTGCTTTCCTGGCTTGGGGACGACGCGTGCAGCAGGGAGACATTACGAGAACATCCGCCCTCCGAGAGGGCTTGTGTGTGATTCAGGACGAGGCCTCGCAACTGGTTGCAGCCCTGGTGGGCGACCCAGAGAGCGCTCTTGATTGTTGTGCAGCCCCTGGCGGCAAGACTTTGGCCATCGCCGATCGCAACCCCAACTCGCAGGTCACTGCGGTCGACGTCCATCCTCACCGCGCACGCTTATTGCAGCGGCTAGTTCGCCCACCCGAGGTCGACAACCGGAGGGGAAGTGGCCCTATCCTGGTGGTCGCGGCCGATGCGCGCCGACTGCCTTTCGTGGCAAGCTTTGATCGAGTTCTCGCGGACGTGCCCTGCTCGGGCACAGGAACTATTTCCCGTAATCCGGAAATCAAGTGGCGGCTGATGCCCACCGATCTCATTGAGTTGCAAGGCCGCCAGCTCGCGATCCTTCGGTCCGCTATGGCTCACGTTGCCGCGGGAGGGCGCCTCATTTATTCCACTTGTTCTCTGGAACGAGAAGAAAACGAAGAGGTGGTCGAATGCGCTCTGGCGGAAGACTCGAGGTTTCGAGTACTCGACTGCCGCGACGAGCTCGATAAGCTTAAAGAGGCAGGCGAACTAAACTGGGATGACTCTTCTAGGCTCACGCGTGGACCTTACCTGCGCACGCTGCCGGGGGTGCATCCATGCGATGGATTCTTCGCCGCGATCCTCGAAAGAATCTAGATATCGAGGATGAAGACGCGATGAGCGTCTGGTGGGAGACGAGGGCGACGTCGATCTGAGCCAGGGGCAGGTCAAATGTGATGTGTCCACAGCTGCGCCGCTTTCGCGCATTCGATTGCGTCGGTGTCAAGGAACACGATTGGCGGCCGCGTCGATCTCGTCGATTGACGCCATGATTTCTTCAAAGGCCGGGGCCGCGCCGAAGATCACGGGAAATCGTATTGGCGTAATCTCGCCGGAGCGAATCGAGCATGTTCGGGTTGGGCTTGATGGCGAAACTGCCAGGCTTTGCGGAAGCAAGGTCACAAAGTCAGGGCGATCAGAGAACCTCCGGGCATGGCGCACACAATCGGCGCCCAAGGCCCGATCGCGAAGCCCAAGCCCAGCCTGCGAGTGAACAAGGCAATGGATGTCGTAATAGCGCCGTGATGCGCGCTGCCCTTCTTGACGGAGTTCACCGCGTTCATGCCAGCGGCGCAAACCATGAACAATGACGATCTTGCCCCTGAAGGTTCGAGGCGCCTCGATTGTGGTCACGCCGGGTAGGGAGATGTTCAGCTCGGGTGCATCCTCGCATCCTCGGCCTAGGCGATGCAGGGTCGAAATGAGAACGTCGCGGTGTAGGTCAAACGCCGACTTCGCGCCGCATTCAATTCGTACGGCCGGTCGTACGTAGCCCGGTTGGGATGCAGCTGTCGCCGGACACCAAACCAGCAGGGTCTGGCCATCCGGGCTCAGTCGCCGTTTTCACCGAGCTCGCATGTCCGAAATATGCCACATTTTGCGGACAAGTTCCTCGTCTAGGCCGGTTTCACAGATGTTATATCCCGCGGCGAAATGCCGTCCCGAGCAAGCCCGGGACCTTGGTGTGCGGCGACAGGGGATGGCGAAAGCTGAAAACCAAGATCGCCCGTCTGGCTCAGAATGACAAGCGTGGGTGAGTGGGAAGGATCCGCACAATTCAACGCACTCCAAAGTTCACGGTAGCACCGGCCAGAACTCTTTGCCCCGCCGGCGGGGATTGTGTGACGATCAGGCTTGCTGGAGACGGCTGAGCCGGAGCTGGAGCCAGCGAGATGGAAGGCGCAGTATCAGGGGCAGGCGCACTCGCGGCTGCGGGAGCCATGCTCACATTTCCGAGTTTGAAGCCCGCATCCAGGAGCGTTCGGCTAACACTGCCTAACGGCTGACCCGCAAAACTCGGCATCACATAGGCTGGCGCATCGGACGCAACCGTTACCAACAGGCTGGTTTTTGGCGCCGCCACCTGGTTCGCATTCGCTGGCGGACTCTGCGCCAGCACCTGGTCGGCTGGAGTTCCAGGCAATTGCAGCCTCGCAGTCGAAGCCAGATCCACTCCGCGGCGCCGGATATTCCATTCCGCCGCGCGCTCGCTTTGCTTTGTAACATCCGGAATCGCCACCCGCTGCGGTCCCAGGCTCTGCGCCACGCGCAACTGCCATCCCCGGCGCACTTTCATCCCCGGCAACGGCACCTGTGTCATGATTCGTCCCTCAGGAATTCGCGGGCTGTAATACTGCCGCTCGACTTCGATCTGCAATCCGAGGCCGGCAACGGCACGTCCCGCGTCCACTGGCGTGAGGCCAATGATCGCGGGCACTTCCACTTCCTGTCCGTGAATTGCGAATCGCATTGCCGTCAACGCCGAAACCAGCGCCACAACTACCAGAGTCAGCGCTAGTATGGCGAAGCGAAAGAAGGATTTCATAAAGATCAGAAACTAAGTGTGCTGAATAAAACTGCTGACGTGTCCCCGGAAGTGATCACCGATACCTTAACAATCTTAGTGGGTTTCATCCGCGCCTGGAATGTTATCTGGCGTGTCGACCTTTTGCGCCACGGGTCCCAGTATTTCTGGCAGTGGCTGGAATTGTCCCGGATCTTTCCCAGCCATGGCGCTGGCCATGAAGTTCATCCAGATTGGCAGCGCGGCGTGCGCACCGGTTTCTTTCGGACCCAAGGTTTTCTTCTCGTCGAATCCCATCCACACGCCGCAAGTAATTGCCGGCGAGAAACCCACGAACCAGGCGTCGGTGAAATCGTTGGTTGTGCCCGTTTTTCCGGCAGCCGGAAACGGCATCTTCGCTGCCGCTACTGCAGTTCCATGCAGCACCACTTCACGCAGCATCGTGGTCATAATACGCGCGGTGCGGGCGCTGATTACATCCTTCACGTCGGGATAGTTCTCTTCGAGCACTCGCCCCTCATAGTCGGTCACTTTGGTGATGTAACGAGGGGTGACGCGCACACCGTCATTCGGAAACACGCTGTATGCCGAGGTCTGCTCCATCAAGGTGATTTCCGCCGAGCCGAGCGCGACCGGCAAGTAAGGCGGCAGCTTGGCCGTGATTCCAAAGCGCCCCGCGGTTTCAATCACACTCCTGATACCGACTCTGCTGGCAAGTCTCAGGGCCGGGATATTTCGGGATTGCGCGAGAGCACGGCGCAAAGTAATGATCCCTTCGAACTTTTCGTCATAATTGTGCGGCGAGTAAGGCCCGGAACCAGTCTCGAAAGTTACCGGTTCATCGAGAATAGTGTCGTCCGGGCTTCCCCCTTTTTCGATCACCGTGGTGTAGACGTAGGGCTTGAAAGACGAGCCTACCTGCCTCAAAGCTTGCGTGACCCGATCGAATTTCGATTCGCTGAAATCCCGTCCTCCAACCATCGCCTTGATTCCACCGGTCGTGTTATCGATCGCCACCAAAGCTCCTTGTGCGCCGGAATCCTGTTCCAGGCTCGCGCGGGCCGCGCCATTGGCGCTCAGCGACAGTATTCTTAAATAGCAGATGTCTCCCGGTTTCAGCAGATCCTGGATTTTACCCTTTGTCCAGGCCACATCCGCCTGCCCTATCGCAGCCGCGTAGCGCCCGAATTTCAACGTCGCAATTCCAATTCCAGATGAAGTTACCAGCGCGTGAATGTATCCATTTACTTCCGGTTCTTCATCCCAGTCAGGATGCTGGTATTTGTCAATCGCAGTTCCTTCTGCGACCACATTTTCCAGATGACCTTTCCATCCGTGTCGCCGCTCGTAGGCCGCCAAACCATCCAGCACCGCCAGGTTGGCCGACTTTTGCAGATCGACATCGAGCGAGGTATAGACTTTTAATCCCCCTTCGTGCACCTGGTCGGCTCCGTACTTGTTTTCCAGATACCGTCGTATCTCCTCGACGAAATAAGGGGCCAGTGAGTTCGGATCGTGTTGCAGATGCAAAGTTACAGGCGCCGAGCGAGCGTCCGCCGCCTGAGCCGCTGTAATCTTTCCATCTTCGAGCATGGCATTGATCACAAGGTTGCGGCGCTTCATGGCCCGGTCGGGATGGTTGATGGCGGAATAAATCTGCGGCCCTTTCGGCAGACCAGCCAGAAGCGCGGCTTCGGCCAGCGTGAGTTGTCGAGCCGGCTTGCCGAAGTAGTATTCCGATGCCGCCTCAAACCCGTATACGCCATGCCCCAGAAAAATCTGATTGGCGTAGAGCGTGAAGATCTGCGGTTTGGTGAAGCGACGCTCGATCTGAATCGCGAGCATCACTTCTTGCACCTTGCGATGGAACGAGCGGTCGGGCGAAAGAAAAAGATTGCGCGCCAGTTGCATGGTCAAGGTCGATGCGCCCTGTACCTTGCCGCCGGACTCGACGTCGCGGTAGGCCGCTCCCACAATTCGCCAGAAATTGATGCCAGAATGCCGGTAAAAATCTTTGTCTTCGATCGACACCAGCGCGTCCCGCAAGACCGGCGCAAAATCGTCGTAACCCGCCACCACTCGCCGCTGCAGGGCAAACGATCCGATCACGCGATCGTGGTCGTCATACAGCTCCGTGATCGAACTTGGCCGGTACGCTTCCAGAGCTTCCACCTGCGGCAAATCGGTGGTGTAGACCAGCAGAAGTCCGGCGGTCGCTCCCACCAGGGCGGAAACCAGCACCAGCAAGCCGAATAACACGCGGCCCACAAACTTCCGTCCGGCAATCTCGACGGGCGGAAGATCTCGGTAGAGGGACTCCATGGCGAGGTAAGTCCAGAATAGCAGGGCGTCAATCGCTTCGATAGCTGCAATCCGAGACCGGAAACGATTCGTTCGCGGCCCCCTGCGCAAACGGCAGAAGGACAAAAAGCATCGCGCATCTCACGATGCGCGATGAAATCACAAACTGTCAGTACCTATCTAGCTCGACCGGCTCTTTAACACTTCGACGGCCTTGCGTAACTGATCATCCTGGGTATTTTTGGGCTTGGCCTCAGGCTCGGGAGCGGAAGGCTCCTGTTCTTCATCCTCGGAAATAATATTATCGGTTTCGTCCGCCACCACAACGTTGGGGGTGACAGCGGTTTCTTGAATCGACTTACCACTGGGCGAATAATATTTCGCGACCGATAGAATCAGCGCGCCTCCATCCGGCAGATCGATGGTTTTCTGCACCGATCCGTCGCCGAATGTCTTGTCGCCAACTACGTCGCCGCGGGCATTCTCGAGGACCGCTGCCGCCACCACCTCAGCCGCTCCCGCCGTTCCCTTGTTCACCAGCACGGCCAGGGGCAGCGAAGTCACAGCCTTCGCGGGATCTGCGTTGAACGCCTCTTTCGGAAACTTCTGCCCTTGCAGGTAGGTGATGGTTCCGTGGTTCAGGAAAAGATTAGCAGTGGCAACGCCCTCGCTCTCTTCTCCGTCGGAGGTGTTCCGCAAATCGAGCACCAGCTTCTTTGCCCCCGATTTTTCCAGCGACTTAATCTTCGCGGCGATTTCCTGAGACTTGCCCTTGGTTAATGCATCTACCTTCACGTAGCCGATGCCATCTTCGAGCATCTTGTCAGAGACCGGCGGAATGCTCACCACGTCGCGCGTAATGACCATCTTCTGGGGCTCAGCCTTGCGCGCCCGCACCACCGAAACATTCACCGTCGAACCTGGAGTTCCGGCCAGCGCCTCACGAATCTCCGGCAGGGACATATCCCGCGTGCTCTGGCCTTCGATCGATTCAAAGATGTCCGTCGCCTCGATTCCGGCCTTCTCCGCTGGCGACCCTGGGAGCACAGAGACCACATCCGCGTATCCAAAGCGCTTGGATACAGTCGCGCCAATTTCTCCCTTGGCTGACGACTTGTGCGCCTTGAACGCCTTGTAGGCGGCAGGCGTCAGGTAACTGGAGTTCGCATCGAGCGACTCCACCAGGCCGTGCAGCGCGCCGTCAGTTACCTTAGGAATGTTCGGGTCTTCCACATACTCGCTTTGTACGCGCGACAGGACTTCACTATAGACCTGCATCTGCCGGTAGGAGCCATCGCCTGAGGAGGCATGCACGCCACCCAGCGAACCCACCACCACAAACAACAACACGGCAAAAGACGAAACCAGAATCGCAGCTTTAGTTTTCATGGACATCGCATTCTTCGTTTCTCGAAAAGGAGTTTCTTTCTCCAGCCCTTGCTTCATTATATCTGGTAGATGCAGCTTTTTGTCTGCTGGCTGCACTCGTTCCCGAGCTGCCCGTAAAGTCACCGGAATCGGAGCCCTGGAACAGTTACGACGAAAAGGGGCCAGGTTTCGTGCCCAAGGCCGCTTTACGCTGGCGGCTTGAAATGCAGCGTGATCAGACTCTGAACCGATACCACTCGACCATTCAACGAATAGGGCTTGAACCGCCATTGTCTCACTGCGTCAATGGCGGCCCGCGCAAACACCAGCGAACCTTGAAGGAATTTCGCGTCCTGGACCGAACCGTCGCGTCCAATCAACACCTGCAGTACCACACTGCCCCGCTGTCCGCCCGCTCTTGCCGCGTCAGGGTATATCGGGTCAGTCGGCTTTATCAGCAGATCCCAAGCTGCGGACTCCGGCAGATTCACGGGCTCAATCGATGACATCGCCGCTTCCACCGGCTTGGCTCCGCTGGCTTCCGGAGTCGTGGAAGCTAGCTGTGACTTGAGGCTTGACGGGATAGCGACGTTGGCGGCCGGGCCTGGAACTCCATGGGGCGGCGTAGAAACTTCGACGGGAGCCGCAACCGGACGCGGCTGTGGTTGTGGAACCGCCGCGTGGGCCACTGGCGGATTCGATTGTGCCAGACCTCCAGAAGGAACACCGCCGGGCGACCCTACTACGGTGACTCCCCCGATATCTCCGGCGCCTGGTGCCGCCTGATCCTTCCCCTGGTCGACCGGCAGCTGCGACTGACCATTGTCAATTGATCCGTTCCCGATTGCTCCACCCTGGCTTCCGTTCGGGGA
>DATNLE010000201.1:0-1068 GCA_035603035.1 Candidatus Acidiferrales bacterium | reverse complement strand
GACGGGCGCCATCGACAGTAAGCCGGGAGATCAGGCGCAACGGCGGCAGTCAGGCCTATCGTGCAAACCGGGCTGATCGGCGTGCCAGGGAGCGGGCGTTGCGCCCCAAGCCTTGTCGTTTGGCGCTGTACAGCGCGCTACGATGGCGCGTGGCGCAGAAGCTCGCGCTGCAATGGTCGCCGCAGCAGATCTCCGGCTGGCTGAAGCAGGAGTTCCCAACCCACCAAGACATGCAGATATCTCACGAAGCGATCTATCGCAGCCTCTTCATCCAGACCCGCGGCGTGCTGAAAAAGGAGCTGTCGGCGCAGTTGCGTACTGCGCGGCGGATGCGTCACCCCAAGAGCCACAACGCGAAGAGTGGACAGGGGCATATCCTCGATATGGTCTCTATCCGCGAGCGGCCCGCCGAGATTGAGGATCGCGCTGTGCCGGGGCATTGGGAAGGAGACCTTCTTACCGGAGCGAACGACACGCACATCGCTACCCTCGTCGAGCGCAATACCCGCTTCACGATGCTCATCAAGATCCCCCGCAAGGACACGACGACTGTTGTTGCTGCGCTTGCCAAGCACATCAGCAAGCTGCCTGAGGAGTTGCGACGCTCCCTGACCTGGGATCAAGGCAAAGAGATGCATGCCCACAAGCGCTTCACGGTTGCCACCAACGTCCAGGTCTACTTCTGTGATCCGCGCAGTCCCTGGCAGCGCGGCTCAAACGAGAACACCAACGGCCTGCTGCGTCAGTACTTCCCGAGAGGAACCGACTTCTCGCGCATCTCTCAGTGTTATCTGAACGCGATTGCTCTGCGGCTCAATCGACGTCCGCGAAAGACCTTGGGCTTCGAAACGCCAGCCGATAAACTACAAGCGGTGTTGCACTGACCAGTTGAACGCACAACCCAACCACCGACGTTCCGTTACCGAGGTCCAATCGACGCTAAGGGCCGATTCTGTTGAAAAACTGACCGGTTGAATCCGTGAAAGGGCGCTGATTCAGTCCTGTTGAGAAACAGGAACTGAGTCGATGATGGGATCACGACAAATGGAACAGGGTGTGCTGTTCTAC
>DATNLE010000198.1:0-38398 GCA_035603035.1 Candidatus Acidiferrales bacterium | reverse complement strand
CGTTTTTTACCACCAAGCTGCAGGGCGGCGGCATGGGCTTAGCCATCAGCTGTTCCATTGTGGAGTCCCACGGTGGCCGGTTGTGGGCGACCGCTAACGACGGACGAGGCGCAACCTTTCATTTCACTTTACCGGTCCCGGTCATGGAGTCATCGCCCTTGGTTGCCTGAGACACTTCTTCGTCTCCTGATATTTCGATCTCAACACCCCGGCGCGGCACCAGGTGCTGGTCCCTTCGCTTCGTCCGAGGCCGCGGTACTAGAGGGCAAGCGCATTCGTTCGCGAGCCAGGAGCTATCATGTGGTCGTTCTCGCGATTGCATCGTGCAGAACATGCGAGTTGCTTCCGTGCGGGCAACTAGGAGGAAACTCGTGAAGCTGTTTAAGAAGCCCAAGTCGAAGTTTATTGTATGACTTCACGGTGCGGGGCCGTCGCTACCGAGCATCAATCCAGGAGACGAAGTCGGTTAGGGCACTGCAAATAGCGAGCCTGAAACTGGCTTCGGTGTTCGAAAGAACCGATCCACTTCCAACCAAACCTGCTGTTCTCCAGGAGTTTGCAGACCGCTCTGTCGATTGGGTGAACCATGGCAGACTCGAAGAGAAACCAGGAAGTTTTACCTTAACGGCTGGCGGCTGCTAAAGGTCGACATTCTGTTGCGATATTGAGGGTCGACCAGATTCGGGTGATTGCGCCGAGCAATTGAAGTTTCCCGGCTCGGCTGCAAATGCCAACTGCGCTTTGCGAACATTGCGACGAATGCTGCACGAAGCGGAAGAATGGAAAGTGATCGGCCACCATCCGAAAATCAAAATGATGAAAGAGCATGGACGACACCTTCGTCTTGACGGGGATCCGGAGAGGATACTGACAACGGGAGCTTTGGCTTGCAACTGGCGCCCACGAACTCGCGAACTTTTCCAGGACATCGTCATCTCGATGCGCGGCACAGGAATGAGGAACGAAAGAGATCTTTTCCGAATGCGTATCGAGAACCCGGATTGGCAAAACCGGGTGATCTTCGTGCCAGACAGCTTGCTAAAGTTAGCACGCTACCCTGTTGAAGCTAATAGGATCGCCGCAGTGTTTTCGACGTACGCGGGATGGATTTGAGTCTGGCGTGGAATCTAGTGGGGTTTATCAGGATGCTGCGGCCGAGCGCCGTTCCTTCGCGCCCACGATTGTCAGCCATAGCATGATTGCGACCTCTGCCAGCAAGAGAGGTTGAGTGTAGTTGATGACCTTGTCTTCGTAGGCTGGCAACAGCAACCCGGTAAAGCTGCACGCTAGGTAACCGAAGCATGCGATCATCAGCCAAGCACCCAAAACGCGCGGTAGGAAGCGCGATTTGTACACCAACAGCCCGAATGGCAGGAGCCATAACCCCCAAAATATCTCGTTGGCCAGATCACCGTAGTGGTGAAGGTTGAGGAACAGCATAGCGAAGGCGTCCCGCTGCGGCTTGTCGAATAATGACAGGAAATCGGTGCCGCGAACAAACAGCAGGGCGGCCGCATCATTCACCGAGTTGACGAAGAATATAGGGACTTGCATCAAGCTGCCCAAGATCACCATCAGCACAGCAAGGCCCCGGTCGACTCCCTTAAACAAACGATAAAGAGCCAGTGTAACGAATATCCACAAGGCGCCAGTGAGCAGTTGGCTGAGAATTCCGACTCGGAACAGCAACTCGTGCCTCGCAATGTTGTTGACCGTTGTCGTCGCGTTCTCAGACACGATCAAGGTGTTGGGAATGTAGATCAGGCGCACGACGGCCACCAATGAGCCCACAATGTATAAGAACCCTGCGACTCTGGCGTTCTTGCTGAGTGAGGTCATGCCAGCTCCTCCCGATAAAGAGGTGCCCGATCAAAAAAGGCAACCTCGTGACTGTTGCGGCAGAGTACTGCACCTCCTGATTCTTGTAAACAGGCGTCAATTGCACTCATCGACCCGCATTCGGGCTTCTCCTTCCGCTTCTTGGCGGACTCTCGTTCTGGTTACCCGACACTGTGACGCATCTGATCCGAAACGTACAGTTGATAGGCGATAGGCGCGATGTCATGGTTGTAATCGTTCTCATGCCTCTGTGTCTGCACGCAAGGTGGCTAGCTGCTTCTAAGATTCTGAGAAAAAGCCTAGTCTCAGTTGCTCCGCAATTCCTATTGGGCATTTGGGTGACAGGTGGCCTGCTGATGTCGTTCGGTTGGATGTTGAGCACAGGCAGCCCTCTTCACTCACTCGCTGTATCCAGCGTTCTTGGAATAATGCGATCTACATCTTCATGGCGGCAGCCTTCGACGGCTCGTTGGCTGCTCTGCTATTAGTTTCCATTCTGTTTTTGGCTTGGATATTGCCGATGGGCTTTGCGAAGGCCGCAAAACCTTGAGAGATACCGCCGCATGACGTTCCAACTCGGGTGTGGTTTTCCGTGCTGCTGCCCTTCGTCATCCATCCAATCGTTGCACGCCCTTACCTCGTCCACCCGTCAACGACCGTTCTGCGGTGATGCTTGGTGACAAATTTGTTGAAATCTCTAGAACCCTCTCGCCCGATTTTCAATGAGTAAGTACAGATTATTTCCTGCGGGGCTTCTTTGCGTGGCTCTTCGATGGGACTCCGCGTTCGCTCTTGACGACGCTTTTGCCCGTTCCGCTCGTACCCAACCGCGACGCCTGCTCCATCGCCGTCTGGATGTAGCGCCGCACGAAGGGACGCTCCACATCGCGCTGGCTCCTGAGCTTGATGTGGCGCATGGCCTTACCCTCGCCTTCCAGCACCCGATTCGGATCGGGCAGCGTACTCCCGCGCGGGAATCCCAAGTTGACATGCCCCGCGTTGGTCGCGATGTAACAGAACATGTCCTTCATCTTTCCGCTGAACCCGAACCAAATGGCAACCGTGTACACCTGGTAGATCGACTCCGAGGCATCGGGCGCTTCCTCAAGAATCACCTCTCGCAGCGCGAGAGCGAGATCCGAGATGTGCCGGTCGTAGGCTTCAAGGAATCCGAGCAATTGGGGATCCGGGGGGCGTTGCATGGCAGCGGACCAAATATACACTGAAATGTATCCACCAGAAGTAGGCCCAAAGCCATTTTACTCATTGGCGCCATGGATTCTGAGTTTCGTTCTCGCTAATGGGTTTTTCGAGGAGTCGATGGCGAGAGGACTCTTCCTCAAGAAATTCGAGCTTCTCCTAGGCGCGCCTCTCTCAAACCTTTTACTGCGTCCGTATTTGCCATCGGCGATGCTGACGTGACTTACTCGGCGGATGTGCTCGTGTTTGTGCGATCACCTTCGTTTCTTGCGCTGATCTGGGGCTATCTCATGCAGAAAACTGGCTCCCTTTGGTTTGCGTAGGAGAACTTTCGCGTCGCTTTGTGCATTTTTGTCGCCCATTTTGAGGGGTGTGTAAAATGCTCCTTTGCAGGGCCGATTGGACTCTATCTTTCACTAACCTGACGATCACAGTTGAACGAGAATGCGAGGTCTCGTTGGCGCCTTCTGCAATGCACGATGGATTCCAAGTATCCAGAGCCTGCCGGCGCCGAACTCATCGACTACATGACCCTTCGCTGGTTAATTAAGTGCAATGGCGAAGATAACCGGCCAAACTTTTTAACCGCGTAGTCTGCGCTGGCAGAGTTCTACGGGTCCGCACCATCGTTACTTGTGCACCCCAGCCTGCGCGACTGGCAGCGTTTCAACCCGCGGCTGCGTGATCATTTCCATCGCCCAAACCGCGGCCGGACGCATGTACATCGACGCCCGGAAATTTCCATTCACGTCCCACGCTTCCGGAGTGCGGAACCAATATCCCTTGCTCTCGTAGATCACGTGGTACAACCCCCAAGCCGTGCGGTAAGCCTCATCGCGCATCCCTTCGCTCAGCAGAAGAGCGGCAAATCCAAAGCTGGTTCCTACCCAGACTTCAAGCGCTTGTTCGTTATCGCGAATGATCGATCCATCCGCAGCCATGCCATTGGCCGCGCCCATTTCGCCGCCACCAAACTTCATCACGTTGAAGTCGAATATTTTTCTCGACGCCGCCAATTGCATTTCGTGCGGCACCAAATCGCCCAGGCCCGTCATATTGGCATACCACTGTCCGGCCAGCTGATCGGCCTGCACGCTGTCGCGGTATTCGCTATCTGTGTCGTAGCTGAAGAACTCGCCATTCCAAAGCCGGCCAACGTATGTCTTTTGGGCTTTGAGAAATAGTTCGTGATACTCCCTGGCCGCGTCGTTCTTACCCAGAGTGCGTGCCATCTCCTCTGTGGCGCGCAATGCCGAGAGCCACAAGCCGCCGCAATAGGCGCTCACACCTCGTACCACCCACGAATCGTAAGTTTGATCGGGGTAGCCGCCATTTTCAGGAATGCCGCCGCCATGATCGAATTGCCGCAGATACACCATGGCATCCTGCACCGCCGGCCACATCTGGCGAAGGAAGGCTGTATCTTTACTTCCGGTTAGGACATAATCGCGATACACCATCAAGACGAATTTTGAATTCAGATCCTTCCAATCATTCGTATCCTGCCAGCCAGGTTCATTCACGGCGACGAAAGGATCTCCTTCGGGGACACCGAGATCGTGCGGCACCGCGCCTTTTTTCTTTCGCAGGTGCAAGCTGGGTTCGCCCGTCAGTTGCGACTTCCAGACCCACTGCCCTTTTTCCGGCCATTCCTTCGGGACGGTATCGGCGAATTCGCGAAGCACCTGCTTGTCGATGTCGGGCCAGAACTTCAACAACGGCATCGAAGCATAGAACCGAACATCCAAAGTTCCGTAATATGCATAATCGAAGCATTCCAGCAACGCAAAGGAAGGAGAGGTTTTGCCATCGCTACCCACCGGACGACCCCAAAACGATCCTCCGTCCGTCAGCGTGTAAAGTTCATTGAAGAGCATGCCTCGATACCACAAAGGCTTGCTTTCATCGTTCACATAAGGAGCCTGCCAGGCGTCGATCGCATCGCTCCAGGCGGAGGCATTGCGTAATCCGTCGCGTGCAATCGCCCAAGCGTTGCTGCCGCTGGTTCCATAAAAATCTGTATAGCGGCGATCCCACTGGCGGCCTTCGCCGAATTCCACGACGGGGAAATCCCAGGCAATTATCATGGGAATGATTTTTTTCTCTCCCGGCAGAAGTGTGAAGCGCACAGCGATCGCTCCCGCCAACTTCTCACCATCGCTTACCCAGGAAAGCTCGCTGTTCGCCAGCCGGCCATCTTTGGCAAAGTGCGCCCAAATCGCCTTCCCATCTCCTTCGGACGGGAATGTAGCTTGGTAACTCACCTCGACGCCCGGCAATTCCAAAGCGGCAATTGCGAATTGTCCGTCAGCCTCTCGGGGCGCGGCGCTGGCGCGGTTGCGGTCGAAAACCAGTCCCTTCATCGTTCCAGCGTCGATCTTCTCGCTGACGAATTGATTATGATTTCCCTGACTTGGAGCGCCTTGAAAATCTCGAGTAAAGGTACGAAACCATCCCACCATGTTAGTCCACGAGAGAAGTACAGATACAGTTACAGCGTGCTGAGTGGGATTTTCCGCATGCCAGCGATAAACCGCGACGGGATAGCTCGACTCGCGATAATTATTGGGCAACACCGGAGAAAATTGTTCCAGCACCACGTGAGCTGGAAAGTTTTCCCATTTGTAGTCGTACCAGGACTTCGGATAGAGCGCCGCGTATTCCCCCGCGCCCACCGGATAGTTCCATTTCCAGCTCGCAAGCGTCCCATCACTTGGATGATCCGTCATCAGGACACGGGTTGTGCCTTCAGCCTCGCCCTCTACCTGCTGAAACATTGCAAACTGATTGGCATACACAGGCGCATATTTGTGAACTCCCGCTTTTATGTGCCAGCGAGTGAAGTCTCCTCGGTAAGTGCGTGAAAATGTTCCCGAGCCAAAACCACCCACTGGAGCGCCTTGCCAAAACCCGTCATCGATATTGCCGGGGACCCGAGTCACCCCAGACTTCTCGAGTGGAAGACCGAGGGGACGGCGCCAGGCCGCTTTCGGTATCGTGTCTCCAGCCCAAACTGCGGTCGTTGCGAACGCGACAAATACGATGCCTCGTAAATACAAGCAAAGGGTCATTTGTATGCATCTCCGAGAGCGGGGACCTATGGTGTCGGGCATGCCGTGAGTTACTTATCGAGCCAGTATTTATTAAAGCCTTCGTAGTCCGACGGCAAGCTCGCCAGGATCGCTCTTCTCAATTCCAATATGTCGACAGAACCCTGTTTCTGGTAGAGCACTTTTCCATCGGGACTAATCAAGACGGTATAAGGGACGGCTGACTCCCACTGGGGATCGAACGCGGCCTGCAGGCCGGCGGTATCGTCGGAGGCAAACAGTAAGTTCCGGCTGGTAGCATGCATCTTCTCCAGCACACGCAATACGCTGCTCTTTTCATCTGGCATGTTTGCCGCCACCGTGACTAACTCGACATCGCGAACGCCATACATTCGGAACGTGTCTTCAAAGTGCGGAAATTCGTGAATGCACGAGCCACACCACGTAGCCCAGAAACTGACCAACAGAGTTTTCTTGGTTGGGTTGGTTCGCAGTCTTTTTAAATCCGCGGCCGTCGCCATTTCCAGCTGGACCGGCTGCGATTCGATTTTTTGCAGAGTCTTCAGACGAGCGGCCTGTTTTTCTTTCCACTTGGTCGAACAGCCGAAAACGCCAGTATGCTTTACTGCCACCTCGCGATGGGCAAGGAGCGCATCGATGGCGTCGCGCACCTCGTGGGTCTTCACCAGTTCGACGCGGTAGCTATTGTCCATGCGGCCTTCATAGCGAAGACGGCGGTCATGATCGAAAACGAAGGCGTGTGGCGTGGCCTGTGGACCGTAGGCGTCCGCCACCGACTGCGTTTCCCCGTCGTACAGGTACGGATAGGTCAAAAGCCTGTACTGAGCACGGATCTTCATCTCTTCAAGGCTGTCGCTCACGTCCGAGGAGTCCAACTCGTCGATGGTGATGGCCTTGGGATCGTTCGGTTGAATCGCAACCACCGCAACATTGCGATCCTTATAGTCCGACGCCAGTTGGGCGATACGCCGCTCATACATTTGCGCGATAGGACAATGGTTGCAGGTAAACACGACTACCAGGACTTGGCTGGCGGAATAGTCGGCGAGCTTGTGAACCGCTCCGTCGACACCGGGAAGTTCAAAGTTCGGCGCAGGAGAACCGATTGCGAGAATCGGATGCGCCTCCTGTGCCCACATGGTCAGTGCGAACAGAACAAATACGAAGACCTTGCACATGTTATCTCTCCCCAACGAACCGCAATGCATCGTCTTGTCTGACCTTCATTGCGATGCATTCTCCTACTTAGCGGACAAAGGCCGTGAGGTGACATCTGCATTCACCAAGCCCATAGCCCATTTGATCGCCTCCGTATACATCTCCTGCAGTCTAGGATTGTCCCAGTTTTTCTTAGGGTGACCCAGAGTGGAATAGTAAACGCGGCCTTTGCCGTACATTTTGGCCCATGTTACGGCGAAGTCCCGATCGGTCCTGTGGACTTTAGAAGTCGATAAATCAAGTTTGCTGGTATTAAGGCGCATCAGCACGCGCACTTTGTCACGGGAATAGTTTCTGACCTGGTAGATTTCGTCGCTAAGAACAAAAGACCGCGGCCACTGCTCCAAGCCCGGGAAAGTGGGATCCTCAACGACGATGGGCGCGTCGAACGTGCCCCACGGATGCTCGTCGAAGTAACCCCCAATCATCTCCCCATATTCCGGCCAGTCTGTGAAGGTGATGGTGGCACTATGAACCCCAATAAAGCCTTTTCCATCGTCATGAACGAACGATAGAAAATCTGCCTTTTGTTGCGCATCCATCTCAAGTTCGCCGCCGGTGAAGAACAGAACAGCGTCGAAGTCGTTAAGGTTCTTGGCATTGAACTCCAGTTTCTTTTTGGTGAGCGCTTCCGTATCGGTTCGGATTGTGGTGTCCCAGAGCCCGGTCTTCTCACCCAGGCGCTCAATCGTGGCCATAGCGTGGGAAATGGATTCGTGCCGATATCCCTTTTCCTCACCGATGACCAGCAACTGTTTTTTCTTCACCTGTACCGGCGTCTGTGCTTGGCTAATACACGCAGCACAAGCAATTACGAAAACCAGAACACCCCAACGCACGATTCTCATACCCAACAATCCTCTACGGCGCCGAGCCCACCGCGATAGATAATAGCGTTCGGCCATCGATCACCGTCGGACTCGGTCCAGCCATGTTTGCTACGAAGGCCATGGTGGTTGCACTGTCCACGGCAATTGCATAAGGCTCATTCCCCACTGTTATCGTGGCCACTACCGAATTAGTGATTCCGTCAATCACGGTGACAGTATTGTCGTGAGTATTGGCGACGTATATTCTGTGGGTCCCTGAGTCAACCGCTACAGCTTGAGGCCGGGTTCCCACACTCACGGTTGCAACTACAGAGTTGCTGGCTCCATCGATCACGGTCACGCTGTTGCTTGCGTAGTTCGCCGCATAGACTCGGCCGGTAGAGGAATCCACAGCGAGCGCGCAAGGAATATCTCCGGTATGAACCAGTGTAGTGGCACTTGTTTTCCCATCAAGGACCGTGACATTCGAACCGCCTGAGTTCGCCAGATAGACTTTGCTCGCCGCAGAATTCAACGCGATTCCCCAAAGATGCGTGCCTGCAGCCACCGTGGTGGTACCATCGGTCGCGCCATCGATCACGGTCGCGTTCTTGCCCTCATAGCTTGTGAGGTAGAGCCGGTTGGTTGCCGGATTCACGGCAATAGCATCGGCCTGCACGCCGGCCTTGAGAATGCTTGCCGCGTTGGTGGCTCCGTCAATGACCGTCATGCTATTGCTGAAAGTTTTTGAGATATACACCTTGTTGGTGACGGGATTTGCCGCGATAGCGTAGGGCAAATCTCCGACCTTGACGGTGGCAACAACGCGATCGGTTGCTCCATCGATCACGCTTACCTCACCGCTGCCCGAGTCCGCCACATAGACCCTGTTGGTGACCGGATTGATCGCGATGGATTCGGGCTCAGCTCCCACCTCTATCGTGCTGCGGAAGTTGCCAGCTTTATCGAGGACCGTTACAGTGCCGGCTGCCGTGTTCACCGCGTACGCTCTGTGCGTGGTAGGATTCAACGCAATTCCCTGGGGATTAATTTCCCTTCCGCTCGGCGGCGGAAAAGCTGCCGCGGTAGAATTCGTACCAAGCCAATTCACCGCATTTGTAATGAGCTTGTTCTGAATGGGACTGGTAAAGATCTTGTCTCCGTGCCCCATATTCATGTAAATCATTTTGTATTTCGTATTCGTCCACACCACAGGGAGATCGCCGCCGGTGAGCACGTCCTTCAATCCAAGGGGATAATTTGAAGGATCGAATGTCACCAGGACTCGCACATGCTTATTGAGTCGAGGGCTAGGCTTCCAGATGTACCATTCGTTCGCGGGTGATTCATAGGACTCGGGAATGTCCTTTGCGAGCGGATCAGTGCGGTCATCGATAACGAGCTTTGCCGGCAACGGCGGCCAGTTGTTGCTGTAAAAGACCGCTCCTCCTAAGAAATCGACGAACCAAGGCCAGTTCGTATCTTTGTCGTTGTATCCGGCGAAGTGAAAACCCAGCCATGCGCCGCCATTTTCCATGTAGCGCTGGAACGCTAATCTCTGCGCCGCATTGGTTGGCGCGTCGTTCAACCAAACAACCACTTGGTACGCTTTCAAATACGCTTCATTCATGTGCTGCCAATCGGTTGTCGAGTCAAATGTAAAGTTTTCGCTGATGGCGCGGGTGGCAAAGAATTCCACCGCCGCCTCGGCGAACTGCACGTGATCGGCTTCGACGTTCGTTGAATAAAAAGCAAGCACCTTGAAGCGAGTTGGTTGGGCGGCGCTGGTCACAGTGGTGCAGAGAACGGCCAGCACCATCAAGCGAGAAATCGAGCGGATCTTCATTGGCTGGCCGCCCAAAAGATCGCATTGCGGAAGATTGCCGTAAAAGCCGGATTTTGGAGTAACTCGGGGTGGTGCCCCATGAAAATGTAGACGTTGCGCGCCTTGTAGTGCTCATTCGTCCAGATGACGGGATGATCTCCCATCTTCTTTTTGGTATCTGGCGAATACGTAGCCTCGTTGACGTGCGCCAAAACGTGAACATTCGGTCTTGGGGATTTGTCGTATGTGTACCATTCCTCGTGATCGACCACAAAGGATCCGCCCACATTTTTCATAACAGGGTGCGAAGGATCTTCCACAACTACGGTCGCGGTGGCGAACTTCGGAATGTAATCGGTAAATCTGATCCCGCCCATGAACTGCGAAAACCATGGCCATATCCCGTATCCGTCAAATTCTCCAAGCAGGGTAGCGTGATGAAATCCGATCCACCCGCCTCGGCCTTCTTCGATGTATTTTGTGAATGCGGCTACAGCGGTTGGAGTCCATCCGTAGGGAGGATAGTTCAGCTGTATAAATAGCTGATAGTGCGACAGGAATTCGTCGTTGATCTTATCGCTGTTCTCGATGTAATCGACCGAAAAAGCATTTTCCTCTGCCAGCTTTTGCATCCACACTTTAGCCGCGTCAACGAAAGGCCGATGGATGCCGCCGGCCTCGGCCAGAGCAATAACCTTGAATCTAGGCCTGGTGTCCTGCGCCAGGCTTGCGCTGGCAGAACTGAGAACCACCGCCACGATCACCCACGGACAACGGTGAAAGCGAAAATATGAAACCAGCCGTGAAAATAACATTTGGGCTCCATTTTTATTGCAAAATCCGCCCGATCTAAGAAATCAGTCAATCCCAAATCAGCGAGTTTCTCGCACCGTGAACTGAATTCTTCGCAGCCGGCGTTCGATTCTGCCCGTGCGCCACGCACATTGTACGCTAAACTTAGTTAGCAAGCATTACAATGTTGTCACACTTCGAAGCGATGCCGTCGAGCGATCACGCCGGGCGCCAGGCCATCGGCGGCCATGGTCTGACGCGGATACTTTTATAAGAGTCGGGAAATGCCTTACCATGACTAGTCGCATCGAAACCGAGGCTGAAGGGGTCGTCGTTGACCGCACGTTAACCACACAATGACGAAAGAACGCGTACTAGTCGGGAGGCCTCCACTTCTCCGCCAGACCAACGCTCAAATCCTTTTGAGACTTCTTCGCGAGACGGGGCCATGCTCAAAAGCCGATCTGGTTCGCGCATCCGGGTTGAGTGCTCCGTCGGTGACGAATGTTGTGGCTCATCTCGCGCTCGCAGGGCTGGTTGAACCTATCGGCGAAGGAGATTCGACGGGTGGAAGGCCGCCTGACATACTGCGTTTCCGGGCTGAACGAGGTTGCGTAGGGGCGGTTGAGATTGGGCCGGACTTCTTGCGTTTTCTTCTGGCCGATTTGGATGGGCGGGAAATCGGAAACGCGACGATTCCTCTGGAGCGGCCCTCTTCGGCGCCACCGGAAGTCTGCGACCAGATCAGCGTGGCTGTGCGCGACCTCCTGCGCCACCAACACCACACCGAGGAGCAACTATTGGGACTCGTCGTGGGCGTACCCGCGATCGTCAATGTTCGAGAAGGTCTAGTAAGGGCGCTGAGTGCGCTCAAGGGATGGACCAATGTGGCTTTGGGAGAGATGCTTGCGAAAGATTTCAAATGCCCTGTAACCATCGAGAATGATACGAATCTCGCGGCCCAGGGTGAATATTATCGGGGAGCAGCAAAGGGAGAGAAGGATTTCGTATTCATTACCATCGGCGAGGGGGTTGGCGCCGGCATTTTTGTGAATGGCAGCCTGTATCGTGGATCTCAATGGACGGCGGGTGAGATCGGATACCTCCGAGTGCCCAGCGTTTCCAGGGAGCACCCCGCCCTCCACAAATATGGCAAGATCGAAAAGCTTTTGGGTGCTCCGGGAATCCTGAAGAGCTGGCAGTCGGATCGGCAACGATCCCCCACGCATCCCAAGGTGAAGTGTGCGGCTGACGTTTTCGATCTTGCGGCCGCAGGAAATGCGGAGGCCAAACGTCTCCTTCGGCAACGAGCCAACCTTCTGGCTGACATCGTGCTCGATTTGGCGCTCGTCCTCAATCCCAGCGTTATTCTTCTCGGAGGCGAGGTGGGCAATCATCCGCGCCTGTTGCAGGAGGTGGAGGAATTGCTGAAGGGCAGTGAATACCCGATCGTACGGGTAGGATTGAGCGCGCTCGGTTCTTCGGCGGTATTGTGGGGCGCAATTCACACCGCGCTCGACCCAGCTCTTCTTCGGCTGTTGCAGCCCTCCGATTCTTTGGCCTAGTCGCGCCACCTGCGGAATCTGGGTTGACCGACTTACTTAATAACGATAACTTAGTGTTGTGAGCCGCTCGTCGGTAGCCATATCCAAGTCGCGCCCTGCCGCTTCTTCTGAAAGAGCGGAACGGAGGCGTGTGATGATGCAGACAGAGGCGGGCAATGACGCCCTTCGCGTTCATGCGGAATACGGGCACGTGGTCGGCGTGGACATTGGCGCAAGCAATTTGCGAGTTGCGCTGGCTGACATGAACGGGACGATGTTGGGGAAATGGTCGGCCTCCACCAAGGAAACATCTTCCCCGGCAATGGTAATCGAACAGATCCACACCGGAGTGCAGTCTCTGCTGGAGCAAGCTTGCGTGCCGCGGCGCTCGCTATTGGCCGCAGCTGCCGGTGCACCCGGGATTACGGACGCAGACGCGGGCGTCGTGGTGGCGACCTCCTATCTAAGGGGATGGAAAGATGTCCCCCTTCAAAGTCTGCTGCGAGCTGCCCTGCGTGTCCCGGCCGCGGTGGAGAACGATGTAAGAATGGCAGCGATCGGAGAGAACTGGAGAGGGGCCGCCCGAGGCGTCGCCGATTTTGTATTTCTTGCGATTGGAACCGGGATTGCTGCCGGCGTATTCGCCAATGGCAGGTTGATCCACGGTGCGGATTTCGCAGCGGGCGAGATCGGTTACATGCATGTTCCGGGCACTCCGGAAGAGGCCGCGCAGGATGGCGCTCCGGGATCGCTTGAGAGCGTAATCGGCGGCGAGGGCCTCAGGCAACAGTGGTTACGTTGTTGCAGCGAAAGCGGCGTTGCCGTAAGCCGCGGCCTGAGCGCAACGGAAATTCTTGAACGAGCCCGCGCGGGGGATGAACTTGCCGCGAGGATTCTGCATCGCTCGGCGAAAATATTGGCTTATGCGGTTTACAACGTATCTTTAGTCCTAAACTGCAAGCTGTTCGTATTGGGCGGCGGAGTAGGCATGAGCGAGCCGTTACGAGACTGCACACGCCACTTCCTCGAGCAGTTCAACGAGCCTGTACGGCCAAAGCTCACTATTAGTAGTCTGGGGCAAGATGCGCAGTTGATCGGAGCGATTCGATTGGCGATGAATAAAGCGGAATCGCGAATCGGTGTGAAGGTGGGCGGTTAAGCCCGGGCCGCCAAGATCGCTTCTTCGAATTTAGCCGAATCGAATTTGGTGCAAGAAAGCGCCCTAATCGAATGGCTAGCCTTCCGGGGAAAGGCTGATGCTCTCCAAGTCTCTCCCCCGAGTTTCCGGTACAACCAACCGCACAAATACCAGGGTGGCAATACAGAGCGTTCCGTAGATTGCAAATGTACCAGCGCTTCCCAAGATATTAATCAGGGTTAAGAATGTTAACGAAACCGCGAAGTTAGCGATGCCTGAGAAGAGGGTTCCGGCCGCGACGCCGCGGCCGCGAACCCGCAGCGGAAAGACTTCAGCAACCAAAATCCACGCGATCGCTCCCAGGCTGAATGCGAAACAGGCGATATACACCACAAGACAAGTGATGGCTATTGACCCTAACGACGAACCGAGCATTCCCGGGTGGCCGAACGCGAAAGAAAGCGCGAAGAGCGCGATTGTCATGCCAGTCACGCCCACGTAGAGCAGAGGCTTGCGCCCAACGCGGTCAACCAGAGCGATGCCCACGACCGTTGCAACCACATTCACCGTGGCTACGATCAGGGTTGCCAGGATGGCATTGGCCTGCGAGGAAGTTCCCGCGAGCTCAAAAATTTGCGGACCATAGTAGATGATGGTGTTGATGCCGGTGACCTGTTGTAAAACGGTGAGTCCAACTGCAATGAAAAGTGCGCCGCGCACTGCGGGACTCCACAGGGCGCTCCAGCGTTGTTCCATCGGCATCTTAAGTCCCTGCTCAATGTCATCGAGAAAGCGCTGTGCCCCCATCTCGTCCGTATAGATACGCAGTACGGCTGCAGCCTCCTTAGGGCGGCCGTGGGCGAACAGCCAGCGTGGACTTTCAGGAACCGTAAGAATTACTCCCAAGAAGAAGACTGTCGGCACAACCGCGATGCCAAACATCAACCTCCAAGCCTGTTGTACCGCCAGCCAGTAACCGACGAGGTTCGCGAGTGCGATTCCCACCGTCAGCGCAAACTGATAAAGCCCGATGAGCATACCGCGCGATTGAGGCGGGGCTAGTTCAGAAACATAGACCGGCGCGGTTACCGAGGTGAAACCGATCCCGATTCCGATGATCGCGCGGGCCACGATCAGAACGAAGACGCTGCCAGACAGAGGCGCCAGCACAGAGCCGGCGATGAAGATGCCTCCCGCCCATACCAGCGTAGCGCGCCGGCCGATACGATCGGCGACCGCCCCGCCCACAATGGCTCCGATCATGGCGCCAATGAGGACGATGCTCACGACCAACTCCTCCATCAGCGTTGAAAGCGCAAATGTGCGTTTGACGAAGATGGCCGCGGCGGCAATGATGCCCATGTCGTAGCCGTACAACACGCCACCCAAGCCTGCGATCGACGAAATGCGAAGGATGAATCCGCGATTTACACGAGGCGGAGCGGAGAGTCCGGAAGCAGACACGTATTTACCTCAACGGCATCATACTGTATAGTTTATAATGATTCATTAAAAACATTGACCCTAGGGTGTCCGTGGGCAGATTCACCGAGGGAATCTATGGAAAGCCGGGCAGGCCAAGAGTCGCGCTGGATCGCCGGAGTAGAACCACCGCCAGAAATGCTGACCCGGAGCATGACATCCATTTACGAAATGGAATGTCGGGAACAGCCGGAGCGCCTTGCCCACTTGCTGCGGGCTTATCGGGAAGAAAAGCCGATCTGGAGAGCGCTAGAACAACTGGGACGGATGGCGCTTTCCGCCGGCCCGGTAATCTTGGTTGGAATGGGAGCTTCCTATTGCTCCTCTATTGTCGCGTCTTCTTTCTTACAGTTGTGCGGCAGGTTGGCTTTCGCGGCAGATGCCAGTGAGTGGCTGCACTACTCGCGTCCGGTATGGGAACAGGCCGCTGTTTCCATCTTGTTGACCACTTCAGGAGAGAGCGCGGAACTTGTGCAGCTCTGCCGAAGCAGTACGAAGCTGCCGCTCGCCTTGCTTTGCAATAACGAAAAAAGCACGTGTTGGTCGTCGGTCGAAGTGAAACTGCCGATCCTGGCCGGGCCGGAATACGGCAACGCCACCAAGACATTTACCAACGCTACGGCGGCAAGCATCGTGTTTGCTTCCCATATTCTTGGCCGGCCGTGGCGCGAAGATGCAGAGCGGGCGAGCGCAGCTTACGCTGCCGCGCTCGATAAAGTATTCAGCCTGCGCGAAGAACTGGAAAGCTTTTGCCGCGGAGCCGCGAATATCGAACTTGTCGGCCGGGGGCCAGCGTACGGAGGCGCCATCATGGGCTCGTTGTGTATTCGCGAGATGACCGGCCATCGTGCTGCCGCCCACTCCGGCGGCGGGTTTCGGCATGGGCCAATCCTCGACGTCGACGGCTCGCACGTCGCCATCATTTCAGCCCTGGGCCGGGCGGCCGGCTTAGGAGTCGAACTCGCCCACGACTGTCACGCGCGCGGCGGCAAGGTAATTTTGGTTGGAACCAAAGACCGGCAGAACCAAGACCTGCAGAAGTCAGAGAGATTCTTGCCGATAACCATCGGTGCAGTCCCGGAGCCGTGGGAAGGAATTACTTCCGTGATCGTGCCGCAAGCTCTGACCCTTGCCATGGCGGAAAAGTGTGGCGCGAAATTACCTCCACGTTTTCAGTACGGAGTCATGAAGGAGTAAAGCGCGAACGGTTCGCGCGTCCGTTTTTTCCGCGCAAAGCGGCGCGGCGTTTAGCAGGAATGGATCGTGGTTTGGCTGGTCGTTGGGAAGATTGGCGTGAGGTCACGCAAGGCGAAGGCTTGAAAAGGAGACGGAGATGACACAGTCGAAGGCGTCCTCGATAATCGCTCGAACGTTGTTCGCAACCCTGTTCGCCACATTTTTCGCGGTGAGCCCCGCTTGGGGGCAGGAAGTCACCGCCGCTATCACTGGAAGTGTGACCGATCCTTCGGGGGCTTCGGTGGTTGGCGCTTCCGTAGTGGCTCGCGATGTGGAGCGCGGCACCGCCTACGCGACCGAAACTAATCCCGACGGCGTCTTCAATCTTCAGCGCGTGCCGGTTGGCACGTACGAAATAACTGTAACCTCGACCGGATTTCAGACCACTAAGCAGTCCGCGGTCACGTTGGTGCTCGATCAAATCGCCCGCTTCAACTTCAAACTCCGGCTCAAAGGTGTAAGCGAGGTTATGGAAGTTATCGATTCCGTGCCCAACTTGCAGACGGATAGTGCGCAAGTAGGAACGCTGATCGATTCCAAGACAAACGACAATCTACCGCTC
Organism: Candidatus Acidiferrales bacterium; assembly: GCA_035603035.1. Classification (GTDB taxonomy): domain Bacteria; phylum Acidobacteriota; class Terriglobia; order Terriglobales; family Acidobacteriaceae; genus Sulfotelmatobacter. Next base: position 21,682 of record DATNLE010000198.1, on the reverse strand, counting down.
GCCTCGCGTAACTTCGTGCAGTTGACGCTGCTCAGTCCGGGCGCGCTTACCATCGATCCGCAGACCATGAACACTGGGTCCCAAACCTCGCAGCAGATAGCGGGCAATGGAGGCGGGCGCCCGTATATCAATGGCAATCGCGAAGAGTCGAATAATTTTATCCTCGACGGAGTGGACAACAATCAGGCTTCGGAAAACGCGGTGGGTTTCACCCCATCGCCCGACGCCATTCAAGAGTTCGATGTCATCACCCAGAACGCATCGGCGGAATTCGGCAATTTTCAGGGCGGGGTGGTGAGCGCCTCAATAAAATCGGGTACCAACACTTTCCATGGCGATGTCTTTGAATTCATCCGCAACGATAAATTCAATGCAAACTCGTGGCAAAACGGATTCTCGCCTAATCCACAAGGGACGATCGGTCTCCCGAAAGCACAGATGCGCTGGAATCTATTTGGCGGCACAATCGGCGGGCCCATCATCAAGAACAAACTGTTTTTCTTCGCTGATTATCAAGGTTCCCGCTTCGATCATCCGCCTGCAGCAGGCGGCCTTACTGTCTTGTCAACTGCCGAACGCGGAGGAGATTTTAGCTCCCTGCTGACCCCCACCACGGCAAATCCCAATGGCGTGCAGATCTACGACCCGTGTACTCCAGGCACAGGAGTCAGCGGCACACCCTGTGTCCTATCCGGGAACCCGGTACCTTTCCAGGGCAACATTATTCCTTCCAACCGGCTGGATAACGCCTTCAAGGTGCTCATGGCATCGCCACTCTATCCCCAACCCACACCCGGTGCGCCCAATAGCGCTGTGGTTCTTAATGGAAGCCAGAACAACGACGACCAGGAAGACGTCAAAGTCGACTTCAACATCTCTGCCAAGGATCGCCTTTTCGCCCGCTATTCCCGGGGCAAGGAAATTGATCCCTTAACCACGTCCTTCCTGCTCGGTGGGAATTCGAGTTCGGAAGCACACATCGACAACACCGCTTTTGATGAGACCCACACCTTCACTTCCTCACTGCTCAACGATTTTCGCGTTGGCGTGAACTACGTTTTGCCTTTCGGCCCCAATACGACCTTTGCCTCGTCCGTCGCCGCGCTCGCAGCTAACACTGGTATCGCCGGTACGACCGAAGGCGGTATCAGTGGATTGCCTAGTATCACGTTTACCAGTGCCGCTAGCAACGGAAACGGCATCGGCAATTACGCCAGTTTGGGAAACGGTACGATCATCCAAAAGTTCGCTTCCACCGTTTGGCAAGTATCCGACAATGTTCTGTGGAGTCACGGCCACCACAATACAAAATTCGGATTCCAGATGAACCGATACCGCTTGAACATTACGTATCCCGGCAATGCCGGAGTTCTGGGCGACATCGGCTTCACCAACAACTACACCTCTGAAGCAGGCGATGGAATCTCTGGCGGAGATGCGGGCGCGAGCTTTGCTCTGGGCTTGCCCGATTCCGTGGCTCGAGGCGAAGTGGGTAGTGGCTTCCATCAAAGGGACTGGCTGTTGGCTGGCTTTGCACAGGACGATTGGCGCATAGCCGATAGCCTGACCTTGAATCTGGGACTGCGCTATGAGGCGCGCACTCCATGGGTCGAAACCAACAATCGTCAGGTGAATGTCGATAAGACGAGCGGCATCGTGGAGTTTCCCGGAAACAGCCCCGTCCCCACCGGCATTGTGGGCAAGAACGGCTTCAGTAGAGGACTCTACAGTAGCAACTATGATGGACTCGGAGAGTTTGAGCCTCGCATTGGATTCTCCTGGACACCGGCAGTATTTGAGAGAAGAACCGTTATCCGTGGAGCATTTAGCGTCTCATCCTATCTGGAGGGTACGGGGACCAATCTGCGTCTGCCTCGTAATCCGCCATACACGCCAACCCAGATCGGGGGAACGAACAACTACACCCCAGGCGCCACACCTTATACCACCGAGGCTGGGGCTTCAGGCGGAGCCACACCGCAGCCCCAATCAGTTGTCGGAGCGACTATGTTCGCCTGGGATCCAGTGGTGCAGCCGGCAGTCGGGGAACAATGGAATCTTTCGATTCAGCATGAACTGACAAAAACGCTCACTGCGCAAGTTGGATATGTTGGTCAGAAGGTTACGCACTTGGTGGTGCCATTGGACCTCGGTCAACTGCAACCGGGAACGGGCAACACCGGCTTTATCGGCGGTTTCAACGGAGTCGATTCTGGCGGAAACAGTCTCGGGTATGGTCCGAACAGCTTCGCCGACGTTTACGATACGGCATCGGTCGGCACCATGCGCTATGACGCTTTGCAAGCAGTATTACTAAAGCGCGCCAGCAGAGGACTGGAAGGCCAGATTGCCTACACCTGGGGCAAATGCATGACCAACAACAGCGGGTACTATGGAACCTACAGTACGAATGCCGAGACCACGAGCTCGTATCCCTATTGGCAGAACCTCTATGACCCGCGATCGAATTGGGCGCGTTGCTACTATGATTCCAACCAAGTCGTGAGCGGCTATCTACTTTACGAACTGCCCGTAGGACGAGGAAAATCCTTCGGCCATGATCTGCCAGCGGCAGTAAATGCGGTGGTGGGAAACTGGTCGATTGATCCAATATTTTCCTATCACGCTGGATTCCCCCTGGCCGTCTACGGACCCGACAACTCGGGGACCTTCACAGGCAATGACGGTGCCGGACCCGGTTCCGCTCGTCCGAACTGCAATGGTCCGGTTCAGTACACCCACCAGATGGTAAACACTGGAGCGGGCTATCAATTTCAGTGGGTTTCGAATGCAAATAACACATTCACACCGGAGGCGCCCGGGACCTTTGGCACCTGCCCGGCGCAGGGCCCGGTCATCGGGCCTCACTATGTGGACTTGGATCTGAGTCTGCAAAAGAACTTCCTCTTCGGCGAGTCGAAGCGCTTGCAGTTTCGTGCCGATTTCCTGAACGCATTCAACCATCCCAACCTGGCCGCGCCGAATATGTTCTATGCCCCGTCAGCTACCACGTTTGGCAACATCACGGGCAGTCAGGATCCGAGGAACCTCATGTTTGCTCTCAAGTTCTATTTCTAACTTGGTGATCGCGACGGCAGAAGGACAGACACGGTGATGTGCCTGCCCTTGTTAATTCCAGCGCTGCTTCGAAGGGTTCGGCACACCGACTCGCGTCTCCTGAAGAGTGTAGGTTCCGGTTCATGCCACACTGCGTTTTCTAAGCACATGCGGCTGCCGCCTTGAAATCTGATTGCTCATGGCATCACCGACGCAAACACGCCAAGTCCATCAGCATCACGCATCCAGCGACGGAACAATGCCGGAAATCCGTGCCAGAAGGCATTTCGTGTAGGACTCTTGGGTTGCCATTGGAATCGAGCGCAAGAATACCCATCGAGGAGGCAGATTGTGCGAATGCGAACAAGCTTTTCCCGTCCGCAGCCCAGCTGATCTGCGACAAGAACTGCCATTTCCAGTTCCGGACCAGCAGTATCGTAATCCTTTGGTCGCGAGACCTAGAATTCGAATCTCGCCGTTCGAGCTTTCTCTCCGTCCACAATCGCTATCCTGCCGCCTCGGATAAGAAATGCTGCATGTCAGGCGGAGGGCGAAGCGGATTTTTCAATATCGCTCGAATCCCCCTCCTTGAGGGGATTTTGCGCAATCAGAATGTTGGATTTGACTGCCTAGCAGCGTACTCGTTTCATCAAGACCCTCGCGAGATTCGCAGATCTCGAAGATGGTGTGCAAGTTGGTGATCTTCAATATTTCTCGCACCTGTCGGATGGGGTTCATTAGCTGCAGATAAACACCAGCGGCTTGCAGAGAAACCAAGGCTCCGATTCCGGCGGCGTCGATTGCATCCACATGCGTCAGGTCGAGCACGACATTCCGTCCTACCTGCTGCGCAGCCGGGCACAGAAGAACATGGTCGTAACCGCGCACAATCCTGCCCAGGCAGTGCACAACGGTGATTTCCTCGAAGGTTTCGACAGTTACCGTCAGCATACTTTCAATCTCCTGAAATTCGCAGCCGGGGGCGGCTCTATTGTGACGAACAAAAAGCGAACATCAATCTCGTCGTGAAGAACCGGGGTCGCATTGGGTCCGGAAATTCTTCCTCGCGTCAGACCTTCGGCTCCGCTGCCGCGGGTCCAAATGATCCGCAGCGGCCGCGCATCCCCTGACGAAATTTCTCCCGTTCTTCAGGGGTCATCTGCTCCCATCGCTCCATCATGCGGCGACGCCAGTACAGGTGACGGCCAGGATGGCCTCGGAATCCACCAAAAAGAATTTTGCTAAGAACCAGAACGCCGACGGCTTGCCAGAAGTTAATCAAATGCCAACCAAAGAGAGCCGGCATGAGCCAGTTCCAGAGGCTCATCACCCCAAAGCCAACTACAGTGGCCAACAGTGCCGCAAACAGCACGAACTTCAGTCCCCGCACAAAACGATGTCTTTTCATGTCTATTGCCCTCATGCTTTCCTAAAGTCGTGGTAGATGGTCTGGAGGCGGTCGCGGAGGTGCAGGACTGCATAACGCTTGCGTGAGAGCAGCGTATTCACACTGACGCCAGTTTGTTCGGCGAGTTCTTTAAAGCTGTAACCCAGGAACTCGTGGGCCACGAACACTTCACGCTGCTCTTCGGGCAGTTCGTCCAGGGCGGCGTCCATCTCCTCCAAGAGCACACTTCTTGTGTAGGTCGCCTCGGGCCCTGCCTCTGGCGAGGGCAGCAGGTCCTCCCAATGGAGTTCCTCGCCATCCTCTATATTGACCGCTGGTTCGCTTGACGCCTCCCGCTTTTTGCTGCGGAACAGATCCGTGATCCGATTGCGGGCGACGCGAAACAACCAGGCGGTAACTTGCTCCACCGGCCTCATCATCCGGTAGGCTTCCACAAGTTCGTAGAAGACCTCCTGCAGGATGTCTTCTGCGTCGCTCTGGTCAGCCACCCGTTTACCGATGAAGTTACGAAGCCGGGGCTTTTCCCGCTCGATCGCCTCAGAGATCTGCCGGTCTTGCTGCGCCATCATCCAGTGTTTTCTCAGCGCCTCATCCATCTACTGTTGTAGACGAACGAGCGAGGAAAATATTGTGGGCCAGCTAAACGAGTCGTGGAACCTTAGCGTGCGCGTGGCCGAAATGGAAGGCCGCTATGCGGAACAAATGAAACATAACTTCATGATCTCTGACGGTGGCGCCTTGGGCGAGCTTCTGCGGCAAGTGGCGCAGAAGAAATCCCTGGCGTATGCAGCCTTGGCTACAAAGGCTGGATGGCTGCGATGGTCAAGGGGGTGCTTTGCAACTGGATGGTGACCTTGGGGGTGGCGTTGGCGTTCGCGTCGAGATCGACGCTCGGCAAAGTGGCCGCGACGTGGCTGCCGATCATGACTTTCTTCGCGCAGGGGTATGAACACTCGATCGTCAACATGTTCCTGATCCCCGCGGGAATGTTGTTCCACGCGCCCGCCTAGGTTGGCCAATGGTGGTGGAACCGGTTGCCGCTAACCATCGGAAATATCGTATCGGGTGCCCTCTTTACGGGCGCTCTTCTCGACATCACCTATGGTGCGTCTCCCGAGCGTGGCCAGGAACTGGTGCTTGTGGAATCGAAGTCGCCGGTGGGGCTGAGGGAGCATGAGCCGGGGTGTTGGCCTGAATCCTCACTTCCCGCCTCTTGCCTTCGCGTTCTACACTATCGGCACGCTGTCGTAGCAGGGAAATCATCCATGGCCGGTAAAGGGTTCGGAAATCTGCGCGTGCTCTCGCTCGAGAGCCGGCGCTCGCGGGAGATGGGTTTGCTAATTGCTAACCATGGCGGGCAGGCCACCGTGGTGGCCTCGACGCGCGAGGTTCCGTCGGCGCCGAATGCCGAGGAATCTGCGTTCGCGCAGGGCGTAGTCCGGGGCGAATTCCAAGTCGTGATTTTTATGACGGGAGTGGGGACGCGCGCTCTGGCGCAAGCGATTGAGCCGGAATGTCCACGGGAACGCATGGTCGCGGCGCTGAGTAAGGTAACGGTAGTCGCGCGAGGGCCCAAGCCGGTTGCCGTCCTGCGGGAGTTCGGCGTGAATGTCACGCTGATGGTGCCGGAACCCAACACGTGGCGGGAAATTCTGCAATCTCTCGACCAGAATGCCGAAACAATTCCCTTGAAGGGCGTTCACGTGGCGGTGCAGGAACATGGCGTGCCCAGCTGCGAACTGTATGCGGGACTCGCGGAGCGAGGAGCGCAGGTGTTTCCCGTGCCGGTTTACAAATGGGCTCCGCCGGAGGATGCGCAGCCGCTTCGAGATGCGATTCGCGATCTCGCTCTCGGTAAGTTCAATGTTGTGTTATTTACATCGTCGGTCCAGGTGCATCATCTGTTCCGGTTCGCAGATGAAATGGGGCAACATCAGGAAGCCGCAAGTGCACTGCGTCGCGCGCTAGTCGGGTCGATCGGGCCGGTCACTTCGGAAACCCTGCGGGAGTACGGAATCACGCCCCATCTGGAGCCATCTCACCCGAGGATGGGCTTTCTGGTGAAGGAGGCGGCCGAGCGAAGTACTGAGTTACTGCAGCAGAAGAAATGATCCGCCCGGCGGGTGCCGACTCCGCGCCGAAACACGGCACCTGTGACTGGTTGCAGACGGATGGTCGCCTGAAAAGCTGCGTTCGCCGCATCATTGGCGTACGTATTCGCCGTATAAGCCGACAGCCGACTGAACTCCCACACAGAGCCATGGTAGTTGTTCGTTCCCCGACTTGGTGAGCACATTCACCACTCCGCCCGATGCCCGCCGGCACAGCGAACCCAATTCTTATTGTCCAGTTATTTGTTGGACACAACGGTAGATATCTACTCGACTCATTACCGGTCCATCACTTGCCGGCCTCACATAGCGCGTTAGCCGGAGGGCAGTGATTACGCTTATATCGACTGTTGCACCGGAAAAAACGGGGAACCTGGCGGCTCCCCGTGTGTTATTCCTCACCGGCGTGAGGGCTAGAATGTGAACTTTGCGACGAGGGCAACCGTGCGAGCGTTGCTGGCAAAGACAGTCTTCGGATTGTTGAATTCTGTCTTGTAAGGATGGACGTAGGCCGAATCGGCGCTTGTGGTCGAGCTGTAGCTAGCAACATCGTTTACGCCCAGTCCGAACCCGGGATTGGTTCCGGGAAGGTATTGAGGGTGATTGATGATGTTGGCGAACTGGGCGCCTAGCCGGAACTGGTATTTCTCTGTGAAATTCAGGTTCTTGTAGACGGCCAAATCAATGTTATTGGTGTTGGGCGATTGCAGCGTGTTACGACCGGTGTTGGCCAGCGCGCCAAGACCAGCGCGAATGTACTGCGCATTCGGATTATTGGCCACATAGGCAACAACATTGCCTGCGTTCGGCCCAGCAGTCGCCATGAGCGAGGTAACATCGCTTCCGGTCCCCCGAACGCCTGCAGCATTGAAGATTGCACGATCACCGGCACTATCGATGTTCAGGTTCGAGTCCTGCCCCGACTGAACGGTGACCCATTCGCCGCTCTCGTAGGTGTACACCGGACTAAAGTTCCAGTTGCCCATAACATTTTTCCGGAACCAGTTTCCACCTTTGAAATACGGCGGGCTATAGGTCATCGCCAAGGTAAACCGTTGCGCACGGTCTAATGCGGAGTTCGCTTTATCGGCCTGGTTGAAACTGAAGAAGTCCTGCGGCCGGCGGGGAGTGAGATTGGTGCTGTGGAAGTCCGCCGTGCTGTTGTCAATGGTGTGACTCCAAGTGTAGGCGGCCCTGACAGTTAGCCCATTGCTCATTCGCCGAGTAAGCGCGGTCTCAAGCCCGTTGTACTTGGACCAGCCAGCCGGAATGAAAGCTGTAATGAACGGGAACGGTTGGTTGTTTGGCTGAGAGCAGTAAGGGCTGGTTGGAGATGTAGGCCCATTGAAGGTACAACCGAAGCCTGCCTGGGCGTACGCCGGGACGATGGGATCTACGTTTCCTACGATCGGAAAACCCAGAAGATCCGAACCCTTCGACACCGGAAGCGCGTTCAAGGTGGCCTGGCTAGGCGCCTGCAAATAAGTAGGCAGAAAATTTGTCGGTGTGACGGAAGACTGCCAAGTGGGGATGTCCTGGAAGCTCAGGGCATGGCCTGTAGTACCCACGTAGTTGACCTCTGCCGTGTAGCTCTTGCCAAAGGAGTGTTGGATACCGAAGTTCCAGTTGACCGAATACGGATCTTTGACGTTAGGCGGGATCCAGTTGGCCGTAGCGGCAAGTGCTTCGTCCCTGGTCAGAGTGGTGATGCCGGAACCTCCTGTGCCTTTCAAACCACCGTTTGCAAGGAAACTTGCCGAAAGCGGGACAACCTGAGCCGTAGAACCGACCTGCGGCGGCACAGCGAGAATGCCGATGTTGTCGTAGAGGGTATCCCAAGCCAGACCAAAGCCGCCACGAATTGAGGTGTCACCACTACTTCCCGGCGAGTACGCGAAGCCAACACGCGGCGCCCAATTATTCTTTGGGGCGCGCGGGTTACTGAATATCAGGGGCTGATTGTTGGCTTGTGGAACCCTGATGCTCGGAGTATTCGATACCGCATTCAGCGATTGACGATCTTCGCCTGTCGGAGTAGTTGTGTACTCGTACCGTGCGCCGAGGTTGATACTCAGGTGCTGATTCATTTTCCAGGTATCGTTTATGTACCAGTAGATCGCTTTCTGGTTCCCGTAGTACGTGGTGGATCCGGTGCTCCGTTGACCGAAAAAGTCCGGCCCAAAGTCCTCCAGAAAGACCTGGGTGGCGTTGTACTCGTAATCACCGCGCGACCGTTGTGTGAACCCCTGCGGGGAAATATACCAACGGTACTCGGCTCCGAACTTCAGGTTGTGTTTTCCCTTCAACCAGCTAACGTTATCGACGAACTGGTAAAAGTTCTGGATAGTGAATTGGGGAGCGTTAGGATCTGGCCCGATATTCAGACCTGTGCCGAGGTCCTCAAGGGTGATGTTGGGGAATTGATCGAGCCCTGGGAACTTCTGGGGTCCCACCACGAAATTCTCGTCGAAGCGGTTGAAGCCGAATCGAAATTCGTTGGTGATCGCAGGTGAGAAGGTGTGGTATTCGCTGATATTGGCGAGTGCGAAAGTAATCGGGAGGGGGGTAAAAAAGGCGGCCAGCTGAGGGGCATTGTCCAGTTCATTCTCTTTGTTGTAGATGTAACGGAAGCGGAACTGATCTTTCTCCGACATATTGTAGTCGACGCTCTGAACGTAGTTGGTCCAGCTCTGCCATGCCGCGGGAATGATCGGCACGTTGCCTACTTCAACGTTACCGGCGGCACACGTGCCGTTGGCGGGAGCGCTGAACGTGCTGACTTTCGAAACTCCGTTGTATGCTATACACCCGTTTGGCGTAGTCGCCACCGGGACATACTGCTTGAAGATCGAAAAGTTGTTCTGGCTAAGGCCTGGGTCAGTTGCTATCGCCGCCAATCCTGCGGCGGTAGGCGTGGCGACCGCCCCACCACCGACCGAAATGTAGCCGATGGGGTTGCGTTCAAAGTTGGTAAAGAAGAACAATTTGTTCTTGATAATTGGGCCACCGAAGGTAGCGCCGAAACGGTTATTGTCGAGCCGGGGATTGCTGGTCAGGCCCTGCTGCACCCAAGTTTCGTCGACGGCGTTGAGATTGCGGTTTCTGAAGTATTCGTAAACTGATCCGTGGAAACTGTTGGTTCCGCTTTTCACGGTGGTGCTGAATTGGCCGCCGGAGGAATGTCCGAAGTCGGAATTAAACTGGTTCCCAATGAGCGTAAAGTTCTCGACCGCTTCGGGCGGAACCGAGATCAGGGCTCCTGTCACAGTCTTATTGTTGTTATCCACGCCCTCGACCATGAAGTTGTTGTCGCGCGGGCGCTGTCCTCCGACCGACGGACCCGTCCCAAGCCCCATTGCATTTGCATTGGTAACGCCCGGATTCAACATGGAGAGGTTCAGAACACCCGCGCCGGTGCCGCCAGTTGAGGTCAGGCCCAAATCCTGCGACAGCTGACTGTCGTATGTCGTCTGTAGTTGCGCCGTCGAGGTGTCGACCGGCGGGGCGATCCCGGACACCTCTACCTGGGTCGCGCTGGTGCCTACCTCTAACCGCACGTTTGCGGTGAGAGTATTGTTAAGCTCGACCGGAACGTTCTCCAGAGTCGTGGTCCTAAAATTGGAAGACCTCACCGTAATCCGATAAGTTCCGACGGGAAGATTCGAAAACGCATATTCGCCCGCCCCTCTCGTGGTGGTTACAAGCATCTGTCCAGTCGTCACGTGGACCGCTTCAACGCTGGCGCCATTCACTGCTGCGCCGGACGGGTCAGTTACAATTCCGGTCAAGTTACCGCTGATGGCTTGACCCTGCGCGATGCCGGCCGTCAAGGCTACCAAACTCAACATCGCAAATGCGACTAGCAGAATTCTCGAGCTCGAAAAACGTCGCTTCATAGGCTTTGCTCCTGAAAAGCTGAAATTCGACTCATCTTGCTGCCCTGGCTTGGTCATGAAGTGGGCGATGCGCCAGGCAGCCGACTGGAATCCCCGTCCCCGAACAAATCACCCTCAATGCAAACTGCGTTCCAAAACAAAACAAGAGGAAACTGTATTCTTTGTAACGTTTTGTAAATTAATGTAAGACCGTAGGTACAATAATCGGGATGCAACCCGCCTCCGGGTTACCGATTTTGGAATTCTTCTTAGTTCTAAGGGCAGGATTGCCCATTGATTTTCCTCTGCAGATTCGAGGGTTTAGGGCTTGCGTGGAACGACCCCGGGGCACCCCCTTAAATGCCGTAATTCACAAAATTGTCTCCCCGTGACAGTGCGGGGCTTAATGGATCGAGACCCTGCTAGTCCGATAATGCTGCCACATTGATAGCCGGGAAAGAGTCCGAAACGGTAAAGACGCGGGGGATCAGCATGGACTGCACAGCAAACCGATGGATCGAGCAACTCTTCGGGATAGGGGCGTGAGCGAAGACCGGGGAGACAGCTGGGTCCGTGGCGAGGCGGCTGCGACGGCGACAGAATTGGCATAGGAGATATTGGCGAGATTGCCCAGGTCACGCCGCCGTCGGTTGAATGACTGCATGGTCCGGCAACGGCTTGAGGCCGCGCCCTTCCCACCCGCCCGGGCCGCCGTAAGCAATACCGTGCAGACCATCGATGTGTCCCGAGCCGCGAATTCCCAAACGCGGTACATCAGGAGTCGTGCTGAGCGCGCTGATCTTTTCTTCCGCGCTCATCAGCCAGAGGATGTTATCGATGGGCTTCAATGGGCAGGCTTGGATCCTGGAACGGGTAATGATACTGCTGCGTCCAGGCCAGGCTTGCGATCAGCGGAAGCAAAGCAAAGACCAGTCGGTTCACATTCATCAATCCTCCTCCCGTCAACGGTCAGCGCTTATCGAGGGCCACGGCGACCCCGTACGGCGGCAGATCGACCGCGTCTGCTTGCCTGCCATCGAGCACTAGCTGCATGGAATGAGGCAGGGTCACTCGGCGGCTTTCCGGCGCGTAGTTGATCAGAACGAATATCTGCTTGCCCGGACCGACCCGACGGCTGACCTCTACGCCTTCAGGCACTGCTCCGAACACTGGCGTGACATCAGATTTTTGCGTCATCCATTCGGCGGCTGTCGCCATCAGCTTCTCGTCCAGCACGGCGCCGATGTAGGTGATCCGGCCCTTCCCGTAGGCGCGAGTAATGATGGCAGGCTGGTCGTCGAGCCATCCGTTGCTCCGGCCATACTGCAAAAGAACTTCGTCCCCACCAGCCTGACTCTTCAGTTGCTCAGCCCAGATGCTGGCTTCTCCGCTCCCCAGGGCACCGGAAACAGGGACATCTTTTTCGAGCGCGTAGTATTGCTCCACGCGCGCGCCCAGGGCGTCGACAAGGAATCCCGGCTGTCGCTGCGGCAGGAGGGCGTTGAATTCATCTTTCATGCCGGAGCGCGGGCCTAGAACTAAATGTCCGCCCTGGCGCACATATTCCAGCAGGTGATCCGCCAGATCTTTGGGGAGCACGTTCAGGCTCGGTGCGACCACCAGTTTATAGCTATCCAGTGGAGCGTAAGCACCGACCAGATCGACGGATTGGGAAATCCGCCGCAGCACGCGGTAATAGGTCTTCAGCAGCTCGACGTCGTCGTACTTTTGGGTGTGCTTCTGAAACTGAAGGGCCCAGTGGCTGTCGTAGGAGAACAGCAGTGCCACTTGCGAGACAGGCGTGGTGTCGCGGAAACTGCTCTCCACCCTTGCGAACTCGTGCGCCGTCTGGCTGACCTCGTTGTAGAACGGAACCGGTGTGCCGTCGGGGCCGATGAGAACACCGTGAATTTCTTCCTGTCCGTTGAGCGCGCTACGCCACTGCCAGTAGTTGACGTCATCGGCGCCGTGGCCGACGGCCTGCCAAGCCATGGCACGTGCCTCGCCGCGATTCAGGAAATTGTTGAGAGCGGACCAATTCACGGCGCCGGGCTGGGTCTCCATCACCCAGAAGTTCTGGCGCTTGAAGCCGCGCGTCAGGTCATGGGTAAGGCCGTTGTATGCGGCCTCGACGTGTCCCGAGCCGACATAGTCATCCCAGGACGCGAAGGTGAGCGGCTCGGTGATCGCGTAGTGATCGAATCCGTCGAAGAAGCCCATAAAGTTGCCGGTGATGAATTGGCGCGGCTCGGCGTGTTTGCGGATCGCGTCAATCTGATTCTGCTGGTAGGACGTCCAGGTATAGGTGACGAAACGTTTCCAATCGAGCATCAGACCGGGATTGTGTTCGCCGATTGGAATCGGGATTTCTCCCCAGTTGTCGTAGGTTTGGCTCCAGTATGAGGTCGTCCAATGGGTATTCAGGCTGTCGAGCGTTTCGAATTTCGTTCTCAGCCAATCCTGAAATTGCCGGCGGGTGCCATCGTCGAAGGACATCAATGCATACCCGTATTCGTTGTCGATCTGCCAGCCCACAACGTCGGGATTATGTCCGAAGCGGATTGCCATCTGCTCGGCTATTTGGCGGCAGAGTTCCCGATAACGCGGTGAACTGGCCGAGGCGTGTGCGCGATTGCCATGAGTAACGCGTTGTCCGCTCGGTTCCGCGCGTAGCGTCTCGGGATATTTTTGCGTGAGCCACGCGGGCGGGGTCGCAGTGGGCGTCCCGAGAACGGAAACGATGTGATGCTTGGCCGCCAGCTTGATGGCGCGCTCCAGCCAGTCGAAATCATAGTGACCTTCGGAAGGCTCCATGCGGCTCCAGGCAAACTCGGCGATGCGGACGACCTTCAGGTTGGCGGCTTCCATAAGACGCAGGTCTTCGTCCCAGCGCGATTCGGGCCACTGTTCGGGATACCAGGCGGCACCCATCAGAATCGCGTCCTGGCCGGGAATTTGCGTGGGGATGGGCGCCTGACGCGGCGCCGGGGATTGGGCCGAGGCGGCGCCGGCAAGAATGAGAACAAGACACCAGAGGGCGTGGAGAGGTGAGGGAGACATAGACGGCTCCATTCTTGATCGCTTCTAAAAGCGGTGCCGGATTCTTGCACACCTGCGGCACGGCTGGAAGTCCACGCCCCTTCAAAACAAAGTCCGAGCCCGAATTTGGTATTCGGCCAGCTAGAAAGTTACGATAATTTGCTTCCCAGAGTACTCGACGACTTTATCCGCAGGGTCGCGAGGCGCGATACCAACGCCGTGATTCTCGCGCACGAAAAGGACTCGGAACGTGCGGTTGGCGAGCATTCCGGGATACTCTCCCTGCCGGTCGCCGATGGTCAGAGTCTGCTTCGCGTCGTCCCAGCGGAAACAAATCGTGGCGTGCATGCCTTTCTCATAGTTGTAGTTGTCGTTCTCGTCCTCGTAGAGCGTAAACTCGCCATCCGCGCCGCGGTAGAGGCGCAATTCAATCGGATCGGCAGGTTTCTCGGTCGACCACTCGACCTCCGGTCCCATGGGAACAATAGAGCCGGCGCGAATGTAGAGCGGCAATTGATCGAGCGGAGCTTCCGCAGTGATCTCACGCGGGCCACTGGCGGAGGCCCCGGTCCAGAAGTCGTACCATTTGGCGTCGGGGAAATAGACGCGGCGGCTGGTAGCCGCCGGCTCGGTCAGCGGATTTACCAGGAACGCTGGCCCGTACATAAATTCGTCCCATGTGTTCTGGGCGCGCACATCGCTGCGAAAATCCATTACCAGCGGACGCATGGGAGTATAGCTCTCGTTGGTCGTCTTCCATGCGAGAGAGTAGGTGTAGGGCAGCAGACGATAACGTAGGCGATCGAAGCTGACGAGAATCTTCTGCGCCTCGGGTCCGTACGACCAGAGTTCGTTTTCGTCGGGGTTGCGCGTACCGTGCACTCGCAGAATCGGATTGAACGTGCCGTACTGGAACCAGCGCACAAATAGTTCGCGGAAGGCTGGATCGGTGGGACTGCCGAAAACAAAGCCACCGATGTCGGTGGTCCAGTAAGGAATGCCCGATAGAGCAAAGTTCAGTCCAGCGGGAATCTGGCGCCGGTAGCTGAACCAGTCGGAATTGATATCGCCCGACCATGCGGTAACGGCGTTACGCTGCGATCCGGCGAAGGCGGAGCGCGAAAGAATATAAACCCGCTTCTTGTCTGACGCGGCGCGCTGGCCCTCGTAGACGGCTGCGGTGTCGAGCAGAGGATACGCGTTAAGGTATCGATCGCCGCTGCCGATTGCCAGTTCGTGGCCCAGTTGAATGTTTTCTTCCTGGCCCTCGGTTTCCGGCTCGGTCGTATCCATCCACCAAGCATCCACCCCGATATTGAAGAGTCCTTTGTCGACCTGATGCCAATAAAATTCGCGCGCGTCCGCGCTGGTCGCGTCGTACACCGCCATGGCATCGGTGTGGTAGGGCGGCTTGGCGAACTTGAACTTGTCGATGAACCAGCCCTTCTTGTCCATGAGGTCGTAATTAGCCGATCCCGGTTCGAAGAAGGGCCAGATGGAAATCATGAGGTGGAAGTTCTCGCGGTGCAGGCGCTCGACCATCGCTTTGGGATCGGGATAGTTCTTGTTGAAAACGAATTCCCCCTTGCGATTCCACCAGAACCAGTCCTGCACGATATTGTCGGCGGGGATATGCAGTTCACGATATTTTTGGGCGACGCCCAGAATCTCCTCTTGCGATTTGTAGCGATTCTTGCTTTGCCAGAAGCCATAGGCCCACTTGCCGAACATGGGCGCCGGTCCGGTGAGTTCGCGGTAGGCGGCGACGACCTTATCGAGATCGGGGCCGTAGAAAAAATAGTAGTCGATGACGTCAGCGACTTCGGAGCTAATGTAGAGATAATTGGCGAAGCGGTTGTTGAAACGGCTGCGGGAATCATTGTTCCAGAAAATCCCATAGCCGTTGCTCGAGACGAGAAAGGGCACGGCGATGTTGGAGTTGTCCTGAGAGATGTCGACGGATTCGCCGCGGTAGTTCCACACGCCGGCCTGATGCTGCCCGAGTCCGTAGAAGGCTTCGCGCGAGCCATAAATGTTCACAAAGGACTCGGCGCGATAGGTATTCTCGCCGTTTACTTTTACCGGCGTCAGGCTCCGGGTTGCTTCCTGCACGAGTCTCTTGCCGGCGAGGTCGCGATAGGTGATGGCACCGTCCTTGCGAGTGACGGCAACTTTCAACTGCGTGGTGGTCAGCGTTACTTCTTCGTCGTTGGTTTGCATGGCGAATTTCGTGGCTGGCCAACTTGTCTTGATGACGACGGGATCGGGACGGCTCGGCGGAGAAGAAGAAGTCGGCGAGTAGAGCACATGCATGATCGAGTCCGAGCATACCTGCAGTCGCAGTACCCCGGACTTCATGGTGAAGCTCACACCGTCGGTTTGTGGCTGGATTGCGACCACTGGGTTCATGGGCCTCCATTGCGCGAGCGCCGGCGACGCGAGCTCCAACACAAACAGGACCACCAGGAAAACGCGAGGAAACGAGTCTCTGTCTCGCCTAATCAAAAACCTTGGGGAGATGAGGTTCGTGGAGCGTGAGCTTGCATCCAACTGGACTCGTCGCGGCACTCGCAGAGGGGCTGGCCAGCAAGGAACGGAATCGATTCCGATAGAGTCCGACAACATTTGTCGCAGCTCACTGTGTCACTTTACGGCCGCCATTGTCAATGGCAGAGGAGGGTTAGACAGAGCTGTTTCCCACGGCGTAACTATTTTAGTATTGCGGCATTGCAGCCGACAGAATGGCGTCAATTTGCTTCCCTGGTTTGCCTTCCTCGAGTGAAATGTTTCCCTGATGGAGTCCACTTTCGCTTTCCTTATGAAGCCGAAAACGATTACGTTAGTCATTATGGCCCGTGAAACGAGAATTTTGTTCTCGTTGTAACCACGTTGTAACGTCCAGTTGCAGCATCCGGGTGCGATGGAATATCAAGGGCGAAGCCCTTGGCTAGTTAGCCCTTTTGATCCGGGTCGCGGAGAACCGCGCGAAAGGGTACGGTTGGCAGCCTCGAGGAGCGATCGTCCGATCTCTGCCGTCGCACGCAATTGTGAGCCTTGCTCTTATGCGGTGACTGGTCGAGCCACCGACTCTGCGCCCGCACGATTTGAGATCTCGCGGAGTGCCGGATAGATTCGCCGGTAGGTGAGGTAGGCCGCATCGAGAATTGCAGAGCTTTTCGCGTCAGGCTGGATTTTGTGGGCGGTTTCGACTACGGCATCGCAGGCTTCATCAACGCTTTGCCAACATCGAGCGCCGGTTCCGGCGAGCATCGCAGCTCCGCACGCCGCACCCTCCTCGGCCTGCAAGACTTCGACCGTATGTCCGTATACGTCGGCCTGAATCTGGCGCCAAAGGACGGATCGGGCGCCGCCACCTCCCAGGCGAATGCGATCAACCGGAACTTTCAGTTCGCCGAAGATAGTGAAGCTGTCGCGCAGACTGAACGCAACCCCTTCCAGAATGGCGCGGATCACGTGGGCGCGAGTGTGTGAGGTAGAGAGACCGACAAGCGCGGCGCGCGCATTGGGATCGCGATGGGGTGTGCGTTCACCCATCAGGTAGGGCGCCCAAAAGAGGCCGTCGGAGCCGGGTGGCGCGATGGCGGCTTCCTCGCAGAGTCGCTCGTAAGGATCGCGCCCATCTTCATCGGATGCGCCAGGGGCGGCACCGAAGCGATCGCGGAACCATCGCAGCGAGAGGCCAGCAGCCTGGGTCACGCCCATCACATGCCATCGGCCGGGAATGGCATGGCAGAAGGTATGAATTCTCCCTTGGGGATCGAGCGCCGGCCTGTCGGTAGCTGCGAATACGACGCCGGAAGTTCCGATGGTTGCGCTCACGGTGCCAGGACGAACGATTCCCATCCCCACCGCACCGGCGGCCTGATCGCCAGCTCCCGCCACCACCGGCGTTCCTGCCCTCAGCCCAGTCGCTGCCGCTCCGCGCGAAGACACCCGGCCACAGATTTCGGTTGACTCCCACAACGAGGGAAGCAGTTGTCGGTCGATTCCACTCCGGCTCAAGACCTCGGACGACCATTGGCGCCGGGCGACATCGAGGAGAAGCGTTCCCGAAGCATCTGCCACATCCGTGGCACGCTCGCCGGTGAGTTGCAAGCGCACGTAATCTTTCGGCAACATGACGTGGCGAACGCGCTCCCAGTTTCCGGGTTCGTTCTCTCGTACCCAAAGCAGCTTGGTGAGAGTGAAATTCGTGAGAGGCGGATTGCAGGTGAGCTCAATGAGGCGTTCTCGAGGAAAGAGATCGGAAAGAACTTTGACTTGGGCCTCAGTCCGCTGATCACACCAGATGAGGGCGGGTCGAACTACTTCATCGCTAGCATCGAGCAAGACTGCGCCATGCATCTGCCCGGAGAATCCGACGCATGCAATTCTATCGGCGCGACCTCCGGCGGCATCGAGAGCACGTCGAACGGCTACCCCGCACGCTCGCCACCAATCTTGCGGAAGCTGTTCTGCCCATCCCGGCTGAGGCGATCGAAAGGGCACGTGCTCCTCGGTGCCGGAGGCGACGACTCGCCCGTGTTCATCAATAATGAGAGCACGGGTTCCGCCGGTGCCAACATCGATTCCCACGAACTCGAGACTTTCTCCCAAAGTGCAGCAGATCTTCTTTCATCTCCCGCAGAGATGTGGGGGTTACTGCGTCTGCGCCGCTCCCCAACTCTACGAGAACAATCCGAATCCCCTAACCCCACGCCGATCTAGCCAAAGTATTCGACTAACTCGGGCGCAACGCTCTGCAGCCGAACCGCCCGAAGCGGGCTCGATTCCAGAGACTGTCGCTGCAGGAAAAAATCGAGGTTGCCGCGCATCACCAGGTGGGGTGCCAGCGTGACTTGGTAAGAGGGACACTCGCCCTCCGCCAGGAATTCATGCAATACCCGAAACGCCATGCGACCCTGCGTCCGCGGCCGCTGATAAATCGTGGCCGCCACGGCTCTTGATCGGATCTCCGGCACCAGCGCCGGAAATAGATCGGTGGTGATGAACGTGATCTTGTCCAGCATCTGTGCGTCACGAGCGGCATTCAGCACGGGAATGGAAGCTTCAGTCGTAACGTAGATGCCAGCCAGGTCGGGGTGCTTTTTGAACAGTTCGCTGCTTTGCTCATAGGCCTCGGATTCGACGTCGTGATCCTCGATGGTCGCCTGCAGCAGCATCTGCGGATAGAGCCCGAGCAGGGTGCTGGCGAAGGCCTTTTGCTTCTCGGCATGCTCAGTGATCGCCAGCGAACTCAGAGTTACGGCAACCTTTCCCTTGCCTCCCAGAAAACTGCCCATTAGATCGGCCGCGAGAGATCCGCTGGCCAGGGTATCAATCGAGACAACCGCCAGTCGGCCGGTGTTGGGTGCGTCGGTGGCCACGCAGACGACGGGGATGCTGTTTCGCGATGCTCGCCTCATACAGGAGTGCATACCCTGCGGACGACTAGGAAAGGTAATGATTCCATCTACGCCTGATTTGAGAGCCGATTCGAAGGCTTCTTCCTCGCCTTCGCCGAGGCGGGGATAGGTTCGATACTCAATAGCCACATTCTCCATGAGCAGCGCCCGCGCTTCTTCGCTGATCCCAGCGCGGACCTCGTCCCAGAAGGAGGTGGTGCCTTGCAGTGTATTGACGGAAACGCGTAGGTTTCGCTTCGAGGACAGATAGCGGGCTGCCAGATTCGGACGATACCCGAGAGTCTTGGCCATCTGGAGCACTCTGGTCTTGGCCATAGGACTGACGCCAGAATGATTGTGCAGTGCGCGGTGGACGGTGCCGGTCGATACTCCCAGCGCCTCGGCGATGTCCAGCAGCTTGGTTTTTCGATTCATAGCGGCGCTCGGAGGGTTAGCGGCGCGCCCTCGATTTTGGGCGCCATCATTCCAATTTCCATAAGCGGGGAGTTGGCTGTCCACAGACCGTAAACGTTGACGAAGCTTAAACCGCAAATTCCTTGGCTGTCAATCAGATTTGTTTCCAAATAGAATCATGCACCTCCCTCGCCCGAATTATTCGATGTCATCGTCTTCCAGTCGGAACGGACGAACTTGCCATCAAGACTCGACCCCCCAGAACCGGTAACGAAACGCGCACTGAAAGGTCCGTGGCCGATTGAGTTGGTCTGTGGATTGGAGCGTCTTGAAGCTGAAGCGAGTAACCGGTCACAGGTCTGGTTGAGCGTGGCTCCGTCACCGCAGTCGTTCCACCGGGTTGTACTGATTCTGAATGATTCCCGCGCCAGCCTGTGGGAACGAGATCAGCGCTTTTCTCGGTAATTAGGTGAACACACTATTACCCAAAAGGATGGTTTATGGAAGGCAAACGCTTCCAAGCCTCGCAGTCTGGTGAGAAAACTGTGCCCACCGCGGATGATCGACGGATAAGCGTTGTAAGCATTCAAGCGCAAGCCGCGGCGACTGAAGATTTTTCTGAAGATGTCGCCCGGTGTGGCGATGCCTTGACCGGCGGCGCCTCCGATGCCTAGGGCGAAGGTCTGGGCCCCATAGCACCCTCCTACCTGGGATACTCCCCCGTAATGTAGCCTTCCAGTTCCTGAATGGTTTGCGCCTGACCGGAGATAACCCACTTCACCAAGTCGCCAATTGAGACCACTCCAACCACCCTGTCATCCTGCAAAACCGGCAAATGGCGAAAGCGATGCCTGGTCATAATAGCCATACACTCGTCCATGGGCTGCTGCGGATTCACTGAGACAACTGGACTGGTCATGATTTCGCGGACTAGGGTTTCCTTTGAAGAGCGGCCCCTGAGGATTACTTTGCGGGCATAGTCACGCTCCGACAGGATGCCGACCAGTCTCTGGTTGGAGATGACCAGCACGGCGCCGATACCATGTTCGGCCATCTTCTCAATCGCTTCATAGACCGACTGACCGGGCGCTACCGAGACGACCCTGTTCTCTTCCTTGCTGTTCAGTACCAATCCAATCGTGTCAGAAAGTTTCATGGGACTTCTCCACGCAGTCACTTGCCGGTGCGCGAATCCCACACCGGTTTGCCTTTGTCGTCCCGGAACAACAGGGTGTCCGTGCCTTTCACAAGCTCTCGGGCCAGGATTACATCCAAGGTTTCCTGCTTGACCTTGGAACCAGTCACAGCAATCTCCTCTCCCTTGCTGAAGCTGATACCCATCTCCTCTTGGAATGGTTTGGGGCACACGTAGATGTGGACCTTGTCATCTCCGCTCTTAATGATCAGTTCAGTAAAGTCTTTCCTGGTTCCCAAAGCGAGCAGATTTACTTCGTCCACGACTCCTTTGGTTTTCGTCTCGGTATGAAGGTCATACTTGGGTAGGTTACCGTCCTCTGGTTGCGCCTTTTGCGAGAGCCCCAGGGTGAGACACAAGAGCAGAAACAAAGGAATGCAGAAAAGTCCTTTGATGATTTCAGCTGGCAGGGTGGGAACTTCCCGTCGCAGTGACACGGTCTTCCTCGTTTGCCCACGGAAACCCAATGCGGCGGGAGCAGCGCGTCTATCTGCGCCACGGCCCCAAGAAAAATATATGCATCGGTTCCCGGGCTGCTTGACAGTTTTCGCGAACGATAAGGCCGTTTTACTCAGTGCTTTGTAGAAGACAGGAGAATCCTACACCCTCGGGGCTAACTTAGGCCAGATTTTGGGAGAACATTGGTCGGAGCCCAGAAGTTTCGCTGGCCCGCTGATTGGACATTTCTGCCTTGAAAGAGCTATTTTTCTGTTTACTCTATGCACTACTAGGCGGTGTTTCTATGCCGGCAGCTTCAACCACAACTGGACGCCATCTGGGCGAAACCATGCGGCGGGATACGTGGTGGCTTGAGTTGTTGCCCGTCGTTGTTCTGCTCGGTACGTTCGGAATTTATGCCACTCTGCGAGCCTTCGAAGGAACCTATTACGAATGGGGGCCGTACCTTTCTCCGTTTTATTCGCCTCTCATTGATCCCCATCATCGCTGGTGGCCGTTTTCTCCGGCGCTACTGATCCTGATTTGGCCTTTGGGATTCCGAGTCACGTGTTACTACTACCGGAAGGCTTACTACCGGGCTTTTTTTCTCGATCCACCTGCCTGCGCCGTCGGCGAACACCGGAAGCATCGTTATCGGGGCGAGACGGCGTTTCCGTTTATTCTGCAAAATCTCCATCGCTACTTTCTGTATGTCGGCTTCATCTTCCTCTTCTTTCTTT
>DATNLE010000170.1:0-29591 GCA_035603035.1 Candidatus Acidiferrales bacterium | reverse complement strand
CCCCCGGCGAGCGCTACATCTACTTTTGCTTCCAAAACCTTCCCACTCCCAGCCGCACCTGCACAGTATTCAGCCCCGGGTTAAACCTTGCCAATCCGGCATTCGAGATATGCAGGTAGCGTACATCCACGCTCCAGTTATACTTCTCGCCAAGTATGTGCGTCCCCAACGCGGCGCTGGGCGTGAAGTTTACTGTGTTCGTATAGGAGGGAATGGTGTGGTTGCTGAACAGCGTTCCGCCGCTGAGTTCGAAGTATGGCGAGAACCGGCCCCGCCGTTCAAAATTCCACTTCAGCACAAGAGGATTGAATCCCCATCCATAGGCCCTGTTGGCCGGTTGGAAAATCAGATACACGGGCACCAAATCTACCGCATACTCAAACCGGCCACGTAAAATTGCCGGCCAGTGCGGACCGGTAATTACCCGCCCATAGCGGATTCCCGCATCGAACGCCTCGGTATGGGAAGTCCCGCCTGGCACCGAGTGACCACCGCCGGCCCACACTTGCACTTCATTGCCACCCTGCTCTGGCCCGTCCTGCGCGCATGTCAGCGTTGTCGTCGCAAGCCAGAAAAAAAAAACCAAAAGGACCCATCTCATTCGCTCCATGTGAATGAGGTTGCCCGACTGCCGCTGATTTTGCAAGCAAGGTTGCCCGTACGGGACGGACACTTGTGCCGGACGGACACTTTTGTCCGCTCCTTTTGCTGATGATGGTTGTTTTGGTTTTGTTTTCTAAATGCACAAACGGAAAAAGCGCAGCCAACAGGCCGCGCCTCACAATCCCGCAACGTCTTCAGCAGCTTCGCTAAGCTACCCGATTCCGCCTGCCGCCCTTCTCCCACCAAACCGCGGGATCCTCCGGACGGTTCAGCATCTGTGACAATTCTTTCTTGATTTCCACCAGCCGGTTGGCTCTCATTTCCACTGCCGACTGATCGATCTGACTGTCTGCACCCTTCCCAGTGAACCGCGCGTTCATGTTCCGCAAATCCGTGATTTCCTGACGAAGGCTGGAGAGGTGTTCCAAGATGTATGGCATAGATTTAATCTTACCCCAGATTCTGAAACTCGCCGGCACTTTTTCCTGCTTGAGCAGCAATCTCGGCTGCCGGTGCCGAGTTTACTCGCAATCTCGATGAGCTTTATTCACTTCCATATTGTGAGTCGCAAGGTTACTTGCAAGCCGCGCGCCATGGCAAGAAGACGAACCGAACCAGAGGAAGCGAACCCTGGCTGCCTTCTGTCCAGATCCCTCAATTCTGCCGACGTTACTGCCTTCCAGACCGCTCCCGACCGCCCCGACCGCCGACCGCGCACCCTCTTGACAATTTCAAACTCACCTCCTAGAATTAGCACTCAGTAGGCGAGACTGCTAACAGGTCGCCGAAATCCTAGCAATTTAATAGGTTTCCCGTTCCATCAACCTTACTACCCAACCTTTGAAAGGAGTTGCAACCATGGCTAAATTTAGCCCACTGCATGACCGCATCCTGGTACGTCGCGTGGAGGAAGCTTCCACCACCCGAGGCGGAATCATCATCCCCGACAGCGCAAAAGATAAGCCGCAAGAGGGCATCGTCGTCTCCACCGGCAAGGGCCGCACCAACGATGAGGGCAAGACTTTCCCTCTGGCAGTTCATGAGGACGACCGCATCCTGTTCGGCAAGTATTCCGGCACCGAGATCAAGATTGATGGCGAAGACTTCATCATCATGAAAGAAGACGAAGTCCTCGGCATCCTTACCGGAGCCGCCGCGCCAGCCAACAGCAGCAAGAAAGAACTCGCCGGCGCTAAGCGATAACACCTCCAGATTTTGAGGGCCAAGGTATTAAATCCCGTGCCCTCTGTGTTTAAGGATTTTCATACTCGAAGGAGAAACTCATCATGGCAAAACAAATCGTACACGGAGAAGAGTCCCGCCAGGCGATCCTGCGCGGCGTCAATCTTCTGGCCGACGCTGTAAAAGTTACCCTCGGCCCCAAAGGCCGCAACGTAGTCATTGAAAAGAAATTCGGTTCGCCGACCATTACCAAGGACGGCGTCACCGTTGCCAAAGAAATCGAACTCAAGGACGGCCTCGAGAACATGGGCGCCCAGATGGTTCGCGAAGTGGCCAGCAAGACCTCTGACGTAGCCGGCGATGGCACCACCACCGCCACCGTTCTCGCCCAGGCGATTTATCGCGAAGGCGTGAAGACGGTTGCTGCTGGGGCCAACCCGATGGCAATGAAGCGCGGCATCGAAAAAGCCGTTGCACTGGTCTGCGGTTCGTTCGACAAGAAGACCGGCGAACGTGGCAAAGGCGAGCTCGACAAATTTTCCAAGCCCGTTTCCGGCGAGATGATCGCTCAGGTCGGCACCATCTCGGCAAACAACGATGAGACCATTGGTCACATCATTGCCGAAGCGATGAAGAAGGTCGGCAAGGACGGCGTCATCACGGTTGAAGAGTCGAAAACACTGGAGACGCAGTTGGAAGTGGTCGAGGGAATGCAATTTGACCGCGGCTATCTGTCTCCTTACTTTGTCACCGATCCGGAGCGGATGGAAGTTGCTTTGGAGAACGCCTACATCCTGATCAACGAAAAGAAGATCAGCTCGATGAAGGATCTGCTTCCATTACTCGAACAGATTGCCAAGAGCGGCAAACCGTTGCTCATCATCGCGGAAGATGTTGAGGGCGAGGCACTCGCTACTCTCGTCGTCAACAAGCTGCGTGGCACGCTGCAAGTCGCGGCCGTCAAGGCTCCCGGCTTCGGCGATCGTCGCAAAGCGATGCTGCAGGATATTGCAATCCTGACTGGCGGCAAGGCAATTACGGAAGATCTGGGCATCAAGCTGGAGAACGTGCAGATCAGCGATCTCGGACAGGTAAAGAAGCTCACCATCGACAAGGACAACACCACCCTGGTCGAAGGCAAGGGCAAGCATTCGGAGATTGAAGGCCGGGTGAAAGAGATTCGCAGCCAGATCGACAAGACGACCAGCGACTACGACCGCGAGAAGTTGCAGGAGCGGTTGGCCAAGCTGGTGGGTGGCGTAGCCGTGATCAAAGTCGGCGCCGCGACCGAGACCGAAATGAAGGAAAAGAAAGCCCGCGTCGAAGACGCCATGCATGCAACCCGCGCAGCCGTGGAAGAAGGAATTGTCCCCGGCGGCGGAGTGGCACTGGCACGCTGCGTTCCGGCGCTCGACAAGCTCAAACTCGAGGGTGATGAGCAGATCGGTGTCAACATCGTGAAGCGCGCCATCCAAGAGCCTCTGCGCCAGATCGCCGAGAATGCCGGCGAAGAAGGTGCCGTGGTTCTCGGCAAGATCAGCGAGTCGAAGGACATCAACTTCGGCTACAACGCTCTCACCAACGACTATGAAGATCTGGTCAAGGCGGGCGTGCTCGATCCGACCAAGGTGGTGCGCACTGCACTGACCAATGCCGGTTCGATTGCAGCGCTGATGCTCACCACGGAAGCACTGGTCGCGGAGATTCCCGAAAAGAAGGAAGCTCCGATGGGCGGCGGCGGACATGGCGGCGGCATGGAAGGCATGTACTAAGAACAGCCGCTAGCTACGAGCTTGCATTTGAAGGCCCCGTTCGCAAGAGCGGGGCTTTTTATTGCTCCCTCCCCCGGCAGCCTGAACCGAACAAACTCCGCGTGATACCGGCGAACTTTTCCCCTCTTGCGGCAACCTCTTCATTCCCATCCAACGACAAACTAGTCAGCACATCCGGAAGGCTCTCAATCCATTTGAGGCTTAGGAACGTTACATAAGAGCAGTACGAATCTGGCCAAGTTTTTCAATAAAAAATGAGGAGACATTTAATGAAGAAGTTGATGGTTTGTCTGCTGGCAGTTACTTTTGCGATGAGCTTGACGGCCTTCGCTCAACAAGACAATAGCATGGCCCAGGCGCAATCCGATGCTGCCGCCAAGGCTCCACTGATGACCCTTAAGGGCACGGTCAAGGCAGAGGGCGACAAGGTGATGTTCGTCAGCGATAAGGATGGCAAGAGCTGGGACGTGATGAACCCCGAGGAACTGAAGGGTCACGAAGGACATCACGTGCAGCTCAGCGCGCACGTGTATTCCGACAAGAATTCGATCCATGTCATGAGCGTGAAAATGCTCAAGGGCGGAGCGATGAACAACGATTCCATGAGTAAGTAGTCGGCGAATTCATGCAGGAGATGGGCGAACAGAATCCCGCTGTTTGTCAGCCAGCCGAGGTTTTCGCAACAGCGGCTGGCTGTTTTGACTTCGGGGCATTTTTCTCCGAATACGCGCCCGCTGTCCGGCGATCGCTGCTCCGCCTACCGCTCGCCCGTAATTGAGAGATAGGACGCCTGTTGCAGCTTTGGTTATACTGAACCCTTTCTTGATTCTTCTGATCCAACATTATCTATGGACTTGTTTTTGCTGATGACCCAGCACGGATATGTTTTGATCTTTGGCCTATTGCTGGCGGAGGCGATTGGCCTTCCCTTCCCGGCTGCAATAGCACTGGTGGCTGCAGGAGCGTCCGTGGCGGCGCATGCCCTGTGGGGCCCCTACGTTGTGGCCGCGGCGATGGCGGCATTGCTGATTGGAGATATTGCCCAGTTCTGGCTCGGCCGATACATGGGGTGGGCGTTGCTGGGATTTCTATGCCGAGTCTCGATCAATCCGGAGACCTGTATTCTGCGATCCGCTGAATCATTTTACAAACGCGGCAAAGGTACGCTGTTGGTCGCGAAGTTTATTCCCGGCGTCAACACTATGGCAGCGCCTCTGGCCGGCAGCATGAAGATGCGCTTTTGGCAATTCTTAAGGCTGGACTTCGCTGGAGCTGCGCTTTACACACTGACCTACCTGCTGGTCGGTTATCTCTCCCGCGATTTTCTCGCCGCCATCTTGCGCGGGTTTCATGCCGCCGGGCGGGCGATGGAAGGTGTAATTATCGCCGCCCTGGCCGTGTACGCAATCTACCGCTTCATGCAATACCGCAAGAACAAACCCTACAGGGTCGTGCCGCGAGTCCAGGTAGAAGAACTGGCCCGGCGTTTGGCTTCGGAAGAGGCAGACAAGGTGCAGATAGTCGATGTTCGCAGCCATGGCTATTACGACGCCGGAGCGGCCCGGATCAAGAACTCCATCCGCCTCGAGCCCAATAATCTCGAAGAAGAGCTCAAGCACCTTACCAAAGAGAAGGATATCTATCTTTACTGCACTTGAGCGCGCGAAGCGACCAGCGCCCGGGTGGCGCATTTGCTGCGGGAAAAAGGGTTCAACACGTTCGTGATCGTCGGCGGATTAGCCGCCTGGCGCAAGGCCGGCGAACCAACCGAGTCGGTTCCGGAAAACGATCTGGTAAAACTGCCTACGTTTAGTTAACGGTTATTTTATGCCTCGTTTCACGTTCGATTCGTTTCGCGTTCCCCACCCAAATTTCCCGGAAAAACAGCCCCATACACCCCTCCAGAGTTCCATCTTCTGTCTTTTATTGACGATTTCCACACGTTGCGGACGCACTTTCGACGGGAATCTGGCCCACTCTGGCATAGAATAAGCGATTGGTAAGTCGGGTCCTATGAGCGGTTTAACTCACGTCTGGAAACAATTTGAAGGGCGGGTCGTTGATGGAATGTTCCCGCTGCAACAATGGCTTGGAGGTTCCGAGCACAGCGCGGTATTTCTCACCAAACGAAGCCAGAATCCGTTTCAGAAGGCAGCCATCAAGCTGATTTCTGCGGAAGTTTTTTCCACCGCTAATATCGATGAAGTTGCGCAACTGGCGCGATGGGCTAACAGCGCGAAGCTGTCTCATCCTCATCTGATTCGCCTGTTCGAAAGTGGCCGCGGCCAGATTGACGACGCCAAGTTCCTCTATGTGGTGATGGAATACGCCGAAGAAAATCTGGCGCAGATTCTGCCGCTGCGTCCGCTCTCGCCGGCAGAAGTCAAGGAGATGCTTCCTCCCACGGCAGAAGCTTTGGCCTACCTGCATCAGACCGGATTCCCGCACGGCCACATCAAACCATCGAATATTCTGGCGGTCGACAACCAACTAAAAATCTCCGCCGACAGCCTGGGCAAAACTGGCGAGCGCAACGGGCACACGCCAACACCCTATGACGCACCAGAGCTAGCCAACACGGGGCCGTCCCCTGCTGCGGACGTTTGGTCTTTAGGCTTGGTGCTGGTTGCGATCATGACCCAGCAGGAGTCGCAGACAATAAACGCCAGCGAAGGCGGGGTTAGCGTACCGTACAGGATCCCACAGCCTTTTTACGGAATCGCACAGCGATGCTTACGCGTGGATCCTCGAGAGCGCTGCACTGTGAACGAAATCTTGGGCAAGCCCAAAATTCAAACGCCCCTACCCGCAAAAGCAATTGAGAAGCCGCCGGCGAAGCGCAGCAACATTTGGCTCCTGCTCCCGGTCGTAGTCGCGGTGATTCTATTGGCAGTCTTGCTAGGCCGCAGATCTCAGCAGCGGACGGTCCCGCCCGCTCCAACCGCCGAATCCCCAATCGCTTCCACTGAAACCGGCGTTGACCCTGGCAAGGTTCTGCAGGAAGTCTCTCCGGATGTTTCCCCGGGCTCGCGCAGGACTATCACGGGCCGCGTGAAAGTCAGCGTTCAGGTTTCGGTGGATGCTTCCGGCAACGTCTCTCAGGCAAGGCTGGCCTCTTCGGGCCCGAGCAAATACTTTGCGAATCAGGCTCTGGCTGCCGCACGGCGGTGGAAATTCACTCCCGCTAAGGTGAACGGACAACCTTTACCAAGCGAGTGGATTCTACGCTTTCAATTTGGAAGAACGTCGACCCAGGTTTTGCCCACAGAAACAAAACCATGAACACGCTCCTCAACTTTACGCGCTCTCGTTTTTCTTGATCTTCCAAATCATCTGTCGCAACATGCCGAGCAAGAATTCGGCATCACCCTGCTGCAGACGCAGTCGCCGGATCACACGCCGGACGGCGGCATGAAAAGACTTAGAAGTATTCAACTTCGGATACTCGCTGGCTCGAAGCGCCATCAGCAAGGTATCGGTAATCCTCTCCACCTCAGCGGACAAAGCAGGAGTTCCCTTCGCGGGTTCTACCGGCGCAGTCGGATCCCGCACCAGTTCGTACAAACAGACGGCGACCGCCTGCCCCAGATTCATCGAAGCGTGTTCATCGCGAGTGGGGATGTGCATCAACCAATGACAATGGCTCATGTCCTCATTCGACAGCCCGAACTTCTCTGACCCGAACAGAAGAGCACATGGGCCGGTTGCCAGGTGGGTTCGAATGTCTCGAGCACCTTTCTCCAACAGAACTAAAGAGTGCTGCAGATCCCGATGCCCAATGGCGGTGGTTCCCACAACCAGGGAGCAGTCGGCAACCGCTTCGGTCAAGGTCTTGTAAACTTCAGCGGTGGCTAGCGTAGCTGCGGCGCCCACGGCAGAACGAGCATCCCGAAACGCCACGTCGTAGGGATTCACTACCCGTAGACTCGGGAATCCAAAATTGCTCATGGCCCGTGCCGCCGCGCCAATGTTGAGCGGATTGCGCACGTCGACGAGGACGACGTGCATACCAACGAATTCGGCGGGAACCGGCAAGCTGTCGCTATTCTACGGCAGACGAAGTCGGGAAATCCTTTGCAAGCCTTCTGCCGCGGAGCCTGTTTATTCGGACCTGCAATTGTAAAAAATTTGTCAAACCACTCCCGCTGCTGCCACAATTGGGCATAAACCGTTGTAAGCTTCAATTGTTGCTGGCGTCGTACAACTATGGCAACTCAAGTGCTCGATCAGTGAGGAATGCTTCCTATGGGTCAAATCGCAGCGCCGCTAAGCACAGCCAGATCGGCTGATCCGACGAGTTCTACACAGCCGATGGGACGAATTCTCGTGGTAGAGGACGATCCTTCGGTCCAGAAGGCCTTGAAGCGCCTGTTCGAAACCGAGGGATACACGGTCGAGATTCAGGCCAATGGTCAGTCGGCCCTCGAGAGCTTTCAGGCCGCCCCACCCGCTGTTATCATTCTCGACCTTCGCCTGCCTAAGCTTTCCGGCAGCGAACTATGCAAAGAAGTTAAGGCCCAGGCGCCGGCTTTGCCGATCGTTGTGTTAAGTGCAACCAGCGATGTTTCGGATAAAGTTCTGCTGCTGGAGCTAGGCGCCGACGACTATGTAACCAAGCCCTTCAGCCCGCGCGAACTTCTGGCCCGCGTGCGCGCCGCACTTCGACATACGTCGAGAACAGCCACCGTGAGTGTCGTCAGTTTCGATGGTATTTCCGTGGACGTTAAGAAAATGGAAGTCCAACGCGACGGTAAGGTTGTAGTTTTAACCGCGCAGGAATTCAAGACCTTGCAGTTTCTGGTGCAGAACGCCGACCGGGTAATCAGCCGCGACGAGTTGCTCAACGAGGTCTGGGGATACCAGAATTATCCTTCTACCCGCACCGTGGACAATCACATTCTAAAACTTCGTCAGAAATTAGAGCGTGACCCGGCCAGTCCGGTCCACTTCCGCACCGTACACGGAATGGGATACAAGTTCGTGCGCTGAAACCCCGTGGACTCCACATCAGAACCCGCGCCGCAGACCTTTGCAGGACAGTCTGGAACCACCCTCATGCACCGGACCCGCCTGCGTACCCGCTTTCTCCTCTCCATGCTTCTGATTACCGCGGGCCTTACGGCCATGAGTCTCCTGGTAGTACGGCACAGCGTGCAGCGTCATGTGCGCGAAGGAATTGTTCACGATCTGGGAAACTCCGTCACCACATTTCAGAATTTTCAGCATGATCGCGAAATCATGCTGACGCACTCCGCAGAATTAGTGGCAGATCTTCCCATCATCCGAGCCATTATGACCGCTCCCGATCCCGCCACCATCCAAGACGCTTCTCGTGGTGTGTGGCAGTTGACCGGAAGCGACCTCCTCGTCCTCGCCAATCGTAATGGCTCCGTGGTCGCTCTGCACACAAAATCCGCGGGATTCACTCGCGAAGCCGCTCAGCAGTACTTCGAACGATCCTTGAATGAAGAGGAGTTCAGCCACTGGTGGTTCGGCGCTCACCATCTCTACCAGACTTTCGTGCAGCCAGTTTATTTTGGGTCCAGGACCGAAGGTCAGCTGCTGGGCTTTCTGATTATCGGCTATGAAATCAATGACCGGTTGGCCCGCGAAGTTAGCAAGGTCTCATCCAGCCAAGTGACTTTCTCTTACGGAGATGAAATCGTAGCCACCACGCTCAGTCCCATTCAAGCCCGAAGCTCTGCTTTGGGCTCGTTATCGGGGTCGTCGCAGAGTGGGTCATCGCAGAATAGACCCTCGCAGAGCGGCCCCAGCGATGTAGAAGTCGGCCATGAACTTTTTCTGGCTACCTCTCTCGACCTCTCCAGTCAGCAGGAAATCCCGGTGCGCCTGACGGTGCTCGGATCCTACGACCAAGCCGCGAAGTTCCTCGGCAACCTCAACCGCCTGCTGCTGCTGCTCGGTCTCACTGCGGTGCTGGTAGGAAGCGGATTGGTCTTTCTGATCTCGCATACTTTCACTCGTCCGCTGGCCAGTCTTGTGGAGGGCGTCCGCGCACTCGAGCATGGAGATTTCCATCATCCTCTGGATCCTCGGGGCAGCGACGAAGTCGCGGAGCTGACTTCCGCCTTCGACCGCATGCGTTCCAGTCTGCTCAAAACTCAACAAGCGCTCCTTGAATCGGAGCAGCTCGCGACCATTGGACGCATGGCCAGTTCAATCTCTCACGACCTGCGCCATTCCCTGGCGGCGATTGTTGCCAATTCGGAGTTCCTCTGCGATGGCCGCCTGACGGGCGCTCAACGCGAAGAGTTGTATCAGGAGGTTCGCATCGGCGTAAATCAAATGACGGACCTCATCGATTCCCTGCTCGAATTTGCCCGGACCAGGGAATCTCTCAATCCCACTTACGCCAGCGTTACGGAGACTGTACAGCGAGCTATGCAGGCAGTACGCCTGCACCCACGCCATCAGGGAACGCTTATCGAGGTTGAAAGCAGCGGCCCAGGGTTGGCATGGTTCGATCCGCGCAAACTCGAACGGGCCTTATACAATCTCTTGTTGAATGCTTGCGAGGCGGCCCCTACCACTGAGGGTCGAGTTCAGGTCACGATCGGGCGCAGCGAAGGATCGGTTACCATTGCGGTTGCCGACAACGGTCCTGGCATCGCCCAACCGATCCGGGACAAGCTGTTTTCCCCTTTTGTGAGTTACGGTAAGGAGAACGGCACCGGGCTTGGTCTGACGATTGTGCAGAAAATTGTGCAGGATCACGGGGGAAGAGTCTTGATGGAACGTACCGAGGACGCTCGAACCATTTTTCGAATCACCATCCCCGGGCGCTCTCCGCAAGGCTCCGCGCAAGATAAGGACGAGGAAAGCGACGACCAGCTGACGGCTCGTCCTCTTGCCTCATTGAACAACGATCGGGCGAACCGATCGAGCGACTGAAAACTCAATTCGACATTCGGACACTCAGCTTCCGTTTCAATTTCTCCGATTCATCCAGATCCGTATGTCGCCCTGGAGGATGTGTGAACAGCCCATGGACCTTTGCGCTTCGTTCAACTGCAATAGCGACTGCCGCCTTAGTCCTGTTAGCCATCGGCAGCCAAGGACAGGAGACCGGGCCTGCCCAGACATCTCCCGCCCCTGACCCATGGGTACGTGAACTCGATACCCAAGTGCGAGAACTCCGCTCCGTGATTGAACAAATGCGGACCGAAAATGCCCAGTCTCGCGCCGAGATGCAGGAACTGCGTCAGGAATTACAAGACACGCGCAAATTTCTGACGCCGCTCGCGGCTGCAATCAACAGTTCCGTGTCAACCGCTGAAGCCGCGACCTCCACGCAAATGTCCGCAACGTCCCCATCAGTCTCTCAAGCTGTCTCCGCTACACCACCGGCTGCGGACCTGGGAAGCCGGATTCAGAAACTTGAAGAATCCACGCAGTTGCTGGGCTCGAAAATTGACGAAGAATACCAGACCAAAGTGGAGGCCGCCGGAAAGTATCGCGCCCGGCTGTCTGGAATCGTTCTAATGAACGCTTTTCGCAATGTCGGTACTTCCAATAACATCGACATCCCCAACTACGCTGAACCCCCCGCGCTGGGCAGCACGTCTGAGGCCAGCTTTGGCGCCACATTGCGTCAGACTGAGATCGGGCTGGAGATCTTCGGTCCAACCCTCGCCGGTGCGAAAACTTCAGCCGACGTGCAGTTCGATTTCGCGGGAGGATTTCCCGCGACTCCAAACGGAGTCAACTTCGGGATTGTGCGGATGCAGACGGCCAGTTTGCGGCTCGATTGGAAAAATACTTCTGTGATTGCCGGCCAGGATTCCCTCTTTATCTCGCCGCTCTCTCCCACCTCGTTTGCATCCCTGGCGACGCCAGCCCTCGCCTACGCCGGCAATCTATGGGGCTGGACGCCGCAACTCCGTGTCGAGCATCGCTTCAACCTTCCCCATGACCAGACGCTCACGATACAGGGCGGGGTTCTCGACAACCTCGATTGGGAGCAACCCAGCGGTGACCGGTTCTTGCGCTCTGCGACGGCTGGGGAACACTCGGGTCAGCCAGCGTATGCCTTTCGGAGCGCGTGGTCCCAGCCAGCATTTGGCCATACCTTGAGCGTTGGTGTAGCGGGCTACTATGGGCGTCAAGATTGGTCGTGGGGTCGCTACCTCGATGCGTGGTCGGGCATGACGGACTGGCAGATCCCGATCGCCCGCCGCCTCGTTCTCTCCGGAGAATTCTATCGAGGCCGTGCAGTGGGAGGCCTGGGGGCTGCCATCGGTCAAACCATTGTGTACGGCGGTAATCCACTCTCCGGCTCGACCAGCATTCGCGGTCTGGATTCCGCGGGTGGATGGAGCCAACTTAAATTTCAACTCACGCCCAAGCTTGAACTGAACGGCGTCTTCGCCGAAGATAATGCATTTGCCAGTGACGTTCGCGGCTTCGCTACTGATGCCAACAATTTCGGCCAGATTCTCGGCCGCAATCGTGGCGGCCTCGGCAATCTGGTCTACCGGCCGCGTTCCGACTTGCTGCTCTCTGCCGAATTCAGACGCCTGCACACTTTCCCCGTCTACGACAGCAGTAGTGTGACGAACCAAATTAATCTCGCGATAGGGATCTTGTTCTGATGAGCCGCTTCGCTCAACGCCTCGCGGTTTTGTGTTTTCTGTCGTTGCCGTATTTTCCCGCCTCGGCGCAAGACCTCGAACTCAAAGGCAAGGTGCAACTCACGGCCAGCGGGCACCAGGTAAAGGACTCTTCCAAACTTGTGGTTTGGCTAACTCCTGTCGGAAATACACCTCCAGTCGCAGCCCCGCTTCAGAAAAATTCGAAAATTCCCCAACTCATCCAGCGAGATAAGAGTTTTCACCCTTCGCTGCTGGTGATACCGGCAGGCGGAAAGGTTGAGTTTCCCAACCAGGACCCCTTTTTTCACAATGTCTTTTCATTGTTCGACGGAAAGCGCTTCGATCTTGGGCTATACGAGAGTGGCACCACTCGTTTTGTGCAATTCGACAAGCCGGGTATTTCTTTTATCTTTTGCAACATTCACCCACAGATGAGCGCCGTTGTAATTTCCTTAGATACTCCCTACTACGCGATATCGAACGGAAATGGAGACATCAGCATCAAAAACGTCGCTCCCGGACGTTATCAGATGCACGTCTTTCATCCGTCCGTTTCTCCGGATGTACTGCAGGCTGAGGAGCGCGAGATCACGGTCAGTTCCGGCAATACCTTCCTCGGGACCTTCAAGCTCGCCGAGTCCAACCTGGAACTCGCGCATAAGAACAAATACGGCCGCGACTATGACCCTCCCGATCCTGATAGCCCGGCGTACGCGAGACCGTAGGATTTGAACGACTCTGTCCCGAGTCAAGGGGCGTTTCTCCACTTTAAGGGCAGCGGCTCTGTTTGGGTGAGGCAGTGCTAGTCGCTTCTCCAATCAACCGGGCTTAACCTCCGTCCGACTTTCGCAAACGGCATGGGGAGTAGGTCAACCTGGGGTGGACCCCGAAAGTGAGACAGGCGATTAAGGGGCCAGCTACATGGAATGGCGGAGAATAGTGCTGGCGCCCCGACAAGGATATTCCCGTGGATTGAAGATGGCTGCGATGCGCGGGATCGACTCCGGAAAAGGTATGGCGGAGGTGGCTCGCATGGATCAGTTGAGTCCCGAGCGGTTGGAGACCTTGGAGAAGCGAGTGGCGAGCGAAGGGCGAACTGGAGTTTCCGGCCAAGGGTGCGCAGCCCCAAACCAAACTCGATGCCGAGCGGATTCTTGAGTTGAAACCTAGGATTGGCCAGCAGCTGCCAGCAGGCGGTGGCGATCGATTTTTTTAAAAAAGCGTTGCGGCGTTTCAGGGGAGCATCCTCGGCCAGTCGCCGTCAATGCCGGTTACCGACTTTATGAGCGAATCCAAGAGACGGCCGAAGCCGGGACAATCGCGAACCGGCTCTGCCGGACCGCGGGAATAAGTCGGGCAGGCTGCTACCGTTTCCGGCAACGCGGAAAAAGTAAGCGCACGGATGTGGATCTACGTAGCCGGATGCAAGGCATTGCGCTGCGGCGGTGGGCTTGATGGATTGATGGATATGGGCTTCTCGATCATTTGGCTGGCTCGCTTGCCACCGTAGGCCTCCTATCCGGTTCTTGGCCATCGGCTCGCGTCGTTGCTCCACGCTTCTTTCAGGCCCCCCTGGCGGCGAGTGTTGTTTCATCCACTGCGCTTCGCCTTGACTTTCACCTCTATCAGGTTGTCAAAGGGACTTTCACCCTCGAGCTGTCGAATATGCTCGGCACAGCAATGAAAAGGGCGTGCTGGTTAGCACGCCCTTATCGCCTCCGCCTCTTCACTTCTTTTACATCAACTCGCAGTGTTCAAAACAAACATTGGTGCAACATTTGGACTAACGATGACCTCCGCCTCCTGAGTGTCCACCCCCGCTGGGGTGGCCTCCTCCGCCTCCGCCAGAGGAATGCCCACCCCCGTAGCTCGGTGCGCTATGCGATCCCCCACCGCTGGCACCGCGACTCCCGCCGTAACCGGGGGCGCCGTGATATCCTCCGTAACTTCCTCCATAGCCCCCAGAGGATCTGGGCTGCACGATCGGCTGCCTCATGTTCAGCTGCGGACGCGAATTTCCCCCGCGCCCGTATCCGCTGGAACTATTACTGGAACTGGGTCCCCGCGAGTAGCTTGAACTCGGCGCCGTACGGTTCCAGTAACTGCTACTCGTGCCGCGGCTGGAAGCCTCGGCGCCATTTCCGCCACGACTCGCGGACTCGCTGCTCCCGTTCGACGGGGGGGTAAATGTCTTCCACTCGCTGCGGTTCGGTTCGCCCCGACTCGCGGAAGACTGCTCTCCCCTAGCTGCAGAAGACGCCGCACTCGGCGGTCGATCTGACTGAGAGCTTTCAGAACGGGTATTGCCAGGAGCGGAGAAGTCCCGTCCTCCCTGATTCCCCGCGCTCCGGCTCGTAGAATTGTTCATTTCCCGTCCGGAGGACGACGTGCCCGCACTCGGCTTTCCTCCCGCCGTAGCCGCGGTCCCCCGAGTCTCAGATGTGCCGCGAGACTCCATGGTTCCACTGCTGCGGCCGCCGGCTGTCACCGCACTCACGTGATTCTGCTGCATGGACTGCTGCAGATGCGCCGTCTGCTGCTGGAACGACGCTGGCCGCGACGCACCTTGCGTACCGAAGAAATGTTGCGACGCATTGTTGTGAATTGTCGAAGGCGCTGCCGCCCGGCCGCTGGCCGACAAACTGGCGTGCGTGGGCACCACGGGCAGGTTCCCCGTCATCATGCGAGCGTTGCTTAACTGAGCATGAGTCGCCGCCACGGCCGTGGTTCGTCCGGCTCCGAATCTCCCCGCCCCAACTGTCGAAAGCCCGCGTCCGATATGGGGATCGTTAATGTGCGCCAAGTTCGAGAATCGAGTGCCGCCATGCAGGGGTTCGAATCCACCAAAGCGGTGTAGCCCGCCAAATCGGTTGAACCCTACCACACCGAATCGTCCGCCATAACCGCCCCACCACGGAAAGAAGCGGTCGCAGGGACCAATCGGCAGCCAGCCAAAGCCGCCCCATCCTCCCCAGCCAAATCCAACCCCGAATCCGAAACCACCTCCAAATCCAAAAAATGAAACATACGCCGGCGCCCAGAACGGACGGTAGAAGCCCGCGCCCCACACCGGTCCCGGCCACCATGCCCACGCGCCGCCGTACCACATCCAGCGTCCGTAGTGATACGGAGCCCAGCCCCAGGGCTCGTAGCCGACCCACGTCCAACCGTAGTAAGGCTCGTATACCCAGTTGCCGTCGCGGTAAGGAGCCCAGTCATCCGGCTCATTCGGCACCCACACCTGACCGTAATCCGGCGCGTTCTCCCAACGTCCGTGCGCGTCGAGATCTTCCGACCCTACGTAATATTTATTCGTATGGTGCCAAGCATCCGCATTGTGGATCATGCGGTCGCGATCGCTATTCCACCGGTCCCAATCGTCGCGCTCCGGAGCCGCAGTAATTTTGTAACGCGCATCGGCGCCGGCTCCGCGCACGGTGGCCATGTCACCCTGCTTGATGTTAGCGATGCCTTGCGGGGTGGCCAACTGCGCTTCACCTTTGCGCACGATGATTATCGTGTCGCCATCGGGCCGCACTTCAACGCGGTACACGCCGTCCTGATGCGCGGGATGCAGCGCTACGTTCGGAGTGTCGATCTCCGGCTCTGTCTCACTTTCGCCAAACACCGAGTAATTGGCCAACCCCTGCCCAATCTGCACCTGAATGTTTCTCTTCGTAAAATTCGCGAGCGTGGCCTGCGCGCTCGAACCCAGCCGCAGAATGTTGGCGAAATCGAGTTGCACCTCGGCGCGCCCGCCCGCACCCGTTGAAACCTTGTCGCCATTCACCACCGGCTGATTCAACACCGCGGCCGACCAGTCGCCCGAATCTCCTCGTTGCGTCGAGACTTCTCCGTGAATCATGCTGACGCGTCCCACGCCCTGATCAACTTTAGCCGGGCCTTCGCCAGACGGTCCGCCCAGTTGAGCTTCGGGTTCAATCTGCGGGGATTGTCCAACAACAGGCCCTTGTCCGGGCGCAGAAGGTCGGCCGGGTTGCGTGTCCTGAGCGGGAGGAGGTGGCGGTTGAGGCTGGCCCATCTCCATGGGCGCGCTCGGCTGTTCCGAGGGACCGCTGCCTTCGTCCGTAGTCTGTGCCTGCACGCTCGCCGTGAAAACTCCAGCCACTGCCAGAATTAAGATTGCTAAACTTCCTATGAATCTGTTTTTCATGGCTTATCTCTTCCGAACCCGTGCCAGCACCGAAAGATTGTAAGGCTGACGCCATGGATTGCAAAGCAACTACCATGCCAAAACGCGTCAGACAGGAAGCGGCGTAACCCTTTTGTTTTCAGTAAGGAAGATGGAGTCCGCAACCCTAAAATCGGCGAAAATACACAAGCCGGTGGCCGCTCTAAACCAACCTGGTGGTTTTCAGCCAACAGCAGGAAGCGCGTGCAGGCAAGCGAGGCAGGGATGGTTACAAATCAGGAGCGCCAAAAAACCCGAAAGCCCCGATAGTCAATCGCAGTATTTCTCGTTTTTCAACTCGCGACCTTATCCCCTTTCACGCCATCCGGCGTCTAACTTTCCTTCTCACCCTCATCGGCAATCCCAATCTTCGACAGCCTGTAGCGTAGCGCGTTCCGTGACAGCCCCAGCAAGCGCGCAGCCTGACTCTTGTTCCCATTCGCCCGCCGCAACGATTCCCGAATCATTTCATCCCCCCATTGCTCGAGCGTCATACCCTCAGGAAGAAAATTCCCAGTCCCATTCGCCGCCCGAGCGGGTCGCACATCCAGATGAATATCCTCCACCTTGAGCACTGTGCCCTTCGCTAAGGCGCACGCCCGTTCGATAATGTTTTGCAATTCGCGCACATTCCCCGGCCAGTGATAATTCACCAGAATCTGCATTGCCTCCGGCGTAATACTCTCCACCGGCTTGCCGGAATCCCCCGCAAAGCTTGAAATAAAAAGATTTACCAAATCCGGGATGTCTTCTTTACGCTGGCGCAGGGGCGCAATGTCAATGGGAACAACGTTCAAGCGATAGTACAGATCCTCGCGAAACGAGCCCTGCTCCAGCGCTTCCCGCAGATCGCGGTTCGTGGCTGCGATTAGCCGCACATCCACTTTCACGGTTCGCGTCCCCCCCAAGCGCTCAAACTCGCGCTCCTGCAGGACGCGCAGCAACTTTACCTGCGTCGCCGGCGGTACGTCACCGATCTCATCGAGGAACAGCGTCCCCTTATCTGCCAACTCGAACTTTCCTGGCTTGCTTGCCGTGGCGCCTGTAAATGCGCCCTTCTCATATCCAAACAGTTCGCTCTCCAGCAAATTTTCCGGAATCGCCGTGCTATTGATCTTGATGAAAGGCCCGGCAGCGCGCCGCGACTTCTCATGGATCGCTCGCGCAATCAAGTCCTTTCCCACGCCACTCTCCCCACCCAACAGCACCGTAGAATTCGTAGGCGCCACGCGATCCACCGTGGCCAGCACCTCCTGCATCTTCGCGCTGCGCGCCACCACGTTCGGATGCGCATACCGCTTGCCTAACGCTTCCCGCAGCGACCGGTTCTCCTCGCGCAGTTTGTGTACGTCCAGTTCCTTGTGGATTACCATCCTCATCTCGTTCAACGAGAACGGTTTCAGCACATAATCGCTGGCTCCGGCCTTCATGGCTTCTACGGCAGTCTCAACCGTGCCAAAGGCGGTCATCACCACCACAGGAATTGCCGCATTCTGCCGCTTGATCGTCTGCAAGAACTCAAGTCCATTCATTCCCGGCAATTTCAGATCTGTCACCACCAGATCAACGCTGTTCTCGCGCAAAAGCTTCAGCCCTGACTCTGCATCTCCTGCGGAAAGCGTGCTGAAGCCATCCTCCCCGAGATTCAACTCCAGCAGACGCCGCATTTTCGCTTCATCCTCGACAATCAAAATGGTTGGCATGTATTGACACAACTCGTTGTTGAAGTTTTCTAAGATGCCTTATTTCCTGCAACCTCAGCATTCAACGGAAAAAACATTACGAAGCCAGCTCCTTTAAGGCCGCTCTCCAGTCGAATGCTGCCGTGATGGCCGTCAATAATGCGCGACACAATCGACAAGCCCAGCCCCACTCCCGTTTTCTTGGTAGTCACAAACGGATTGAAAATCTGCTCCCGCAGTTCATTCGGAATTCCTGGGCCGGTGTCTTCGATCCGCACTTCCACACCGGCCTGGTTCGCACTCTTTGCTCTCGCCGCCAGTACCCGTAACGTTCCTCCGCCACCACTCATCGCATCGTAAGCATTCTGTATCAGATTCACGAACGCCTGCTCCGAAAGACTTTCGTCCAACGGTACTAGCGGCAGATTCTGCTGATATTGCCTCTCTACCCGCACCGAAGCACCTTCCTCTTTATGCGTCATTGCCACATCGTGCACCGCCCGATCCAGTACACTTGTAATATCTTGTGGAGTTAACTCGGCATGCAGCGGCCGGGCAAAATCCAGAAACCGCGTCACTAGCGCGCTCAGACGATTGGTCTCAATCGATATATAGCCCGCCAGTTCACCGGCCAGAGGATTTGATTCCCCCAACTTCTGCTGCAGGATTTCCGCCGATCCTTTGATCACTCCCAGCGGATTGCGAATCTCGTGCGCCAGTCCTGCGGACATCTGCCCTAACGCCGCCAGCCGCTCCGAGCGTCGCGCCTCTTCCTGCGCCTGCTGCAATTTTCGATTGGTCTCCTCCAGGGTTCCCGCTAGTTCCTGGTAGCGCTTGATCTGCCGCCGATTCTCCACCGTGAACCGGTTCACCACCATCGCCGCAAGAAAAAAGAAGAGGATACGAATGGCAAGGATCCCGTAACCTTCTCTTGTAATTTCGTAATCCTGCAGCGCCGGATAAAGATAGGAGCAGTAGGCGGCGGAGGCGAGAGCTGTCCACAGCAGTGTTGCCCACGGGCTGAAATATTCCGCCGCCGTCACCACCGGCAAATAGAAGATCGGAGAGTAACTGCTGTTGATTCCAACTTCGCCCGTGTGATCGAGCAGCAGCGTGGCCAGGGCGATCTTGAGCAAGACAATGTACGCCGCGCCCCGCTGCGGCGCCTTGCTTAACACCCAGCCTTCAGTCAGCTGAGCCAGTCCGAACGCCAGCAGCACCAATTGCTTATGGATTTCAAACACCGGCGGCAGTGCCGCAAGGCCGGCCAGAAAAAGCAGCCAGAGAACATCCATCCAATTAATTGCCGGTCGCTTCTGTTCGTTCATAATCTACTACGCGAAAAAGCAGCGCCGGGAGTGGACTGTGTTCCCGCTCCCAGCGCCATTTTCCTGTCCGCTCTCGTTTGCCGCCGATCACATCGCATGGACCCCTATCAGACCGTAAGCAACTCTTGGTCGTCAATGCCCCTTCTTGGGAGAACTCGCATGACTCTCCGCCGCCGGATGCGAATTCTGCTGCCGCGGGGCTGGCGCCGACGCCGCTGGCCTCTGCTGTTGCCAGGTGCTAAATTTCTGCTCCTGCTCCCTCTGCTGCCGTTCGTTTTCCTGTCGCACCGGAGCTACTGGCTTGGCCAGCGGATGCGACCACTGCTGCGCAGGCTGCGTGCTCCGGTTCTCGGGTTGAGGGTTCGCGTTCTTCTCCGCCTCCGGAGTCCCCTGCGCCTCCCACACGCCAGCCTGGGGTTTCGCCTGACTGCTTCCCCCGCTAGGCGGCCCAAACGAACGGAATCCGTCGTCGGATTTCGTCGAAGATTGTGTCGGGGATTGTGTTGGCCGTGTTTGCGGGTTCATCGCCACCGGCCGACCTGCTGCCTCCTGCCGCACTAACCGTGATGATTGCTGGTTCAAGTGCCCGTCCGCTTGCGCCTGCCTCTGATCGAGCGAATGCGGCATCGGGGCCGGTGTCCTCAGCGCTACTACTGGACGGCTGGTCACCGCGGCCGGCGGTTTATGGGTCACGGGCCTCCCCGCCCCCAATACGCTGGTTCTCCCCGGCTCGACCCCAACCCTTTCCGACACCGGCGCGGCCGCGAGTTCTCTCGCAGGAACCGATACCACGCTTCGCGCCACTGGCCGAGCGTTCACGAAAGTATCCCGTGAAACTACCGTTACTCCTCCGTTCACATTCCGGTTCGCATAGGCGATGTTGTTCACCGTAGTGCTCCGGTTCGTCACAACCGTGTTGTACACATTCGTCACTCGCGTGAGATTTACTCGCGTATTGGTGAAGTTCACGTTGTTCACATAGACGCGGCTCACGCGATACCCGGGAATAAATACTTCTCCCGGAGCCAGTGGGAACCATCCCACTCCCGCTCCAAACGAAAACGAGAAGTTGAATCCTGGCCCACCACCAACCCACGCCACCAGTGCCGGGGCATACACCGGCCGGACTACGCTGGGCCCCGGAACCCATAGCCATCCGGTCCCTGCGAACGCCCATCGGCCATAGTGAAATGGAGCAAAACCCCAAGGCTCATCTTCCACCCACGTCCAGCCCCACGGTCCTACCCAAGACCAATGGCCAAAGCGATAAGGAGCCCAGCCCGCCACCAGGACTCTCGGCCGCCAGCATGTACCGTAGTCGGCCACATAGCTCCAGTCGCCATACTCGTCGAGGTCTTCATATCCCGTCATCTCCCGTGAAACGTAGTTCGCCGAATCAGACTGATCC
This sequence comes from Candidatus Acidiferrales bacterium, assembly GCA_035603035.1. Lineage (GTDB taxonomy): Bacteria > Acidobacteriota > Terriglobia > Terriglobales > Acidobacteriaceae > Sulfotelmatobacter. The sequence goes on along the minus strand of DATNLE010000170.1, from coordinate 8,812 downwards.
TCTCGCTGATCGCGATCCAGCGCCCAAGTGTCGAATCCATCTTTTCCGGGAATCTGGCCGAGATCGTAATCCAGGTGATCCGTGCCCGTGAAGGTGGCATATTGGTTCGCGACAACGGTGTAGGAAGAACCGCCGCCGGTAACCTCGCCGCGTCCGCGCCACACCGTAACTTCAGTTCGATTCCCGTCCGCATCTACATCAATGCGGTAGTCCCCCGGTTGCGCGATTACGAACGCCACATTCGGCGTGTCGATCTCATAGGAATCTTCGTCATCCACGTGCCTGACTTTCACAATCAGCGATCCCTGCGCCAAACGAATCTGCGCCGCCCGGTCACTTACGTCGAGCAATGTAATTCCAGTCTTGGCGCCGAGCCGGAGCGCTGTCGATCCAATGTGTACTTCAGCCCGCGAATCTTCATCCGCCCATAGATTGTCGCCGGTCACCAGCGGACGATTCAGCACCGCCGTCACCCAGTCGTTTTCTCCGCCGGGCTGGAACGACACCGATCCATCCATGTAGTTCAGCCGTGCCACGCGGCTCGGCGGATCCGGCGTGTTCGCATCCTGCGGATTTGGGCTCGGGGGATTTTGCGCGTCGGGCGCGCTTTGAGGATACTGCACCGCTTGCGTATCCTGCGCCTTGACTCCAACCGGGGCGTGCAGCATGAATGCCAAACACGCCGCTATCCCTGCCCAGTTCCACCCACACTTACGTGCCTTCATCGACTTCTCCCTGACCAAACGAAGATTGCGGATCCAAGAAAGGCGCGCCTGCAATCCTATATTCATCCGTATAAACCCAATAGAGACCTTTTAGTTTCCGCCCTTCGAGTTGGTGGTTTTCGGCCAAGGAGGGCTTTATTGGGCGCAGGCGAGGATCTGTTTCTTGCCAAATCTGCTGGGATGAGGAGAACTCGGCAATATCGGCAGGGATCGAGAGCAGCAGCGCTTCTGTGCCGCGGAAGGTCTAAGGAATTTATGCAGAGGCCGTGGCGATTGCACTCTGGCGGCTGACGCGACTTCTCCGCCGGCTAACGGTTGGCAGCCTTCGGCGAGATCTCGTCCAGCGTAAGGTTCAACTCCAGCACGTTCACCCGCGGCTCTCCCAGAAACCCGAACTGCCGCGACTGGGTATGCTGGCGGACCAGTTCGCGAACTACATCTTCCTTCAGACCTCGTTCGTTGGCGATGCGCGGTACCTGAAATTCCGCCGCCTCGGGCGAGATATGGGGATCAAGCCCGGAACCCGAAGTGGTCAGCAAATCTATCGGAATTACCGCGCCCGGATTCTCTCCCTGCAAGCGATCGGCATCCCCCTGCACCCGCGCAATGAGAGATTGATTGGTAGGTCCCAGGTTCGAGCCGCTGGAATTGCCCGCATCATAACCCGTTCCCGCGCTGGACGGCCGCGAGTGAAAATATCCTGGCGAAGTAAATGATTGCCCAATCAATCGCGATCCTACAACTTTGCCATTCCGGGTCAACAATTGCCCATTCGCCTTGCTCGGAAACAAAACCTGCGCCAGTCCTGTGATCACAAGAGGAAACAGCAGACCGAACAATACCGTCGTCACCAGCGTCATCAGTACTGCAATAATCAGATTCTTCTTCATATCGCTCCTACGCCAGCCCTGCGCGCACGATCAGCAAGTCAATAAGCTTGATGCCAATAAACGGCACGATCACTCCGCCCAGCCCATACACCAGCAGATTTCGGCGTAAGAGCACAGCCGCCCCTTGTGGAACATATTTCACCCCGCGCAGTGCCAGTGGAATCAGCGCCACAATAATCAGCGCATTAAAGATAACCGCCGACAAGATCGCCGACTGCGGCGTCGCCAACCGCATCACGTTCAGCGCCTGCAGAACCGGAAAGGTCCCGGCGAACATTGCCGGGATAATGGCGAAATATTTCGCCACGTCATTCGCGATCGAAAACGTGGTCAGTGCGCCGCGCGTCATCAGCAACTGCTTTCCGATCTCTACGATCTCAATCAGCTTCGTCGGATTCGAATCCAGATCCACCATGTTCCCGGCTTCCTTCGCCGCCTGCGTGCCTGTATTCATGGCGACGCCCACATCGGCCTGGGCCAGTGCGGGCGCATCATTGGTGCCGTCGCCCGTCATGGCAACCAGCTTTCCTTGTCCTTGTTCCCGCCGAATTAGATCCAACTTATCCTTTGGTGTAGCCTGCGCCAGAAAGTCGTCCACGCCCGCCTCATTCGCGATCGCCGCCGCCGTCAGCGGATTATCCCCCGTGATCATCACCGTCTTGATTCCCATCGCGCGCAGCTGATCGAACCGCTGCCGCATCCCTCCCTTCACGATGTCCTTCAGGTGGATCACTCCTAAGGCGCGGCCATTTTCCGCCACCACCAAGGGCGTTCCCCCAGAGCGCGAAATCGCTTCCACCGCCGCACGCACTTCTGCGGGAAGCACGCTGCCCTGCTCTTCCAGATATTTGGCGACTGCATCCGTCGCACCCTTTCGGACCGCGCGCCCATCCAGATTCACGCCCGACATGCGAGTCATCGCACTGAACGGAATGAATTCGGCATCGTGGGAGCTCATTTCACGTCCCCGCAATCCATACTTTTCCTTCGCCAACACCACAATCGATCGTCCTTCGGGAGTTTCGTCGGCCAATGAGGAAAGCTGAGCCGAATCCGCCAGCATCGCCTCGGTCACACCCGGCGCGGTTATGAACTCGGTGGCCTCGCGATTGCCCAGGGTGATGGTTCCGGTCTTGTCGAGCAGCAAAGTATTCACGTCGCCCGCGGCTTCCACCGCCCTTCCCGACATCGCCAGCACGTTGTGCTGCACCAAGCGGTCCATGCCCGCAATGCCAATCGCCGAAAGTAATCCGCCAATTGTGGTGGGAATCAGGCACACCAATAACGATACGAGGACGAACACCGTCTGCGGGGCGCCCGCATAAATGGCGAACGGTTGCAGCGTGACCACAGCCAGAAGAAAAACAATCGTCAGCCCGGCAAGCAGGATGTTCAAGGCAATCTCATTTGGCGTTTTCTGCCGCTCCGCGCCTTCTACCAGCGCGATCATGCGGTCGAGAAAGGTCTCGCCCGGATTCGAAGTGATCTTCACCTTCACCCAATCCGACAGCACGCGCGTTCCGCCGGTCACGGCCGAGCGGTCGCCGCCCGCTTCGCGAATCACCGGCGCCGATTCCCCGGTAATGGCCGACTCGTCCACCGACGCCACGCCCTCCACAATTTCGCCATCGCCCGGAACAAACTCGCCTGCCTCGACCAAAACCATGTCTCCCGAACGCAATTTCGATCCTGGCACCGTTTCTGTCTTCCCGTCGGGCAGCAGGCGGTTCGCCATGGTTTCCGCCTTCGCGCGGCGCAGAGCATCAGCCTGCGCCTTGCCCCGACCCTCAGCCATAGCCTCGGCAAAGTTAGCAAACAATACCGTGAACCACAGCCAGAGCGTGATCTGCAGATTGAATCCAAACCCAGGCTGCCCGTGCATTCGCTCGAGAATGAGAAGCACCGTGGTCACCGCGCTGCCCACTTCCACCACGAACATCACCGGATTGCGCATCATGGTCACGGGATGCAGCTTGACCAATGAGTCCCACGCCGCACGGCGCACAATCTTCACATCCCACAAGCTGCGTTTTGATTTCTTGCTCGCCATATTTACCTGAGAATCCTGCCTAAAACGTTTTGCCCGCCTGCATCAACAAGTGTTCAAGAATTGGTCCCAGACTCAGCGCCGGGAAGAATGTCAGCGCTCCCACAATCACCACAACGCCGATCAGCAGCACCGTAAACAACGGTCCGGTTACCGGAAAAGTGCCCAGCGTTGCCGGCGTCTGCTTCTTGCCTGCCAGATTTCCCGCAATCGCCAGCATCGGCAGAATCATCATGAATCGCCCCAACAGCATGGCGAAGCCGAGAGACGTGTTGTACCACGGCGTGTTCCCGCTCAGTCCGTTGAAAGCCGAGCCATTGTTGGCCACCGCTGAAGTGAAGGCATAAAGCACTTCACTGAAACCGTGCGGCCCCGCATTCGCCATGGCAGAAGTGCCGAAGCTGTGCAAAACCGAAATCGCTGTAAACACTAAAATCACCAGCGGAAAAATCAGAATCACCAGCATCGCCATCTTCACGTCGTAGGCTTCGATCTTCTTACCCAGATATTCCGGCGTGCGCCCCACCATCAATCCGGCAATAAAAACCGACAGGATGACGAAGACCAGCATGCCGTACATCCCCGCACCAACTCCGCCGAAGATGACTTCGCTGAGCATGAGGTTGATCAGGGGGACCATTCCGCCCAGCGGCGTGAACGAGTCGTGCATTGAGTTGACCGCGCCGCAACTCGTGTCCGTGGTCACGGTGGCGAACAGCGCCGAGTTCGCCAAGCCGAAGCGCACTTCTTTCCCTTCGAGATTGCCCGTGGTTCGCACAGTCGAAGACGAATGCTGCGGACTATGCAGCGCCGCTGAGGTTAACAGAGGGTTGCCCCGCGCCTCCGCCCAATACGCCGTCGCAACGCCCGCCAAAAACAGCAAAGCCATCGCTGTCCACACGGCCCACCCGTGTCGCGGAGATCCGGTCATCTTTCCCAGCGCGTAAGTGAACGCGGACGGAATTGCCAGGATGCAGAACATCTCCAGAAAGTTGGTGAACGGCGTAGGATTCTCAAACGGATGCGCGCTGTTGGCATTGAAGAACCCGCCGCCATTGGTTCCGAGTTCTTTGATGATCTCCTGCGAAGCGGTTGGCCCCTGCGCGATTACCTGCTGAGTCACCGTCTGCATCACCGGTTTGCCATCCGATCCATTGATCGGCTTGCCATCGGATCCAAGCTGCGGTGTTTGATAGGGATCGACCAGTTGCGCCGTGTCATAAGGCTTCAGATTCTGCACCACGCCCTGCGATACCAACACCAACGCACCCAGCAGGCACAGAGGAGCCAAAACCCACAATGTTCCGCGAACCAGATCGACCCAGAAATTTCCGATGGTCTTTTGCTCGCGCCGCGAAATACCGCGAATGAACGCAATCGCCAGCGCCATTCCCGCCGCAGCCGACACCCAGTTGTGATAGGCCAGACCAACCATCTGCGTTAGATAGCTCATGGTGGTCTCAGGCGTGTAGTTCTGCCAGTTCGTGTTCGTCGTGAAGGAGGCCGCGGTGTTGAAGGCTAGTGCCGGAGCGACTCCGGCCAGCTTTTGCGGATTTCCCGGCAGCCACAACTGCACCCGCTCCAGCAGATAGAGCAAGATCATCGAAACGCCACTGAACAAAATCAGCGCCAGTGCATATTCCTTCCAGTCCATCTCGTGGCTTTCGTCCACGCCTGTAAGCTTGTATAGAATCCGTTCGACTGGCCGCAAAATCGGATCCAGCCATGTGCGCTCTCGGCCGAACACACGAGCAATGAATGCGCCTAGTGGTTTAGTGACCAATAACACCACCAGCAAAAGAAAGAAGATTTGCAGCCATCCATTTGCTGTCATCAGAATTTCTCCGGCCGCAGCATGGCGTATACCAAATACACCAGCAGCCCGGCGCAAATGATCAGCATGATGATCGGTCCAGAATTCATATTTGCCTCACCGCACGCGCTCACAGAAATGAACGTAAGCCAGAGAAATCCCAAAGAACAACACCGTCACTGTAAGGAAGATCACATCCTGCATTACGAATCCCTCCAGACTACTGTCCGAATTCCAACTTCTCGGATAGCCGCTGCCTGTAGATCTCGAGACAAAACTCAGAATTTATAAATTAGGTCCATGCCGAAAAAGAGCTGGTTTCTGGCCGTCCCGTTGTTGTATCCCTCGCGATCCCACGAGTGATCGAAGCGAAGTTCAGGACGGAGCATAACCGTGGTCCCGATGTATCGGGTGAGATAAAACGTATTTTCCGTGTATTTCCCGGCGATCCCGGTACGCTGCCCTTTCTTATCGTTGAGCAGGTCGGATCGGAATCCGATCATAAACTTGGAGGTGACCTCACGATTTATGTAGTTAACGACCGCATACTCGGGAGCAGTGCAGCGTAGTTGTCCGGCGGCGCAGAACGCGCCGTTTGCGCCAAGCTCAGGTTTGATCGGATTGGCAACATTGCCGGCAACGTTCGGCACATCGCGTTCATACATGTACCAGGTCTCAGTCGCCATGTGCCATTTGCGGTTGAACTTGTGGTACCAGGTGAAGTCATAGTCTTGCAGGTTGTTGTAGGCATACTTGCCGTCATTGATGCCGTTCGCGCAACCGTAAAAATTGTCGTTATTGCTCGCGGTGGAATAGTTTAGGCAAAAGATGCCTGAGGCTTTGGCATCATCGGTCCACAGCGCAACGTCGTGACCGCCCGATACGCCAAACTGGACCATCCACTGCTTATTCAGCTTGAGGCTGGCATAGATCCCGGTGTCGGTGAAGGGATCGATGGTGTAGAGCAGCGAGTGCGTCATGTTGTAATTGTTCGGCGCCAATTGCGCTTCGATTCCAGGAACCGAAAGGAACCGGCCAATTCGAATGTTGAGGCCATCTTTGACCGGGAAGTAAAGGTCGAAATACTCCAGAACAGGATCGAAGCCGTACTGTTTGTTGGACTGCAGGAGTTGCTCGCTGAAGTAGCCCTTCGCCGTCGTGAAGCGATAGTCGACACCGTAGAATCCAGTCACGTGGTATCCCCAGTCGAAATGGCTGGTTTGCACGGTGTCCGGGAGGCGTTCGATGTATACGACCGCCTGATTAAGTTCGATCTTGTTGGGAAAAATGTCGTATGAGACCGGAAAATTGTTTCGGTCTGATGTGCTGAAATTGAAGCTGCCCGCGACCCACCCGTACAGTTTCGTGCGGCTGTTCTCGAGGTGGAGTGCGGACATTAAGGGATAGGTGTTGCCGTCCGGGGCGCCGATGTCGGGGGCCCCTCCGTAGGTCCAGTCGGAGAAGGGGAACGGAGGCGAATCTTCGGGCGCCGGAAGACCGCGTTTGGTTACAGATGGTCCAGTTGGATTCGTGCCTGCCCAATCCTGATTGTAGAACTGCGCCAGGCGATGGAAGAAGTTGCCTCTCAGGGCGTAATTGCTGTTGCTGCCCGAGCTTTGCCCGTTAGCAGGATGTTCGGAGTCTTGAGGATCCGGGTTCCCCAAGCCAGACGACGGCGTTGCTAGAGCGCTACCGTCAAGCGCGAACGCCGTCGGACCCATCGCCGCTTTTTCTATGGCGCCGAGATCAACGGCAGGCGTGGTGCTCCGGCGCTGCTCAACTCCCGCTTCAGCTTGGGGTGCTTCTTGCGGTACTTTCAATTCATCTCGCATTTCCTGCTGTTCTGTCCGTGGAATCGAACTCGACCCCACGTTCGCCGAAGGCGTAGCCGTGTCTTGGGTGGATTGAGCGCCAGCCCAGGCTGGTAGAAATAGGACGCACATCGAGAGCAATAAGACCTGTAGGACAGTGTTTCGCATAAACCTCGTTCTCACGTAATTTGGCATAGTACTCGCTGCGTTCGCATTCTTTGGGGCTATCGTCATCACCATAGATGACGGTCGACGCCTTAAGGAAACGCTCTTTCCCCGGTTCGAATCGGACGGCAGGCCAGTACCAAGGGGATGGCCTACCCTCGCCAAGCAAGCCGCTCAAGAACCAGATCATGAACGCCGTTCCGGTCAACCCGATAGCGGTGAACGTAGCTGCCACCCACATACTTCTGCTCCATCGCGGTGCGCACAACGCAACATTCCAGTTAATCGCTTCAGGTGTAAGAGTTATTTAAGAAATTTATAAGGATTTCGTAAAGACTCTGATCAGCCAGATCCTGTATCGTCCCACTCTTTCCCGGTCAGTGTCCGAACCTGGGCTAGCAGCCCCATTCCGCCTCGCCCGGTTGCGCAAAATACTCGCGCTTTGCGCCGCCCCTTGTCATCGATTCCAGTTCCAGCAGCGCCAGGCGCGCGGCTGAGACCATCCGACTTTTTTCCTGCGGCGGAACATCCCTCCACGAGCCGCGCCCTTCGCTGCCCTTGCCCGATATTTCCGGCATCAGCGCCTGATGATAGTGATGGAAAAGCTCCGCCAACCGCTCCGGTGCAACTTCATGAATCCACATAATCGTGATCCCCCAAGTTTGTATCGTTTTTGAGGACTGTTTTTCAGGCCACGACTATTGGATACGGAGATGCACAAAGTTCGAATAAAGGGTGCATAAAATGTTCGTAAAGGAGTTGAGGAAGGAGAATAAGTCAGAAAAGCCGGCTACAAGCCCGGTTCGAAGCGGTATCCCACCCAGGGTTCGGTCAGCAAATATTTCGGCGACGAAGGGTCGCTCTCAATCTTCTTGCGCAACTGTCCTATGAAAACGCGCAGATACTCAGGCTGCTCAGTACTATTCGGGCCCCAGATAGCAGCCAACAGGGTTCGATGCGTCACCACTTTGCCTGGACGCCGCGCCAGATAAACCAGGAGATCGAACTCTTTCGGCGTGAGATGAACTTCGTCTCCCCGAACCTTCACCGAGCGTGCATCTAAATCTATCGAAAAGTCCCCAACGCCGATCAGGCTGATCTGTTCTTCCACCGCGGGGGTCCGCCGCAACTGCGCCCGAATCCGCGCCAGCAATTCGTTCATGCTGAAAGGTTTGGTGACGTAATCATCTGCGCCAGCATCCAAAGCTTCCACCTTCGAACGATCCTGTCCGCGCACCGAAAGTACGATGATGGGTACCTGGGACATTTGCCGCAGCTGCCGGCACAGGCCCACCCCATCCATATTTGGCATGGCCAGGTCGGTAACCACCACGTGGGGCGTCCAATTCTTCATCAACTCC
>DATNLE010000142.1:0-9879 GCA_035603035.1 Candidatus Acidiferrales bacterium | reverse complement strand
CGGAATACAGTTTCCCGAGCAGGCGCCTGCTGGTCCGAATGGAGCCCGGTTCCCGCCATTTCCCGTGAGGGTAGCGTTCGGGTTGGTGGGGCCTGGAGTTGGATTATAAATCTGTCCTCCGCCAGTGAGCCCAGCGGTGAGATACTCGCTCAAATTGCAGTACCCCGGACTGGCACTGGTGGCGTTGGTAGCTGGGTTGCATGTGCTTTGCACCAGTGCAGTCGGAATCGTTAATTGATTCGTGATGCCGTTGGACTGGCGAGTTCCCTGGTAGTCTCCAAAGAAGAAGACCTTGTTCTTGATAATGGGGCCGCCGACTGACCCGCCGAACTGTTGCCAGCGAGATGACGGAAGAAACCGACCGGTGATTGGGTCAGGCGCAAATTGCGTAAAAGGATCGCGCGCCTGCTCTGCATCTGTACGCCGGAACCAAAATCCGCTGCCGTGGATGTCATTGCTGCCAGACTTCGTTTGCGCTGTCACGACGCCGGCTATCGCTTTGCCAAATTCGGCGTCATAGTTCTGTAAAGCGACTTTCGTTTCCGTCACCGCGTCCAGATTCGGATTGACGACGATAATCCCCAGGATGGGGTCTTGGTTGTCAGTTCCATCCAGTTCGTAGGCTGTGCCGCTAAAGTGCTGGCCTTGGACAAAAATCTGTTGACTGCCCTGCGGGTTCTCTGTGGCTGCGTGGCCCCACCCGAGTTTTTGTGTTCCGGGGGATAGCAACTCAAAGCTGGTGAAGTTGCGATTTAATATCGGCAAGTCTTCAACGTACCGTTCGTTATACTCGATGGCTACGTCGGCGCGGTCGGTCTTGAGTTGCGGCGCTTCGGCGGTCACCTCGACTTGCTCGCTGGTCGATCCCAACTGAAACTGGCCATTCACGTTGCTACCGGCGTCAGCATTTACGATGACGTTCTTGAATTCAAGACTCTTGAACCCCGTGCCTTCGACGTGGACAGTGTACGTGTCTGGAATTAAGTGAGTGACGCTATAGTTACCGCTGTCGTTCGTTGTGGTGGTCTCTGAAGTGCCTTTACCCTGGTCGGTCACCGTCACCGTGGCCTTAGCAACGGCTGCGCCGGAAGGGTCGGTGATTGTACCAAGGATGCTGCCGTAGACCGCTTGGGCGGATGCTTTTGATGTGCAGAGACCGCAGAGAAGAGCGAGTGCTGCCACAGCCGCGACGAGTGACCTCTTCATGACCTTCCTCCTGGTGCTTTGGGAAACTTGGCCCCGGAAAACAGACACACAAAGACTGTTACCGAGTGGCCTGCAATTCCTAGTGCAAAAGGACTATTGGATTAAGTTTCATTACGTTTTATACCGTTACGCTTGTAAATTGCTTAGCCTCCAGTAAGATACAAGGGTAGGTTACCTCTCTGTCACATGGCGTTAGCACACGGTTTCGCAATCGGACGGCAGCAGTGCTTCCAGCAAATAGATAGGCTTATTAAAAGCCATAGCCTCAGCGGGTCTGAATCGCTTTGCAAATTGCTCCGATATCTGGCGGAACACTCCCTTGATCATCCGGGGGTGGCGCTTAAGGAGTACCAAATTGCCACTGAGATCCTCGGGCGATCGGGTGGGTTTGACCCGCAAAGCGACTCCACGGTCCGAGTACAGGCGGGACGCCTGCGATTGAAACTGGCAGAGCATTACGCCCACGAAGGGCAGGAAGATCCCATTATGGTGGAGTTGCCCAAGGGGTCGTACTCGCTTACGTTTCATGTGCGCACTCCGGGCGGCCAATTGCCAGCTGGCCTGGCGCTAGAGAAGGAGAGCAGCGGCGGAGGCAGTTCGAATCGCGCCTGGGCCGTTGCGGTGGGCGCTCTTTCGGTGCTGTTAGTCGCCGCGCTGATCACAAGTGCGGTGCTGTGGTCGGGGCAATCTCGAAGTCAAACCGGAGCAAAGGAGACTGCACCGTCGGCCTACGGGATTTTCTGGAGCCGCTTTGTGACCGCTCCGCAGCCGCCGTGGGTAATTTTCAGCAATGCCAGCTTTGTGGGGCGTCCGCAGACCAACATGCGTTACTACAATCCGTCGACCGATTCGCGGGAGGCGATCCTCGACCATTACACCGGGGTGGGTGAGGTCCTGGCGATCCACGAACTGGACCGGGTTTTCGGCCTCCTCAACCGCCAACTTCGAGTGAAGCGCGGGGCACTGTTTTCCCTGGATGATGTCAGGAACAACGATCTGATCTTTATCGGTTCCCCCGCGGAAAATCTGATCCTGCTGGAAATTCCAGGAACGCGGGAATTCATTTTTCAGAAGGTGACTTCCGGGCCTCGCAAGGGAGACGTAGAGGTGATCAACGTGCATCCGGCGGCTGGGGAGTCGCAGGTTTTCCTGGCGAGCCCTTCGAGCCAGTCGGTGAACGAGGACTACGCAATCGTCGGCCTAAAGCCAGGATTGGACCCGGCACACTCGATGCTGATCCTCGCGGGAACTACTACCGTGGGCACCCAGGCGGCTGCGGAGTACGTTTGTCGTGAAGATTCTCTCAGTGAGCTTCTACAGCGCCTGGGTGTTTCGAAGGCCGGCGGGATTGAGCCGTTTGAGGCGCTGTTGCACGTGAAGGTGACGCACGGAGTTCCGGTGATCACTGATCTTCTAGCTGTGCGCAAGGGGAGCAACTGAGATGCGCATCCCGATCCTAATCGTTGAGCTAGTGAACCGAGCTGACAGGAGCAACGAGATGAGGATCCAATTCGGTGGCTTTTTTATACTCTGCGCCGGCTTCTTCCTTTAAACCCTTCTGGCTGAGCGCCACGCCGAGCTCGTAGTGCGCCAGGGCATAGGAGGGCAGCGAGCGAGTTGCGGCGCGGAACTGCGAGATGGCGCCATCGAGATCGCCGGCAGCAAGTAATCGGCGCCCGGAATTGGTAGCGAAGGTCGCGGCCTGCTGATCGGTTTTCTGCTTGCTCATCGCTGCCCCGGCTTTGCTTTCGGCCGCGGCTCCTGCGGAATCGCCCAATTGACGCAGTACCGCAGCTAACGTGGTGTGTGCGCCGGCGAAATCGGGATCGAGGCGAATCGCTTGCCGCAAGGCGTCCGCCGCTTCCTGTAGTTTGTTCGTCTGTTTCAAGACTGTGCCTAGAGTGTAGTAGGCCTCAGCATAGTCCGGCCGAATTTGGATGGCTTGCTGCAACTGTTCCGCTGCGCCGGGAAAATCTCCCGACTGCCAGAGAGTGACTCCCAGGCTGTAGTATGCGTCCGCCAATTTCGGATCGAGGCGAATCGCCTCTTTCCATTCGGCGATCGCCGCGGGCAGGTCGTCTGAAAGTTTTAGCGCCAGGGCGAGGTTGTGATGCAAGCTCGCGGCCGCGGGATCGAGTTGGAGAGCGGTGCGGAACTGTGAAATTGCAGCGGCGAAGTCCGTCTTCTGCAGGTATGCCGTGCCGAGGTTTTCTATGAATCCTGGGTCGTCGGGATGAAGACGACTCGCTTCCTGAAATTCTTTGATGGCCGCGCCGGCGTCTCCAGCTTGCAACAGGGCAAGCGCGAGATTGTTGTGGGCTTCGGCGTCGGCAGGCGTGAGTGCGACAACTTTCTTGAAGGCGTCCGCGGCGCGTTCTGGGTCTCCTCGCCGCTGGAGCAGCAGGCCGAAGCGCGTCTGCAAAGGAGCGGCATTGGGCTGAAGTTCGGTGGCATGTTCGTAGGATCGCAGCGCTTCGTCGCGATTGCCCCGCGCCTCGAGCAAGGTGCCGCGGTAGTACCAGGCGGTTGCGTCCTTGGGATCGAGTTGTAGTGCATGATCCATAGCCTCTTGCGCTTTCTTAGGTTCACCCTCGCTGGAGAGCTCCGCACCGAGATGCAGATAAGCGGGCTCGTAATCGGGGTTGAGTTTTAATGCTTCTCGGAATTCGCTTTCGGCGTCACCGAATTTTAATTCCTGCGCGAAGAGTGATCCGAGATCGTCGTGCAACTCGGCTTGTTTTGGGGCAAGAAGGATCGCTTGCTTGAATTCCGCGATGGCATCATCAGTTTTGTGTTGCAGGCTAAGAGCGAGTCCCAGCGACTGGCGAGCTTGCCACTGCTTCGGAGCGAACTGTACAGAGATGCGAAACTCGGTAATCGCCTCGTCGAGGCGGCCCTTCGTTTGCAGCGCCCGAGCCAGATAACCATGAGCTATCGCCAGAGACGGTCGCAGTTCGACCAGCCTGCGAAAGTGGACGATGGCATTATCCACGTCACCTTCTTGCAGCAATACCTGGGCAAGCATGTTTTGAGCGTCGGCATCGCGGGGATTGAGTTTTACCGCCTTTTGGAAAGCATCTCCGGCGGATGGTAAATCGCCGCGTTTGAATGCCGCCAGGCCTGTTTGATATGCCGTGGACGCCCCGGAAGTCGCAGGCTGTGCCTGAGGCATTCCACTTGCAAGCCCACAGACGAGAACCACGACAAGCAAACTGCCGGATAGGGGGAAGGCACGCATCGATGTTAAGGCGAGCTGGATTTACAGGATAGCATTGACCATTTTCACCGAACCAACCTAACATTCGAAGCAGATCATGCGATTTCGGACTACGCCGTCGATAGCCCTGTGCTCCTTCAATCTCAAGCGTGCCTTTCACAGTTTTATCCCGGGCTGGATCTTGTTCTTTCTGGTGGGCGCCTGTTGCGGCCAGCAAGCGAAGCCTTCAAGCACCGCGTCCGTTAAGCCAATCGCCAATTTCATCGATATCGCCGCGAAGGCCGGGCTCACCATGCAGGAAATCTTCGGCGGCATCGACACCAAGAAATACATCATTGAGACCACCGGTACGGGCGTTGCGATATTCGACTACGACAACGACGGATGGCCCGATATTTTTCTAGTAAACGGAACCAGGCTTGGAACGACTCCCGCCGGACCAGCACCTAGCAATCATCTCTATCGTAACAATCACGACGGAACTTTCACGGACGTGACCGTCAAAGCTGGGCTAACCACAACTGGCTGGGGCCAGGGGGTCTGCATCGGGGATTACGACAACGACGGCTGGGAAGATATCTACATCACCTACTATGGCAAGAACCGCCTGTATCACAATCAAAGCGGCGTTTTTTCTGAAGTGGCGGAAAAAGCCGGAGTCGCAGGCTCGGGAAAAGCTTGGGGCACCGGCTGCGCTTTCGTCGACTATGATCGCGACGGTCGGCTCGACCTGGTCGTAGCCAACTATGTGGATTTCGATTTGGCGACGGCGCCCGCGCCGGGCGAACGACCCACTTGTATATGGAAAGGCGTTCCTGTGATGTGTGGCCCGCGTGGTTTACCGGGCGCGAAGAATATTCTCTATCACAACAAAGGCGACGGCACCTTTGAAGACGTCACCGCCAAGGCGCACATTGACCGCACCGACGGGCATTACGCGTTCAGCGTTTCCACGCTGGATTTCGACGAAGATGGCTGGCCCGATATTTTCATTGCGTGCGATAGCACGCCCAGCGTTCTTTACCGCAACAACCACGACGGTACGTTTACCGATGTTGCAGTGACCGCGGGAGCGGCGTTCAATGAAGACGGCCGCGAGCAGGCTGGCATGGGATCCACCATTGCCGACTACAACGGCGACGGCCACCTGGACATCTTCAAGACAAATTTTTCCGACGATACCTCAACTCTATATCGCAACAATGGCGATGGAACATTTACCGATGCCACTTCGGCCGCAGGACTGGGCTTGTATACCCAGTATCTGGGCTGGGGAACAATGTTTTTCGATTTTGATAACGACGGCTGGCCCGACTTGATTCTGGTGAATGGACACGTTTATCCCGAAGTCGACAGCCAGCACCTGGGAAGCAATTACCGGGAACCGCGCATTCTTTATCACAACCATGGAGACGGAACATTCACCGATATTTCAGCCTCAGCCGGGCCAGGCATAGCCGGTGCGGCTTCGTCTCGCGGCCTGGCGGTTGGAGATTTGTGGAACGACGGGCGGATATCCGCAGTGATAAGCAATATGAATGCCGCACCCAGCCTGCTTGTGAATCAGGTCCGCACGCCGAATCACTGGATCGCGATTCATCTGGTGGGAACAAAATCGAATCGTGACGGCATCGGTGCCCGGGTTTTGGTGAAGACCGCGAAGCGCATTCTCGTAAACGAGGTGCGCAGCGGCTCCAGCTACATTTCCAATAGCGATATGCGGCTGCACTTCGGACTGGGAGCTTCCACGAAAATCGAATGGATGGAGATTCGTTGGCCGAGTGGACTGGTGGAAAAATTTGCAGACCTGGGCGTGGACGCGATTCATACCGTGAAAGAAGGGGCCGGTGCAGCAGCCGCGCCGGAACTGAAGAAGCCTTAACGAAGTTTATTTGCCTGGCTTTAACGCCTTGGTGAATTGCACCGTCCGGCTGATTCCCTCGCCTTCCTTCACGAAAATCAACTGGTTGCCCTTCACATCTTTCAGGGTATCGACGTGGCCGCTGGGCCAGCGGATTTCCATCACCTCCACCTTCTCAGCTTTTCCCAAGCCGAAGTGGACTCGCAAGTCGCTTTGCGAAATATAACTGCCCCCGCTGCGCACTTCGTCGATCTGCTGATGGGTTTTCGCCTCACCCGCAACGTGCGTCGTGCAAATCAGCCGTGCCCCGATCCCGCTGCGATTTGACTTGGTTCCGATGGTGCGAACCTTGATCCAGTTGTTCTCCAACTTGGAATCGCAACGCAACAACTGCGGATAGTCATTGACCGTGTTAACCACCACATCGATATCACCATCATTGTCGAAGTCGCCGAAAGCGCAGCCCCGGCACGCCGCGGGATCTGAAATCCCTGCTCCAGCCTGCTGGGAAACATCGGCGAAATGTCCGTTCCGCAAATTGCGGTAAAGCAACTTCCGTTGGGCATAACCCGCTTCGGTTCTCAGTTGTTCGACCTCGGGATAAACGTGGCCGTTGCAGATCAGAATATCGGGCCAGCCATCGTTGTCGAAATCGAGGAACCCGCAACCCCATCCCAGAAACTGCGTGTGCGCACCCAACCCCGCGGCGAAGGTGGCGTCCTCGAATTCGCCCGCGCCCTGATTGTGGTAGAGCGAAGGGGTGTCGCCGGCGAAATTGGTCTTGACCAGATCGAGGTTTCCATCCAGATCGTAATCCCCCGCGGAAACCCCCATGCCGGCCTGCGGCTTGCCGTCCGCGCTCAAGGCACACCCGGCTTCGATGGCGATGTCTTCGAACGTTCCATTCTTCTTGTTGTGATAGAGAGCGCTGGCAGTCGAGTCATTGGCCACATAAATATCAGGCCAACCGTCATTATCAAAATCGGCAGTGAGCACGCCCAATCCATAAGTCCCGTTCGCGCGAAAGATTCCAGCGGCTTCGGAAACGTCGGTAAATGTGCCGTCGCCATTGTTGTGGTAAAGAATATTTTTCCCGCCCTGCAGACCTGGCGGACCGCACGCTACCAGCACACCTTTATAAAGGCACGGCCCCGATTCCGGCACGGGCGCTGTGGCCAGGTCCATGTCGATGTAATTGGCAACGAAAAGGTCGAGGCGGCCATCGCGATCGTAATCGACAAAAGAACAGCCGGTGTTCCAACGCGTGCCCCTGCCCGCCACGCCCGCCTTCTGGCTCACGTCGGTGAAAGTCCCGTCACCATTGTTGTGATACAAAACATTTTTGCCGTAATAAGTTACGAACAGATCCTCCCACCCGTCGTTGTCGTAGTCGCCGATGCAAACCCCTTGGCCCCAGCCCGAGTGCCCTACTCCCGCCTTGGCGGTTACGTCGGTGAACGTGCCATCGCGATTGTTACGGAAAAGATGCGAAGTGGGTTCGCTGCCCGGGGGAAAGCCTTCGAGCCGCGAGCCATTTACCAGGAAAATATCGAGCCAGCCGTCGTTGTCATAATCATAAAAAGCAACCCCGCAGCCGGTCGTTTCCAGTAGATACTTATTTTTGTGTTCCCCACCGAAAATCGTCTTCACGTTGAGCCCGGATTCGCGAGCCACATTCAGAAAAGTCACGCCCACATCACTGCTTTCGGAAGGAGCTGTTTTGGAATCCGTCGTTTCCTCCACCCCGGAAATGATCCGCAACCAGCGAGGACTCGCTAGGCCAAGAACGTTTTCCAGCGGAAGAACGATGCTCGATCGGCTGAGCGATTTCAGGAATACGCGACGTGAAGAAGACAAGAGGTTGGCACCCGCCCGACCCGGATCGTGCTAGAATTCGCCCCTAATTCTTATATTCAGTGAAATCGGACTTTGCAAGCTCCGAAGGACGGCATGTCCTGACCCGATCGCATTCTTGGTGGCCCAATCCGTTTGAGGCTCTGCGGCACGCGCTTCGCGGCCATGCTAAGACGCCTGCGTTTCTGTCGTTAGCATTCATGTTCCTGCTGGTTCCGTTTGCCGCTGCTCAAGCGCCGGAGATCGCACTGTCGCGATCGGTTCGCGCCTGGGAGTTTCTTCCCGTCGTTGGCACCCGCGCCGGCTTGTTCGGCAACGAATCCGGCAGGCTCGAGGCTTGGGTTTATCCGCTGAAACTTTTTCGCGATTTTCATCTGACCTTTCATGTGTCAGACCGCGCTCTCCCCGCCGAAAATCTCGCCCGAACGCTAACCGTCACTCCCACGTCGGCGACGTTGGTTTATGTCGGCGATTCGTTTCGCGTTCGCGAGACGCTGTTCGTTCCGGTGCACGAACCAGGTGCTGTCATTCTCTTGGACGTTGAAACCAATCAGCCTCTCGAAATAGCGGCTGGCTTTGTCGGTGACTTTGCGCTGGAATGGCCCGCGGCCATCGGCGGCACGTTTGAAGACTGGGACGCACCTCATCACGCAATCGTTTTTGGTGAGGAGACGAAAAAGTTTGCGGCGCTGGTAGGCTCTCCGACGGCTGACGATGCGCATCTTGCCTACGACACTAACTACTCATCGTCGAATGAAACCTCATTTCGCCTGGGCATTACGCAACGCGGAAAAGAAAGAAAGATGCTCGTAATCGCGGCTTCCGTCGCAGGCCGCGATGAGGCTGTGAAAACCTACCAGCACCTGACGACTTCCTATGCTGATCTGCTGCGGGATTCTGCAGACTACTACCGGAACTATTTGTCGCATACCGTGAACCTTGAACTACCCGACGCCGCCCTGCAGCAGGCCTACGATTGGGCACGCATCAGCATGATTCAAGGGCTCGTGACTAACCCTTATCTGGGCGCGGGACTGGTTGCCGGATATCGAACCTCGGGTGTGAGTCAGCGTCCGGGATTTGCCTGGTTCTTCGGCCGCGACTCGCTGTGGACCTCATTCGCCCTCAACGCGGCGGGAGGCTACGGCACCACCCGCACCGCTATTGAGTTCATCGGCAAGTATCAGCGCGACGACGGCAAGATTCCGCACGAGATTGCGCAAGGCGCCAGTTTCGTTTCATGGTTCAAAGATTTTCCCTATCCCTATGCTTCGGCGGACGCGACGCCACTGTTCATCATTGCGATCAGCGATTATGTTACGCAGAGCGGTGATGTGGCATTTGCCCGCGAAACCTGGGACCGGGTCTGGAAGGCTTATCAGTTTCTACAGTCCACTTACAATGAGGCGGGGTTCCCGCGGAACTACGGCATTGGACATGGCTGGGTGGAAGGCGGCCCGCTGCTTCCCGTGTCGACGGAGTACTACCAGAGCGCACTCGGAACCGAGGCGCTGCGCGCGCTTTCTCATTTGGCGGGTGTACTCGGCAGAGCTGACCTCCAGAAAACTCTGGCCACGGAGTTCCAGAGCAGGCAGTCGGCGCTCGATCAGGCGTTTTGGTCTCCCGAAAAAAAGATGTATGCCTTCGCGCTGGATAAAAACAATCGACGTATGGACGAACCCAGTGTGCTTGCCGCCGTACCCATGTGGTTCGAATTGCCCGACCCCACTCATGCTGAAGA
>DATNLE010000206.1:0-5179 GCA_035603035.1 Candidatus Acidiferrales bacterium | reverse complement strand
CCGCGCTGGCCGTGCGCTGGCAAACGTCGCGCGCCAGTTCTGGCGTCAGCCGCGCCTGTTTCGACTGGTTCATCAGTGTCAGTGTTTGTGCAATGCGCTCGTCCGAAACCAGGCTGAGAAACGGCGACTGCTCCAGTTGCGCCGCGAGCCCTTGCCGCAAGGTGCCATCGAAAACAGCGTCGCCCGTGCTATTGGCGAAATCGGCGAGCACGACGGTGTCTTTGTCGGTGAGAGCTTTTGGACGGTGCGAGCGGTAATACAGGCCGCCTCCAATTAGCGCGACAGCGATCGCGGCGACTGCGAAATAGGCTATCCTCGCCGGTTCTAACGCTCGTTCTGAACGGGCGAGACCGCTTTTCCCCGCATAGTCCGACCCGCCTGCTAGCCGCCCCGTCTCGGTATCCCGTTTTAGCCGTTGCAAGTCGGCACGCATCTCGGCTGCACTCTGATACCGCAGGTTGCGATCTTTCTCTAGCGCCTTTCGGATGACGGAACTTAGAGCCGGAGAAATCTGTTGGCTTATTTCAGATGAAAGTTCCTGGTGCAGAATCGCTCCGCAAATCTCTCCTGAACTTGATCCTTCAAAAGGCATCCTACCGCTGGCCATTTCATACAGCACCGCGCCGAACGAGAACAGATCGGTGCGCGCGTCCAGTTCCTGGACCCTGATCTGCTCCGGCGACATGTAGGCCACCGTGCCCAGCATGGTCCCGGGGCTGGTGAGGTGCCGCGCTTCGGAGGCGAGGGTCTCGGCCTCGTGACCGCTCGCTCCGGTTTGGATCACCTTCGCCAGGCCGAAGTCGAGAATCTTTGCGTGTCCGCGCTTGGTGACGAAAATATTGGCAGGCTTGATATCCCGGTGGATGATCCCTTCGCTATGGGCCGCATCCAAGGCGTCAGCGATCTCGATGGCCAAAGAGAGCATCACGTGCGTGTCCATTGGACGGTTGCCGATGCGATGCTTGAGCGTCACACCGTCGAGATACTCCATCACGATGAACGCTTTGCCTTCCTGCTCATCAATCTCATGGATGGTGCAGATGTTTGGGTGATTGAGCGCGGATGCGGATTTGGCTTCCAGTTGAAAGCGGGCTAGTGCCTGCGGGTCTTTGGCTACATCATCGGGTAGGAATTTGAGCGCGACAAAGCGACCGAGCTTAATGTCGAGGGCCTTGAAGACGACACCCATACCGCCGCCGCCCAGTTTCTCGACAATGCGATAGTGAGAGACGGTTTGGTCGATCATGGTGCCGAAAGGAATACCGGAATGGCAGTAATGCTACGGGGGAGCCGTAGGCTAGTCAATTGAGAACAATGGGATACCAGCTAGTAATCGTCACGAACGATGGGATCATTGGAAAGTGGTTGGCAAACCGGAAGTTGGCCAGAAACTGGCTTTGGAGAGATCCTCCATTGATCTCCTCGCGCGAGAGAGAGCCGACTTCGGACTCAATCCGGCGACCTTGAGGGCGTGAAAGGGCCCAGTGTTCGATGTAGTAGCATCCTCCGAGTTTGGTGCGTCCGCAAGAAAGGCCACCCATTCCTGTGGCACGGTCTAGAATGGATTCCTTGGCGTGCGGCGGTGACAGATTTGCACATCTGGGGGCGCGTCTCACATTTCGACTCTGGAGCCGGAGGTCATCTTACGTGAAACGACTCAAGTGCCTGGTTGTTTGCCTCGCACTGACTTTGGCTGGCAGGTACGCTTTGGGGCAAAGCGCTACCGGAGATGCAGCCGGCCAACGCTGGTGGTCGCATATTCAGTTTCTCGCAGACGACAACCTGGAAGGTCGCGACGTCGGCAGCCGTGGTTACGAAAAAGCCTCCGACTACATGGCTGAGCAATTCCGTGCCGTGGGTCTGCAACCTGCTGGCACCGAGGGTTATCGTCAGCCCATGGATTTTTACGTTGTACGAATTGACGAAACTCGCTGCTCGCTCGATTTGCTCGGCGGCGGAAAAGCGCAAGCCGTGAAACTCGGCGACGATGCCGTGCTCGGCGTCAACTGGCACGCGGCGGAGAACGTCGAAGCCAGCGCCGTGTTTGTCGGCTACGGGCTCACCGTCCCCGAACTGAACTACGACGATTTGGCCGGCCAGGACGTGAAGGAAAAAATCGTGGTGTTTGTTACCGGTGGCCCTGCGGACATGTCCGGCCCGATCAAAGCGCACTACCAATCGGGTGACGAACGCCGGAAGGCGCTTCTGAAGGCAGGAGCCATCGGCACCATTGCCATACCAAATCCCAAGAGTATAGAGGTCCCCTGGTCGCGGGTTGCTGCGTCACGGTTCCAGCTGAGGATGGAACTGCGCGATCCAGGTCAGGATGTCCCACCTCCGCTTCAAGTGGGCATCGTGTTTAATCCCGCACGTGCCAACATGCTCTTTGCGGGCAGCGGCCACACCTTCCAGGAGATTCTCGCAGCGCTTAACGCAGATAAGCCTCTGCCGCACTTTCCACTTGTTGTGAAGGTTCATGCGCGCGTGGGAATGACTCGCTCGGAAGCGAAGTCCGAGAATGTCGTTGGAGTTCTCCCTGGCAGCGATCCAGACCTCAAGAAGGAATATGTCGTGATTAGCGCGCACCTCGATCACCTCGGGATCGGTGAGCCGGTGAACGGCGACCGCATCTACAATGGCGCGATGGACGACGCCTCGGGTGACGCATCGCTGATTGAAATTGCTCGGGCGATGAGAGATTCAGGAACAAAACCAAAGCGCTCGATTGTGTTTCTTTCTGTCACAGGCGAAGAAAAGGGTTTGCTTGGCTCCCAGTATTTCGCCGCGCATCCCACCGTGCCCGGCACCGTCGTCGCCGATTTCAACATGGATATGTACCTCCCGCTCTTTCCGCTGAAATACCTCGAGATCCAGGGGCTCGGCGAATCCACCTTGGGCGACGACGCGCGTGCGGTTGCCGGACAGGCAGGTGTACAGGTACAAGCCGACAAGGAACCGGATCACAATCGGTTCATCCGCAGCGATCAGTATAGCTTCATTAAGAAGGGTGTTCCGTCGCTTGCGTTCAAGTTCGGTTACATTCCCGGCACACCGGAAGAGAAAATCTTCAAGGCCTGGTATGCCGAGCGCTATCACGCGCCCTCAGATGACCTGAGCCAGCCTGTCGACCTCCCGGCCGCCGCGCAATTCAATGCCATCCTCGAAGATTTGGCGTTGCGTGTCGCCGACGCCGATCACTGCCCGGAGTGGAAACAAGACAGCTTCTTCCGCCGGTTCGTCCAGTAGTAGCGAATCGTTGTCGAAAGCCTCTCGCCAGCTACAGGTAGGACGAAAACCCGCTACATCAGACTCCATCTGCTGGGAACCGGCCGCATCCACCGTTTCGATTGAGCCCAGGATCTCATGAATGCTCGGAACCTCTGCGTTTTCAGTTCGGACGGAGTTTTCGGCAGGCACAATTGCGCATTCACACCGTCTGGGAACCTTGTAGAGTGATAAGCAAAACTGCTTAACTTTGTCAGATTTGACATTATAGTAAGTTTACTATATATTGATGAGGTGTGGTTTGGACAGGCTTAAACCTCCAGTACTACGGCCCGTCGTCTGGATGGGGAACTCGAAAAACAACCTTCGGGACTTTCCGGACGGCGCGCAAAAGTTGCTGGGCGATGAGCTGCAGCTCATTCAGTTCGGCGGGATGCCAAAGGATGCCAAGGCGTTCTTGGGTGTTGGCAGCGGGGTTCTGGAGATTGCGCTGCGGTATGCCTCGGACGCCTATCGGGTGGTCCTGGCCGTGCAGATTGGCAAGAGAATATATGTTTTGCACGCCTTTCAGAAGAAATCGAAGAAAGGCATTGAAACCCCGAAGCGGGACGTTGACTTGATCAAGAAGCGATACACCGAAGCACAGGAGTTGGCACATGAAAACGAAAAAGCGAAAACCAATTGAGTTCGAAGAGGGCTCCGGAAACGTCTTCGCGGATCTGGGTCTCAAAGACTCTGACCAACTCTTGGCGCGCGCTCAGATCGGATTCCTTGTCTTCAAAATCCTTGAAGACAAGAAACTGAAACAACGCGAAATCGCCGACGTGTTGGGCATTGCCCAGCCCGACGTGTCGCACCTGATGAACGGGCATTTCAGCCGCTTCACAACGGACAAACTGCTCGACTTTCTAAAACGTCTGGACCGGAAAGTGACGATCGAAGTCAGCCGTCACCACAAGGGCGAACCCTACCAGCAAGTAACTTTCTCTCCATAAGGCTCGCTGTGGCCCATTTAGGAGCAGGTGTACTCGACCGGAATATTGGGGCTATGTTACAAAGTCGCCGCGCGGGTGAAGATCAATAGTGATTATGCTTTCGTGCTAGTGGAAAGTTCAGATGTCGCTCTCTCTCAATAAAGCCAACCTCGACAATCTCGCGAGTGGCATTTGGAAGTATGCCGGGCGGCTATGCGACAACTTCAGGGCATACGAATACCTGAGTGCTATTCTGAGTGGTCGTGAGTCGAACGGGACGACAGCCTCCGAAACGGTAACGAGCTAGGAAAAATGGGCTTATCCCGAGACAGGGGCGGCATGAGCCAGGTGGTTATAGCGGAAGGGGCGGACATTTGAACGCCGTTGAAATAGAAGAAGCAATTTCGCAATTGGCGGATCAGCCGTTTGGCCCCGAGAACTTTCCGTGTGCGTTCCCCTGACCCAAGTTTCTATGCCGCGTTCTGAACTGAAGGCACAGCGTATGGAACAGAGATACAGCGTCGGTTAAAGGTTGAGGGCTTTCCGACAGACCTTGGCCTTCGCGACGCGAAAACAGAATCGCCGCAATTCCCTAGACCGCGGCGCTGGTCCGCCGCCTCTTCCACCTCCGCCGAAGAATATGGGTGCGCACTTGCCGCCACGGCCGCCGTCGCAATAAGTCACCGATGTAACCAGCAGGAATCGCGGACATGCACTTCAAACGATTCACTAGAACGCCGAGAACTCAGTGAGTCCGAGCCTCTGCATAATTTGCGGGTACCGGGCGCAGAGACCTGATAGTTTTTCTGCGCTCGCCATGTGAGACAAGTGGGATCGATGAGCCGGCCCTTCTCGCCTCCGCGCTTGTAGTGTTCTACCAGGTCGTCAAGAATCTCGAGCCGTTGCGTGAGTGGCAGCGAAGAAGAAAAGGAAGCAGAAGACGCTACGGTCAACCGATCGCTGCAATTGCTCTCCCAGGC
>DATNLE010000118.1:0-8916 GCA_035603035.1 Candidatus Acidiferrales bacterium | reverse complement strand
CGATCAATGGCGGTGCCCTCGCGATGCGCCTCGAGCAGCTCCCGCGCAGGAATGGGCTGACGCTGAGCGATGCGCGAGCGCGCCAGCTGCAGCGACTCGGCAAAACGCTCGGGCCCAAATGGCTTGAGCAGATAGTCCACCGCGTGCACCTCGAACGCGCGCAATGCATAGTCGTCGTAGGCCGTGGTGAACACGACGCCTGCAGCATCGCGACCAATTAAATCCAGCACCTCGAAGCCGTCCAATTTCGGCATCTGAATATCCAGAAACAAAAGATCCGGCCGCAATTCGTTGGCCGCCTTCACCGCTTCGAGGCCATTGGTGCATTCGGCTACCACCTGCACGTCGGAATGCAGCTCCAAATATTCCCGGATGAGGGCACGTGCAGGTGCTTCGTCGTCGACTATGACGACGGTTAATAGCTTAGGCGGTGGCATTTGCGGGCATCCCCTCCGGGGCTTCAAATGGCAAACTGAGCTTCGCGGTAAACTCGCCCCGCTCCTCGAGGGTCTCTAGCTGGCCTGCAAGGCCAAACTGCGATTGAAGCCGCTGGCGCACCAAAGAAAGACCCAAACCGGCGCGTTTGTTGCGCGGACGATCCGGATCGCAAGGATTGCTCACCGACACCACCAGCATCGAATGCTCTCTTAGCGCCCTAATCGTGACCGTACCGCCCTCGAGCAAGTGGGCGATGCCGTGCAGGACCGCGTTTTCGGCCAGCGGCTGAAGGATCAGCGCGGGCACCTTGGCGCTTAAGGCGTGCGGGCTGGTCTCCTTGCACACATTGAGTCTGGCGCCGAGTCGTACCTGCTCGATGGAGAGGTATCGCTCCACGATATTTAGCTCCTCTTGCAACGAGATTCTCTGCGCCGCCCCGAGCCGCAGGGTGTCACGCAGAAATTCCGCGAGCTGCAGACACATTTTGCGCGCACCAGACGGATCGCGGCCGGTTAGCGAACTGATCGAGTTCAAGCTATTGAAGAGAAAGTGCGGATCCAGCTGCGCACGCAATGCCTTGAGTTCGGCTTCGCGCGCCAGCAGGCCGGCCTCCAGCGAGCGTCGCTCGGCATTCTGCGATGCATTGGACGCGATCAAAACGTAATGAAACGCAATCGCAAGCCAAAACAGCAGTGCCCCCACGACAAAAAGCAGCCAGGGTTGCGCCAAATACACCTCTGGCTGCAGGCCGATGTTGAGCGACTCCAGCAACTGAGCCCAACCGAAGGCAAGAGCCACGCATAGACCACCCACCGTCGCGGCCGCACTGACAAAGGCCGGCACAGCCCGCCATGTCCGCTCTTCCCTGCTTATCGGAAAGGCGCGGCACAGGTAAAAGGCGGACAGCCCAATGAAAGCATAGATCAGCATCAGCGGCAAAAAGAAGACCGCTGCCGTAACCCAGGCGCCTTGGCGACCCAAACCGATGATCAACACAACGCCGATGGGAAGACAGCCCAATAAATATAGTCCAAGCTGTTTCGCATCTGCGAGGATGGGATGCATTCAATTACTAATTTCGACGCCGCCCATGATCACCGTGCCACGCACCAACAAATGCTGCGCCGGATTGGAGGGCACGGAGTGCGACTTATCATGCACGCCGCCCATTAAGGGCACGACTTCCTGCGAGACGGTCCAGTGCGGCGGAACGAAAATGCTCACGCCGCCCATGAGGACGAATACATCGACCACTGCGAGCTCGCCGGGACTCATCAACGCATCGCGCAAGTCGAGTTCACATCCACCCATGAATGCTGTCGTCTCTGCGCCGCGGAAAACGGACCTGCCCCAACGGCGTTTGCTGCTGCCAAGGAGCGAAAATAACGACGCATGCACCGGTTCACTGGAACCCACGGGTGGGGCATCGAAGCCGCTCGGGCCCTGGCCCGTCGGAGCGGTGCCGGAGGGGGAGCCCGCGCCAGGCGGGGCCGGCGGCAAAGCGCCGGAGCGGCTACCAGAATTGCGCATCATGATTCTGGCGCCCACTAAGACCAACACGAGAGGCACGATGAATTCCCAAAGGTCGAGGCTCACCCAGCCCAGGGTGTTGAGCAATAGCCAGCCGCCGATGACGATGAGCAGCAGAGCGCGCAGCGCACTGTGCTTCTCCGTGCGCTGAAGCATAACCAGGCCGATGATGATGAGCGCGGCCGGCCAAAAGCGCAGCAGATGATGGGCCTCGAGGAGGCCGAGCTGTTCGAGAGCCAGCACCACCCCCATCAGGACAAGACAAGCGCCGATGACGAATTTCGGCGTGAGGCTGCGATTATCGGGTGGCACGGTGATCCTCATGTAAGTGTCCGCTGCAATCGCGTAACACGCGAATAATACTAATCAAACCCAATCCAGCCAGCAGCACCGGAAGGCTGATCTGGATATAGGCCCAACTCGTCATCGTATTGGCAAGCAACCAGTTCCCCGCCA
Organism: Candidatus Acidiferrales bacterium; assembly: GCA_035603035.1. Classification (GTDB taxonomy): domain Bacteria; phylum Acidobacteriota; class Terriglobia; order Terriglobales; family Acidobacteriaceae; genus Sulfotelmatobacter. The sequence goes on along the minus strand of DATNLE010000118.1, from coordinate 6,492 downwards.
GCAGCAGACCCCAGCCTTGCTGATGACGCTCCCTCACCGTCGCAACCATCTGCGCGAAGGCTAGCACAATGACGAACAGAGGCCAGCTCTGCGCAAGAGCGACGGTATGCGAGAGGTCCCCGGACTGCCGCAGTAGCAGTACGCCCGCGGTAACCAGGGCAACCCCGATCAGCAGGCCGGCTGTGAAGGGATCGCTAGATCGCGTGCTCATCTCAGGGCGCTCCATTCGTTGTTCCATGGATTGAATGGTGCGCCAAGAGCGCCCAAGCATCACCCGATTTTCGGCGAAATGCCGCCAATCATCGGTGAACGACCGCAGTCCCCTGCAAACCTGCGCGTGGATGGAGCAGCTCCAGCATCAAGGGCATTGGCCAATTATCAGCGCCAGCCCTACACTTGACCCACGCCCACGAGAATGACCGCGCGCGAATGCGGCGACGGGGCGGAAAGTCACCCTTCAATTCACAAAACGACGTCGGAAATTCTACTATGGAACAAGCACAACTTATTCAGGCAGCCGCCAGTATTGCAGGCGGAATGGCAGCGGCCCACTACGACAAGTTTGCCGGGCTCGTCGCCTCCCGAATCACGGAAATAGCAGAGACCGCCGTGAAGATCGCCAAGGCCATCGAAATTGAAGCGCGCAAGACAGGCTAGCGGTTTTGGGTGCGCGCTGGTGCTTCGCCAAGCTCACTGTTTAGCCTTTCCGTTCGTCGGTCCAGATTCTTTCAGCAGAGAATCCACGAGCGTTCGCAAAGAATTCGCATCTTCCAAGCTCGGATTAGGGCCGCCTCCTGTGGCGGCACGAATTGTGCCCATGCGATCGATCACGACTATTTGAGGGATGCTCAGCAGATCGTTTCCGCTCCGGCCGAGATACGTATCCACGCCCGCTCTTTGCGCATATCCCACGGGGTAGGTCAGCATCAGGGAATCCGCCATGGCAGTTACATATTGACCTCCGGTGAGAGCAGCATTGGGCGCATCAAAGGCAACGCCAACGGCTTGAAAACCGCGTGGGCCGAGTTCAGCCTGAAGCTTGTTCAGCATCTGCGCAACTCGCAGGCAGTGCTGCGACTTGACGAACAGGAATTCAAGCACGACGACCTTGCCCTTGAAGCTCGACAACAACGTGCTCTTGCCGCTGAGGTCGTTAATGCTGAAATCAGGAGAGACACGCGGCAAGGGTGCTGCCGCCGGAGAGAACTTCGAGGTTAAAAACACGAGTCCCAGCAACGCCGGTGTGAGCATTCGGAGTTTCAAGGCTTGGACCCCTCTTGATCTGCCATCAATTGATCCGCCATCAATTGACTTGCTGCCATTTATCGGCAATGCGCTGGATTTCCACGGCGGCGGCCGCAGCAGCGTCTTCCGGGCTGCTCTGCCCTTTGAGAACTCGCTGCACCATTTTGGGAATCAGAAAGCTGTTGAACACCTCCATAAACGCCGGCGTTGCAAATCCGGGAACGCCCAGATTCGGCGTCCAATGCAGCGCATCCTTGAGCAGCAGGTATTTATCGTGGGGGTTGGCCTGCGGATCCTTGCCAAGGTGCACGATCAAGTCGGGAACAGTTTTAGCATACGTCGGAAAGTTAAATCCCAAGCTCGCCGCGTAGCCCGTTCTGGAACTGTCGATGAGATCAGCCACAAATTGTTTGGCCTCATCCTGATTTTGGCCAAAGCTCCAAACGAGAGAACAATTGGTGATATGCGGAAGAGCGGTTACGCCCATGCCGCTGCGGCCGAGAAGTGGCGGCTGGATCCAAATCTTGCTGGCCGCCTCCGCGTCCTGCTCTTCCGCCGCGCGTAGCAGGCTGATGGCATTGATCGCACAGGAGGTCTTGCCTGCCAACATGGCCTGGACGCTGCCTCCGGGTTGCCAACTCAGCTGATCGGGCGTGCCGGTCTCCCGATAGAGTTGTTGCAGGTATTTTAAGGCGACTCCGGCGAACACATTTCGATTGAAAACCACCTCGTCGTTGCCAGTGAGTATCCACGCACGAAACGCGTAGAGCATGGTGTGGAGGGTGATATTGCCTTCCAGCGTGGGCGTAAAAGCCAGGCCGCAGGGGATATGGAATTCATCGCGCAACCGTTTGCCGCCGCCGTACAGACTGCCGTAATGCCCGGGACCCAAGGGCATCCCTACTTTCGCCCAGTAGTCCTGACGAAAGTGCAATGGTGAAGGCGCCCAGAAATCCGCAAAAGCGAAGTGCTGCTTGTTCTTAACATTGTACGTTGAGCGGTACGCAATCTGGGGAATCGCGCCGTACTTGCCGGCTACCCGCTGGTAGATCTCCGTATGATCAACCGCATGTTGATAGTACTGCGCAGGAGGCCACGGAAAAATGAATACATCGTGCCCCTTGCCGGCCTTGACCTCCGCCGAAGCCACGGCACTGATTTTCTCGACCGGGATATTCTCAACCGTGACTTGGGTGTCGTGCTGCTGACCCCATTCTCTAGCGATATTCTCGAACCAGGGATCGAATTGCGGCACAAAATGCGACCACTTGGCGATCTTCAGCGTTTTCTGAGTGGCGCCGGCGCGGCCGGAAAAGAGGAAAAAGGGGCCGACGGCCGCCGTGCTCGCGGCCAGTTTATTGAAATCCCGGCGAGAGACTCGTGTTCCCTTTGCGTTCGGCATCTCGATAATCGCTTAGGACAATATTAACCCCGGAGGGCGCTTTTCGCGCCGTCCGGGGCTCGCTGAATTTCGCCTGCCTGGCGCTACTGCTGCTTGACCGCTTGCGCGGTTATTTGGCTTTGTTGACTCGACTCCAGTTGCGTGAAGAACACTCCAAAGATTTGCAAACTGAGAAAGTTCTCCAGCAGACCGATGTTCTGAACGGTGCCATTGCTGTTGTGTGCCTGGTCCAAGAACGCATCAGCTGAAATGGCCCCTGCGCGCGGATCTGGAATCGCGGGGCACACCAGCCAGATCGCGCCCCCGTCGGAGCCGTCGAATGCCAACTGACCCTCCGCCGCGCACCCATTGGCTTCCAATATATTGTCCAGCTCGTCGCCCGTCTTGACGATTGGCGTGCCGTCCGGGGTGAGGCCATTCTGCTGACCCAACTTTTTCAAGATCGGGGTGCACGTCTTGCCCAACGGGCTCGTATGATCTGCCGGATCGACCGTGTACCAAAAGAAGGAGTTGATCCACATCCCCAGCAGGTCGTCGCAGAAATAGCCGAAAGGGCTGTCGCTCTGCGGTGGCGCCGAGCCGGTTCCGTTAGGAGGCGTACACACCGCGGGGTTATTGCTGATGCAGTTATTGTCGCTGCCGTCGATCGCATTGCGATTGGTCGCGAATCGCCAGTCTTGCCTGAGGGCGGGGGTAAATACCGCGTTCACAGTGCTCAGATCGAAGCAAGGTTGAGCGGGCGCCAGCGGACTGACCATATCAGCCTGGCAGGGATTGAGTGCGATCTGGCCGTTGGCCAAGCGTTGTTTTGGCGCCGGGTAGGCCTCAAAGTTGCTGACCAGGTTTTGCATGGTGATGCTGCGCGGATTCGCACTGTTGACAATGGAAATCGTTTCACCCGGATTTTGCTGATCACCGTCCAAGCCACCGTTGATCGCGCCGACGTTGCGCGAGTACGTGGTCTCAAAGGCATTAATCCCGGAAGGTATGAGATTTTGATTGGTCACGAAGCCCAGAATGGTAATGAATTCGGTGGGCGAGCCGCTTTGATCATCCGGAAACCCGCCGGTAATTGCCAGAATGCGGAAGTTTCTGCGATCCGGATCTCGCTGACTGCAGGTACTGTCCGCCACCCAGTTGACCTGGTTCCCGGTCGCCGGCGGACCGGTCAGTCTCGCGCTGCCGAAACGACCCACCACTTGGGTCGGGTCGAGCCCGTTGTCCATGTAAAACTGATCTTTGTAGTCGCACGGTGGCGGGTTGAACGACGCCGCACCGGAGACCGCAGTGGTCGTTTGGGAGTTTGCCAGATTGGGAGCTGCCAAGAACGCGACTCCCATCATCGCCATGACCGCAAAAACAACCATCGAAGTTCGTTCGCGTATGGTCTTCATTGCTTGATTCCTTTCTCCAGTAGCCAATTCCCAATACCTGGTGGACTTGCCTCTAGGACTTCTGAACTCTGTCGACCTGCGGGTGGATCATCCACTGCAGCGTTTCTGCGATCCAGTCTGCGTGAGCCATACCAGGACAAGCCGACCACAACATCAGCGGTTCATTGCCGTAACGGATGTTGCCGATGTGCTGCGTCTTGTCCGCGTCGATGGCCGGATCCGGATACTTAAATCCGATCGCCGCGCGAAGTGTCTCGATGTCTTCCGGCTTGCCGGTCAAAAACGTCCAGCCCGGCAGGGCACCCAGCATCTTGCGATGCTCGCGCAGGTCATCGACGCTGTCCTCCGTCGGTTTCAGCGTGAAGGAGTACATGTACAAATCGCGGCCTACCTGTTTGCCCAGCAGCCGCTGTACCTTCGCAAGGTTGGCCATGACGAGAGGGCAAATCTCGTCGCAGTTCGCATAAAAGAAATTCATGCTGACGTTCTTGTTCTTGACCAAGTCATCGTAAAACAGGACCCGTTTTCCCTCATGGGTGATCAGCGGCAAATTCGGAAGGTGCTGTTCCTGGATGCGCGCGCGCGCCCTGCCCGCGATGGTTTTTGGGGCGCCAGGAGCGGCAGCGGCGGCGGATGTCTCGCCGTACGCCGTCCGGGCCAGACCTCCCACACCTCCAACGGCCAAGGGAGCCATTCCCAGCATCCCCAACATCTCTCTTCTTGATAGTGCATTCATTGCCCGATCTCCTTATGGCACGTTGATATCGTCGCCCTCAGCCACCACATGCCAGAGCGCCATCATGGCGTGATCTTCGTGCACCACGTTGTGACAGTGCATCGGGTACTTGCCGACCCAATCGCGGAAGCGGAAGAAGAGCTGTGCTCGTTCGTTCGGATGCAACTGCGTCACATCCTTGCGTCCCATATCGGTGGCGACGGTGGGCGGCACGCGGTTGCGCGTGAGGATCTGATGCTCCTCTAAATGGATGTGTACCGGATGTGTCCAATCGCCCGTCAAGTTTGTGAGCAGCCATTGCTCCACACTGTTTTGCTGGACCGCGAAGCGGAACGTGTTGCAGTCCATGAATTGGCCGTTGATGGACCACTGACCATTCAGTCGATCAAACTTGAAGGTGCGCACAATCCGTGGCGCGGCAGTGGTGCTTGGCAGTTGGTAGAAGCTCGGTTTGCTGGCCGGATTCACACTGTTATCGACAACCTGCGGACCGGTCACCCGGAACTGCAGTACCAAATTGCCCGCGCCCGCTGCTTTAATCGCCGGCTGGTTGTTGTTGAGCACCAGGCTGCATTCCGTGGTCGTGCTGTTCTGCGGAGCGACTTGGCTATCAACCGCAGCGGGCCCCTGACCGTTCAGTTGGTTGAGCCGATTTTCCAAATAGAGCGTGGTCCCGGGGGTAAATTTGCTGAAGTCGATGATGATATCGACGCGCTCCGCAGGACCAATGCGAACGCTGGTCACCTGCACCGGCGCCGGTATGAGGTTGCCGTCAGTGGCGATCAGCCAGAACGGATTGGTATTGGGGCTTCCCGCGGCAACACCCCCCGTGAGAAAGAATTCATAGAAGCGCGACGGTCCGGTGTCCAACAAGCGGAAGCGGTAACGCCGGGGCGAGACCTCGAAGAATGGCTGGATCTGGCCATTCACCAAGAATTTATCGCCCAGAATGCCATCCAAGTTGAACAGGTCGAATACAAGGTCGCCGCTGTGCGGGTCATAAGTTCTGTCGGCAAACAACAACGGAATGTCGAACTCCGGAAAGCTGGGCAGCCGGAATCCGGTTTCTTCGTTGCCGGTGTCAAATTGATTGAACAGGCAGTAGAACCCGGCGAGGCCCTTGTAGGTGTTCTGTGACGTGAAATCGACGCGATGATCGTGATACCAAAGCGTGCTCAACGACTCATTGATGTCACCATTGGGCTCGTTGGTCGAATTGAATCCTGCCAACACATTGGGATAGTACTGATCGCAGAAACGCCCGGACGTATAGAAGTCGCACGGGTTGCCGTCGCTCTCCGAAGGGTTATGCGCGTTGTGAAGGTGCGTGCTCACCGAGGCCATGCCAAATCCGGTGTTGTTCACCTCGGTAATCGAGGGCAGCGAGTTGATGTTTCGCGTGATCTGCGGCTTACCGTAGAACGCCTGGTACGTAGGCCCGGGGCTGCGCGGCCCGGTACCGTCGTCAAATCCCCAAATGGTCTGCGGTGGCAGATCGGGGTGCTGGCTCGTGGTGAACTGTCTTTGATTGAACTGATACAACGTTTGAGGCACAACCGGGAATCGGCTCATGCTAATGCCCGGTGCTTGAAAAGCTGCGGCGCGGACTTCTCCGGCTCCGGTGTTCGGGTTCAGCGTCGGCGTCGGCGTCAGCGATGGAACCTGGCGCGCGGTGGGCATGACGGTGAGCGGCACGATGAACGGTCGGGTCGGCG
>DATNLE010000109.1:0-7549 GCA_035603035.1 Candidatus Acidiferrales bacterium | reverse complement strand
TAAGAGTCTCCACTGACTTCTCATCAGTGCTGATGTAGTAGTCGCGATTGGGAAGGCTCATGCCGCCCTGGTCGATTTGAGCGACCACCTTAGATGCGTCGTCATAATCTTGCCCGCCGCTGAAACCGAAAAAGGGGGCGTTCGTTTGATTATCGGATGCCTCCCATGCGCCCGGGAACGCGTGGTGTAGATGGGCAATTTCCAGAGTGATTTCTTTCTTGGACTTCAGCCCAGCGATTCGGTCCAATTCCGGCTGCAGAGGTTTCATGCCCGCCGCTTCGATGCCACTCTCGTCCATGCACGCGGCCCAATAATCACCGATTTTCTGCTGCACGGTGCTGCGCGTGGAATCATTCTTACTCGCCGCTTGCAACGTCTCCCGCAGTACGTTGTCGTTCCACATTTCCAGACCACCGCCAGTGCTCCAGTAGACCTGATCGGCCGGAATGGGATTGGCGGCAATCCATTTATTGCAGGCGTACTTGTAGAAGTCGTCGCAAGGATTCAGCGTCTTGTCGACCAGGTCCGGGTCGAAGTGATCGAGCTTGGGAACTGTGGTCTTGTCAGCTGTAACAGCGGCGCTGGCGGCCGTAGGTGGAGCGGGGTTTTGCCCGAGCAGAACCAGGGGCAAAATCAGGAACAGACACAGAATGATTCTGGAAATAGACATAGCGCCTCTTTGGTGGATCTGTCGCAATTGGAGCGAGAATGGCAATGGCCGGCTAACAACATACTACAGACGGGCTGCCAGCCGCATAGTTAGCGCCCAAATGTTTCGGGGGCTCTTGAGTTTGCCGGCATTTGAGTTTACCCGGTATTGTGCAGTCCAGCCGCGATGCCGTTGATGGTCGCGCCCAGGGGATACTCAAGCTTTGCCCGGTCTTGGCCCTGCTGTTTGCGGCGCAAAAGTTCGACCTGGATCAGGCTCATGGGATCCACATAGGGATTGCGGAGATGGACTGAGCGCGCCAGTACGCGATTACGGGCCAGCAACTCGCGCTGACCAGAGACGCTCAAGATCACTCGCTTCGACTGCAGAAACTCACCTTCCAGCATTGCGAAGACGCGTGTGCGCAGCGCCTCGTTCCTTACCAATCCCGAATAAACACGGGCAATGTGGAGATCGGCCTTAGCCATCCCGAGTTCGACGTTGCGTACCAGATCCGCAAACAGAGAGAAATGTTTCAACATTTCACGCAGCAAGCGCTCGTGGCTTCTTCCCTTTTTTGCAAAACTCTGCAGCCCGTGCCCTACTCCGTACCATGCTGGAACGGCGTGACGGCTCTGCATCCATCCAAACACCCATGGAATAGCGCGCAGATCTTCGAGGTGCCGGCCCTTGGCCCGGCGTGATGGCCGTGAGCCGATGCGAGCCGCATCCAATTCCTGGACGGGCGTTGCCTGCTCGAAATACTCCAGCACGTCGGCATTCTCCGCAATATCGCGCCGATAAACGCGGAAGGCTTCCGACGACATTTCCTCCATCGCCTCTTCCCAGCGCGCTTGATCTTTTGGTTGCTGCTCGGGACGAATGAGCGCTTCCAGACTGGCGGCAATCATCAGTTCCAGATTCCATTCCGCCAGCACCGCATCGGCATACTTCCAGTTGAGAACTTCTCCCTGCTCGGTGATGCGTATACGCCCGGAAAAACATCCTTCCGGCTGCGCCAGGATCGCCGAATGCGTCGGCCCGCCGCCCCGCCCCACCGTGCCTCCGCGCCCGTGAAAGAGCCGCAGTTTTACTCCGCATTCGTCCGCGACTCGATGCAGATCCCGATGCGCTTTGTACAACTCCCACGTGCTGGTCAGCATTCCGCCATCTTTGTTGGAATCGGAATAGCCCAGCATTACCTCCTGCCACCGGTCCCAGGAACTGAGCAGGGGTTGATACTCCGGATGCTGCCACAGACGGCGCATCACATCGCCGGCGGCCCGCAAAGAATGAATCGCCTCGAAGAGCGGCACCGGCATCAGTCCTGGATCTTCATTAGAACTTGCCAGACTTACTCCGCAAGCTTTCAGCAGACGGACCACATTGAGAACGTCGTCCTCGGCCTCCGCCCCGCTAATAATGTACTGACGGATAGATTGGGCGGGATAAGTTTGCTTGAGTTGCCGGATGGCGTGGAAGGTCTCGATTAATTCGCGGGTCTGAGGAGATCCCACCTCGGCGCTTTCGGGCATGGCAGCATTTGCCGCCAAGGCCGGGCCGGACTCCCGTAGTTCAGCCTTTCTCGCTTTTCTCTTTCTTCCCTCCGGGTTTCTGGTTTCGTTCTTTCTAACGTCGATTTTCATCGTATTAATTTCTCGCAGAACTTCGGCGTGAACCCGCGCGTGCTGTCGAATATCTAGAACCTGCAAATGAAAGCCGAACGTCCGCAGTTGGCGCAACAGTGGATCGACAAACGCCTCCGCCAATCTCTGTCCTCGATTTGACATCAGGCTCTGTCGCAGAAGAACCAGATCGGATTCAAATTCCGTTGCATCCGCATACGCACCCCTGGTGCCCAAGCCTTCGAGGCTGCACTGCAGGCGATGAACCACGTAGGACAGGAAACGCCGATAATGTTCTACGCTGTTGCCCGGACCCCAGAGCATCTTCGCACCGGGCAGGGAGCGCTCGTATTGCGCAAGCTGCGAAAGAATTTCCTCCGACGCGCGCGCCTGGCGCGACGATGAACTCAGGCAATCACTCAAGAATTCGACGCCGCGGATGTACTCGCGGAGAATCACGGCCCGCGCCAGTTCCAGGGCATCTCTCACGCATTCTGGCTTCACCAGCGGATTGCCATCGCGATCGCCGCCGATCCACGATCCGAAGCTGACCAGCGTCGGCAACTCTGACTCTTCGACAACCCTGCCGTACACATCGCGAATCGATTCCGCGACCGCGCTATAAATTCGGGGCAGGGTTTCAAACAGCGAAAGCCGGAAATAGCGCAGTCCCATGCGAATCTCGTCGTGCACCGTGGGTTTGGTCTGACGAACTTCGTCAGTTTGCCAGAGCGCAGAAATTTCAGCATGAATAATCTGTTCGCAACGCAAGGCTTCGTCCACGGTGAGGGGAAGACGATCCAGCCGCTCCAGTTGTTCGGCGATGCGGCGACGCTTCAGCAGCACCGTTTGCCGCGCTACCTCGGTGGGATGGGCTGTGAATACGGGAGTAACCATGACCCGCCGAAGGGCCGCCAGCGCCGTCTCCGCGGAAATCCCGGCTTGCTTCATGCGCAGCACCGTGCCGTGAAACGATCCGGGCAGGGGGGTGGATAGCCGCTCCAATTGGCGGGCGCGGCGTCGCCGTTTGCGATGGTTGGTCTCCGCCAGATTTGCCAGCTCGAAATAAATTGCGAATGCTTTTGTGACCTGATAGGCGCGGTCCAAGTCCATTTGTGAAATCATTGCCTGGGCTCTGGCCATCAGTTCGCCGCGAGCCGCGGCAGAGGGACTATGCGCCACTCGCTCGCGATGCCGAATCGTCAGGCGCCGCAACTCTTCGACAGTGTTAAATAACTCCGGGCCTACCTGCTCCACCAACACGCGCCCCAGCAACGCACCGAGCGAGCGTACATCCCGGCGCAGGGAATTGTCCTTCGCGGAATCATCCGACTGCGCCGTCAGTTCAGAGAGGCGGTCCTTTTGATTGTCCGCTTTCCACAGTGGCTTGGGCCGGGTCATTGATAACTAGTCAAGCTGCGGGTAGACGACAGGATAAATCAAAGTGGAAGACAGCATGGAAGGGGGCTAGAAACTTACCAACAAACCCTGTGAAGGTAAGGAGCGAGGCTAAGAAACGATTCTAATTCGAAGTATCTACCTCGGAGATTCGAAACGGTAGCCGATGCCGCGCAATGTTTTTAAGTAGCGCGGGTGGCGAGGATCGATCTCTATCTTTTCTCGCAGCCGCCGGACGTAGACATCGATGGAGCGAGGCGTCACAAAGGGGGTCTCTTTCCACACAGCATCAAGCAATTGATCCCGTGTAAGCACGCGGCCGAGGTGAGTCGCGAGATATTCCAGCAAACGGAACTCGCGCACCGTGGTAAGAATTGTCCTTCCCTCCACTTGCACCGTCATCGATGATGCGTCAATTTCGAGGTCGCCCACCCGCAGCACTTCTGGCATCACCGGCGGTTGGCGCACTCCTCTCAGCACGCTGCGGACCCTGGCCACTAATTCCCGTGGGCTGAACGGCTTTGTGATGTAGTCGTCCCCGCCCAGTTCGAGTCCCTTCACGCGGTCGGCTTCGGCAGTTTTTGCGGTGAGAAAAATGATGGGGGTGGCAGAAAGAGTTGCAGTCTGGCGAATCTGCCGGCAGATCTCAAAGCCATCCATACCCGGCAACATGACGTCGAGAAGAAAAAGCGACGGCGTTTCTCGCAAAGCTTCGGAAACCACCGACGCGCCACTGACGAAGCTCTGCACGTCGAAGCCGGCGGCCTGCAGGTTATGCGAGATCAGGCGGGCAATGTCTTCCTCATCTTCGACGACGAAGACGAGCGAGCGAGACACACCTGCAGTGCCCGAATCGCCTCGCGGTTCGTGAGTTCCCATGGGAAGGTGCATCGTTGGCTATGTCGGCTGGTCAATCATCCAGACGCCATTCTCGTCTGGTTTCCTTTTGAATGTATTTTGCAAATGTTGCAAGAATGTTTCCAGTTTGTTAACGAATGATAAATTTTAGGGGTGGCACTGGTCCTATTGGGCGGCGCGCTTCTTGGGAGCATGCCGCAGACTGCGGCCCTCAATCAAGCTGTAAAGATCCTCAGCGAGATTAGTCGTGTGATCCCCGGCACGTTCTAAAGCCTGCGCCATGAGGAGCACTTCAAAGCTTAAGGGATTACTCTGGGCGGCGTGCTCGGTGAGATGCTTCTGGAACAGACCATGACAGACGCGGTCGATGTCTTTGTCCATTTGCAGAACCTTGCGGGCGCGCTCCAGGTCCAGATCGATGAATCCGCGATAAACCAGATCAAGCATTTCGCGCAGGATCGCTGACATCTCCACCAACTGGCGCACATCAGAAGCTGCCATCTTGCCTGTGCGCGCCTGTACTCGCATGGCCATGCTCATTACCAAGTCGCCGATGCGTTCCAGATCGGTTGTGCATTTCAGGCTGGTCAATAACTGGCGCGCCCGCGCCTCATTCACTCGAGTGATGGCTGCGGGTGTCCGCTCATCAATGTAGCGCTCGATCACGTCCAATTCCTGCTCGCACTCCTTGATGGCCAGGAACGCCATGCGCGAGGACTGCGTGAACAGATCAGGCACATTGGAGGCAGCGTCGCGCGCGATCAGGAACGCTTTGAGTGCTGTCCGGGCGAGATCGTCAAGCGATGCGGGGCCCTTTTTCGCCGCTTTCTTTGCAATCTCCGGATTGTGCTGAGCGCCTGCACCCAACTGTTCCGGCATGGGTCGCGATGAGGCAGACTTGCGTGGCATTGTGAGCGGCATTTCAAACTCGCGCAACGTGCGATGGCCGATACTCAGAATATCGCACCCATGAGTCTAACCGAGAATTGTGAAAGGACAGTTAAAACCGAGTTGCAGATCGCGCATTCGCCGACTACATTGTGATTTGCGAAAGTTTCGCCCCGCGCTCCGCACATAGTTTCGAGCTGTTCGACTTTGGAGTTACCGAATCGTGGATCTGCTCGAGAATCTGCGCCGTCAATTTGCCTACGACGCCTGGGCTAACGGCGAAGTGCTGGCCGCGATAAAGGCCGACGGAGCAGGAGTACCCGCCGCGCAGCCGCTGAAACTTCTGGCGCACATTCTCTCAGCCGAGCGTTTGTGGCTGGAGCGCCTCAGACAGCAACCTCAAAGCCTGCCCGTCTGGCCTAACCTCACCTTGGATCATTGCAGCGCACAAATGGCCGAACTGGCTGGGTTCTGGCATGGATATTTCGCCCAGCTTTCGTCCGCGGGACTCTCCGAGAAGGTCACTTACAAAAACAGTAAAGGTGAACCCTGGACCAGCGCCGTGCAAGACATATTGACCCACGTCGTGATTCACTCGGCATACCATCGTGGACAGATTGCCAGCCTGATGCGCGCCGCGGGCGGCACTCCGGCTCATACCGACTTTATCCACGCCGCGCGCCAAGGTTTGATCAAATAAGCCTTCCACAAGGAATATAGGGATGAAGGGCCGAAGATTCTATCTTTTTACAGTATGCAAATGTTTGTGATTTGCCCGCTGCTTTGGTTCGGGTTTCCGTTTCCTGGCCCATGGGATTTGCAGCGCACCATGGGCAAGGGATTGGTGGCGGTGGCTCAAGCGGGATTGCGCTCTCTCGCTATCACCTCGGCAGATCCTTCTCCCTCAGAGCCGAGGCTCACCGGCCAGTGACGCGCGGGATTTATTCGAAATACGAAATCCCATCTATGTTTTCGCAACTTTGCTGTTTGCAGGATTCGTGCTGGTGATTCACCGGCCTGTTCTCTGGCTGGGGGTGCTCGCCATTGCGGTCATGCAAACGCTTCGCGCCCGCCGCGAGCCCGAATTTTAGAAGCGGCATTCGTGATGCCTACCGCGACTACCGTCGCCGGATATGCTTCTGAACCCGGACTTGGCAGCGAAACGTCAGGGATGATTGTGCGGTAATATCTCTGCAATGAAAAAACTTTCCGCCTTTACCCTGCTCGTATTGTCGGCCGCGATCTCGTGGGGGCAGGACGAACCAAAGTTCCCGCCTATGCCTGCCGCAGTCTCGAATAATGCAGTCGCCAGCCTTAAGGGCGGCTTCGAACTTTTTTCGCTGATGGGAGTCGGCCCTAAGAAAAACTGGGATGACGTTACGAATCAGATTTACATAATGACCATGACGCACACTGGAAAGTGGAGCAAAGGCCGCTCCGTTCCCGGTCCCGTAGGGCGTTTGAACGCAGCCGCCGATGGAGCCAAGGGATTGGTGGTCCTCATGGGTGGCTATGTCGTGGATAACCAGGGGCTGGAGCTAACCGTTCCCGACGTAAATGTCTACGAACCGGGCGCCCGCCGCTGGTCCCGCGGCAAAGACATACCGGTTCCGGTTGATAGCGCGGTCACGGGCGTGACCCATGATCATTTCGTTTATTTGATCGGTGGCCGGTCGACTGGCGGCCCGGTGAACAATGTTCAAATCTACGACGTCGAAAAAGATGCGTGGACTCAGGCTACGCCGTTCCCCGGCACCCCCGCCTTCGGTATGGCCGGAGGCGTGGCCGACGAAGCCATCGTTGTCGTAGATGGCGCGAAGACGGGGCCGGCGGGCGGCCCGCGTTACGTGCCTTCTGACGATTGCTGGCTAGGCAAGATCGATCATAAAGATCCTACAAAGATTGAATGGAGCAAGCTGCCCGCTCATCCCGGCACAGCGCGGTTTGGTATCGCCGGGGGCGGCGCTGACCGGGATCACCGAATTTATTTCTCTGGCGGCACTACCACTCCTCATGATTACAAAGGCGCTTCGTATGACGGCGCCGCGGCGGAGGTTTCCACCGTCACCTTCGACTATGACTTGCACGGAAACCGTTGGGAAACACTCAACCAGAACACGTATGATCCTCG
>DATNLE010000076.1:0-10289 GCA_035603035.1 Candidatus Acidiferrales bacterium | reverse complement strand
CGTAAAGGTTGTTAATCCAGAAGCGTACGAGTCCTATCTCAAAGGGCGTTACTTCTGGAATAAGCGAACGGCAGACAGCCTGAAGGTCGCGCTGGCTTATTTCAAGCAGGCAATCGGAGAGGACCCGAACTACGCCCAAGCTTATTCTGGCTTGGCCGACACCTACGCTTTATTGGGAGACTGGGAGTACGGGGTTCTAGCCCCGAACGAAGCATACCCCAAAGCCAAAGCTGCGGCGATTAAAGCTTTGGAGCTAGACAACACCCTCAGCGAAGCTCACACTTCATTGGCATTTTCCTCGGACGTCTTCGACTGGGATTGGGAATCTGCTGAGAGGGAATTCAGGCGAGCCATTGAACTGAATCCTGGCTATGCAACCGCTCACCATTGGTATGCCTGGCATTTGAGCGAGATGGGGCGGAATAGCGAAGCCGTCGCCGAAATGAGGAAAGCGGAAAACTTGGACCCGCTCTCGCTGATCATTACTGCCGACATAGCGGAGATTCTTCTGGTGGCGCACTTGAATGATGAAGCGATAGAACAAGGCCGCAAGACCGTAGTCATGGACCCTAATTTCGCCATTGGCCACTATGAACTGGGGCAGGCATTCGTGCAAAAGCATAGTTACAACGAGGCGATCGCAGAATTTCACAAAGCCATCGAGTTATCCGGAGGCAGCGTCCCCTGCACATCCAATCTGGCCTACGCCTATGCCGTATCGAACAAAAGAAACGAAGCAGTAAGGATACTGAATGATCTAAAGGCTCGATCCACGGGTAATGCTTCCGAGATTGCTTTGATGTATGTCGGTTTGGGCGACAAGGATCAGGCAATGAAGTGGCTGGAAAAAGCTTACGAGGAGCACTTTAATCCCTCGATCCTCCTGCGGCCAGCCTTCGACCCTCTGCGCTCCGATCCGCATTTCCAAAACCTTGTGCACCGCATTGGCCTCGCGTCGGCGTATGGACCACCTTCCTCGCCGACGGCGCGAGAACGAGTCGGGGCTTCGACCGTCACGTGAGAAATCGGCAGTTATGCCGAGCTTAGCGGTGTATCTGGTTACGCAAGCGCATCGTCATGTCTATAAGCGGGCGTGAGCCGTGCCGCAAACTGCAGCGCCCGCAACCACTAAGCTTCGGCCCTAGTCGGCGCGGTTCAAAGGCTGAGGCCTGTTAATTCTGGCTCTGCCGAGCTCATTTTGCCAATTACAGAATAGTCAGCGATATGGAAGTGGTTCCTTTAGCGAGGGTAAACCTTGAATGAATTTGGGTTGATAGTAGGCAACCGTCATGAAGATGACAGGCACGCCGATTAGGGCTGGCAGTACCCAGAAGATTGTACGGCGCGGATGTGTGTCCGACCGCCCTTGCGGGCGATGGCCGGAATCCAAAACCGCAGCCACTGAAACAGGTTTGCCATTGCGATTCTCCTCTCGCATTCGAGCGCGAACTCCGCACATGGATTCCTCGCACCATGTGAGCCAGGACTGATGTGCGTGCTCTCCCATGCGCAGAGTCATATGGTGGTGGAAAGCAGCAAAAAGAAGATCGTCCGGAAATCCGATAAGAGGGACGACTTTGAAAGCTCAGCGTGCCGCGCCCTGTGCTTGCTGTGTCGGCCCTGATTTCACGGCCACCTTCTTCACGTTGTCATCGGGAATTCGGTCGATCAGCAAGGTAAACGGATCGATCCCTGCTTTCTCGGGCAATTGAGCGGTTGTGAACGTGAACGTGGAATTGCGCTGAGTGATGTGCATACGTTGGCGGTAGAGAGTATCGCCATATTTCTTACCGCTTTCGGGCTTGGCCAATGCTCCGATGTCGATCCAATCATCCACCGGCACCTCGGTTTCTTTCCCCGTGGCATCGGCCTTGAATTTGCGGGCTACTACATTAATGGTGACGTCATATTTTCCATCCGCGCGCTTCACCGCCGTGGCTTCCAGAGCGCGATTCGAGAACAGGGTGATATCTTCAAACAAGTCTTTGATCAAGTATTGCAGGTCGGGGGGAGTCTCTTCCCGCAACGCATCCACCAACGCATAAGACGTGGGATAGGGTGGAGGGGCATAAGCATACTGGTGGATCACCTTGCGCAAGGCCCGATTGACAGCGTCCTCGCCGATCATCTCTTTCAGGTAATACAGCACCACACCGCCCTTTGCGTAGTGAATGTATCCCTGCTGAGAGTCGACGGTAAGCAGCGGACGTTCCTTGAGCCTCTCGTGGCCGCGGGCGCGCAGGTAGTTATCCATTTCATACGAAAGAAATTTCCGCATCATATCCCGGCCATACTCTTTTTCCATCACCATGAACGCGGAGTATTGCGCCAGGGTCTCAGAAAGCAGGGTTGCTCCCTCCATGTTGGCGCCCATCACCTGATGCGCCCACCACTGGTGCGCCATTTCGTGAGCCACCACATAAAAAACGGTATCGATGTCGTCGGGATGATTCAGATTAGCAATGAAGCCAATGGATTCGGAGTAAGGCATGGTCCCGGGAAATGACTGCGCAAAGTGGGCTACTCGAGGAAACTCGACAATGCGGGCTTCCTTATGCTCGTATGGCCCAAAGTTCTTGATGTAGTAATCGAAGGACTTCTTCATGGAGTTCATCATCCGGGGAACATTCCAAGGTTGCTCCTTGAGGTAATAAACCTCCAGCTTGATGCCGTTCCACTCCTCGCGCGCCACTTCATAGCGGCCGGATATGAAGGCGTAGAAATTCAGCGACGGATGGTCGAGTTTGTATTCGAAGTAGCGGCGGCCATCCTGCTGCCATTCGCGCACCAGCGATCCTGGTGCAATGGCGATCTGATCTGGCGTAGTGCTGAGGATGGCGCTCACGTCCACCCAGTCTGAGTGCCCGGAGATATAAGTGTCACGGCAATCGTCGGTACAATTGCGCTCCAGGGGCGGCATAAGATCAAATTCCGGAAGGCCATATTTTTTGCGTTCCCCGGCATCCTTTAGCTCCTGAGGCACGTAACCGATGACGGGGGCAGCCGAAATGTTGAAGAACGTGCCGTTCTGCACGATTTCTGTGTTGCTCACATTATTCTCAAACCCGCGATTCTTGCTCTTCACGGTGAAGCGCACGGTGCGCGCTTCGCCGGGTTGCAAAGGTGAAATAAAACGGTAAATGCGACAGGACAGCCGCGTGTCGTCTTTCGTAAGCGCAGCTCCTGGAATGTCAATCGAGGTCTCGTAGAGCGGGTTAACCCAGAAATATATTTCGTCCAGAGGACGGGAATAAGGGTTGTAGATGACTTCATCGCTGCGCAGGTTGAGGTTGCGGCGGGAGGGGAAGATGTCGATCGCGTACTTCACGCTGCGCACACGCGGCTGGGGCAGCTTGTCCATCGGCTTATAAGTCTTTTCATACTCAGCTTTGATACGCAGCACGTCTTTCGGGCCCAGGAGATGATTCAATACCTCGGTGTTGTAGAAAATCCAGCTACCGCAGGCAGCAAATGCCAGCAGAGAGACAGCCGTGGCAGCTTTCCACCCGGAAGCGAACCGCAAGGCGGCGTTGCGGCTGCGGGCTTTCCATTGGTCTTGCTTTCCACGCGGCCAGAACATTACGGTAGCGATGGCCAACAGCACGCAGAAGAGCAGCCAATAGAGAGTGAACCAGTCCCATGCTGCACGATAAGGAGCATCGCCGAAGAAATCCGAATAAACGACGTTGGGTCTGCCCGCAAATTGAACCAGGTTTGTCGCCACGTTCAACGCCTGCCAGAGAGAAGTGTTTACAAAATAGAACGCAATGAAAACGGAATACCCAACGTATTTGTTGGGCGCCAGGGCTTGGATGAAGAAAGCCAGAATGGCCAGAAAGACAACCCACGAGGCGTCTCGCACCAGCAGTTCGTGAGCATAAAGACCCAACTGGAAGCGATAGTAGCCATGAACTGCCTGATCGACGATACCCGCCAGAAGTGCCACGGCCTCAATGAGCATCACCATGGCTACGAGCGTAGCCAGCCGCGCCGCATAGGAGACCCATTCCGGTGTGGGGGTGGCGTCGGCGATTTCGTCAATTCGCTCGTCGCGATCCTTCCAAACCAAAGCGCCGGCGAAATAAGTGACGACGACGATCAGAAGGACATTAAGAGTTCCTCGAATCAGATCAACGACCCAGTAGGTTACGGGAAATGTTTGATTGTTCGTGAGGTCGGCGGTGAAGGCCAGAGAAAAACCGCAAAGCATGCTGGCGATCATGACAATTACGAGAAAGGCTGTGTTCTTGGCCATTCCACGGAAGTGAATTTTGAACGATCCCAAAAACTTCGCCCATGGCGAGGGTGTCAGTTGCGGGTGGGGCGCAGGACCGGCAGAGGCCGCAGCCGCCGAAAGAATCGCCGATTGCTCGTCCGGTTCGAGTGCTTTGCTTTTCGTCCGTCTCTCGGTGAAGCTGAAGCGTGAGTAAGCAAACGCAAAAGCAGCGCACGCTACTCCGACCCAAAGCAAACGGTTCCAAAGAAGTAAGCCACTGAAGCTGAGAGAGAGTGTGTTCTTGTCGGCCACAGTCCAGTACTTGGTGACCACGGCAAAGGTGGTGACGCCAAAAGGATCGAACAGCGATCGAATGTGGTCCCACTGCTGGTCCTGCAGAAGCTGAGCGGTCACAGCGCGGCCCATCAGCAGGAGAATTGCCGCAATAAAGGAAGCGATGTCCCTGCGCCACACCACGGCCACGGCAAACAAAATGGCAGCCGTGAAAAAAGCGTCGGGCAGAGCGAACAGCAGAATGCCCTTCAAATGCGCGGTCCAACTCACCGCCTGCCACCGTTCCGCGTCCGCCCAGGGCATGTACTTGGCCAGCAGAATGCCGAGAGAGACGCCCAGCGTCGGTATCACGCAAACAACTGTGGCTCCCAGGAAGCGCCCAAGCAGCAGGTCGCGGCGTCGCACCGGTGCGGAGAACATCATCTGGTGAGTGTTGTAGCTGAAGTCGCGGAGAGCCGCAAAATTAACAAAGACGGCGGTCAGCAGCAAGGTAAGCACGCCCATGGCGGCGTAAAAGGTTGCGATGGCAAACGGCGCATTGCGGTAAGTGTTAGAAAGGTCGAGGTCCGTCATGACTTCATCGGAGCCGATCGCGCCAAAGATCAGCAGGCCAATAACAAAGAAGAAGCTCCATAGCATCCAGGAGCGAAGCCAATACCGAATTTCAAACCAGGCGATATGCCAAAACATGATGGATCCTCTAGTTCCACGAACGGATTTTGGTGAAGAAAACGTCTTCCAGGTCGGGTGCGCTGGGAGCGAATCCATCAGAGAGCGGCACTAGGCTGTAGACATGAAGGAAAGGACGTCCGCCGACCAGTCTGCTGGAGACTACCTGGTAGCGCTGCTCGTAGCTGGCCAGCTCGCTTTTGGCAATGGAGATTTGCCAGATTCGCCCGTTCAATTGGGCGATGGCATCCTGCGGACGCCCCTGATATAGCACCTGGCCCTTGTTGATAATAGCCGTGTTGGTGCACAAATCTGTCACGTCTTCCACGATGTGCGTGGAAAGAATCACGATGACCTGCTCGCCAATTTCAGCCAACAGATTGTAAAAACGGTTTCTTTCGCCGGGATCGAGGCCGGCGGTAGGCTCATCGACAATCAGCAGTTGCGGATTGCCAATGAGCGCCTGGGCAATGCCGAAGCGCTGGCGCATGCCTCCGGAAAAACCGGTGAGCGCCTTCTTCCGGTCGTCGTAAAGATTGCAACGCTTGAGCATCCACCCAACCACCTCCTTTCGTTCCCTGGCCTTGGCGATGCCTTTCAGCAAAGCGATGTGGCCAAGCATGTCCTCGGCGGACGTGCGAGGATACACGCCAAACTCCTGGGGCAGGTAGCCCAGCCGCCGCCGCACTTCGTCTTTCTGCTTCACTACGTCGATGTCACCCAGCGTGGCCGTGCCCGTGTCCGGCTCCTGCAAAGTTGCCAGCGTGCGCATGAGGGTAGATTTGCCGGCGCCATTCGGACCGAGCAGCCCGTACATGCCGGCTGGAATGGTGAGGGAGACGTTGTCGAGCGCCTTAACGCCATTCTTGTAGGTTTTCGAAAGCTTCTCGATTCTAAGTTCCATGCTCTGTCCCCATTCCTACGAAAATCGCTCCGGAGGCAACCGCACAATTCCTCCAAGAGCGACTCCTCCGGCAAGACGGTGGCGAATGCGCACGCCAGCGGCACGATCAAAATAACCCCAGACTGTGGTTGCGTCAATTTCATAATCTTCAGCATGAACTTGCACACCATGCAATATATGGCTAAGCTTAATTTCCTGAGGACCTGCTTTTGTTTGCGGAATTGCAAGCTCTGGTTGCACTGGCGGAGACTGGCTCCATGGAGCGGGCCGCCCACGATCTCTACCTCACCCCTTCCGCCTTCACTCGAAGGATTCAGCGCTTAGAGGCCGAACTCAGTGTTGTTCTCCTTGACCGGCATTTCAAGCCCCCAAAGCTGACGCAAGCGGGTTACGAGGTTCTCGAAAAGAGCCGCGCCATTGTTTCGTCATTGAGCGATTTGAAGGCGTTCACGTCCGGGGACACAAACCCGATTGGTCCTTTTCGCCTGGGCCTCTCTCATGCTCTGGCTCGGCCAGAAATTTCTAAGGTCATTATTAAATTGGGCAAGCAATTTCCTCTGCTTCAACCCAGCATTTGCAGTGATGTCAGTTGCCAGTTATTGGCGCGACTGCACCTGGGTGAGCTGGACGGTGCACTTGTCGTCTTGCCCATTGGAACAGCCCTTCCACATGACCTGGAAGGAGTAACGCTCGCGCATGAAGCGATGCGACTCGTGCAAGCACGTTGCTCGGCGAAATTCAGATCTTCGAGATCGTCAGAATTTCATCGGCGGAATTGGGTTCTTAATCCCGTCGGATGTCTGGTGCGCGAAGAGATAAAGAATCGGGTGGAACGGCTCGGTGCCCCACTGGTTGTTGCCGCCGAGTTGCACAATCCCGACTTGCAACTCTCGCTCATTGCGGGGAATGTGGGTGTGGGAATATTACGAGCCAGCTTTTTGCGAACTCACTCGCTACGCACTCGAGTTAATATCATTGAGCATCCCAGCTTCAATATTTCAATCAGGATCGCTTTCTTTCGGGCCCGGCATCTGGGCACCCGAGAGCAGGTAGCCCTCGAACTTCAGAAGATACTCGTGAAACACTTCGAGGATGCCCTTTCTTGATACTCTGCCGCGATACTTCCACGGGTTAGCAGGCCGATCCTGCGCAGGTCCGCCGGGGATCGCAGAACTCCTTGACGGCGTTGAAGGCAGTGCGCGACACGTGCATCACCGTTGCAGGGAGGCGTGAGAGCAAATCTTTATATTGACGTTGTTGACGGCCTCTGCAGAAGGTTGTGCGTGCAAGAGAGAGCTAGACGGAGCCGACGGCTTTGCCTTTGAGGAATTTGGTGTCGGCAGCGATACCGAAGGCTTCTAGCAGGCTGGCTTGCACTTGTCTGGAGAGGGTGTTGATCTCGTCAACACCGAAGCTTGCGGCGCTAATCCGATATCTCAGCAGCTTCTCTCCCGCGGGAGTTTCAACAATCCGCAGAACGGCGTCCGCGACTTCTTGCGCGTTGCCCATCGTGGATAAAAGCGCCGCGTTTAACTTATCCGGAAACTCCTTGGCAGCGCCATACGTATTGGTCCGAGCCACATCGGCAGCCGTTACGCTGTTGCCGAACACCGCAGTCTCGTAAGCCCCGGGTTCGACAATCACAGATTCAATTCCTTGCGCGGCCAGTTCGTAGCTGTAGGACTCGGCCAGCGCCTCGAGTGCAAATTTACTGGCGCAATAGAAACCCGCGGAAGGAAGAACCACGCGGCCGGCACCGCTGCTGATGTGCATGAGCAGGCCGCTGCGTTGGCGCCGCATGTGGGGAAGCACCGCGCGATTTACGCGCACCGGACCAATAAAATTCGTATCCATCAGGCGCTGAGCTTGTTCGGTGGTAACCGCTTCGGCCAGACCCCCCAGGTAATAGCCAGCGTTGTTGATAGCCACATCGATGCGTCCTGCTTTGGCGACGGCGGCATCCACAGCCCGCCCCACCGAGGCATCGTCGGTCACGTCTAATTCAAGGATGTGGATTGGCAGTGACTCCTTTTGCGCAAGCGTGCTTATTTCCGCGGCATTTTCGGCGTTCCGACCTCCGGGATCACGCATCGTGGCGAAAACAGTGTGCCCTCTACGCGCCAGAGTTTCCGTGAACAGTCTACCGAAGCCAGTGCTGGAGCCGGTGACGAGAACCACTTGCTGCGAATTCATCCTTATCACTCCTTGCCGATTGCGGCGATATCGTGCTGCAACCACTTTGATGCCGGAAGCAAAGTTTGGATACAGAAATGAATTCAGCAGATAGCTTACCGGGGAAATGTAACGTAGGTGGTTCATGGGTCGACAGGGCGCGTTTGTCGCCGGCCGAAAGACTGCCGCTATAACATTTCAGTTCATGCAGTCTGGTGATACAAGTTCAAGTATTTCAATAATTGTTGAGGTGTTCTCGGCAATGGAATACGTCCCGCCGGCTGCGATTTCTCGCTTGTGGCGCAGCATCGATGCTTCTCGCATGCCGCGGAAGCACAACACTGTACATCACCCCATCCGGGTTGAGCGTTTCGATTCGAGAGTTGGAAACCCAACTCGGATTCCGCCTATCTGATCGCACGACACGCCATGTCGGCCTGACGAGTTCCGGCAGCGAACTGCTTGGAGCGGTCCGGGAGAGTCTTGAGAAGCTCGATGCCGCCGTATCCCGGGCAGTCGGCGGGCCGAATCCAGCTCTGCCCTATCCGTCGGTGCGCCACCACGGGTCGCGGCTGACATAATGCCGGCCCGATGGGGCATAGCTCATGGCTGCGTCTGCCCGGTTTCCTATTTTTTAAATCCAGAGCGCTCTCACATCGACATGCTCGGGGTCTTGTTTTGATTGCGCAACCAGATCTTGCCGAGTCCATGATCACCCTACTTCAGGTATGCACGGACCAATCCAATAAGGTCTTCCGCTAGCTCTGCGGCGGGCATTGAACTCTTTTCGTCGCTCAACATGTGCAGACGAATGTGGTCTTCGAGAACCTCAGCCATCAGACTGTTGATCCCTCCACGCACGTTTGCCAGGAGCATCAAGATGTCTGCACAATCGTCGTCCTTCGTCAAGGAACGCTCAATCGAGTCAACCTGTCCACGAATCCGCTTAATGCGAGCGATCAGCTTCTGCTTTTCTTTTTCAAGATGCGACATTTTTCTTGCCTATATGCTAGGGGGATATGATATAAGAATCGAGTCGAGATTCCCCCAGGGAACTCAACGGAGAATTATAGAACCGCTATGAACATTGAATCCGCGCAAGACCCTCCGTCTAACCGAGGGTTGAACTGTGCTGTGAACAGCTTTGTGGAAGAAGCACCTCGCGTTTAGCAGGCCCGTCTCCTCCTCGCTCGTCACAGCACCTGAGCTGTGAACTGAGCGAGCGAATTCACCGTATCCAAACGGCTTGACTCACTCCTCCTAACCAAATTACTTGCCGAGACTGTCTCCGGACGCCGCAAAACCAGCGCGCGCTCACAGAGGATGCGTGTCTCTGCTGGGAGAAAACGATGACGAACACTTTCATTCCAACTTTGAGCCGTCAGCCACTTTATTGCGTGTGGATCGAGACCGGAAATCCAGCGCATCCACTCGATCGCGTGTGGATCGATCCCGAACTCCGCAGTTTCGTTGACGTGCAGGAAACACCGACTCGCGCGACGAATGATGAACGAGACCTGAAGCCTCAGGGGAGCCCCTTCCCGAGAAGGGGCCCTTCGCCAGGCACTTGTTCATCAATCCAATCAGAAGGAAAGAAATGAAAGGTAAAGCGTGTTCAGCGATGAAGAGGCTCTCGTGGGTTGTTGTTGCGCTTTGCTTTCTGCTGAACACCGCTCGGCCCGATGTGGCGGGAAGCATCTCGGGGGTGGTTAGTGATCCCAGTGGCGCATTCGTCGCTGGTGCAACAGTTACTCTCAAGAATGTGGACAATGGAACCAACCAGACCACTACCACGAACGGCCAGGGACAATATTCGTTCCCAGTCGTTCCGGTTGGCAAGTACGAACTTGAGGTCAGTTCTTCCGGTTTCCAGCCCTATAAGAAGATAGGTGTGGCGATTGACGTAAACAGCGCGCTGCAAATCTACGCGACCATGCAGATTGGGCAAACTACTCAGAAAGTAGAGGTCAGCGATAGCGTGGTCACGATTCAGATGTCCGATACGGAGATCGGCGAAACCATCAGCAGCCAGCA
>DATNLE010000028.1:0-18174 GCA_035603035.1 Candidatus Acidiferrales bacterium | reverse complement strand
AACTCAGCGTCGATAAGATCCATATGGTTCTTCAAAAGCCAGTCGACGCCGTTCGACGCGCCGCCTTCCTCGTCGGAGGTGAGCGCGAGAATAATGTCACGGTCGGGTGTATACCCCTCCTTCTTGAAGCGGATCAGAGTAACCGCCATGATGGCATCCCCGCTCTTCATATCCTGCGTGCCGCGGCCATAGTAGAAGCCGTCCTTTTCCACGAACTGGAATGGATCGCTTGTCCAATCTTCGCGATGCGCCTCGACAACGTCGAGATGACCGATCAGCAAGACGGGTTTCTGCGTGCCGCTCCCGTGGAGGCGCACGACCAGATTTTTCTTGCGGTCATTGGGACCGAGAACCTGAAGGTCGCTCTCGGCAAATCCCGCATCGCGGAAACGCTGAGCCATGGCCTCGGCGGCGACGGTTACGCTGCCTACGGAGTCGGTGGAATTGATCTCAATCAGTTGCTTGAAGATGTCGTGCGAGAGCTTTTTTGTGGCATCGTCAATTTGCGCCTGCGACGGCCAAGTGAAAACCAGGGAAAACAGAAAAAAGAAGAAAAATAAAACAAACGTCCGCTTGCGCCGGTTCAAATTGAGTCTCCTCGGACAGATGAAATCTACACAACGCGCAGATCACGCTGAGCGCAGAAATAGAAGCGAATATTCCTCTTGACAAAGGAATTATGCCACAAGTATATGACAGTATAACAGTTGCAACAGCCCAGCCCAGGGAAAGGAAATTCTATGTGCCATCGCGTGGCTTGCCGTTGCTTGACACTAATTTGTATCTTACTGGGCTTCGGTCTCGCCACCGCGGCGCAGACTGGGACCACTTCCCTGCGCGGCACGGTCTTCGATAAGAGCAGCGCGACTATCGCGGGCGCAAAGCTGACGCTGAGGAACGCGGAGCAGGGCTTGGAACGCACGACCACAAGCAACGCTCATGGCGCGTACGAGTTTTTGTCGCTTCCGCCGGGAGATTACAATCTCACGGTCGAGCAAACCGGTTTCAGCACCGCGCAGCGCGATCACCTGGCACTGCTGGTCAACAGTCCCTCGACGCTCAACGTCACGCTGCATGTGGGTGCCGCCACGGTCCGCGTGGACGTTTCCGCTCAGTCGGAAACCATCAACACCACAGACGCCTCGCTGGGCACCGCCTTCGACGAAAATCAAGTCAAGCAGCTTCCTCTCGAGAGCCGCAACGTCCCGGATCTGCTGAGCCTTCAGGCCGGCGTCTTATATACGGGCAACAGCCCCGACATCAACAACAGTGTGGATACGCGCAGTGGCGCCGTCAACGGCGCGCGCAGCGATCAGAGCAATATCACGCTGGACGGCGTTTCGGTCAACGACAAGGGCTCGCACTCTTTCACCTCGGTTCTTCCCGTCACGCTCGATTCGGTTCAGGAGTTCCGTGTCACCACCACCAATTACGGCGCCGACCAGGGAACCTCGTCCGCGGCACAGGTCGCCCTAGTCACCAAAAGCGGCACCAACACCTTCCACGGCTCGGTCTACGAATACAATCGCAATTCCTACGTCAGCGCCAACGATTATTTCGTCAAGACTGCTCAGCTGGAAAGTGGCGCTCCCAATCAGCCGCCGCAGCTTAACCGCAACATCTTCGGCGTCTCCCTGGGCGGCCCCATCCGAAAAGATCGCCTCTTTCTTTTCCTGAATTTCGAAGGCTATCGCGACGCCGAAGCGGTGAGTCAGTTGCAAACCATTCCAACTGCCGCCCTGCGCGACGGCGTCATTCAATATCTGTGTCTGAACCCCGCCCTCTGCCCGGGTAACACCGTGCAGGGCGAGAGCGGTGCGTCGTACATGGCCCCTGCTGGTTATCGCGCCCTTTCTCCTGCGCAAATCACGGCCATGGACGGCACCAGCCTTGGTCCTCATGGCCCTGATCCTGCGGTTCTGCAATACATGAATTCCGTTTACCCGCTGCCCAACGACCAGACCACCGGGGATCTCGTTAACACGGCTGGTTATCGCTTCCGCGCTCCCACCCACACCACCAAGAACTGGTACATCGCCAAACTCGACTACAACATCACTGCCGACGCCAAGCAGCGCCTCTCTCTTACCGGGGCGCTCGCCAACGATAGTGACGCCGGGGCACCTTTTCTCCCCGGTAATCCTCCGGAGACTACCGTCTTAAATTTCAGCAAGGGCCTCATCGCCAGTTACTCTTCGGTGCTGTCCCCTAATCTGGTTAACAATTTCCGCTATGGTTTCGTACGGCAGAGTCTCGGTACCGTGGGTAACTCCAATCAAGTTTGGAACTATCTTGAGGACTTCAACCAGGGCATAACCCGATCCTCCTCTTTTCAGCGCCCGGTGCACAATTTGACAGACGATCTCTCTTGGAATCACGGCAAACACACCTGGCAGTTCGGTTTTCAATTCGCGTTTCTCCGCAATCCCGAAAGCAATCTGAACAACTCCTTTAGCAGCGGGGAAACCAACGAGGCCTGGCTGCTCAATTCCGGCCTGTCGGGTCCGGCCAATCCCTCTCCTCTCAATCCCGCCAATCCCGCCAATGGCTATCCCCAGGTGGATACCAGTTTCGTCAATAACTACGACAGTTCCATGACCGCTCTGTTGGGCATGATTACTTTGGGCGATGCCGTTTACAATTACAATCGCAGCGGTAACACCTTACCCCAAGGCGCTCCTGTCTCCCGTCGCTTCGCAGAAGACTCCTATGAGATGTACGTTCAGGACGTCTGGAAGGTAAAACCCAATCTCACGGTTACGCTTGGACTTCGTTACTCGCTCTTTTCTCCTCCGTGGGAAACCAATGGTTTGCAGGTTGGCACTACCTTCAGTCTCGGCACGTGGTTCAACGAACGTGGCGCCGGCATGCTTCAGGGCGTTCCTTCCAACGCCCAGCCCCTCGTCACTTACGACTGGGCCGGTCCTGCGAACGGCAAACCGGGCTACTACGATTGGGATTATCACAATCTCGGCCCTCGCCTCGCCTTCGCCTGGTCCCCTGACTATTCCGGCGGGTGGCTGGGTGCGCTGTTCGGCGGGAGGGCCAGGAGCAGCGTTCGCGGGGGTTTCGGTATTGTGTATGATCGCGTTGGTGAAAGTCTGGTTGACGCCTTCGACCAGAACGGTTCCTTCGGCCTCGCCAGTTCACTGACCAATCCCTCGGATTTTGAAACATCGATCACAGCGCCGCGGCTCACCAGTATGAACGTCATCCCCACCACTGACTATCTCCATGTCCCGATATTGCCATCGGCGCCCCCAAGTGGATTCCCGCAAACCTACCCGGTTGGTACCGGCGCCATTACCTGGGGTATCGACCAGAACCTCAAAACTCCATATTCCTACACCCTCGATTTCGCCGTCAGCCGTGAGCTTCCCTCGGGCTTTTCATTGGATGTCGCCTACGTAGGACGCCTCTCTCATCGCCTCATCGCTCAGGACGATCTCGCCATGCCACTCGACATTTACGACAAGAAATCCGGCATTGACTACTTCACCGCAGAGGACAGTCTGGCCAGAGTTTTCCGGCCACAGCTCAACGCCGGCGTCTCCAACCCGACGAGCTCTTTCAACCCTAATCAACTTCCAGCCAAGGTCCAACAGTTCTGGATCGATCAGATCCAACCCCTGGTTCCAGGTGGCGCCTACAGCCTGAGTGGCTGCACGGGCGGGAATCCGGGTTCCAGCAACAATCCAATTATTTTCGCTTTCGACACCTTCTGCGGTACGAGCTTCAACGATTCTCTCGCTCTCTATAACCTGGACTACAACGGCATTCCCGACGCCAATAATCCGAATCAGCTTTATTTCACTTCAGGCGGTCAATACTCCTACTATGCCCCCCAATTCAGCTCCTTATACGCATGGCGTTCCATCGCGTGGTCTAATTACAACGCCCTGCAGGCTACGCTCCGCCATCGCATGGTGCACGGCTTCCAATTTGACCTGAACTATACATATTCGAAATCCCTCGACATCTCTTCCGACGCCGAACGCGTTGCCCCGGGCAGCATCGGCAGCCTACTCGGGCTGAACAACAACATCATCAATGCCTGGAATCCTAACGCGCAGAAGGGCGTTTCCTCGTTCGACGCCACTCATCAGTTAAATACGAACTGGATCTTCCAATTGCCCCTTGGGCGCGGCCAGCGGTTCGCCAACGGTTCTGGCCGCCTCCTCGATGCTGTGATCGGTGGTTGGCAGCTCTCTGGGCTGTTCCGGATTACCAGCGGTTTCCCGGTCACCGTGGATAATGGACTGGGAGCCAACTATCCCACCAACTTCGAACTGGAAGGTAATGCGGACAAGATCGGTCCAGTTAGAACCGGTGTGTACTTCAACACGGGCACTCCCAATATTTTTGCCAACGGTCCCGCCGCTATCAGTTCGTTTGCGCCTGCGTATGCCGGGGAATCCGGGCCGCGCGACAACATTCGCGGCGCCGGCTACTTCGGCATCGATCTGGGCCTCGCCAAGCGTTGGATCCTGCCCTGGCGCGAAAAACAGAGCCTTCAGTTCCGCTGGGAAGTCTTTAATGTGACCAACTCCGTCAGCTTTGATGTCCAGTCGAGCTTGCTCTCCAACTCCCTCGGACTGGGCAGTGGCGGAAGTTTCGGCAACTATTCCGGACTGCTCAACAATCCGCGCATCATGCAATTCGCACTGCGCTATGAATTCTAGGGGATGTCTGATTAAGTCTTCGCAGGGGGATGCTTGCCAGGACGATCTTCAGCGGTGGCCACGGCCAAGCTTGGCAGAGTTCTGGAAGCCCGGTTCTCACCAGCCTGCTAGCACGCAGGGCGGTGTAGGCCCGGCCGCCCCAATTCTGTCGCACGTGTTAGGGTGGATTGTCCCTTGATAGCGCAGCCGCAGTCGATGGCCTTACACTGCTCTTGATGAAACCTGTGTCCATTCTCCTTTGTCTTCTGTCGATCGTAGGCTGGCGTGTGTCTGCCCCGGCTCAGGCCGGCACTTTGAAGTACGACGCTCTCGAGCATTCCACACAGACGATCGTAGTTACTACTTCGGACTGGAATGCGGTTGAAGGACGGTTGCGGCGATACGAGCGCGCCACTGAGCATGAAAAATGGCGGCCCGTGGGCCACCCGATCTCGATTGTCGTCGGCAAGAATGGCTTAGGGTGGGGTATCGGCGTCATTCCGACCGTTGATGCCCAAGTTCGCTCAGCAGCCGACCCGGTCAAAAAGGAAGGAGACGGCAGATCGCCCGCAGGCGTCCTCGCACTGGGCACTGCATTCGGCTATGCTCCTGAGCCACTCCGGGGACTGAAGATGCCGTATCTGAACCTGACCTCATCGATCGAATGCGTCGACGACGCTGGCTCGAAGCACTATAACCGCCTTGTGGACCGCTCTGACGCCGCTCCCGACTGGAACAGCTCAGAGCACATGCGGAGCGCCGGTGAGTCGTACCGCTGGGGGATCGTCGTAGATCACAATGGCACCGTTACGGGCGACACGAACCCACCCGAGCCGGGCGGCGGCTCGTGCGTCTTTCTCCACATTTGGCGCAGCCGTGACCAGGGCACGGCTGGATGCACTGCCATGACACAAACCGACCTGGAAACCTTGCTTACCTGGCTCGATCCGGTGCGCAGGCCACTGCTGGTACAACTACCGGAGGCGACATATGACCGGCTGATCAATCGCTGGATGCTGCCGAAATTGACTAATGCTCCTCGGCCTTGAGCTGTAGCGACATCTCTACTGTCCGAACTGTCCGAGATCTTCGAACTTCACATTCAGGATTGGGTACTGTTTCCAATCCCGATAGTCGAAGTGCCACCACTCCTTGGGGTTAACCTTGAAATCCTGTTTTTCCATGGCTTGGCGCAGAAGGGCGCGGCGAGCGCGCTCCTCGGGCGTGCCACCGGCGTAGTCGGCAAAGGCGCGATCGGTCATTTCGTCGTAGCCGCTGGGCATCTTCACTTCCGTACCCGTTTTGAAGTCGTATAAAGACAGGTCCACGGCGCACCCGCGGTTATGCTTGGAGCCCTCTGACGGATCAGCGACAAAAATCTTTTTGTCGTCGGGCGTGGCATCCCAGAAGATTTTCGTGACGTACCACGGGCGATAGCCATCGTGGATGAGCAAACCGTATCCCTGAGCCTTGAGTTCGCGATGGGCGCGAAGCACTGCCTCCGCCGCTGGCCGTTGAAGAAAGGCCCGCTCCTGGGTGTATACGGGCGTACCCAGAAAATTGTTCGAAGTGGCGTAGCGGATGTCGAGCTTGATGGTGGAATCGAGCGTGACCAACTCCACCAGATCAGGTTTGAGGAAAGTTCCCTGCTCTTGCGGCGGTTGCTGCTTGAGCGCTTCAGCGCGCAACTCCGCTACCGGACGGAGAGGTGTGATACGGAAGCTGACCTCTTGTGCGAAGCCGAGTTGCAGCAGAACAAGAAGGAGACCACAAAGACGAAAATGGAGTTTTCGCAAGAAATTCATGTGCTTCATTTGCAACTATCGTAGTGTCTGCACCGTGGGTAGTCTGGCTCTGCGCAGATACTGTGGGCTGCTTCTGACATTTTTCATGCAGGGGGCCACGTCCCCAAGCGAAGGTTGCAGCTTATCATCCGGCATGCGATCGATTTCTCTCCTTCCAATGGGGCCACGATGTATGGCTTCGTCGACGCTTGCTTGAGCCGGCTCCGGTCCACGTGTCCGCTGCGCAGTAGATCCACGATGGTTCGCAGCGGATGCGTCACGCGGATCCCGTACATTTCCTGAACTTCGCCGGTGTCGCGGTGTGCCCGGTGAAGCACCAGGATCTCTTCTCGGGGGATTATGCTCTTTTGCTACGCGCGCAGGCAATTGGGAATCATCGAGGATTCGGGTGAGACTTTTCATGCGATTCGGGAACCTGATCGAGTCGGCTCGCTAAAGGGACATAAGCGCAGCCACTTACTCAGCCCCTTTGATGGGTACCAGCAAGGATACGAGCACGGAAACCGCCAGTACTCCCGCCACCACGGCGAGCATAGCCAGCGTCGGAACCTTAAAGTAATCGGCTGCGATCATTTTCAGTCCCATCAGGATCAGAATGAGCGCCAAGCCGGTATGAAGGAAACGGAAAACTTTCATCAGCCCAGAGATAGCAAAAAACAATGAGCGCAGGCCGAGTATGGCGAACACATTCGACGCATAGACGATGAATGCGTTCAGGGTGATGGCCAAAACCGCAGGGATGGAATCGACGGCGAAAAGCACGTCGGTGGTTTCGATTACGGCGAGCACCACCAGCAACGGTGTTGCGTAGAGTCCCGGATTGCCTTGCCATCCGCGAACGAAGAAACGGCCTGCCTGATACGTATCCGTTACAGGAATCAACCGCCGAATGGTTCTCACGACAGGATTTCTTGCCGGGTCGACCTTGTGTTCGCCGGTGAATCCCAAGCGGAT
The DNA here is from genome assembly GCA_035603035.1 of Candidatus Acidiferrales bacterium. Lineage (GTDB taxonomy): Bacteria > Acidobacteriota > Terriglobia > Terriglobales > Acidobacteriaceae > Sulfotelmatobacter. Next base: position 10,754 of record DATNLE010000028.1, on the reverse strand, counting down.
TCCGCTATAGACCAGGAGAGCCCCGAGCAAATAAAAAATCCAGTGAAAGCGCTGGATGAGGCCGATCCCGGCCAGGATAAAAGATGCGCGCATGAGCAGTGCGCCGAGAATTCCCCAAAACAACACGCGATGCTGGTACTCCTCGGGGACGGCAAAATAGCGGAAGATAACCAGAAAAATGAAGAGATTGTCGACGCTGAGAGACAGTTCCAGAACGTAAGCGGCAACAAACTCGATGGCGACCTGCCGGCCTTGCCAGAAAAAAACCAGTCCGGCAAAGGCTGCCGCCAAGGCTAGCCACAGGCCGCTACGCAGCAGCGCTTCGCGAGAGCGCATGCGGCCGCGGCGGTGGAAGACGCGAAGGTCCAACACCAGCATTGCGACCGCGAAAAGATTAAAGATGATCCAGAAATAGATCAAGTCTAGTTGCCGATTGCGGGACTACTTCTGCCGGCCAAGATGTCCGCTCTCCCAAGCATCCCACAAGCCAAAGGCCTTGAACATCTCTTCGCTATGAGTTTCGCGCATGGATTCCTGAATCTGTGACCGCGTAAAGCGCGGTCCGATCTTTTCAGAAACAGTCGCGAGCGCAAAGCTGAACTCGGCGGCCTCGGCTACGTGATTCTTGAGTTGCCCGAAGTCCACTTTATCGTAGGTGTCCGAAGTGGCGTGATAGTTTTCCAGATAGTTTGCCTCTTCCTGATCCGCTACGAAAGTTGGAACGCCCTCCAGCATGAAATCGAAATGATCAGTGCCCCACTCCATATCAGTTTTTAATTCTGTAACTCCGAACTGGCGCAGCGGCGCAATAATGTTCTTCGCGGTGTTGAGCACGTCCTTGCGGCCGCCGGTCGAGAATCCGGTGGTCTTGCCGGTTCCGGCATCGTAGATAATGACGCCGGCCGCTTTATCGAGCTCTGACCGGTGAGCCGTGGAATAAGCTCGCGAACCGAGCAGACCTTCCTCTTCGCCGGAAAACAGAATGAACCGGATGGAGCGGCGCGGCTTCATGCCCGAGGCTTTAATCGCTCGCAGTGCATCCACCACCAACGCCGCGTTGCACCCGTTATCGAGAGCGCCGGTGCCAAGTTCCCACGAATCTAGATGAGCTCCCAGAATAACGAATTCATCGGGCTTATCGCTTCCTTTGATTTCCGCGATCACATTCGCAGCTTTGATCGGGCCGCCGACCCGATCGGGAATGCTTAAGTCCGCCCATACCGGATGGCCCGAGCTCAGCAAGCGTCCGATGCGCTCCCCATCCTCGCGCGCCACCAACACTTGCGGGATCCGGTCGATTTCTCCCGCGAAAGAATTGGTATGTCGGTAGAGAATATCGTGCTCGCGCGTGGCGATGAACGCCACGGCCTTGGCCTTGCCCTTCACGGCCGCGGTGATCACCGGCGGAGCCTTCGTATACTCGGCGAAGAGATCGTCCCAGGTCTTCAGCACAACCGAGTGGACAAGTATAACTTTCCCTGCAATATCGCCAGCCTTTTTGAATTCTTCGTCAGTGCCGCCGCCCACATCGACGACCGGCAGGTGCTTCACGTCAGCGAGCGCGGGGGCCCACGCGATGGAAACACAGCGCACCCGAAATTCGACCTTCGGAATCTGCCTGAGCTTGGGATCGAGCGCAGTCCCCGTGGCGCTGACGGTCATCTCGGTTGTGCCCTCCGCCCACGAATTAGGAATGTCGAACGGTTCAGTGTGAACACTGTCCGCACCGGCGATCTTGAACATCTGCACACCCCAATCGACGGCACGCTGCATCGCTGGCGTGCCGGGCACGCGACCGCCGATTTCGTCGGTCAGATGGCGCAGGTTGCTTTCGATCGGAGAAGGTCGCAGCGCAGCCTGAATAACCCGGGCTCTGTCGTCGGATTCGGAAGGAGGAGTTGCGGAGAAGGAGATGGCACTCAGGAAACAAAAGAGACAGACAGCTTTCAGGTTTCGCATCGAGAGAATTAGAAATTAATTTTCAGAAAAGAGCAAAGGTCTTATCCCTGAGTAGCAGTAGATCTCTCGCCCTTCATTTCGGCGGAAGCACATCCATCCTGTCGAGAATGGAGACCGTCTCCAAAACAGTTGTGCCGGCGATTTCCAGGCTCTTGGGGCTGAGCTTATCGACGGTATCTTGCGGAGTATGCCAGAAAACGTTGTTATAGCCGTAGTCAAAATCGATCAAATCGGCGCAGGCCACGCCTCTCTGCATAAAAGGAATGTGGTCGTCGGTCACCTGATTGTCGCGGGCAAAGAAATGCGATTGGTACCCGAGGCGGGAAGCCGCCTGATAGACGACGTCTTCCAGCCACGGGGTTGAGTTCTGATCCCGGTCGATGTTGAGGTCAGCATCGCCGATCATGTCGGCCAGCACAAAGGCCTTGACCTTCTTCAGGGTTCCATCATTCTGCCATTTCTCGGCTACATGCCGTATTCCGTATAAACTGTCTTTGTCGAAGGCAAGTTCGGTCTCCGGCTTCATGGCTTCTTCTGCATCATCCCAAACCAGCCACACGCTGTATCCGTCCCGCTTCTTCCGCCGCAGTTGATTCGCAATTTCAAGCAGAAGCGCACTCGAAGATGCGCCATCGTTGGCTCCAATGTAGGAAGTTTTACGCAGCGGATAATTCGTATCGTAGTGGCTGGCGATTACTATGATGCCGTCCCGCGTACCAGGAAATTTTGCGATGATGTTTCGCACCGGAAATTTTCCGACTGGCGTTTCGGCAGTGAACACATCATCTTCGACCGCGTCGCCCTTCAGATGGGAAGTGATATAGTCTTCAACGTTCTTGTGATTCGCGCTGCCGACGGGGCGTGGACCGAACGCTACTATTTCTCTTACGTACTGCATGGCCCGCGCGGAATCGAAAATCGGCGGCGGACCAAGATCGGGCGGGAGTGTAAGTTTGGTGGAAAGCCCGGCTGCCTGGGTCGCAGGTTGAGTCTGCGCTTTCACTGGAGCGGCATCCCGGTCCCGGTCGCAAGCTATGAGGGCAATGGCGATCGACAGCAACAGTATTCGAAGCGCGATTCGCTTGTTTATCATTTTCCGGCTTGTCACTGAACGAACCTCAACGAACGAATGCCAAACGACGTGGGGAGACTATGCCGTCTTTTTTTCCTTACGAGCCCGGCGCTGCGTGGGATGAACAGCCCACGCGATTCCGATGCTGAAGACGTACAGCGCGATCATCGGGGCGGCAAAGATACACATGTTCAAAACGTCAGGAGTGGGGGTCACGATAGCCGCGATTACGAAAATGACAAGGATGGCGTAGCGGAAATTTTTCCACATGAAGCGGGCGGTAACAATTCCCATCAGCGCCAGAAAGAAAATGAGAATCGGCATCTCGAAGATTAAGCCCATGCCCAGAATGATGCTCAAAAACAGCGATGTGTATTCGCCGATGGTAATCATGGGCTGAAATTGCCGTCCGAAGTGAATAAGAAAACCAAGCGCCTGTGGATAAACGACTTTGTAGCCAAAGTACCCGCCCGCGGTGAACAGCGCAATGGTTGAAACCATGAAGGGCACGACGTAGCGCTTCTCATTCCGGTAGAGTCCCGGCGAGATGAACATCCAAACCTGATAGAGGACAAACGGCGAGGTGAGAAATAATCCGGCCAGGGCAGCGATCTTCAAGTAAAGGTTGAAGGGTTCGGTGGGATTCAGATAGACCAGTCTCTCTGCCATTCCATTGTCCTTGAGCGCCTTCATGATAGGACGCTGCATGACTCCGTAGATGGTCTCAACCTTCCACCAGCAGGCGAAAAATCCCACAGCCACGGCGGCGATGGAGTAAACCAGGCGTGTGCGCAACTCCTCGAGGTGGTCGAGGAAACCCATGGTGGGCATGGCATCGCGCTTAGGGTCGTCCACGGAAGCCCCGGTCAGATTTTCAAACATGCGAATCCTGCGCCGCGGACGAAGCAGCAGGTTCCGTGGTTGACGAAACCAGGGCGGCTGAATCCGATCCCAGAGATGGCTTTTTCGTATTAGCCGGACTCGAAATTGAGGTCGAATCCGCGACAGGCGCCTCAGCGGGAGCGGCCAAGGTTGCGCCGGATTGGTGCGGAGCGGCCTCACTCGCGGCTGGATTCAGACTTAGACTGGCGACGGCACCTTGCGGCGGTTCCGCGGGAGGAAGAATCGTCTGCTTTTTCTCAACCTCCAGATGCGCGATCTCGGTTTCGATCTGCGACTTGAACTCGTTTGAGGCGCGGCGCAGTTCGGCCAGCAGACGCCCAGCCTGGCGAGCGATCTCCGGCAACTTCTTTGGCCCGAATATAACGAGGGCCAAGACAAACAGGAAGATCGTCTCCGAAAAACTCATGGCCTCATCATAATGCGGGAGTGGCAAGGCGGCAATGTTTAGCTGGATCTGAAAGCCTAACGGTCTGCTGTGACAGACCTAGTCTCTGTCTGAAAACCAGGCGAATGCAGCACAGTCACAAGTGGGGTCGGTGCGACCCTTCAGGCGCCAACGTAAGGGTTGTAATCCCAGGCGTAGCCTGAGAATCTTCTCCCTTCAGGGCGGGGAGGTTCAAGGAGACGGCTTGAGGACTACGGTGTTTCGTTCATCACTGGCGATAATTCGGTAAAACTTCTTCAGGTCGTCAGCCCGACTGACGGGCACGCTCAGCTCTTTCAGCTCAAACGTGCGGGTGTAGTCGACAACGTTTCCGGTGACGACCGTCTTCGAGTGATAGCTGGCGAAGCCGTAGTCGGCGTCCACTGTTGGCGGAATGTCATCCACCACGTAGCCGGGGGGGATGGTGATTTCAAAGCTGTCGGTATCGCGGGTCGGTTCTTCGAATTCGATAGGAAATTTTCTCTCTTCTTTTGTCTCCAGAAATCCTAGCGCTTTCTGGCCGATCACGCGGGGCCGCACCAAAATTAGATTTCCGGCGTTCTTGGCGTAGTTCGGCGATTCAAAAGAATAGTTAAACCCGAAAGGCTGATCGGTCTGCTGCGCATTGAGCAAGGTGGCCTTGGTAATTTGAAAACTGCCAAGGGAGTCCGCCAAAAGTTCTTCGATCGGCTTGATGCGGTCTGTGTCCTTACTTATCGTGCGCAACCGCCAGCGTTCTGAGGAAGCCCGCTGTCCCAGTCGCCTTTCCTGGACGTCGCCTTTCAGCGTGCCTTTCATGTCCAAAGTCAGATGGGCGGTGCGGCTGATACTGTTCATTGTCGAGGGCTGCTGCGGCAATGCGATCAACTCGCCACCATCAGGAGTTACGAGCAAGCCATAATTGGCCTGCAGATAGCCGGGGAGTTGTCCAAACGGAATCAGTTCGTTGGTGGGATCGAAGAAGAGAATCCGGCCCAACTTGGGATGCTGGATGGTGGCGATCAGAGAAGGGTCGGTCAGGCCGTCGGGCAACCTGATAGCGGTAATCACGTGATTGAAGCCGTTGTGCGCTGGCATCTCCCCTGTGACCGAGCCGCGTCGCGCATTGATGACAACGTGGTAAGAATCGACACCAATCTCGCGCAGCATTGACCGCACAAGTGTGGCTTTGTCCTTGCAATCGCCGTAGCGATGCGAATAAACATCGGGCGCCGAATGTGGCTGAACTCCCCCGATACCCAACTCAATCGCCACATAGCGGATGTCATGTTGCACGAAATAACCGATCGCCTGCATCCTTTGCAGCGCGGTGTCTTTCGACGCAGTCAACGCGGCTACCTGTTGCTTTATTTCTGACGATGCGTCCACTCGTTGACCAACCAGGTTGGAGTACCACTTACCCATTGCATCCCAATCAGCGTTTGTGTTCAGGGCGGGCCGTCCAGCGGTAAAAAAGGAGACAATCATTTCCCCCGCGACTCCTCCAAAAGGAGGCATGAGGGGCTCTCTCCTGATTCCCTGCACGTTTTTCACCGTCCATCGCCAAGAATTGCTTCCAGCATCAATCGGCTTTACCTCGGGATGGTTCAGCCAAGAAACTTTATATTCCCATCCGGGGGGAAGTTGGAGCGAGAAGTGACTCTCCAGCACTGGATCTGGTTCCTGAAAGGACCAGATATCCTGCAAAAAGAGCGGTTGCTCTTCTATTTCATATTCATAGCCTACGATGTTTCCTGGATCCGGCGCAGGAATTCGCAGGACTTTGTATTTCGCGTCCGAGATCAGCTCACCGCCATCAGCGCTGGACGACATTTCGACTCCGTCCTTGTCCTTAACTTCGTAGTCCTTCCCCTGCGCCGGGATGCACCAGCCGTGAAGTGTTCTGATCTTTCTCTGAGGATTAAAGTAAACACTCAGAGTGCCATGGTGACGGCCGTTGGGCCGCAGGATTTTGTAGGCCTGGCGCACCTGAGTCTTGATCCTGTCTGCTGACAAGACCGTGACATTGGTTTCGGAATAGAGGAGCACCGCGTCGGTCTTCTCATCGTAGGCGGGCAATGGGGCACTGAGCAGTGCGTGCATCCAGGGCGGTGCGTCGCCGCTTGCGAATGCATTCGGCACGCAGAGAAGGATACAAGGGACTAACCAAACCAGAAACAGCCCCGGCAACCGACTAGTTGCTCGCACTGGCTGTTCCGGGTTGCAACACGATTTGCTCCTCATCGCCGGTCCTCACTACCTGAAAGAAGTTGCGTAATGCCATGTAGTACTTCACCTCCAAGAGCATGAGGTCGACGGTAAGTCTTCGTGAGAGATGTATGGAAGTCGCATCTTTCTCAGCCTCCAAGTTGTAGACAACAACATGGCCGTCTTGTTTTTGAGGGGGAGGTAAAGTTAGGACCTGCCAGCCCAAGGGCAAATCGATGGTTACGTCGTCCACCTTTTCGAAGGGAAACTCGAAATATAGCGGCTGTACGCGACTGGTGTGTTCAAAGATGTGCTTCTCCGGTGTACTAAAAATTCCAACCGGCAACAGTGCGCGGCGCCCCGCTCCCGATACCCAGCCAGGAATCTTCAAATTGAACTCAGCCACCAGCGGCTGGGAAGAACTCTTCCAATCCGGCTGGTTGGTAAGGTCTAGTTCCACCACCACTGGAACGTACTCCTTCACCTGTTCCTCGAGGTATTTCTTCTTCTCGACATCGTCGCTGTGAAGCTCTTCAACCCGGCGGGTCATTGCCTGCAGGCCGGTAAAAGTAACCGTAAGTTTTCCTTCCAGGTCACCGGTCTCCAAAAGCTGGAGCTTCGCTTTGCGCTTAATTTGCGATTCTGAGCTCAGCGGAAGAGTGCTCTGAATCCAGGTTCCGCCGTCCTTGTCCAACCGCAGCCCCGCAACTCCCGTCTCTGGCCATTCCAAGAGCCCGAAGGGAGTGAAGGCGGCGGCGGGATCAAAATAAACATCCTTGCCATTGACTTTGACCAGGACAACATTTGCGTCCAACTTACTGCGGTCCATCGATTTCGGAGAGAAAAAATAATTGCGGCGATCTGAAACGTAAACGGCATAGGCCTCGAACCCGGCGGCTCGCACCAGTCCCAGAAACAGCCAGTCGAGATTATTGCTGCTTGCATAGCCACGCTTCCACACTTCCTCGACGTTGGCTGGCTCTTTTTCGTTCTCGCGTTTCTCTTCCTGATCGGTTTTCTTGAATTCGTAGGAGGTGTTGCGGAACTGCTGCACGCGCTCATAGATTTTGCGCAACTTCACATCCGACGAATCACCTGGCGAGACGATCTGCGCGAGTGCGTCTTCCATGGGTTTCCTTTTGCCTACGAAGCCTTCTACCTGGCCGTTCAACTTCCTGCCGACTTTCTTCCAGTACTTGTCGAAATCAGGTTCGAAGATTTCGGTGCTATAGACGAAGTCCACGCGGGCCTTAAGTTCATTTTCGGGGGGCATAAAATCTTCGACCTGAAAAGCGGCGACATTTTGCGCCGCCATCCGGATGATGTGATCAGGGCCCTCGTACGGCGGCGTCGTGCCCTGCGGTAGCCTGGGACGCCAGCTTACGGTGAAAGGATTTTGAAAGCTGCCGTGATACGGCTTCAGCGAAAATTTGGCCGTCTTGGTGAAGAGTTCCTGGCTCAAGATCCAGTTTGATTCATAGAGGGCGTACTCTCTGAAATCATAGGTGAAGGAGTATTCAATAATGCTCCCGACCTGCACATCCGGGAGAGTAAAGATCTTGGCGAGATATTTCAGACCGCGGGCTTTTACAATTGTTTTCTCGAAGACCTTGCCGTCGAAATCCGCGACGGAGCCGTCGCGCCGGATGGTGCGGGCGTGCAAGCGGACAACGTCGTTGCCTCCCTTGATGAAAGGAATTTCGACGTCGGCGTACCTACGGCCCTCTTCGGTGAGAATCTTGATTCGCTCGAAGTTGTCTTCGTGAGAAGTATGACCGTTATCGTCGCGGTCGACTTGACGGTACAAGATGATGGCCGGCGCGCCGGGAGCGAGCGGTTCGCTCGTCATCTTGAGTTCTTCTGGAGAAATGGACGGTAAACCCTCACTGGCGCGAACTGCGACTGGACAAAAATTGCCAGCGGCCAGAATCACAGACAAGGCACTGCATGCAACGAACACTACTCGACGAAGTAGCATGTTCGAACTCCCAACCGATTGCGCTGACCAGAGAGCGCCCCCGGACATATTGGTGGGGCAACCATATAGTGGCCGGCCCCCCGCGTCAATAGCCGTTTTTGCTGCCGTTTTTGCTGCAGAACTCAGCGGGTCAGCCGCACGCCGCTATCCACCAGCACGCACAACCAGCACATTTTCGGAAGCTGGAACTAAACCGCGTCGTGCTGCATCATAAAGGGAGGCAAGGACCAGGGTGATTACCGATGGTAACCAGCCCTGTCCAGCACAGTCTAAGCTGATGATATAATGAGACTATTCAGTCGCGGTAGCTGGGAAGCTTGAGATCCCTCCACCGAAGGAAATATACAAAATGGCACGTAGTTCTCGCCGCTCACTTTTCCTGGTAGTTTTTTTTCTGCTCGCCTGCGGCTTTCTGGGGATTCTGTTCGCCCAGCGCACCGGGCAGGCTTCCTCTTCACCTTCGAGCGACTCTGATGTCAAAGACAGCCTGAAGCAGTTCACGGATGTCTACGCCGTCATCGAGGACAACTACGCTGAGCCGGTCAATCCGGATAAAGCGATCTACAACGGGGCCATTCCCGGAATGTTGCACGCGCTCGATCCGCACTCGAACTTTTTCGATCCCAAGTCGTACGCGCTGATGCGTGAGGACCAGCGCGGCAAGTACTACGGCGTGGGTATGACGGTGGGACCGCGCAACAACAAAGTGATTGTGATCTTCCCCTTCACCGGCACACCGGCTTATAAGGCTGGCATTCATCCCGGCGATGTGATCATCGCGGTCGATGGCAAGTCCACGGAAAATATGAGCACCGGCGACGTTGCCGATTTGCTTAAGGGCCCCAAGGGCACGACGGTACACATCAGCATCTCGCGCGAAGGCGTGGAGAAGCCCATGGAGTTTACGCTGGTACGCGACGAGATTCCGCGCTACAGCGTGGATGTGCATTTCCTGATCCGGCCGGGCATTGGCTACCTGCACGTGACGGGCTTCAACGAGACGACGGAAGAAGAAGTTTCGAAAGCTCTGGATGAGTTTGGCGATCTCAAGGGACTCATTCTTGATTTGCGGGGAAATCCCGGCGGCCTGCTTAGCGAAGGCGTCGGCGTAGCTGACAAGTTCCTGAAAAAAGGCCAAGTGATCGTTTCCCACCACGGTCGCGCGTCCGCCGAGAAACGTTACGTGGCGCAGCATGGCAATGGCGGAAAAGATTATCCTCTGGTCGTATTGGTGAATCGCTTGACCGCTTCGGCGGCGGAGATTGTTTCCGGAGCTATCCAGGATCACGACCGCGGCTTGATTGCGGGTGAGGTTACATTCGGCAAGGGGTTGGTTCAGACAGTTTATCCACTCTCGGAAAACACTGGCCTGGCGTTGACTACAGCGCATTACTACACGCCCAGCGGACGGCTCATTCAACGCGACTACAGCAACATTTCTCTCTACGACTATTACTACAATCGTGATGCTGAGTCTGGCAGCAATGCCAGTCGCGAGGTGAAACTCACAGACAGCGGCCGAACGGTTTACGGTGGAGGCGGGATTACGCCTGATGTGGTGATTCCTCCCGTGAAGGGCAATCACTTTGAAGACACGTTGTTACAGCACTACGCGTTCTTCAACTATGCGAAGCGTTACGTTGTGAATCATCATCCGACGAGAAGCTTCGAAGTGGATGATGCGGTGATGCAGGAGTTCCGCAAATCGCTTGACGAAGCGAACATCGCCTACACGCAGGCCGATCTCGTGGATAATACCGACTGGATCAAATCGAATATCAAGGCGGAAATCTTTGTGGACGCTTTCGGTCAGGATGAAGGCTTGAAAGTGCGGGCGGAATCGGATCCTGAAGTGGTGAAAGGTCTGGACCTCTTGCCGCAAGCCAAGGCGCTGGCCGACAATGCCAAACGCATTGTGGCTGAGCACAACAGCGCTGGAGCTTTTGGCCGGTAGATCGAGGGTGACATCGACATCGTAGCTCGGGCGTCTTCGGACTGTCGGCCGGAACTGGCCTACTTCCCATGGCGGTGGATGGCGGTGGTAGTTCATTGACTTCACCATCGGGCTGTGTGAAAATCCGCGTCAGCAATGTCTGAAGTCGGCTTGAGTGCCGAGGAGTGAGTTTCCCTTCCCCCGCAGCTCCGGCATTGTCGAAGAATGAAGCCAATTCAGCAACTTCAGCAAATAGTGATTTGGGCCTGCGCATCCCCGCGAGAAGCGGAGCGGGTTT
>DATNLE010000027.1:0-21883 GCA_035603035.1 Candidatus Acidiferrales bacterium | reverse complement strand
CATAATAAAGACGCGCGCATGACCCCCCAGGCGGATGTCGACGTCGGGCATAAACCGTTCAAGAAGGTAACCGGTGTGATCTTGCGGGCCCGCGCCCCAGTCATTGTTGTTGAGATATTGAAGTTCCGTGCGGTCCTCGAGGCCGAGGGTGAGGTAGATTGTTCTCGAGTCGTTCAGTGGAATGAATTTCAATCGGTCGTAAGGATCAACTCGTTTGGCCGGGTCGCGCAGAAAGCTCCAGTCTTCATACCTCGGAAAAGGGCTGAGCGGCGGCCGTACCCCTGGTTGTGGAGCATCCGTGGGCGATGGGTCCGGTGTCTGTGCCTTCAGCACCCCTGTGATAAATAAGCAGAACCCCAATATCAACAGAGAGCGAGCCCGTCTCGCTCGGGTTGAAGTGTCCTCCAGAAAGACGCGTTGCCTCAAATGCGAACAGCCCAATTGACCTCCAAGCCAATTCACGCTAGTACTTGTCGTCCCAGCGGAGGTAATGAATTGCTGTGCGCACCTGACTCTCTATCCACACGTTCACTCCCGCGAGGCAGTTGATCCATTGAGGTGCAGCACATAAACTGCGAATTCCACGACCAGGAGAGAGAGCGCCACTTGAGCCCCGCCGAATCAATTCGCCCCACTTCTTTTTATCGAAGTCAAAGAGTCAAAGAGCATTAGTCTTTGCGAAAATCTCGGTCATGTCAACAAAGCGCCGTTCGGCGACAACCGAGGAGATTACATTCACCTTTGGTATCTCGATCCCGCCAAGGACAGCGATATGGTGTGTTTTGTCGTATTCGTGTCGGTCCTCGCAATGTGGATATTGTGCGAGGCTCAGACCCCATAGGGCTGGCCCACGGATTTTTCGGACCATGGACCGGACTTGATCCCGACGATTCCCTCATCTTCGATCCGCGTTCCGCTCCGGCGAAACCGCTTCCACAGTTGTGTGAGCACCGACGCCCCCCTCCTTCGCGGCTAACTGTTCGAAGTTCTAAAATTTCAGTACTTTCGCCTCTCTCATTATCGTGAACAGCGGTCCTTTTTTGGACGGTTCATGCAGTACAACAAAACGCGACCAGGGAACAAATCCGTGAGAATTCCCAAGCATAGGCCACACCCGTGGCGCCAGCATGCTCGAGAAGCAAATCGGCGAGATCCGGTAGAGTCTTCTCGCGCGCCCAGTGGCAGCGTGCTTGGGCCCCATGCCAGCCTGAACCATTCTGCGCACCGCCATAGCGTGCGCTTACGGCGAGACTCCTACTGAAGCATCAGTCACAACGTAGACCTCAAATCCCTCTCCTTGAGCCTGGATCGCCGGCATCTCCGTCCACAATGAGACGAGGACCAACTTTCACTCGTGTGGCTGCTGCGGATGAGGTGTCGGTCAAAGTCGAACTCCAGGACAAGATCGAAATCGAAGAGTCAAAAGCAACGGACGAGAGTGTCCGTTCCACACGAGCTTTTGTTCCACACAGGCTCCGTTCCGCACACACGTTCGCCGAGGAACACTGCTAGTCATCGGGACGCGGTTGGCCACTGCTATGATCGGGGATAGCCAACACAAAGCATGACGACGCGGCGTCCTACAATCGGTGTATTTGATTCCGGCTTCGGCGGGTTGACCGTTCTTAAAGTTTTACTCGAAGTCATCCCTGACGCTGACTACCTCTATTTTGGCGACACCGCGCGCCTTCCGTATGGATCGAAGTCGGTGGAAACCGTGGCGCGTTATGCGGTTGAGGCGGCCCACTATCTGGAAGCGCATGGAGCGGAGGTGCTGGTGATCGCTTGCAATACTGCAACCGCCCTGGCACTGGACCGCATCATTGCGGCGGCGCACGTGCCGGTTGTAGGGGTGGTGGAGCCTGGTGCGAAGGCTGCGGCGGGGGTCAGCAGGAATAGGAAGGTCGTCGTGATCGGTACAGAGGCTACGGTCAGCAGCCATGCTTACCGGAAGGCGCTTGAGGCGGTTGGCCTAAGGGCGCGGGAAAAAGCTTGTCCGCTGCTGGTTCCTTTGGTGGAGGAAGGATGGGTAGAGCATCCAGTGACTGAGGAAGTGGCGCGGATTTATTTGGCGGAGGCGTTTGCCGACGGCTTCGATGATGCAGATGCTTTGGTGTTGGGCTGTACTCATTATCCTTTGCTGAAGCCGCTGCTGCATCGCGTGGCGCCGTTGCATGTGAGCATAGTGGACTCGGCGGAATCGACGGCCCGGGAGGTCGCTGCGCGACTGCAAGAACTGTTAGCCCCCGCTGAAATTCACGAGGAAAGGCGCGCGCTGGCGCGTATTAAGTTCTTTGCCACCGACTCGGTGGAGAAATTTCGCCGGCTGGGACAGCGTTTCCTGGAGCATACGATTGAGGATGTCCAGCATGTCGATTTGAAGGAGTAAGAACAATTTGCGTTTGCGCGTAAACTTCGGTATCGCACCTGGCGGTGCTGAGGAAGGATGCGCTTAACTGAGAACCGAGGACACCAGTACCAGCTCCTCAGTACAAGTGGAAGTCGACTTCGACGGCCATTTCGACGTTGACGGGATGGCCATCTTTCTGGCCGGGTTCAAAGCGCCAGGTTCGGACGGTTTCGATGGCCTTTTCGTCCAGCCCCATGCCGAGGGAATTGACGACGCGAATATTGATGGGATGGCCATCAGTGGCGACGACGATCATCAGAGTGCAGGTGCCTTGATACTTGGCTTTGCGCGCTTCTTCTGAGAACTCGGGGTCGGGTGAATAGATTGGGCGAGGTGGGGTGACTCCACGGCCAGGACGGAATACGCCGCCGCCAGTTCCCATGCCCTCACCGGGTCCCAGGCCACGTCCATCGCCTGACCCTACGCCGCCGTTGCTGCCGGAACCGATTCCGCTCATCGAGCCAGTGCCGTTCGACGGAATCACGGCGGAGGACTTTGGGTCGCCAAAGTTTGGCATGTTGCTAGCCATGTTCACATGGATCTCGGGGGGCACCATGATCGTGGGCTCAACCGCTAATTTGGGGTTGGGATTCCGGATGACCGCAGCGGGAGGCGTGATCTGCGCCTGCATGGAGAACTTCGGCAAACGGCCTTGTGAAGCTTTCAGCACGTCGCGGTCGCCACCGCCGCCTCCGCCACCGGCCTGGGTCTTGGCAGGTTTCAGAGGGATGAAATCACCGGGATCGATCAACTGAGTCGTGCTCTGCGGCTTGGCCTCGACCTTGGTGACCAGGCGTCGCCCCAGAATCGTGCCGCCAATGATTAATGCGATCACCACGACGTGCGCGATCGTGGACCCGAGGGCTCCATTTTTCTTGTAGTTGTAAAAGCCCCAAATATCTTTGACTGGAATAGGCTTTGATTCCAGCTTGAGCGGCGGGAGTTTCTTGGGAAAGAAAAAGTCGTCCAAGCCGCGAAACAGGGATTTGTACAGCGGTTCGAATGTGTCGGGAGCGAGCAGGAGGTGAAGCTCCGGCTCTTTTGTGGGTGTCGGATTGACTTCTACGGATGGCATGTTCCCCGATTCGCTTTTTTCAGGTCGGACGGTGAATGGACTATCCGTGGCCCGACGCCCTGAGTAACACAGATGATTGGACTCCCTAACAAGTTGCCTCTTGCTTAATTTAGTGACCTTCTGATGCGAGGCGGCGACTCTTCAGAACTTTTCATCCGCCTGCTCATAAAATTGTACCTCTTCTGGAGTCAGTTTACGAAGTGTATTTCGGAATGCTTGCGGTAAACGTGAATGGGTGGAGATTAGCGGGGCGCTTGAAATTAAATTCCTCAAACCGAGGACACAGGGTTTCACAGGGTAGGACGGTGAAATCTCTCTGGCTGGGGTTGCGTGGACGTTAGCGATAGCTCTCCCTATAATGAAGAAATTCAAACATTTGGGAGAAGCCAACCGAGTGCCGCTCGAACTGAGAGCGACCATCAATCTGCCTAAAACCGCCTTCCCGATGAAGGCCAATCTGCCTCAGAATGAGCCTAAAATGCTGGCTCGGTGGGAGCAAGCGCGCATCTACCAGCGCATTCGCGAAGCTCGCAAAGGCTCGCCGACTTATATTCTGCACGATGGGCCGCCTTACACCAGCGGGCCCATTCACATGGGTACGGCGCTGAATAAGTGTCTCAAGGATTTTATCGTCAAGTCGAAGACGATGGCGGGATTTGATGCGCCGTATGTGCCGGGATGGGATTGTCACGGTCTTCCGATTGAGATCAAGGTGGATAAGGAACTGGGCGGCAAGAAGCTGCAGATGCGTCCGACGCACGTGCGCGCGGAATGCCGGAAGTATGCGCAGAAGTTTCTGGACTTGCAGCGGCAGCAGTTCAAGCGCATTGGAGTGTTCGGGCGCTTTGATCGTCCGTATGCGACGATGAATCCGCAGTATGAGTCGGTGGTCTTGTCGACGTTCTTTTCCTTCTTCGAAAAGGGATTCGTCTACAAAGGTCTGCGCGCGGTTTACTGGTGCATGTGCGACGAGACTGCGCTGGCCGAGGCGGAGGTCGAGTATGAGAACCACACCAGCCCGACTGTCTATGTAAAGTATAAATTACTCGACGATCCGGCGAAGATTGATGCGGCTCTGGCGGGGAAAAATGTTTCAACCATCATCTGGACCACGACCCCGTGGACGCTGCCGGCGTCGATGGCGGTGGCTTTCCATCCCGATGAAGACTACGTTGGGCTGGAATCCGGCGGCGAAGTTTACATTGTAGCGTCGAAACTCGCAAAGGATGTGGCTGAGAAGTGCGGGCTTTCCGATCCGCGCGAGCTGGTGCATTTTCCGGGGCGAAAAATGGAGCGGCTGAATTTTCAGCATCCATTTCTGGACCGGAAAATCCTCGGTGTATTGGCCGCTTACGTCACCATGGACACGGGGACCGGCGTGGTTCACACTGCGCCTTCGCACGGCGCGGAAGATTTTGTTACGGGTGTCAAGTACGGGCTCGACGCCACCAGCAACGTTGATGAAAAGGGCATTCTGCGAAACGGACTTGCTGAATACACCGGCAAGCGGGTCTGGGAGGCGAATCAGCCGATCATCGAGTTGCTCAAGAGCCGCGGAGCTTTACTGCATACGGAAACGACGGTGCATTCCTATCCGCATTGCTGGCGCTGTCATAACCCGGTGATATTTCGTGCCACCGAACAATGGTTCATCGCCATGGAAACGCCGATGCCGGGCGGGAAGTCGGAAGAAGACACGTTGCGCAGCCGCACGCTGGAAGAAATTAAACATGTGAAGTGGGATCCGGCGTGGGGCGAAGAACGGTTGTCGAACATGATTGCGACGCGTCCGGACTGGTGCATTTCCCGGCAGCGCGTGTGGGGAGTGCCTATCGCGGTGTTTCTTTGCGAGAGCTGCGGCAAACCGTTGAATGATCCTGCGGTGAATCGTAAGGTGGTGGAGCTGTTCGCTCGCTCCGGGGCGGATGCATGGTTTACGTCCGAGTCAGACACGATTCTCCCGGCAGAGATGAGGTGTCCGCATTGCGGTGGTGCCAAGTTCGAAAAAGAGACGGACATCTTCGACGTGTGGCTGGAATCGGGGGCAAGCTATTTGGCGCTGATCGCTGATGAGCCGACATATCCCTGGCCTTCCGATCTTTATCTGGAGGGCGGAGATCAATATCGCGGGTGGTTTCAGTCCTCACTTTTATGCGCCATGGGGACCCATGGAACGCCGCCGTATAAAGGGGTAGTCACGCCGGGATGGACGCTGGACGAAAAAGGTCAGGCCATGTCGAAGTCTCGGGGGAACGACGTGGATCCGGTGGATATCTCGGATCGACTGGGGGCGGAAGTGGTGCGGCTTTGGGTGGCGTCGGTTGATTTTCGCGAGGACGTAGTTGGGTCAGAGCAGTTGATGCTGCGGATTGCCGAGAATTACCGCAAGATTCGCAACACGTTTCGCTACGTTCTTGGAAATCTGGGGGATTTTAGTCCGGCCACCGACTCGGTGCCCTTCGAGAAGATGGAGGCGCTCGATCAATACATGTTGCGCCAGACGATGGCCTTCGCCACGGATGTGAGGGTATCCTATGACGAGTTTGCCTTTCACAGGATCTACCACCGGCTAAATCATTTCTGCATCGTCGACTTGAGCGCCTTCTACTTCGACGTACTGAAAGACCGGCTCTATACTTCCGCGCCCAAGTCGGTCGCGCGGCGGAGCGCGCAGACCGCTATCTGGCGTATCGCCGAGGCTCTGGTGCGGTTGCTTGCGCCCATCATGAGCTTTACTTCAGAAGAGGTCTGGGACTATATGCCGAAGGGGGCGGGCCGGGAAGAGAGCGTGCACCTCGCACCGTTTCCTTCCGCAGAAGAAATCCTCGGCAAGGCGGACAGTGTGGAGAGCGACGGCAGCGACACCGAAAACGAGAAGAAGACCAGCGATGATTGGACGACGCTGCGCGCGGTGCGGGACGAGGTGCTTAAAGCGCTCGAGGAAGCTCGGAATAATAAGCTGATCGGCACAGGTCTCGAAGCTCAAGTGATCGTCGCGGCATCCGATCCAATTTATTCTGTGCTGTCGCGGCACGCCGGGCAGTTGCGTTACCTTTTTATCGTTTCGGCGGTGACTCTAAACGAAACCTCCGGAAACGGCACGGGAGCGGTGCACGTTGAGGTGAAAAAGGCTGATGGTTTGAAGTGTGAGCGCTGCTGGAATTATTCGACCCACGTGGGCGAGGATAAGAGGTATCCGACGGTGTGCGAGCGTTGCAGTGCCGTGCTGAAAGAGATCGACGGCGCTCGTTGAACTTTGGAAATCCTCGCCGGTGTAGGCGCCCGGAAGGGACGTCAGAATCCTCGCCCTGCGAAAAGGACACGCAGGGGCGGGCACCCACCGTGCCCTTCCGATCGCTTAAAGGATCGAGCGAATTGTGAACTGGCGAAAGCTGCGAGTATTCGTGCTCACGGTATTGATTCTGTGCCTGATACCGGCCACGCGCTATAACCAGATCGACGTTCCGCTAATGCGGTATCTGAAAGGCTCGCGCACCGTCGATCCGCTGTCGCTGCATCTTGCGGGCGAGTTTGTAGAAAATAATCTTGGCACTGAGCAAGCCGCCGACGGATCGGTTACGGTCCGCATGATCGCGCAGCAATACGTGTTTGTTCCACATTGCATTCTGGTTCCAGCCGGGGTTCCGGTTCATCTGCGCATTACCAGTGCTGACGAGGTCCACTCTCTGGCTTTCACTGGGACAATTTATAACGTAAAAGTGCTTCCCGGCACGATCAGCGAGGCGCGCCTTCAGTTTTCCAACCCGGGCGAATTCAAGACGGTGTGCCGCGAATTCTGCGGGGCGGGACACTACGCCATGCGGTCCGCGTTGAAAGTTGTACCGCGCGACCAGTTCCCGATATTGCGATCCGGAGAAAGAGGTAACTGTGAGGCCCAATAGGCGGCAGCGCTTTCAGGGATGGAGCTCTCCGTGGGTCTTTGCTTTAGCCGTTGTTGTGACGGCAGGTTCGCTGATGCTGGCAGCAAGCGACCCCCTGCCGGAGCAGATTCCATCCTATGTATCGTGGACGCCCGAGACGATTGCCGCTGCTTCTGCAGGAGATGCCTTTCGCGGAATGCTTCTCGCAAAGCGTTGCGAACACTGCCATGGTGCGGAAGGTTTTAGCGACAAGAGCACAACTCCTAACCTAGCCGGCATGGATCGGCTGGCAATCTGGAAAGAGCTGGAAGACTTTCGAAGTCACAAACGGGAATCGCGGACGATGGGGCCGATTGCAGCGTCGCTTTCGTCTCGGGACTTGGCGGATGTGGTCGCCTACTATGCGAAGCTTCCGGTGTTTACCGATCTGCAGGATAAGCGGAGTTTCCCGCAACCAAGGCCCAACCCAAGTCAGGCTGGCGTGGCATCCCATCTGATCTCGTTCGGCGACGGGGAGCGCGGCCTTCCCCCTTGCCAGTCATGCCACGGACCAGTGGCTTATCGTATTGGAGTTCCATCTCTCGCAAATCAGAACGGCGACTACGTTCTGGGTCAGCTTGAAGCATTCGCGAACCGGAATCGCGCCAATGACATCAACATGCCAATGCGGACGATTTCGACACTTCTCACCGACGAGGAGCGACACGCCCTCGCGGAATATTACGGTTCCGGTCTCGGACTACAGCCCGCAAGCAATCGCTAGGACGCGAGAGCCGGAGACCTGGGAACGTGCCGGTTCCGTTCCAATACCCTCAGGGCAGAATCTCGCTGGTAAACAGCGGTAAAAAGCAAGACTACTTGTGTCACCGCCAGTTGTGGGATATTCTTGCTCGGCACTCGAATGACCACCTTCCGAGGGGGTTGTGGGAAGTGCTCGTTTGTGGAGTTGGACCAGGTTCGGCGATGTTGGTCTCAAGACGCAAAACGAAAGTACTAGTATGCATCGGTTTGCAGCTTCATGTTCATGAAACACCATAAAAGTGACAGTAATTTGTTTGCTTTCAGCGTTTTATGGTTTTTCTTAGTTTGGCATGAGGGGTGCAGACTAGACAGCAGGAGCAGTGCAATTCTGCCCCGTTGACCACTTATGGTTTACCAAGGTTCAGGAGGAAGACAGTTATGAAGCGGACGGTTTTGATGGCCTTACTTGTTATGGCTCTGCCACTGGCGGCGTTTGCCGGTTCATCCGGTTCAGTGGACTTCACCAACAGCAGTGGCGTCCTTTCGGGGACCTCTGCTGGACTGAGTCTCAGCGGCTCTGAACTCATCGCCGCTAACGGCCTAAATGGTCTAGGCTTGGTTACAGGCGGCCTGGGAAACGTGAGCTTTTCGACCGGCGCGCTGAGCAGCGGAAGCTTGCAGACGGGCGGCACCTTTGCTAGCGGTGGCAGCTTCACGATAACCGGCAACGGTACCGACGGCATTCCGAACGGCACTATTTTCAATGGTTCGTTCAGTGGCCCGGTGACTTGGACGGTGATTACGTTGAGCAACGGCACGCACAACTACGAACTCACCGGTGTGATTTCCGGCACCTGGCTTAACGGTGCGACCGTATTTGGCGCAACCACGCAGCTGACGATCAATACCGGCAAGGGCTTCTTCAACGGAAGCACTAACATCTCCAGCGGAGATACCAACATCACCACCGTTCCTGAGCCGGGCACGCTCGGCTTGTTGGGAACCGGTTTGCTTGGTTTGGCCGGCGCATTACACCGCAAACTGAAAGGCTAAGTCATTTTTCAATCCGCCTCTCGAAAGCCTCGCGTTCTGCGAGGCTTTCGCTTTGTTTCTCGCCTCAGCAGGTTCCTTATCGGCCTCGAAAACCACCTTCCGTGCACGTTTTGCCCTGTCTCCAATTACCGCGGTAACCCGCACGCGGGGATTAGCGTTGACGCCCATGACCCCTCGTCCTTACATTCGCCATTGGGGGTCGTTATGAAAGATATCCATGAGGTGTTGCGGCAGAAGCAGACCAGGTACGCTCAACTGGGCAAGCAGATCGAGATGCTCCAGCAGGCGGCGGAGAAGCTCCGCGAGGTGGCTCCCTTGCTCGCTGAGAATGACGATGAGGACAACGCAGTATTGACGGAAGTTGACGAAGCTTCGCCGGGCTCCGATGCTATGGCAGCGAAAGCGGGCGCGGGTTCAGCAGGATCAGCGCCCAAGGCAGCTCGGCCTACGGCGCCTCGTTGGCCGTAGACTCGCCTGGCGGAGGCGGGGATTCCAGTTATGACACTTCT
Source organism: Candidatus Acidiferrales bacterium (assembly GCA_035603035.1). Lineage (GTDB taxonomy): Bacteria > Acidobacteriota > Terriglobia > Terriglobales > Acidobacteriaceae > Sulfotelmatobacter. Next base: position 12,214 of record DATNLE010000027.1, on the reverse strand, counting down.
TGCGCTGTTGATTTCCACTGACGATTCCGCTTGCGAGATCCTGGGCCGGGTGATGCCGGCGTCCGGGATCGCGATGGAGCGATTCAGCGACCTGGCGGCTGCCATTGAGCGAATTCGCCAGCAGAAATTCGATGCGCTGATAATCGATTTCGAAGACACTACGGCAGCTGCTGAAGTGTTTGCGGAAGGGCGCAGGCTGAACTCCGGAAATCCTCTCGTCACGGTGGCTCTAGTGGCAGAACGCCTCAAAGCTCGGGACATTCTGAGCGGCGGGGCGCATTTCGTTCTTTATAAGCCTCTCGACGAAGATAAGGCGAAGGCCGGACTTCGGGCGGTGACCGCCCTGCTGAATCGCGAACGCCGGTGCGCTTACCGCGTTCCGGTGCAGGCTCCGGTGGAACTCACTCTGCCAGATACTCGCAAGCTTGAAGGGATTCTGCTGGATCTCAGCGAAACTGGTATGGACGTTTTGACCGCCGAACCGCAGGCACCGGGGTCGCTGCTGAAATTCCGCTTCGAACTGCCTGACGCGTCCCTTGAAATTGTTGCTCACGGGCAGGTGGCTTGGGCAAAGCCGAACGGGCAAACCGGCGTCCATTTCCTGGACTTGGACGAATCGGTTAAAGCCCAACTTCAAGTGTGGCTGGAGGCAGCTGCTTCGACCCAGAGAGCAGGGGAGGAAGAAACCGTTCCCCACTGCAAGCTGACTGATTTGAGTCTGGGCGGGTGCTACGTGGAAACCGATTCTCCCTTCCCCGAACATGCCTTAGTGGACCTTTGCCTTCGTACCAACGAAATGGCGGTGCACACGGAAGGAATGGTGCGGGTTACGCACCCCAGTTACGGGATGGGAGTGGAATTCCCTTCACGCACGCCTGAGCAGCGTGCGCAAGTCGGCAGCCTGATCAGCTTTCTCCGCAGCTGCCCTGAATCCATGCTCGAAATGAGCGTTTCTCCGCGCGCTTTAACCGCCGACCTGAGCCAGTTCGAATCCGCTCCAGGTGCCGGGAATAACCTCGCGGAGAACGAAGAGTTGCAAGATCCTTTGCTTGAACTGTTGCGCCAGGCAACGACCATGCAAGAGGATGATTTTCTTGAGGAACTCCGCCGCCAGCGATCCGGCGAGACCGTCGCCACTTAGTCTCTTTTTCCCTCTTTGTCTGTTTTCCCTCCTCATTTCATCCCTTGTTTTCCAATGGCAGCTCGCTCGCTTCTCTCCGCTACGCCCACTTTCTCCAAAGGATCGGCGCTAACTAGCCAAGGGCTTCGCCCTTGATATTCCATCGCACCCGGATGCTGCAACTGGACGTTACAACGTGGTTACAACGAGAACAAAATTCTCGTTTCACGGGCCATAATGACTAATCTGGTAGCAGGTGGCGGGAGAACTTTCGAGACTAGCGCGCGGGCAGCAACAATCTGGCAGCGGCAGTAGCGGAATGCGGAGAGGGACCTGCAGGGTTGTTTGCGGAGAGACGAAGAACCCGGCCCCGTCTGGCTCGGCCCCTTCAGTTTTCGTGGTCTGTTCCACCCCAATGCGAGTACGGTAGCTCATGATTATTGTGGGGTGGTTCCAGGAATATTAAATTTGGACTGAATACAGGCGCCCCCAGAAAGAGGCTATGTCGGTGCCGTTGTGGTTCGTGCGTCGTTCCAGCCGTTGTGCGAACATGTACAGCACGTGAGATAAGTGTCTCCGTACGGAGGCTGGTAAGCGAAGCTGGCAACTATCGGAAAATCCCGGCACTCTGACCACGCGACGTCACCCGCAGTGCAGTTCGGTGAGCGACGCATCGACCTCACATGGATGCCGCTTCTTTCTATCGCCGCGGCGGCCTTGGCGGTTGAACTTCCATTCCTCTTTCTCGGAACGCCTTCTGGCCACGATGTGGAGTTTCATCTCTACAGCTGGCTGGAAGTTCTCTCGGAATGGAAACAAGGTATTGTCTATCCGCGCTGGGCGGCGCTGGCGCACTTCGCCTATGGTGAACCCCGGTTCATCTTTTACCCGCCAGTGTCGTGGACTCTGGGAGCGGCACTCAGCGCAATCTTTCCCTGGACAGTCGTTTCCGATATCTACATTTGGCTGGTGCTGGTCGCGGCGGGCGTCTCCATGTTCATGCTGGCGCGTCAGTGGTGTGACCGACGTGACGCAACCTTCGCCGCAGCGCTGTACGCTGTCAACCCATATCATCTGGTGATCGTCTACTGGCGAAGCGCATTCGCCGAATTACTGGCTGCGTCGTTACTGCCCTTGCTGTTGTTGCTTTTATTGCGGGATGAAAAGGGCCAGCGCGCGACCGCTTTGCTGGCGCTGCTTTTGGCCGCTTCGTGGCTGGTGAACGCGCCGGCAGCGGTGATGATTCATTATTCGATGGCGCTGCTGATTGTGGTCATCGCCTGGCGAAGGCGCTCCGCCCGCATTCTCCTGACCGGCTCGATTGCCGTTGTGCTGGGCGCGGCACTGGCGGCGTTCTATTTGTTTCCAGCGATCTATGAACAGCGGTGGGTGAACATTGCGCAGTCGGTATCGGCGGGATCGCGTCCGCTGGATAACTTTCTGTTCGTTCATACCGAGGACGCGGATCATGATGCTTTTAACCGTGTCATCTCCTGGGTGGTTGTCGCCGAGTTCGTTTTGACAATGGTTGCTGCTGGGGCAGCGCGACGCTGGCTCAGGCACAATCGCGTGCCCGGGTACGTGCTCTCGACATGGGCCGCGATTTGTGCTTTGTTCATGGTTTCCCTGTCCAATCCCCTTTGGACTATTCTTCCCAAGATGCGATTCATGCAGTTTCCCTGGCGCTGGACGCTATGCCTCGGCATTCCCTTCACATTGTTCACGGTGTTAGGAATAAAAAAATGGCCGGCGCGCGCGGCGCTGTACCTGGCAATGCTGTGCGTTGTCGCTTTCGCGTGGCATCACTTTCAGCCCCCTTGGTGGGACACTCGTGCCGATCTGCGGGAGATTCGGGACAATATGGCGACCGGCACGGGATATGAAGGCACCGATGAATACACGCCTGCCGGGACCGATCCTTCCGCCGTGAAAAAAGATGCACGCCGCGTGACGGTGGAGGGGCCGACTCGGGCCGCGATCCGCGTCTCCGATTGGCGTGCGGAACGGAAACAATTTACGGCAGAGATGTCGTCAGCCGATCGTCTCACTTTGCATCTGTTTAATTACCCGGCGTGGCGAGTGGAGGTGAATGGGCGGATCGTGCCGGCGGGCACGCGCGAAGGCACGGGAGAGATGCTAATCCCGGTGGAGGCGGGGACGAACCGGGTGCAGATTATTTTTGTTCGCTCATGGGATCGCACTGTAGGAGCATGGATTTCGATGGTGGCACTGGTTTTTGTGCTGGTCTCGTTGCGGAAATCTCCACGGCATCATGGTGTGCCCTAAAATTCGTGCCGCAGTACGGTGGCGAAGCGCTTCATGCGGAAAATCCTCATTGCTACTTCCAACCCGGGCAAGCTGCGCGATTTCGCCGGCGCCGCGTTGCGGTACGGAATAGAAATCGCCGGCATTCCTAACTTCGCTTCCCTGCCCTCGGTTGTGGAGGATGGCCTTACATTCGAAGCCAATGCCCGCAAGAAGGCCGAAGCTTACGGTAAACATGCTCCTGGAGAACTGGTGGTTGCCGACGACTCGGGGTTGGAGGTTGACGCTTTGAAGGGCGCTCCCGGAGTGCATTCCGCGCGCTACGCTGCGCCTGATTTGCAAAATAAAGAACCGCACGACGCCGATGCCAACACCGACGACGAAGCTAACAATGCCCGTGTTTTGCGCGAACTGAAGAATGTTCCTCCCGATAAACGCACGGGAAGATTTGTTTGCGTGCTGGCTGCGGCGCGTGACGGCAAGACGCTGGCTACATTTCGCGGAACGGCGGAGGGTAGCATCCTTGACGCCCCGAGGGGCACGAATGGCTTTGGGTACGATCCGCTGTTTTATTTTCCCCAGATCAAGAAAACTTTCGCGGAGCTAGAGCCGGAAGAAAAAGCCAAATACAGCCACCGTGGTCGTGCGTTTCGTGATTTTCTAAGCTGGTGCGACGTTTACCGGAAGGACGATCCTCGATTTTCTTGACTTCGCTTCTCTTGCCGCCGGATAATAAAAAGTTATTTTGCCATCATCGAACGCACCAGCAAACAATAGCTTAGGAACGTATACAAATCATAAGGAGCTTTCGTGGCGTCAGCCAGTTCTACTGCCCCCCGTGTAGCGCCGGGCGCGGCTCGCGGAGTGGCGCCCCTGCGCGCGGGACAGGGTACGTCGTTTCTTTTGCGCCGCCTGCATTCGCTCTCGGGTATCGTTCCCGTGGGCGCTTTTCTTTTCGAGCATATTCTGATTTCCAACTCCACCGCAATCAGCGGTCCCGACGCTTACGCCCGGCAGGTAAGTTTTCTCGGTAATCTTCCCCTGGTATTTTTTCTCGAACTGTTCGGAATCTGGCTGCCAATTGCGTTCCACGGGCTTTACGGCTTTTATATCTGGTATCGGGGCGACGGGAATACGGCGGAATATCCCTGGACCGGAAATTGGATGTACACACTGCAGCGCTGGACCGGCGGTATCGCATTCGTTTATATCGTTTGGCATACGTGGACAATGCGTTTTAGCGGAATCGATCTACATGCTTATCCCAACGCCTCGTTCGCTAAAGTGCAGGCCGAACTGATGAACCCCGCGTTGCTCGCCTTTTATATCGTGGGACTGATCGCCGCTTGCTGGCACTTGGCCTACGGTATCTGGCTCTTCGCCGCCAAGTGGGGAATTACATCCGGCGAAAGGGCGCGCCGGAGGTCTCTGGCCGTGTGCATGGGATTTTTTGTGCTGATAAGCATGGTCGGGCTGGTAAGTTTGTATACCTTCCGGGTTCGCTTCCCACCATCGCCCGCGGAGCCGGGGACGTCTGCCATGCAATCCAGCCGCGCCGCAAAACCCGAAACGCCAACTTACGGAAAGCCGGTGCAGTGAAGATGGCAGCAACTCCGAAAATTATCGTGATAGGTGGCGGCCTTGCCGGATTGTCGGCTGTCATCAAGATTGCCGAGATGGGCGCGAAGGTCGATCTTTTTTCCATCGTTCCGGTGAAGCGTTCTCATTCGGTGTGCGCGCAGGGTGGCATCAATGCGGCCAAGAATCTGAAAGGCGAAGGCGATTCCACGTGGATACACTTTGACGACACGGTTTACGGCGGTGATTTCCTGGCGAACCAGCCTCCCGTCAAAGATATGTGCGAGGCCGCGCCGGGTATCATCGATCTGCTCGACCGCATGGGTGTTCCCTTCAATCGCACGCCTGAAGGTCTGCTCGATTTCCGCCGCTTCGGTGGGACATTGTATAACCGCACGGCGTTCGCTGGAGCTACAACCGGACAGCAGCTTCTCTACGCGCTCGACGAGCAGGTTCGACGCTACGAATCCGAAGGCAAAGTGAAGAAATACGAGCACTGGGAATTTCTTTCGGCGGTGCTCGACGGGAACCGTGTCTGCCGCGGCGTCTGTGCCATGGACTTGCGAAGCATGGAAGTCCGGACCTTCGCTGCGGACGCGATCATCATCGCGACTGGCGGCAACGGAGCAATCTTCGGTAAGTCGACAAATTCGGTTGTGTGTACGGGCTCGGCGCAATCCGCGCTCTACCAGCAGGGCTGCTTCTACGCCAACGGCGAATTCATCCAGGTGCATCCCACTTGCATTCCTGGCGAGGACAAGCTGCGTTTGATGTCGGAATCGGCGCGCGGCGAGGGCGGGCGCGTCTGGGTGCCGAAGAAGCCAGGTGATAATCGTGACCCGAAGTCGATTCCGCAAACTGAGCGCTGGTATTTTCTGGAAGAGTGGTATCCCAAATATGGCAATCTTGTGCCGCGTGACATCGCTACGCGGGCGATTTTCAAAGTTGTCTACGAGCACAACCTCGGCATCGACGGCAAGCCGATGGTTTATCTCGACCTGACGCACATCGACCGCAAGATTCTCGATCGTAAGCTGGAAGGCATTCTCGAAATCTACGAAAAGTTTGTGGGCGACGATCCACGCGACACACCCATGAAGATTTTCCCCGGCATGCATTACACCATGGGGGGGCTGTGGGTGGATTTCAAGCAGGCTACGAATATTCCTGGCATCTTCGCCGCGGGCGAGTGCGAGTATCAGTACCATGGCGCGAATCGGCTGGGCGCGAACTCGCTGGTATCGTGCATTTATGGCGGAGGGATTGCTGGGCCGAATGCGGTGAAGTATGCGCGGGGCTTGCAGGCTCTGCCTGATGGCAACGGAGTTTTCGAGGCTGAGAAGAAGAAGCAGGAAGACAGCAATTCCCTGTTGATGAACAACCAGGGCACGGAGAATCCGTTCCGGCTGTGGCGCGAACTTGGTGAACTGATGACCAAGGACTGCACCGTCATCCGCTACAACAAGAATTTGCAGCAGACGGATGCGAAGCTGGTTGAGATGCTGGAACGCTTCCGCAAGGTGAACCTGAGCGACCGCACGGAATGGGCGAACACCAGCGTGGTCTTCACCCGGCAGCTTTTTAACATGCTGCAGTTGGCGAGGGTGGTGGCCCAGGGGGCGCGCCTACGGGATGAATCGCGGGGTGCGCATTACAAGCCGGACTTCCCCGACCGCGATGACAAGAATTTTCTGAAGACGACGAAGGCATATTTCGCTCCGGACGCGGACGAGCCGAGATTTGAGTTCGAGCCGGTGGATGTTTCGCTGATTCCGCCCAGGCCGAGGAAGTATGACGCGGTGAAATAAGGAAGCCAACTGAATGGGGGTCGATCAAGAGCTGGATCAAAGCCTTCGGAGTGCCATCAGGAACAAACGGCTGCTCGAGTTCAATTACCAAGGCAACGACCGAAGCGTTGAATCTCATGGCTACGGCATTCACAATGGAATCGTCAGATTGGTTTGCTGGCCAGTCGGCGGACGATGCGGCAGCCGCAAGTGGGAGAAGAGTTTGTAGGCGTAGAACCACTTACGAAGTTGCCCTGACGGCACTCCAAGCACACTGTGCTGTGTAAGCTTGCTTTCGTTGCGGGGATTTTTGATCTTGGAAAGGGCGAATCAGCCTTCGATATATACTTCCCGACAGATGCGCAAAGCTTTGAGCGTCGACAGTGCGAGGTTAGAGGTTGGAGCCGGTGCAGGTGTCGTTGATTCCGCCAAGGGTGAGGAAGCATGACGCTGCGAACTAGGATGGAAACGAGCGTCATCACCTTCGGCAGAATTCGGCGCTGGCTGACTGCGGGATTTGGCGTCTTTGTGGCCGTCTCAGGAATTCTGGAGCATCAGTGGCTTGGCCTCGGTTTGGGAGCGGTGATCATCGCATACGGAATGTTTGCCCCCACGTGAGGCGCCGCATGCACGCTGCCACGGGATGGCGGCAAGCAAGATGAACTTGGGAAGAAATAACTTTTCGTCATCCTGAGCGCCGCAAACGACCCATGCAACCTGCCGCCACTCGCAGATTTTAAACGTTCTTCGCTCCGAGAAGAATGACAGCGTTTAAGTTAGGGCTAAGAACCGAAAGCTAATGGCTAATAAATCCGTCATCATCAAAATCAAGCGCCAGAACAATCCAACCTCCAAGTCGTACTGGGAGGAGTTCGAACTTGCGTGGCATCCGGGCATGAACGTGATCTCCTCGCTCATGGAAATCGCCGCCAATCCCGTGACCCGCGAGGGCAAGGCCACTACTCCGATCACTTATGATTCCAATTGTCTGGAGGAAGTCTGCGGGTCGTGCGCCATGCTCGTCAATGGAAGGGCGCGCATGGCTTGCTCGGCTTTGATTGACCATCTTGAAAAGCCGGTGAGACTAGAGCCTTTTTCCAAGTTTCCTGTGGTTCGCGATCTGGCGACGGACCGCAGCGTGATTTTTGAGAACCTGAAGGCCGTCAAGGCGTGGGTTCCGATCGACGGCACGTACGACCTTGGCCCCGGGCCGCGCGTGACGGCCGAGCAGCAGGAGCAGGCTTATCCTCTCTCGCGCTGCATTTCCTGCTGTTGCTGCATGGAGGCTTGCCCGCAGTTCAATGAAGAGACGGGCTTTGTGGGCGCAGCTACTATCGCGCAGGTGCAACTGTTTAATACGCACCCTACGGGCCACGCGCTCAAGCACGAGCGACTGGCGGCGCTGATGGGCGACGGCGGGATCCAGGAATGCGGCTATGCGCAGAACTGCGTCGAGGTCTGCCCTAAGGATATTCCCCTGACCAAGGCCATCTCCGAAGTGGGCGGAGAGGTCATGAAACAAGCTCTGGGTGAGCTTTTCCGGCGCTGAAGAAGATCTCTAGCGGGGGTCACAGGGAACAGAGAGTACGGCTGACCCCTCCGGGATTGACCTGTCCGACGCTGATTTTTGTCACCTCCGCCACAACGGAGAGAACCTGTTCTGTATCTAATGAGCGCTAACTGTCTGCCCTACGGGCAGATGCGTTAGCCGTAATCCCCGCCCAGGGATGGCGTTCGGCGTGCTGCTCGAGGGGGTGAGCACCGTTTCGGGATGCAGCAGTAACCAAGGGTAACCAGTTCACAGAGATAACTAATTGGTAACGCCCGTAACGGCGTTTGACAAACAAAGGTTGGAGCAGTTGACAGCAGGGCTTAGAATGACCGCACAGTTACAGTGTTAAATTCTGTGGCTGGCTACGAGACTAATTCTTGAAATTAAACTTACAGCGCCGCCTGATCTTGCTCGCGTTACTGGCCTGCATAGGCAGTCCGCTGTTCGGGGCGACAACGACGGTGCGTAAGGCCCTCCATCATGCCAGGCGCCACCGATTGCATTGGACGCTGTGGAATCCGATGTTCCGTCCATCCCACGAATCTCTCTTGTTGCAGAATGCAGAAGTCGACCGGATGGAATTGCCGCGCATTCAGGATGACGATGAACTGGAAGCTCTAAAGGCCAGTGGTGCACTGCAGCCGATTCTTGCGGGGGACTCTTTGCGCTTTGATCCGCGGCTCGATGCGTCGCGGCGGTACTGCCGTCCCTGGACGCGCGACTTCGTGCAGGATCTTTCGCAAGCGTATTATCATCGCTTTCACGAGCAGATTCAGGTGAACTCGGCGGTGCGAACAGTAAAGGTGCAGAAAAAGCTGCGACGGCACAATCGCAACGCCGCACCCGCAGATGGCGATACCGCTTCCTCGCATCTCGCCGGCCTCACAGTGGATTTGCAACGCCGGGGAATGACCCGGCAACAGGTTCACTGGATGGAGCAATACCTTTTCTACATGAAGGCTCTCGGCCTGGTTGAGCCTGAGGAAGAGCGCCACCAGTGGGTCTTCCACATTATGGTTTCTGGTCGTTATGCGGATTGGCGCGAAACTCAAGACTTCGTTCCGATGGAGCGCCCGGAGCCAGCCACCATGACGGCCGACACAGCGGCAGCAAATTAACTCCTCATACAGTATATTGCGCTCCGCCTTTTCCGAAGGACCAGTTCTCCCACGCGACTTCCACCAGATTGATCATTAGATCCTCCGGCCGCAGGCCCGGATTTTCCGCAAGGATCTCTGCCATCCGTTTAAACAGCTGCCGCTTCTGCGCGAGTTTACGCCCGGTTGATAAAGTAATCTGAACCATGACGATATCGTTGCTACGTTGTATGCCCAAGTAAGTCGGATCGTAGATAAGACCGCTAGGTGGGTGCTCGGTTATAATCTGGAACCGATCCTGCTCGGGTACGGCGGCGCCCTCGACCATGGCTCGATGTACGCCATCAGCAACCGCCTTTCGATACTCTTCGCTTTTGCCTTCTCGCAGGGAAATTCGTACTAGCGGCATTGGACTGAACCCTTCACTTGAGACACTCGGATAAGGCACACTTTGCAGGGGAAGGAACTGCAAGTGGCAAAGAGACGAAAGGGACGGTATTCGAACGAGTTCCGTCGAATGGCGGTCGAGCGACTGAAACGTTGCGAGAACATCGTGGTGCTGTCGGAAGAGCTGGGGGTTCATCGGCGGCTGTTGTACAAGTGGCGCGATCAACTGGCCCCGGTTGACATCGGCGATGAACCGCTGCCGGAGAACCCGCGTGAATCCACGCTCCGCAAAGAGGTCAGCCAGCTAAAGCGACTGCTGGCCGAAAAGACTGTGGAGCTGGATTTTTTCAAAGGTGCCTTGCAAAAAGTAGAGGCTCGACGCCAGAAGAGCGGTATCAGTGGCGAGAAGGTCTCTACGACGAAATCCAAGAACTGATGCCTTTGCAAGGCAGCTTAAGCATCGAGCGCATGTGTCAGCTGGCCGGTGTCAGCCGAGCCGGTTTTTATCGTTCTCTGCAGGAGCGAGTACCGGACGAGGAAGACATGGAGGTACGCAGCGTGATTCAACAGATCGCTGTCGAGCATCGACGCCGCTACGGTTATCGGCGGATCAGCGCCGAGTTACGGCGGCGGGGGATGCTGGTGAATCACAAGCGTGTGTTGCGGATCATGCGGAAAGACAATCTGCTGGGTGTGCAGCCGCGGGCGTTCGTGGTGACCACGGATTCCGATCACGAGTTCGAGGTCTATCTGAATCTGGCCAGTCGAATGAAACTGACCGGGATGAATCAGCTCTGGGTAGCGGACATCACCTATATCCGTCTGCAGAAGGAGTTTGTCTACCTGGCCGTAATCCTCGACGCGTTTTCGCGGAAAGTGGTGGGCTGGGCGTTGGACCGGACGCTGGCGGCCCGTTTGCCGATCGCGGCTCTGGAGCAGGCCATTGCGCAACGACAGCCGCCGCCGGGTCTGGTGCATCATTCTGACCGCGGTGTGCAGTACGCTTCTGGAGAGTACGCGGCGGTCTTGCGAAAGTGGCAGATGATCCCGAGCATGAGTCGACCGGCGAACCCTTACGACAACGCCAGTTGCGAAAGCTTTATGAAGACGCTCAAACGGGAGGAGATTTATGCGAACGACTACCGAGACTTAAAACACTTGCTGGGTAACATCGAAGCATTCATCGAACAGTACTATAATCGGTGCCGTTTACATTCGGCGCTGGGCTATCGGCCACCAGAAGAGTTCGAGCGAGAGGCGAACACCGGAGTGAATTCTGCTGGAGCAACCATGAGTTTTTTCAGGCATGGGGAGATCTATCAGTCCGATGGAGGAGGAACCAGTAGCGGGGAGCGACCCAAGGGCCGCCCCCCGGCTCATCGTTCCGATGAGTCTCCAGCTGGTTATTCCTCGGCGAGTTGCTCTCCAGCAGAGCTCGCCTCCGCTTCACCAGCCGAGGGTCATCTTGAAAGAGAAGAGGAAATTTGAGAAGGAAGAACCATTGAACTGCATGTGTGCCAATTCCAAACTGTCTCAACAGAAGGGTTCACCCCAGCAGAGTGTGCCAAGTGTGTGCCAGATTGCGGCTCCAAGTAGGCAGAGCTTTTGCTCTTGATAACAGATTTTATCGAGACTAAGCTGCGCCGATGAATCGGCCCAAAACACCCATTAAAATCACCGGCACCTTCTGTCCGCGCCCGAATTCCAGGGCGTGGCTGGAATGCCGCGCGACGTCGAATGGTTCAAGAACTTCCGCAACGCGAGCACCAAACGCGCCACCGAAAATGCCATCAAAAGGATTTCATGCTGTTCACCGGTATCAAGCGCCCGGAAGAATTCCGCCTCGTGACCCGCGCCCATGTCATTGCCTGGCGCGACGCTCTTGGCGAAAGGACTGGCGCCCGGTGCCTGATCGGCACGAGCATCCGGCATCGGCTGGCGGCGCTCTCGTCGCTGTTTCAGTATCTTTGCGACAACAACGCCGTTACGCATAATCCGGTCAAAGGCGTAAAACGGCCGAAGACTGAGAGCGGTGAAGGCAAAACCCCGGCAATTGCCGACCACCAGGCCCGCAAGCTGCTTGTGGCTCCGCCCGAGAAATCTCTGAAAGGCATGCGGGACCGCGCCATTCTGGCGACCCTGCTCTATCATGCCCTCCGGCGCGAGGAACTGTGCTAGCTCACCGTCAGGGACGCCCGGCATGAACGTCGTGGCATGCCGCATCTGAAGGTATCCGGTAAAGGCGAAAAGACGCGCTATGTGCCGCTGCAGGGAGTGGCACAAGATCTGATCGCTGAATACCTGAAGAAAGCCGGACATGGTGCCGACAATGCCGGGCGCTGTTTCGTCCACTGCGCAACAGTCGAGGCGGTAGGGAAAAGGCAATTACGCCCGCTGGCACATACAAATTGGTAGGAAGTATTCGGCG
>DATNLE010000024.1:0-39576 GCA_035603035.1 Candidatus Acidiferrales bacterium | reverse complement strand
CTGGGTTCGGGCGACAGTGGATGCTTCCGGTAACGACTGTTCCGATAACCAGGTGTAAGCCACACCGTTGCTGACCGCGCTCATACTCACATTCTCCCGAGCTTCTTGCTTCCCCTGTGTTCGCATGGCACTTCCACCCTTCGTTGCCGGTCTGCATCGCCAGATCGGCGAAAGACTAAGAAACGTCTGCGAACGCGTTACATCACCCGGGGGAGGCCCCCGGCGCATTTCGGCGCCAGCGGCAAATGCAGCCGTTCGCAGACGTGGAGCGGATAACAGTTCTCAGCCACAAACTCCCCTCCAATTCGCGCTAACCACAACAACACTTCCTCACCCGTCACATCGACGAATGTCACCTCCGATAAATTCACAACAAGTCGCAGCGGAAACCTGCAGCGCGTCACCAGATGCCTTGTATCCTGGGCGAATTCCCTGACGAGGCGGCCTTCCAGTCGCAAGGTCAGAGTGTCCCCAATATCGTGGCATTCGACACGCAACATCGATAATCTCCATCGGCGAGCTTTCGCGATCGACTACTTGAGATAGTGCAGCCGGCATGCCATCGCAGTTGGTGTTCTAACTTGCTGGAGGCGCAGGATCTTTTGGCGTGAGAGAAGTCGGTGTCATGCCCTATAGCGGGCGGTGCCTGAATGTGGGCAGAGCCGGGAAGCGGGGAGCGCCACCAGAATAGGCGCAGTCAACCCCGACAGCGGTGTGCTGCTTCGTCAGGCTCAACCGACTCCGAACAGGGCCAGCATGATATCGAGTCAATAGTTGGACGCGGGCAGTGGGGAGAAGTTTAGCAGGATCAATACTGCTTTCTCGCCTGGCTAAAACGCGCCCAGCGATCAACTGGCTCCAGACGGTCGGCGCGCCCTGGAACGGCAGCACCCACCCTGGATACTCACGGGGAGGAGCGCTGACCCCATCCAAGTACCTAAGTTCGTCTTGGGTCAGCGTGAGTTCGACCGCCGCGAGAGTGTCCTGACGTTGGTCGAGGCGTTTCCCGCCAATGATGACCGAGTTACTATAGGATTTGCCACGAGCTATGCGAGCGAGAGACGCGCAGGACTACATTCATGTCCTTTCGCGATTTGGCCGGTTCAATCGGCGGGGCGTGACGACACCGATGCTGAACGATGGCGGCGGTCAGGAGAGGGACAAGCCGCCACGTATCGGAGCGACGCCAAGGCGAGCTCGCTGTTGTGGCCAGCGATGCCCACGGGTTGGAGCGGATCGATTCTCTCGGTCTATCGCTCGCGTCCGTTCATGAAGACCTGCCAGACAGGGCGCCGGCGAGCTCCGCCGTGGTGACGCCGACCGCCTGCTTCGCGATGACGATGTCGAGCAGCATCGCATGCACCTCTGCAACTGGGTCGGCGCAGCAAACGCGGACGACGACCAAACCATAATCCAGATCGACGGCCTGGCGAACGGTCGACAGCACGACGCCGCTGGTGCGGACACCGGCGAGCACCAGCGTGTCGATGCCGTTGGCGCGCAGCAGCGCCTCCAGGTCGGTCCCAACGAACGGGCTGACGCGGTGCTTGACCACGATCGGTTCACCCTCTCGTGCCGCTGCGGCCGGATGGATCGCGGCGCCCTCGCTCCCGGCCACCAGCATTCCGTTTGCCTTCACCGCGCTGAAGTCGGGGCTGCGGGGGCTGACCTCGGGATGACCGGGCCGGAATGCGACAACGACATGGATCACTATCATGCCCGCGTCTCGTGCCGTGGCGATCAGATCAGGCACGCACGCGATTGCATCGGCGGACTGCGCAGCCGTCATGAACCTGGTGAGGTTATCGACCTGATAATCCATCACCACCAGCGCGGCACTCCCGGGATCGATGTGCGACAGCTCAGGCATGGGTTTCTCCTTGCAGATGTGATGAGTTTCTTACGACGTGCTGCTGACGTGATCGCTGAGTGAGTGTAATTGTCCGTCGTATCAAAGAAGTTGATGCCGTCAATCGAGGTCTTGACCAGTTCATCGACCCCGGCCTGGTCAAGCGTGCTGATGGCCTTAAAGAGTCCTCTGCCATCCCCCGAACGTCATGGTTCCGAAACAGAGTTTCGAAACCAGGAGACCGGTGTTGCCGAGCGTTGCGTATTCCATGTTTGTCCTCCAATTGGCAGCGCTCCGGTTTCAGAGCGAAACCTATCGCGACGCCAAGCCTGCGCCCGATGGGAGGTCCAGCACGAATTGATCGTCCATAATGGGTGCATTGATGGTCAGTTTCGTTACAACAAGCTTGATCGAGTACTCCTCCTGTGGTCGCCAGATTTGTATATTCGTTGGGAAAAACATCCCATTGAATTCTCTATATTCATCGTAGTGAACGTCGGTGACGATAGACCCGTGTTCGTCATAAAGGAGTTGCTGGTGTGGCCGCAGGTCAGTTCGGTCAAACACAACCTTGCGTGATAGATACCACCCGCGGCCCTTCTGCTTAATGATGTTGAGCGTATAGTCGGGCTGCAGCACCAATTTTCGCTCTCCAGGACTGATCACCTCATGCTCGCCCCCTTCCAGTACGGCAAGCTCGACCAGAGGATCTACAGCTTGCACTAGCAGCGCGTCAACGATCACCTGTGGTCGTAGATTTCCTAGCGGCTGCATGGATGATCTCGCTTCGTCGCTGTTACCGGCAACGAACTGGTTCCTGGAAGGAATCCACAGTTTGAACTCGTGACCGTTATTCGCTAGATCGAATACCTGGTTCTGCATAATCGGGAAGAGCCCGATCATTCGCAACGAGGACGGCTTCCGCGCCAGGATGTAGCCACCGATCTCCTGAAATTCGGTGGTCTTGCCCAGCGTGCCGCCGCCGACGGAAGCCGTAAGGCCGACTGTCGCCTTTAACGTCTGGATCTCGGAGGCTGCGGCGTTGATGCGTTCGATTAGGTCCTTCTCGCTCGCTGTTTGAAGCTGCGCTGTGCTGGTGCGAACAGCAACTGAACGGGATCGGGAGAAACAGCCGCCAAGCGGAACCACGGCGAGCAGTAATGAGGCTATCGGTAATAAGAGGATACGTGAAAACCGAGAGCCACCCATCATGACGCTCTTTGTCCGTCTTCCGTTGCGGAGATACGGCCTCCCATCGGCGAGTCCTTCGCGGTTCCGCCGCATAGGGCAGTGCAGGCAGAGTGCCATCAAAAGTTGGACGTAAGTTGTTGCGAGTACAGGAGGTCAGGGCATGACGCTGCTCGCCGTCATGCCCTATTGAGGGCGGTGCCCGAATGTGGGCAGGTTGGAGACTGATCCGAAAGCAAAGCGCGGTCCCCCTCTTGGGCCGTCGACGGCTGGGAGCGCGTCGGTCTCAGTAGTCGGCCTTTGTGACGTTGAGTCGCCGCATTTTGTTTTGCAGGGTTGTGCGCTTCAGCCCGAGACGTTCCGCGGCTGCTCCGGCACCGGAGATTCTCCCCGATGCCGCTTTCAGCGCATCGATGATCGCTTGCCGCTCCGCTTCCTGGAACGTCGACACTGGAGCGGCATTTCGGACGGATGACTTCTTGAGTTCAGCCAGGGGAACATTCAGCTCGTCACCCTGCGTCAGGATGACGGCGCGCTCAACGAAGTTCTCCAACTCTCGGACGTTGCCGGGCCATGGCGCATTGCTCAACGCATCCATTGCGGGCTTGGGAATTGACTTAATGCGTTTCTGCATCCGACGCGACAACCGCGAAACAAAATAGTGAACCAGCAGAGGGATGTCCTCGCGTCGCTCACGAAGTGGCGGTATCTCAATCGGAAAAACATTGAGCCTGTAAAACAGATCCTCGCGGAATTGATTGTTGCGGATCATCATCGACAAATCTCTATGGGTCGCCGCGATAAGGCGAACGTCGACATGAATGGTGTTGTTGCTGCCCAGCCGCTCGAATTCTTGTTCCTGCAACGCCCGCAGCAGCTTCGGCTGCAGCTCCAGACTAATGTCGCCGATTTCATCCAGGAACAAAGTGCCGTGATCGGCAAGCTCCAAACGTCCGCGCTTCTGCATCAAAGCACCGGTGAATGCGCCCTTCTCATGTCCGAAGAGCTCGCTTTCGACCAGCCCGGATGGAATGGCAGCACAATTGAGCCGTACAAACGTTCGGTCTCGTCTTGGACTAAGGCTATGGACGGCGCGCGCAATCAGTTCTTTCCCGGTGCCGGTCTCGCCCCGCAGCAAGACAGTAGAGCCGGTCGGGGCTACAATCTCAATCTGCTCGAGGACTTTCCGCAGAGCAGGGCTCTTGCCCACGAGATCCTCGAAATTGTATTCCGCCTGGATTTCGGATTCGAGATACAAGCGCTCGTCTTCCAGGCGATTTCTCGACGCGCTGAGTCTTCCATACGCGAGCGCGTTGTCCAAGGCGAGCGAAATCTGTGTGCTGATTTGAGACAGAAGGTCGAGATCTTCCTGTCCAAAGTTGTTGGGCCGCTTGCTCCCCATGGACATAAGCCCGAGCGGCCCATTCGAGGTCCCCAGGGGGGCAACCGCCATCGCAGCGATGGATTCAGCCTTAAGTCGTTCGAGAACCGCCGGCCGAAGCTTGTCGATATCCTGCTGTGACCAGATCTCGGGGGTTCGGGTACGCATCTTTTCAACTTCCTGATCGGTGACCTTACGAGCAGGGATCTCCGCCAGAAAGCCTTGGCTGCCGGGAAAATCGAGGACCGCGCATTCGAGCTGGTTGGACTTCTTATCGATAAGCCAGAAACCGGTGAAGTCATTCCCAAAGTACTTGCGAATCGATGCTGAAGCGGAACGGAACAGCTCATTGCTGTCCAACTGCGTTACCACCTGATTGTTAATTTCGAGCAACAGCCGAAGCCGATCGCGCTCCTGCGCTAACTGCCGCTGATACACCTTTGCAGCATCGGTGGCCAGTGCGCTCTCTAGCGCAACGGCAACGTGCGCGGAAACGGAGGTCATAAGTTCCACGTCGTCGGGGCCGAATTGCCCTCTCTGAGCAGTCGCAAATGTCAAAGCTCCGAGCTTCTTCCCGGATATCGAGATTGGAAATATGTACGCGCTGTGCGGGATGGCAAGCCTGGCTTGCGACGCCAGTTGGGGAAACTTTGACATCTCGGCCTGAAGGTCGGGAATGTATATCGGTTCTTGTTCGTCGATTGCTCTTCCAACGGCACTTCCCACCTGCGGGACCTCAGTGCCTAGTTCGACTTGAAGAGCTTCCGGACTGCGGTCAAATGCTATGAGCCGAACCGAGTTCCCGCTGTCGGACAGGAGGCAAAGACTAACTGAGTCGAAAGCAACAACGCTCGACAATAAACGGCGCAAACTCTGCAGGACAGCTTTCAAGTTGGGCTGGGATGCGATGGCGCCGGACACTTCGAGCAAGGTTCGATATCTGCCGTCCGCTGCGTTTTTTGATTCCATCTCAACCACCGGCATGCTCCTACGCTAGCATACGGCTGACGACAGCCAAAGAATGCGAGCGCTGGAGATGAAGCTAACCTGCGGTGATCCTTCCGATGCCACAGATCCAACGCAGTTGTCCAGAGGCTACATAGGCACCCAAAGTCTTCGGCGTCACCGTATATAGGATTGATTGCAAAATCCCGGTTGGGATTGGCAGCAGCGTCGCATGCACGACCCCATCATTTTGTAACCCATCTGGTGGCTTCCGGAATGTCGGAATCCGTCCTTCTCTTTGCCGACATGGCCGACGCCAGCCCATGGAAAGTGACCGCCGTAAACTGTCATCCTCTCCTTGATAGCGTGCCCAGAATCTTCACCCGCGTCTCTGCAGCCTGCAGCGGATCAAGGTCAAGGTCATAGATGAATTGGCTTCGCGGCCGCTCAAGCAGCAGAACAGGATGATGCGAGAGATCGCCAATCAGGCAACTCGACTTGTTCCCCGAGGTCAGGATGATGCAGGCGTGCTCTTTCGTGTGACCAGGAGTGAACATGGCCTTACGCCAGGCAAAAACTCGTGCCCATCTTTGAAGAATACGATCCGCTCGCGTACAGGCGGAAGATTGTTGCGAGCGATCTTGACCGACGGGTCCAGGTGCGTCCCAAGCAGCTTCTCGTCGGTCCAAAAGTTGACTCATTCTCGCCCAGACGAATCTGCGCGTTGGGAAATACCGGTACACCTTCGTCCGTACCGAATGCCGCCGATGTGGTCGGGGTGGGGATGCGAACATACGATGGCGTCAATCGACCCTGGATCAATTCCTGCCGCTTGCAAGCTGGTTTGAAGACGACCGGAATGCGACCCAAACATCTTGAGCAAGCCAATTCCGGTTTCGAACAGAATTCTTTTCCCACCCGAAGGGAGTAGCTGCTCAATCACAACCCTGCCTGTCGGGAGAAAATTACGTAACAACTGTTCGACTATCTCGTCCTTCGAGAAGTCCACGAAACGAATCTTCCGGAGCTTCCAGGTCGAGTGGACCATCTGAAACGACAACAATCTCAGTATCCCCAAATGACCGGGCGTAGGGCGGATGCGATTTGGGGCTTATAGAAAATCTGGTTGATTTGCTCGCTCAAAATGTCATTTCCCTTGTGGCGGCGGGGGTATGCGGGTGCTGTGCATGAAGACGATCTTCCAGGTACCGGCCTGTTTCTCCAGGAAAGCCGATTCCAACCAGTTCTGGTTCACGGTGCCGGAAGCGTCGGAGATGCTGCCTTTATTGACGTAGGCGATCCAAGCGGTGCTGCCGTTGATGTGGACGTCCGGTTCGGTCACGTTCCATTCATAGCGCTTGCCCGCGGCATGTTGGGCCTTGATGAGAGCCATGATGGTGTCTCCGTTGAATCGGGCGCCTCCATCAAATAGGTAGAAGCCTGGAGCAATGACGGCGTCAAACTTCGCAACGTCGTCTGCGCGGGCTGCGATGAATATTGTGCTCACTGTATCGACGACTTGCTTCTGGTCGGAGGTAAGGCTCGTCTGCTGGGCTCTCACGGTCAAGACGTATGGAGAAAAAATTAGGGCGAAGGTAATGGCCAACGCAATTGGGAGTTGTGATGACATGCAAGAAGTTTCCTCGTAGTTAGATCAAATGAATACGTCAGGGTTTGTTGTTTATTCCTGGCCGTAAAGTCTTAAGTACTTCGGCTGAAGAAAGGGGCGGCGATCATTCTCTCCATCGCAACCTTGATCGGCTGCACAATCTTACGTGGCGCCACCTGATTGCTTCCGAGCCAAGGCTGCGCGCGTGAGATGTCCGTCTTCAAGCACCTCGTTTTTTCTGTCGAGATCATGCTGCTTTGCGTGCGCCGGCACCCGACGAGCTGGAATCTGACCTCAACTCATTCCATGATCCCCCTTCAGTATCTCTACGGCGCGTTCGCCGATGACGACGCAGGAGGGCCATCGTGTTGCCGGCGCTTGGTTCGCGTTCGTTGCCTGAAAACACGATGCAACGGACCGGGCCTCTTCTGCACTATCTGGTATGTTTGGATTCCTAATTCGCTTACGAATTGGGAACGGGCTCCAGTATTGACCTTAGGGAGGCTGCCCGATGATTACAATTCCCCCTCTGCTCTTGCAATCGCAAGGCAAATCACTCACATCATTCATTCAAAGCGGCCTTGTCGAAGAGCGAACCCGCGCCCTGATCGGCAATCGGGCTGGTGTCACTTCTATACATCGTGATAGAGCCGCGCTCTTCGGCGTGGCCAAAACCGGATCGCATGCTTGTTGCATAGGCAACAAAGTTTTTCTTGGACCCACAATCGGCACTCCGTTCGGGCCTACCCTTTCGGAAGCTCTTAATCACGAACTAGCACACGTGGCCCAAGTCGAACTCGCGCGGAAGACCGGACACATTTCGTCTCTCGACAGTGTCGAAAATGAAGCGTTCACGTTTGCGCGCGAAAGATGCGCTCCTTTCCAGATATCCCAAGGGGCCAGTCCGGAGGAGATCTATAGCTTCTGGTGGCTCCTTCCGCTGGCCGCCGCCGCCTACGTTCTTCTGCGACCGAACGTAGCGAACGCCCCGGGGCCGGGTGGTAAAACCTATCCCAGCGTTTCAGAGGCTCAAGTCGGGGGAGAGGCGCTAGCTCTATTTGCCGTTCCAGAGGCATCTTTTGGGATCGCACGTCTCGGACTAGGCTTCTACGGGAGCATGGCGCTCGCAGGAGCAACCTCCACGATGAGTTTCCGGGCAGTCGGGGATATCAGCCAGGGCGAGTTCTCAGGGGTGCAGACTTACGTCATAGACGGAGCTACCGGTGCGATCATCGGCGTGATCGTTCCAGGGGGCATCCGGCTGATCGGAGAAGGAGCAACCCGATCACTCGACTGGCTTGCCACCCAAGGTATGCGCCAATCAGACTTCGCCATCTCTGAAATGATATCGCAGCGAGCGGCAGATACCCCAGTCACCGCGAACGAACTAGGCCAATTTTTCCAGAGACGGAACTTGACGGGAAGAGCTGCTGATTGGTGGCTGAACCGCCGCGGATTCATCACCTTGTACCGCGGGCAGGGTTTGACTACCACCACCATTCTGAGCCCATTGGCCCGGACTGAAGGGTTGGAAGCGTCCGAACAACTCGTGGCGCGAATGCGCGAAGCGGGGTTCAGCAACCAAGACATCGCAGGACAGACTGCGTTTTGGCATGACCAGCCCGTGACCGCTCCAGGGTCACCTCCGGGCCTGGAAGGAGAGCCGTTAGGTGCCGTCGGCGTCCCAACCAGTCGCATTCCGGGCGTTGCAGCAAACTTTGGCTCTGGCAAAGGAGGGGTGGTCTACATCATTCGGTTGCCAAAATCCGCCGCGATTCGGGTTCCCGCATGGGGGATGTCGGTTGAACACGAATACGTCATCCTTAACAGAATGCCTCCTGAGGCCGTGATTCAGAGCATCCCCGCCTTCAAGGTGCCGGCCCTTGAGTTGGATCCCAGCGGGCGTTTGATTCCAGCATTGAAATGGACGGGGTCCTCCGCAGGGGAGGCTGTCGCGGCGGACGCCGCGACACCGAGCTTCTCCGGCCCGACTGCTCATCCGTCGTTGACCAAACCGCAGTTGCCGCTGTTCGGCTTACCGCCGTTGTACACGCCGCCGACTGCCCGTTCGAAGTCGCCACCGAACCCTCCCGGTGCAGGGACCGTGGGCGCGGACACTTTCTGCTGGCGGCCGAATTCGGACTACATCAATCCCGTCTGTACCACGACCAAGACATACATCGTGAAGAACGGAGACTCGCTCTGGGCTCTTGCCAACAAGTTCTACGGCGACGGAAGAAAATACCCTAAGATTTACGAAGCGAATCGCGGCATCCTGGGTTCCAATCAGGAGAAACCTAGATTGCTCCCCGGCCAGAAGCTCACGATTCCTTGATTTGTTTTTGCTTCTCGGTCGCGCCCAAGTGCTGCACGAACGTGCAGTAATCGTCCCTTGTTCTTTCGGGACCTTGTTGGCTCGTGAGATCGACCACATCCTGACCTCCGAATCAGCAGAATACTGTCTGAACTCATCCGGAACTTCGGTTTAATAGACCGTTCTGCAACGCGTTTACGGTCCAATAAGGTGGGTTTTTCGATGATCACGAATGGCTGCTAAAGGCAGCAAGTTGTTGAAAGAATTGGTGGAGCTAGTCGGGATCGAACCGACGGCCTCGTCGTTGCGAACGACGCGCTCTCCCAGCTGAGCTATAGCCCCGCACCGAATGGTTTTCTACTCGCTCATTTTACCAGCGTTCCAGTCAGGGCACCAATTGCGCTTGACGAATCCCCCCATCCCCCGTCTAACCTTACAGACAAGGCTGCTGGAGTTTCCAAGATGTTTACGCAACTGAATTCCGAGAAATTCAAAGGGCAGCGCAGAATGGTGGGGACCTCGCTCGCGCTTCATGGCCTGTTGTTCGCATGGCTTCTCCACGCGCCGCAGCCGCAACTGTTGAATCCATCGTCGGTCGCACTCGGACGCAATGGCAGGCTGCTCGCGCGAGTATATTTTCCAACTGAATCTGCCGACGATAGCACCACGAGTTCACCCAGCCGGGCGACCGAAGTCTATCGTCATCAACGGCTGGGGCACGAGAAACTTCTTCTCCAGCGCAACGCCGCGCTGGCCAAGCTTCCCCTCCCGCAAGCCCCGCTTTCACCATCCTCCGCGGAGGACAAATCGAAAGCCGCCACGCTTTCAAATCTGAGTCATGGCACACCTGCAGGCCTTCCCTACGGGAGTCTGCCTGGCGGCCCGGTGTACGGGGATGAGATTCGTCCTGCTTTACCGGTCGCTACAGTCGATCCCCTCGTTTATCCCTGGGAACTGCCGGATTCAGAAGGAAATGTGGTGGTGGAAATCACGATCGACGAGCGCGGAGAAATCGTTCGCAAGACCATTCTCCACAGCATGGGCCCGAAACTCGATGAAAAGTTTTTAGCCGCGCTGGAGAACTGGCACTTTCATCCCGCCACGCGCAACGGCGTCGCCATCGCCTCCAAGCAGGATGCAATCTTCCACTACCGCGCGCGCGGCTGAAGGCAAACTGATCGCAAGCTTTTCACCAGAGAGGCACAGAGAAGACCTCTAATGTTTCGTCCTTCTTGGTTGCTGTTTTCTCTGCGCCTCGGCCCGCCGGGGCCAGCGCTCGGTGGTGAAAAGATCCTCGTCTCATTCGCCTCCGTTATAATTGAGGTGTGTCCGTCAATACAGTGAAAGAAATCGCTTCTGCGGATTTTCCCACCCGGTGGGGGACGTTTCGTATCCACGGCTTTCGAGCGGAATTTGGTTCCGACGGAAGCCGGCGGGTTGAAGAAGCGGTCGCCCTGGTGATGGGGGACGTTCATTCCGCTCCTCCGCTGGTGCGCATCCATTCGCAATGTCTGACGGGCGACGTTTTTCATTCTTTGCGCTGCGACTGCCGCCAGCAGCTTGAGATGGCGCTCGGGATGATTCGCGACCTGGGCGCGGGCATACTAATCTACGAACAACAGGAAGGCCGCGGCATTGGCCTGATGGCCAAATTGCAGGCTTACGAGTTACAGGACGCGGGTCTGGATACCGTCGAAGCTAACGAACGTCTGGGCTTCAAAGCCGACCATCGCGACTTTGCGCTTCCCGGCCAGATGCTCAAAGCGCTCGGAGTAAGCCGGGTACGCTTGCTCTCGAACAATCCCGAGAAGGTCGAGGCTTTGGAACAGGCTGGCATCGAGGTTGTCGAGCGCGTACCGTGCGAGGTAATCGCCAGTCCGTACGCCGAAGAATATCTCAAGACCAAGAAGGAAAAGCTTGGTCATCTCTTCTCGTCGCGATAAAACGTCGGTTTCATCTCCAGATTCATGGTTTAAGAATCTTCTCGAGGGCAGCGCGATTCTTCGCAGGCAGATCGCGGAGCCCGGAGCGTGCCAGTGCAAGATAGACTTCTCGCGCTTCCGGAACCGCGCGCAATGCTCTTAGATGCTTCCTTACGGTGTCGACATCTCCGCGGGCAATCGGACCACTGAAAGCTTGAGGCGCACCCAAAGCCGCATAGTTCGCCAGGGTTTGCCTCAAGATAGGCAGCATCCGCTCTTTCGCTGCGCTTCGGGGAACGCCGGCGGCCACTGCTACTCGTTCACTCGCCGATAGCAGAGCCGTGAACAGCGGCGAAAGAAACATCCCCCAGGCATGGTAGGCCTTCTTGTGCCGCTTCCGGATGACAAACGGCAGACCACTCAAATCGAGAATGATGGCGCGCGCGGCCCGCACAGCGCCCGAGTCGCCTTCGATGGCGAAGGGCACACCCACAAGCGGCGGACGCGATCCGCGAACAAACGTCATCAAGGGATGAACCGAAGCGACCGTAGCCCCGCACCGCCGGAGCGACCGAAGGTCGTCGCTGGTGAGAGCGCCGCTGGAATGCAGCACCACTTTGCCGGTCCAATCTGTTGCTTCTTTAATTCCGTTTGCGGCGTCTGCAATCGCCCTATCGGGGACGCAAAACCAAACCACCTGGGCTCGAAGTTCGGCTCCGGCTGTGACTACTGCCGAAGCACCCACGCTGCTGGCAAGACGCCGAGCCAGCCGCAAGGATGCCGGGCGGCTCCGAGAGACAATTTCCTCGATTCCATATCCCGCTTCATGCAAAGCAACGGCTAACGCACTGGCCAGATTCCCCGCGCCCACGATTGCAATGCGCTGCTTCTTCGCCCGCTTTTTTGAAATGCTTTCCGGCATGCCGGGCAGCATAGCAGAATTGAACTCCGAGCTCCGAAGGTCACATCTTGGCGTTCCGTCGGAAGCGCAGAACCGCACCAGGGAAGCATTGTTTTATATTGTTCTCATGAAAAAATCTTCACGTTCCAAGTCGAAGCCGGTCGCGTTCCGCAAGCGTCCACTAGCCAAAGCCAAGATCTTTTCTTCACGCACCGTGTATCGCGGACCGGTTTTTTGGGTAACGACTGACGACGTGCAGGAACCCGGAGGCGTGCGCGCCCGTCGCGACATCATTCATCACACCGGTTCGGTGGTAATTCTAGCTGTCGACGAATCCCGCTCGATACCGCGGGTTCTTCTTGAGCGCCAATATCGCCACGCGGCCAATGATAATCTGTGGGAAATCCCCGCCGGCCGCATCGATAGCGGCGAACAGCCCTTACCTGCGGCCAAGCGCGAACTTCTGGAAGAAACTGGTTACACCGCGGCCCACTGGAGGCGCATCTTTAGGTTTTATGCGAGCCCCGGCTTCGTGGCCGAGACGATGTCGGTATATTTGGCAACTGGACTTCGCGCCGGAACGGCGCGGCCCGAGGCCGATGAAGTAATTCAACAGCGAATGGTTTCGCTGCCGACGGCGGTTCGCATGGTGCTCAACGGCACGATTCGCGACGCAAAAACCATCTCCTCAGTGCTTTGGCTGGATCGCCAGGTCGCCAAAAAGCGCTAGGTGACCCACGCTAACTGTGATTTACTTGTGTACGGTGGCTAACATATTGAAGTCGCCGCCCGTACATATTTTACCGTATACTCCATCCTAACGATTCGAAAGTGCATCCTAGTTGCGAGTCAGGTATGGCCCCCCGCTATTAAAGACGGGCGGAAAAAGGGGGAAAGGTGAAAGGCACAGTAAAGTGGTTCAATAACGCAAAAGGCTACGGGTTCATCGGCCGTGGAGATGGTCCCGATGTTTTTGTTCATTACAGCGCGATCACATCTGAGGGCTACAAAAGCCTTCAGGAAGGTGATGAGGTGGAGTTTGAAATTACTGAAGGACAGAAAGGGCCACAGGCGGCTAATGTAAACAAGAGCGCTTAAAGCCATATCGGAAGAAAACGCTCGAACCGGGCAACGCAACCCTGAGGCCTTGGCCAGCGGTCAGCCTTGTTCGTACAAGGACGAACTCCACCTTTGCCGTCCAAGCGCTGGCGCCGCATTCGAATCTTGTTTAATCTTTAACCGTGGACAACAAATCCATCGCCACGGTCCTGTATGAAACCGCCGATTTGCTCGAAATTGACGCGGCAGATTCCTTCCGTATCCGCTCCTACCGCAATGCCGCCCAAGCCATCGAAAATTTGACGGAGCCGATTCAAGATCTCATTAGCGAGCCCAAGAAAGTTCTTGCCATCCCCGGCATCGGCAAAGGGATGCTGCTGAACCTGCAGGAACTATTCAGAGACGGCCGCCTCAGCATGCAAGCCGAACTGCTCAGGAAATACCATCCGTCGATGCTTCAGTTATTGAAAATTCAGGGTCTCGGGCCGAAGACGATCGCGCTCATTTGGAGCGCCTATCAGGTCAGTGACGTCGATGGGGTTGAGAAGCTGGCCCGCGAGGGAAAGATCCGTGAATTGCCGCGCATGGGCGAGAAGCACGAACAAAAGCTGTTGAAAGCCATCGAAGACTATCGTCGCATTTCGGGCCGGTTTCTCATTGATGCGGCAGAGACCGAAGCGAACAAACTCACCGACTATCTCGCTAAATTGCCGGGCTTTGACAAAATCACTCCAGCAGGCTCTCTCCGCCGCGGCCGCGAAACAGCGGGCGATCTCGACATTCTGGTAACCGGTGCAGCGTGCTCCAGCCCAGAGGAACGCGAAAAGGCGGTGAGTTACATCGCTCAGTATCCACCATTGATGAGCATCATCGCGCAAGGCGATAACAAGATCAGCTTCCGCCTTCGGAACGATCTGCAAGTGGACGTTCGCCTGCTTCCTCCCGAGTCGTTCGGAGCGGCGATGCAATATTTCACCGGATCAAAGGCTCACAACGTTGCTCTTCGCCAGCGCGCCCTCAAGATGGGTTACACCCTCAACGAGTACAGTCTCGCCGATCTAAAAACTGAGACTCCTGTCGCCGGCAAGACGGAGGAAGAAATCTACGCCAAGCTCAACCTCGATTACATTCCTCCCGAGCTGCGCGAAAATTTGGGTGAGATTGATGCCGCGGAAAAGCATGCGTTGCCTAGTCTAATCACTCTGGACGACCTGCAGGGCGACGTACACATGCACACGGTTGAAACTGATGGACGCAACACCATCGAGGAAATGGCCGAAGCAGCCCAGGCGCGCGGGTATAAGTACATGGCCATCACCGACCATTCCAAGAACCTGGCTTTCGCCAATGGTCTCGACGACACCCGCGCCCTGGCACACATTCAAAAGATTCGTGAAGCAAATTCGCGAATCGACGGCATCACCATCTTCGCCGGTATCGAAGTGGACATCCTCGCCGATGGCGATCTCGATATTTCCGACGACGTGCTGGCCCAAATGGATGTGGTCATCGCCAGCGTGCATTCGGTTTTCAATCAAGAGCCGGCAAAGATGACCGAGCGGCTGCTAAAGGCCATCGCCAATCCCAACACGTCGATCGTTGGCCATCCCACCGGCCGCCTGCAACTTCGCCGCGACGCCTATCAGTTCGACATGGACGCGGTCTTAACCGCGGCGGCTAAACATAAAGTCGCCATGGAGTTGAACTCCTACCCTGATCGCCTCGATCTGAACGACGTGCATTTGCGCCAGGCGAAACAGCGGGGTGTGAAGATCGTCATCAACACAGATTCCCACCACACCTCGCACCTGGATAAAATCCGCTACGGCATTCTGCAGGCACGGCGAGCATGGCTGAGCAAAGACGATGTCCTAAATACCCTGCCCGCACAAAGTTTCGCCGCGGCCATGAAGCACGAACGGAATTGACATTCGTTCTCGGAAGCGAAAAGGCGGAGTAGAATCGAAAGCGCGATAAATCATGCCCGATCAAACCCCCAGCCCCGCGCCCGTTCCTCCGGCACCCGCCAACACACCGGCAAAGACTGCGCAGCCAGCCGTGCAGCGTGGACCCACCATTCACATCGGCGATGAATTCGGCACCGCCAAACGCAACTTGCCTCCGGTCAAGATCTTGCTGATCGCGCTGGCCGGGGTACTGGTCATCGCGGGTGTCATATCGTTTCTGCAGCGGGCGAAGCCGCAAGCCGCCGGATCCCTCGACAGCGTAACCGCGGTTCAGATCCCAAACCAGACCGCCTCGTTAGTAGCTCTAACATTCACTTTGCACAGTTCCGGGGAGAGATCGCTATGGGTGCGCAGTATCCAAGCAAAACTGACGGCCCCCGGTGGTGAGCAAACCAGCGACGCAGTATCGGCTGTCGATTTCGATCGTTACTATCAGGCATTCCCCGCTCTAAAGGCGACCGCCCAGCCAGCCCTGTCTCCGGAAGACAAACTGCAACCCGGTCAGGAAATCAAGCGCACTGTGATCGTCAGCTTCCCCGTGACGCTCGATGCCTTCAATCAGCGAAAATCAGTAAGCGTGATCATTCAGCCCTATGACCAACCTGTACCCGTAGTGTTGACCAAGTAAACTTGCGCGACGGCTATCGAATGCGATTTGACAAAACAATGATCCCATCTCAGCGTCTTCTCCGGACAATCGGGCTTTTCCTGGTGCTTCTCGTCTTCGCTACTTGCGCCGCCGGCGCTGCCGACAAGAAAGTCGCGGCCGTCAATAAGACCGACGCGTATTTCATGTACGTCGGCACCTACACCCAGGAAGGCAGCACCAGTAAAGGCATCTACGCCTATCGCTTTAGCGCCGGCAACGCAGGGGTGACACCCGTCGGCCTCGCGGCCGAGGCCACTAACCCGTCGTTTCTCGCGGTACATCCCAATCACCGATTTCTCTATGCGGTCAACGAGACCGGAAATTACAAGGGGCAGAAGAGTGGAGCGGTCAGTGCGTTCGCCATCGATCGCGCGACAGGTAGATTAACGCTGTTGAATGAGGTGCCGTCCGGCGGCGCCGATCCCTGTTACATCACCGTGGACAAAACTGGAAAGTTTGTTCTGGTGGCCAACTACACCGGCGGGAGCGTATCAGTATTCCCCATACTTCAAGATGGCCGCTTGGGTGACGCTTCCGCCTTTGTGCAGCACACCGGGCACGGCTCCAATCCAAAACGGCAGGAAGGGCCACACGCTCACTCCATCGACTTGTCGCCCGACAATCGTTTCGCCATCGTTGACGACCTCGGACTCGACGAGACGATTGTCTACAAGTTCGACAACACGAAGGGATCCCTTGTTCCGGATGAGCCCGCCTTCGCGAAGGCCGATCCCGGAGCCGGGCCCAGGCACTTCGCCCTTCATCCCAACGGAAAGTTTGGTTATGTAATCGACGAAATGGGATCCACGGTTTCTGTTTTCAGCTTCGATGCCGCGGGCGGCCTCTTGCGTCCGCTGCAAACAATTTCAACCATCCCCAAGAATTTCCCAGGTCAAAATGACGATGCGGAAATTCAGGTTCATTCTTCTGGCAAGTTTCTTTACGCCTCAAACCGCGGGCATGACAGCATTGCGGTCTTCGCCATCGATCAGAGTAAAGGCACTTTAACGCTGATCGAGTACGTTCCCACGAAGGGCCAGAGTCCGCGCAATTTCGAGATTGACCCCACTGGCACGCTCCTGTTTGCGGCCAACGAAAAATCAGACAATATTGTTATCTTTCGAATCAACGCCCAGACCGGCCGGCTGACAGCAACCGATAAGGTTCTGGATATATCACAGCCCGTCTGTGTGAAGTTCGTGCCGATCAAATAGCTATTGGTTTTTTCTGAATGAATCCTCGGCCCACCAAGTGGGTATTGGCGTCAGGTTTTATCCACCTAGCGCCGTAAAACTCCGCCCTTCAGAGCGGAGATATTAGCCGTATATAGTTGCCCTCTGGGTACGTCTTGGTACGCTACCGACTAGACAACTTCCCGGCAGATTCGCATTCGCAATTTAACTGGACCTGAAGCCTAAGCACATAAGGGGCTGCTGTGGTGGGGTTAGTCCCCGTCTAAAAACCAGAGGCGTGGGGTCGGTGCGACCCTTCAGGCGCTAACGTAAGGGTTGTAATTCTAAGCGTAGCCTGAGAATCTTCGCCCTTTAGGGCGGAGAGGTTCAACTCGTCGTATTTCATACAACTGATGGATTTATCCACTTCCAGCACTGCCAGTGCCACGTCACAGACGTGCGTAATGCCGTGCTCGCGCAGTGCGCGATGGAGTTCGTGCGTGCTGACGTGCTTCCCCGGCCATGTGCGATTCGATAGCCTTTCCGTCGGGAACCCGCAGCTGGTGCCAAAGGGGTTCCGATCGCGTAGTTCAGCAACAAAAGCGTGGACGCCGCTATGACACCCCGATCAGCGACGTGTCCGGCCCCGTCATCGCATTCTGCACGGAGCTAGAAAGAAGCAGCAACAGCGTAAGATCGAATGGCGTCATCTGCCCGACCTCACGCTTTCCGCTGAGCCGCACCCCAATCAGCACGACCAGGTAGATGACTCCCGCGCGCAGCGCGATCTGCAGGCTACATGCGCGCCCGCCGGGAACAGCACTCCGTTCAATTGGCCGTCACGGGAACCGGCGCACTCTTCGGAGTACTCAAATATCCTGTCGCTTTATTCTTGTCCGCGGTCCAAACCACCACCTCAAACAGCAAGTGCTCTCGTCCTGAGTAGAACTGAATCGGTTCGGCCACATTGCGATCCTTCTTCTCGATCGTCTTGTCGTCCGAGGTCACATCCAGGGTGTACTTGCCATGTTTGGAATCAACCTTCTTAAGTTGCAGGCTGACGGTCGCCACAGCCTGGGGCTTCGCCCCTTTGAGCAATGTGAATTCGTAGTAGTTGCGATCGCCCTTGTGCTTGAGCACTTCAAGATCACCGCGCGTATTGGCGATCAATCCGCTCTGTACGCCAAGATCGCCCACGGCACTCTGCAACTTTGCCTTGGTGGTTTCCAGATCAGCCCTTGTAGACGCGACGTCGGTCTTGACTCCTCCCACATCGGTCTTCACCCCAGCGACTTCCCCGCTCACCTGACCAAATTGCTCCTTTTGCTCTCTCTCCAGGCGCGACTCGGCCTCCTTCTGTTGCTGCTGAAGCTGGACAGCGCGTTGCGCCAATTCCTTTTTTGTGAGCCCGACTTGATGGGCCAGTGTTTCTTCGGACGCTTCCGCCGTCTGCATTCTGTTTTTGAGTTCCGCAACCTGATTCTGACTGTCGCTCAAATCCTTCGTCAGCTTGTCTATGTGCTGTTGCGTGGTTACATACCCATAGACCGCCGCCGCGACGAAAAGGATCGCGACGACAAGCAAAATCCACTTCCCCGCAGTTGATTGCGGCTCCACATGTTGAATAGGTATCTCTTCGCCTTCGTCCGGCATAGCTCCTCCAGGAGTGAAACTGCCCTAAATTATGGGGTCGCTTTAATTGTTGAGCACAAGGGCCGCGGTGTCAATTAGCTCCAGGGATGCTTAGCGCCAACTAAGGGCGCAGGCCCAAGGCCTCATTCACACCGATGTCGAGATCGCGGCGGATAGTGCGGCCGTCAGCCCCTGCCCGCGCTGCAGCCTGCTTCGTAGCCTCGACCCGGAACTGCTGCTGCGAAGCGTCGGGCAGCGGGTTCTGCAGCACTTCAGATTTGAGTAAGCAGGCGTAAGCCAGGCGGACGGGAAATCCGGCGCCCTTGAGAAAACGGCCATAGGCGAACCAATCCTCGGCACTCGCTGTTCGATCGCCATTGGATTGATCCAAGCGTAGGGCGTGCTGGTAGAGCCGGAGAGCATCGCCCAATTTGCCGGCTTCACTCTCGAGCGCTGCTTCGTTCACGTTGGCAACGCTCTCCAGTTTGCCCTGCTGAGTCTGAGCGGCAAGTTTCGCTGCTAATTGATAAGACTGAACCGCTTGCGCCCCTTGCGAGGCGCGCTGCTGGCAATCAGCCATGCGAAGCACAACGGCAATAATCTGCTGCGGCTCGGGACGTTTCGCTTCCCTCTGCGCCGCTGTTTGCCGCGTCGTCTGCCGTGCCACCATCTCAAGAAATGCCTGGTAGTGCGCTGCGGCATCCTGCGCCTTTCCCTGCCGATCAAGTTCGTCCGCGAGATAAAGATGCGCTGAGGAATGGCCGGGATCGATTTCCAGAGCGCGCTTCCAGCTTTCGATTGCCTGGTCGGGTTGGCCGCGCCGCTGCGATAGAAGCCCGCGATCCATCAAGAGATTCACATCCTTAGGCGTGTAACGGAGCGATGCCTCCGTCAAAGCGAACGCTTCATCCAAACGGTTTTGCCCGATCAGGAATCGAAGCAGCGCCTGGCGCGGCGCGGGATCGTCCGGGTTCACTTGTATCGCCTTTTGCCATGCTGTTTCCGCAGGTTGGGCTTCGCCCTGTTCCAGCTCACGCCGCGCCAATCGCATCTGCAACGAGCTGTCGAATGAATCCAATGCCGCCGCGCGTTTCAAATCCGCAAGATCGTCGGAATGGAGCGCGAGATAGTAACGCGCCTGATCAACGGTTCCCCATGACAGCAGCAAGATAGCAGCGCCTATCCGGAGTTGGCGGGCGGTTGCGGTTGCGCCCGTCAGCCAAAGCCACGCACGAGTCAGCCCGCTACTCGTTTCCGAAGCGACATCGGATATCCGAACTCGCGTGTTCAGCAAGACGGCAGCGATCCGTCCATCTCGCAGCTTCCAGATCGCCCCGTCGAGAATAAAATGGTGGATGTTGACGAGCGCGGTGAAGATCAGGAAACTGGTGGTGAAATCATGATGGAACAATCGGCTTGCGAGCCATGGTCCGGGAACAAACAATGCGATTCCGCCGGCGACCAACACTCCGAAGTGCGCCCACGCATGCCAATTGCGGCCGCTCTCGCCCGCGGCCTCGCGGCGCGCATAGTAACTGGTGATCCATATATATTGCGCGGAATGCATGACGGCGAGCACGCCCGAGCTGTACCGGCTCTGCGGAATTTCCAGACCTTTGATTAGCGAAATGGCCACCGGTAACAGAAACCAGAGGAACTGCGATGAGAGCAAGGTGAGGGAAGGCAGCAATTTGCGCCAGCCCGTTTCCCGAGCCAGCCGCACCAACCCAAACGCCGTCAGCGCAACAAACGCAACCGAGAGCAGGATTTGCTCCCAGCGGCTTACTGCCGCCGGAATGCCAATAGAAATGAAAAGACGATCCGACGAAGCTCCAGTGTGGAAGCCTAAAAAAAGCATCAAATAGGAAACAACGAAGGCTCCATAAAGCGCCCGGCGCGTGCTGTCGCTTGGTTTCGCCCCGGCGCGGCGCGCGAACATCATGAACAAGCCGTAGTTTTGCCCGCTGTAATGCCACGGACTCCAGGTCAGATAGATAGTAAAAATCCACGGCAAAATCCGAGCCCAGGAATGCGACAGGACCAGGGTCAGCGCAATCAGGGCTGTAATGTGCACCGTGAAGATGCGGTACTTATGAAAGTCCTCCGCGCGATGGTAGGCGCGATAGATCGTCGCCATGTAGTGCGGGTAGTTAAAGAAAAGCGCCAGCGCGTAGAAAATCACCGACCAGGCGCGAACACTCGAAGCAATCGAGAAGTAAGAGATAAGCAAAAGCGGCGCCGACCAGGCTCCGCATCCCACAATCAGATCGAGCCAGGGATTATAAATCCACGGTGCTGTGGTAAGGGCTCGCTCGCCGGAATCCTGCCTCGATTTCAGCATCGACTCTGTCTGTATCTTTATCTCTGCCATAACATCTCTGCCATAACCCGGTTGGCTCGCTGCCCGTAAAAATCGGAGGAATGATCAGCTCTCTTTGGCTTGATCGGATTATAGGTTCCAGAAAGGCCCTCACACTGAATCAGACGGATCCCGCAGGGGTAACGAAGGTAATGAGCCGGGCTGGCAATCGACCACTCCCGGCACTGGAAACTTCGCTACTGAACAGTTTGTTAGCCTAAGTCTTCTACAATGTTGGGGTGCGAAACTGGGACGTGATCATCATCGGCGGCGGCATCATTGGACTGTCGCTTTCACTGGAACTCCGCAAGCAGGGGGCGAGTGTGCTGGTCGTCGAGCGCGGCGAGGCGGGGCGAGAAGCTTCCTCTGCAGCGGGCGGGATGCTTGTCGATTGTAGTATCGAGACCCCCGATGCTCTCCAGCCTCTGGCGACTGCGAGCGCGCGAATGTATCCGGAGTTCGTGCATGAGTTGGAAGTGGAATCGGGCATCAAGGTTGATCTAAGGGACCAGGGGGCAATCGTGCTCCCTCCGCCTGAACATCTCCCCGAGTCGTCAGAATTTTTCCCGGGAAAAGTGATCTCCGCGTCTTTGGCCGAACTCGAGCCGGCGCTTTCGGAAACAAATCGGCCAGCATTTTATTTGAAAGAGCGCAGCGTCGATCCCCGGGCGCTCACTGCGGCCGCGCTCAAGACCGCGAAGCTTCGTGAGGTTAATTTCTCCTCTGGCGATCCGGTCACCGCTGTCAATCAAGCCGATGGCCGAGTCGTGGGCGTGACCACGACGAAGACCAAATTTCACGCAAATAAAGTAGTCAACTGTGCGGGAGCGTGGTCGGGTCAAATTGCGCCGCACGCATTTCCCACGCGTCCGGTGAAGGGACAGATGTTATGCCTGATCGCAACGTCGCGCACGTTAATGAAACACGTCATTCGATCACCCGAGGTCTACGTGATTCCGCGCAGCGACGGACGAATCATCGTTGGAACCACGGTAGAAGAAGCGGGTTACGACAAGCGCACCGACATCACAACTATTCAGCGCCTGCACCGCGCCGCCATTCGATTAGTTCCGGAATTGCGGAACGCAAAAATTCTCGAGGACTGGGCGGGACTGCGACCCGGGACTCCTGATGCGTTACCGATTCTCGGAGAAACCGCCACACCCGGCTACTATGTTGCCACCGGGCATTTTCGCGACGGCATTCTTCTCGCTCCGATCACTGCCTATTTGATGGCGCAAGTTATTCGGGGAGAAAACTGTTCTCACGACCTCACCCCATTCTCCCCCACAAGATTTCCCAACTAGCGGCGACGCTCAGGTGGGGACAGCCGGCTCGGCTGTCCGGT
This sequence comes from Candidatus Acidiferrales bacterium, assembly GCA_035603035.1. Taxonomy (GTDB): domain Bacteria; phylum Acidobacteriota; class Terriglobia; order Terriglobales; family Acidobacteriaceae; genus Sulfotelmatobacter. The sequence goes on along the minus strand of DATNLE010000024.1, from coordinate 17,281 downwards.
CGAGCGCAACCAGACGTTTGAGCGAACCTGCTCACGGTTTTCTTCGGGTATACTGGAACGTTTTCGCAACCATAACCGCCCACGCGGTTGCGCTCTTTTGTTCGAGAAAGGACTAACTCATGGCGTCCCCCGCAGTGGATTTTGCCCGCAATCATCAGCAGCGTTTCCTCAGCGAATTGAAAGATCTTCTGCGCATTCCGAGCGTGAGCACGCTCGACGAGCACAAGTCCGACGTGCAAAAAGCCGCGGAGTTCGTGGCCAATGATCTGCGCCGCATCGGCATGGAAAACCTCGAAGTCATTCCCACCAAAGGTCATCCCCTCATTTATGCGGACTGGTTGCATGCGCCGGGAAAGCCGACCGTGCTCTGCTATGCGCATTACGACGTGCAACCGCCCGACCCTCTCGACGAATGGAAGACTCCGCCTTTCGAACCGACCGAGCGCAACAACAATATCTACGCGCGCGGTGCGGTTGATGACAAAGGCCAGCTATGGATGGAGGTGAAAGCGCTTGAGTCACTCATGCAGTCTGGCAAGGGAAAGTTGCCCATTAACGTTAAAGTCATTTTTGAAGGCGAGGAAGAAGTGGGCGGCGAGTCGATCGCGGAGTATGTTCGCAAGCAGAAGGCCAAGCTCAAGGCCGATTTTGCTCTGGTCTGCGACACGGAACTTTTCGCTCCTAACCTGCCGACGCTATGCGTCGGTCTGCGCGGCCTGGTCTACACGGAAATCGAGGCGCGCGGCGCCAAGGTCGATCTGCATTCGGGCGTGTACGGAGGCGCAGCGCCGAATCCGTTTTTCGCGCTCATCGAGATCATCAGCAAGTTGAAGGACGCGAAAGGTCATGTCCTCATCCCCGGCTTTTACAAGGGGGTGAAAGCTCCGAGCAACGACGAACTCAAAGCCTGGAGGCGCCTGCCTTTCAACGAGGAACACTACCGCAAGGCCGAAGTCGGATCCAAGGTGCTCACCGGCGAGCCCGGCTACTCGGTCCTGTATCGCACCTGGGCGCGGCCTACGCTCGAAGTTCATGGCATGCCAGGCGGTTTCACTGCGCCCGGCGCGAAGACCGTGATCCCCGCCAAAGCCTCGGCCAAGGTTTCCATGCGCCTTGTACCTAACCAGGATCCTGACGACATCCTGAAGCGCTACACGAACTTTGTGAAGAAACTCACACCCAAGGGCATCGAGACAAAGATTAAAGTGCACAGTAAAGGACCAGCCTGCGTGGTGGGCACGGACAATCCTTACATCAAGGCCGCCACCGAGGCGCTGCGCGATACATTCAAGAAAGAAACGGTCTTCATCCGCAGCGGCGGATCGATTCCTATCGTCAACGACTTTTACCAGGGATTGAAAATTCCTAGCGTAATGATGGGCTTCGGCCTGCCCGACGACAACCTGCACGCTCCCAACGAGAAGTTTCATATCCCGAACTTCCACCATGGGATCGAGACGATCTGCCTGTTTTTCGAGAAGCTGGGAGCCAAGTAGCAAGCCCTATCGCTACCCGCGCCTTAGGTAATCTCAGGGGCGGGTGGCCCACCCTTCGGTTTCGGTTTTGCTGCCAAGGCACACGCCGCGTCCTTCGCGCGGTTTGCGAAGGGCGGGAACGCCGAAAACATACACAACGTGGTTTGTGCGGAAGGGACCAAAAGTTGCGTCCGCAGCCTCCTGTCCCGCCCCTTCGACTCCGCTCAAGGCAAGCTCTTGCAAACAATGCAAAGGAAACGCCGGTGATGTCGGCCACCGCCCAGGTTATTCCGTTTTGACCAACTTTTGAAATTGCCGGGTGCAATACTGGCATGAGGGCATGGCACAACCCGACAAGGAGTTCCGCACGACCGCGACCTGATTGCCCGCCTGGCGCCTTGTTAAGGATGTCGTAAAAAGGACCTGGGGAACACGCCTGACTTTTATTGCTGCCCTGTTGTCTCAACCGAGACGGCCGTCGAGTTCCCCTACCCCCGCGAGATTTGCTCCATGGCCGCGGCTTGAGTGAGGTGGTGGGTAGCTCACGCCTCAGCGAAGATGGAAATAATCGTCGCCGGTGCCTTCGGTTTGCGGTACCATTCACTTGCTCTCGCGATTCTCCCGCCTCGTCCTTCCCCCACCCGTAAAATAGCTAAGTGCTGCAATGTGTGTGCAACCCAGTGCGCTCGATCGCAAGGTCATACAATATATAGTGTTATATTGCTTGACCCCGCCCCTATTTCGCCGTTACAGTTGGTTAAATTTGTGGTCGGCCTCTCCAGCCTGGGACGGCTTTGGGTTAAGCGCGCATCTTTTCGGGGACGGGGGAATCCGTCTGGTAAACAGCCCGCAACGCAGCATTGCCGGCAAGCGGCCGGCGACAACTGGCCAAAGTTTTTCCCAAGGAGTTCACGTTGCTTAAACTGAAGCGGCTTCAGATTCTCGGCTTCAAATCGTTTTGCGACCGCACCGACCTCAAGTTTCACGGGGACGGGATCGCCGCCATTATTGGCCCAAACGGCTGCGGCAAATCGAATATTGCCGACGCCATCTCCTGGGTGCTCGGCGAGCAGTCGGCCAAGACTCTGCGCGGATCGCGCATGGAAGATGTGATCTTTGCCGGCACGCGCGACCGCAAGCCCACGGGCATGGCCGAGGTGTCGCTGACTCTGATTGATCCTCAGGAATATCCTGGTCCCGACGCTCATGCGCCCACCGAGATCGACATTCAGGATGAGCTCCCTGTCAATCCAACGTCGTCGAAACACGCCGATGACTGGGACGAAGCCTCGATCCGCGCCCGCGCGGCCGCGGAAACCGATGCCGCCATAGAAGAAGCTCAGCCCGGCAAAACCGAAGAGGTAGAAATTCCTCACTCGAGAGTGAATACCATTGCGGTCGCCTTTCCCGACGATGAGCCGGTATTCGCCCTAGCTGTCCACAACATTGCGTTGACTGCGTCCTCGGCAGCGGTTGCTGGCGCGCCGCAAGTTGTGCTCAAGATTCGCCGCCGCAAGTTTAATCAGCAACAATTCCGTGCGGGAGAGATTGTCGTCACGCGGCGGCTGTTTCGTTCCGGCGATAGCGAATACTTGCTGAACGGTAAACTTTGCCGCCTGCGCGACATTCAAGATTTGTTCATGGGCACCGGACTCGGACCCGAAACTTACGCGCTCATCGAACAAGGCCGCATCGGCCAGATTCTCAGCAGCCGTCCCACCGACCGCCGCGCCATTCTTGAAGAGGCGGCGGGAATTACGAAATTCAAAACCAAGAAGCGCCTCGCAGAAGCTCGTCTGGAAGATGCCAAACTGAACCTCGCGCGAATCAACGATATTTTTGACGAAGTCACGCGGCAGATGAATTCGTTGAAGCGTCAGGCCTCGAAGGCAGAGCGCTTCGCCAAGCTGCGTGACGAGATGCGAGCCGAGTTGCGGATTGTTTTGGCCAGCAAGTTTGCCGCAATCGAGCAGGAGACCACGGAACTCGACGCTCAACTCAACTCCCTCGCTGAGGACATGCAGCATCGTACAGAAGCCGTGCAGCAACTGGAAGGCGAGCATAGCGAATGCACGGAGCGCGGCTATGCCATCGAAACAGAGCTGCGCGAGAATCGCGATCGGCTGAGCCAACTCGCCATGGAAATCGATCGTGCGCACGCACGCCGCCGTCATAACGACGAACGCTGCGCGGAACTCGTGGTTCGCTCCGCCGCGGCGGAAGCTGAATTGGCACAGGCTCGTCACCGCCTGACCTCGCTTGAGGCGGAGCGCGATTCCAACCGGCAAATGCTGGAATCCGCGGCAACCGATCTGGCCGCGGCTCAGCACGAACTGGCGCTCGCCCAGCAAGAAGCCACCGCCGCAACCGCCGCGCTAACCGACCTGGAACATCAGCAGGAAGAGTCTCGCGTCGCGATTTTTGACACGGTGTCGTCCGCCTCGCGGCTTCGCAACCAACTCGCGCAGGCGGAGGAGCGCCTCGCTGGCGCGGACCGCGAAGCGCGACGCCTGGATGCGGAAATCACCAACGCCAATCTCCAGGTGGAAGCTTTCGGTGGACAGCGCGGGCAGTTGGCTCTCGAGTTCGAAACTGTGACTCAGCGCGTCACGGGAATCACAGAGGAGATCAGCCAGCTTCGTCGCTTGATCGAGGCCAAACGTCTTGAAGAGACGCAAGCGAAAACCAATCTCGATGTCTTGCGCGCCGAATTTGCCACGGCTCAAGGAAAGAAAGGATCGCTGGAGGCGGTCATTGCGGAGCATGGCTATTCCACCGAATCGGTGCGTCGCCTTTTCCAGTCCGGAGTGATGCAGAGCGGACTCGCTCCGGTCGGCGTTCTCGCGGACTTTTTGGAAGTTGAACCGCGCTTTGAGCGCGTCGTCGAAGACTTTCTGCGTGATGAGTTGAATTACATCGTAGTTAAATCCTGGGACGCCGCCGATGAAGGTCTCCGCCTCCTGCGCAGTGATGTAGACGGCCGAGCGACTTTTCTGGTTCATCCCGAAGACTCGCAAGCCAAGTTTTCTTTCATTGTCGACGAAGCCGCGCACTGTGCGCCGCCGACGGCTTCCATCGTGCCGTTGAAAAATACCATCCGCGTTCTCGACGGATTTGGAAAATCACTGGAAGTGATTCTCCCGAAGCTGCGCGATGGCTACATCGTTCCCGGGTCCGACACGGCACGCGGTCTCGCCCTCGAAAATCCCGACGCTTTCTTCCTGTCGCAGTCAGGCGAGTGCTTCCACAACGTGACGGTCACGGGTGGCAAACAGCGCGCCGAAGGCCCGCTTTCGATGAAGCGTGAACTGCGCGAAGTCCTCCGCCAACTCGAAGATCTGGAGCGCGCTCTTCGCGACGAAGAGATGCGGGTGCTGACGCTGGGTCGAGAGATTAAAGAATTCAGTTCCCTGCTCGAACGTTTGGAAGGCGAAAAGCGCGAAGCCGAGCATCAGTCGATGACCTCCGGCCACATGCTGCGGCAGCTCGATTCGGAAGTGTCCCGCGTGACCGAGCGTATGCGAATTTCCCAAGCGGAGATGCAACGGCTGGGCGCGGAGCGCGCCGAACAGGAGTCCATCATCGCTGCCCGGCGGACGGAGATCGCCGCACTCGAAGAGATTCGCGCTCAACTCGAACAGCAGATTGCCGCGGCGCAAGAGTCTCTGGGAGCGTTGCGGCAGCGTCGCGAAGACGCGGCCCAGAGCAGTTCGCAGCGGGTGGCGCGGGTCGCGGCTCTGGAGGAGCGGCATCATTCGGCCACGGCCGTACTCGCACGCATCGAGTCTTTGTTCGCCGAAATGCATCAGCGCGTCCATGCTCTGGTTTCGCAGATTGCGGGGGCGACGGCTGAAAAACTGCAACGTGAAACCGAGAACCTGCAACTGGAACAGCAAGCCGCGGACTTTGAAGCCGAGCGCAACGCAGGGCAGGCGCGCGAAGGATTGCTGCAATTTGAAAAAGACCAGGTGCGCGCCCGCCTTTCAGAAATAGACGAGCTTCTCCGTAACGCCCGCCAGTTGCTCGACCATGCCCGCGACCGTCGCGGAGAATTACAGGCGGCGGCGGCCAAGCTGCAGGCCGACGGCATGTACATGGCGGAAACCTGCCTGAATGAACTCGGCATCGAGCGCGCCGTGCTGCTCGCCGACAGCACAATCGCCTGCGTGACCGGGGACGAGCTTCCTGCCCGCGATCAGTCATATCGCGAGCTGCGTGCCAAGCTCGAAGCCATGGGTCCAGTGAACATGATGGCGCTCGAAGAATATAAAGAGAGCTCGGAGCGCCACTCGTTCCTCGACACACAGCGCAAGGATCTCATCTCCTCCATCGAGAATACGACCGCGACCATTCGAGAGATTGACGAAGTTTCGCGCCAGAAATTCCAGGAGGCCTTCACCAAAATCAACGACAACTTCCAGGCAACTTTCAAGAAACTCTTCGGGGGCGGCCACGCCTTCATGAAGCTCACCGACGAGGAAAATTCTGCCGAAAGCGGCATTGACGTAGTCGCATCGCCTCCGGGCAAGCGCTTGCAAAGCGTGCTACTGCTCTCGGGAGGCGAAAAGGCTCTCACCGCGCTCGCCCTGCTGGTCGGCATTTTCCAGTACACCCCCAGCCCATTCTGCATCCTCGATGAAGTCGATGCCCCGCTCGACGAGGCCAACATTGGACGCTTCACGGAACTGGTAAAAGAAATGAGCGTTCAAACGCAATTCGTCTTAATCACTCACAGCAAGAAGACGATGAGCATCGCCCCCGTACTATACGGCGTGACCATGCAGGAGCCTGGTGTGTCGAAACTTGTCTCGGTTCGCTTTGGAGCGGCCTGAAAGGCGGACGCGACTACGGAAGCGTGCCCTTATAAGTTCTTTTGATGGTCTTTGCCCGTCTCTCCGAGATATCCACTTCTATCCTCAGCTTTTCCACAGCAAACTGATCCCGCAGCACCGGTTTTCCCTCATTTGCCGGTCTTCACCGCCGCCAACGTTCTCTCGCTCAACAGGATAGGACTCCGCTCGTGAGCTTTGATCTCTGCCGTTGACAAAACTTTCTTAGGGGCTAAAATACGGCTCGCTCCTGCCTTAGTATTCCAATATGGACTCGCAACTTCTCGATCCCGTTCTCTTACAAACAAACATTCCCGAACTCCACCTTCATGCCAGCGGAAAGGTACGCGACGTTTACCAACTTGATAACGATCGGCTGCTGTTCGTCGCAACCGACCGGATTTCCGCCTTCGATTATGTGCTGGCCACCGGCATACCCCACAAAGGCCGTGTCCTGAACCAGATTTCGCTGTTCTGGTTCGATTTCCTTTCCGACGTCGTTGCCAACCATTTCATCACCGCAGACCTGACGCGTTATCCGCAAGCCTTGCAGAAACATGCCGATCAGTTGCGTGGTCGATCGATGATCGTGCAACGGGCTCAGATGTTTCCCGTAGAGTGTGTGGTGCGGGGCTACATTTCGGGATCGGCCTGGAAGGAGTACAAGGCAACCGGAAGGGTTTGTGGGATCGCATTGCCTGCTGGACTGGTTGAATCCGAAGCGCTCCCCGAGCCGATCTTCACTCCTTCTACCAAGGCCACCAGCGGACACGATGAAAACATTCCTTTTGCCCAGATGTGTGAAATCGTGGGCGCGGAAAATGCCAGCCATTTGCGCGACCTGACCCTGCGCGTCTATAAGAAGGCGGCAGATTACGCGCGCCAGCGCGGCATCATTATTGCCGACACCAAGCTTGAGTTTGGCATGACCGCCAAGGGAATCACGCTGGGCGATGAAGTGCTGACTCCGGATTCGTCCCGCTTCTGGCCTGCCGACAAGTACAGCGCCGGCCAGTCGCAGAGTTCCTACGACAAACAATATGTTCGCGACTACCTCGAGGAAATTCGCTGGAACAAGCAGCCACCTGCGCCCGCGCTACCAACTGAGGTTGCGCGGCGCACCAGCGACAAATATCTCGACGCTTATCAGCAGATTACGGGACACAAACTGGATGTGTAAGGGTGCAGGACTCCGCGAAAGATCTAGCCGCCGGAGAGCGGCATGACGCTGGCGGACTGGTTGATCGTTTTTGTGATAGTGCTGAACGTGATATTGGCTGCCATGCATGGATTTTTCGCCGAGGCCCTAAGTATGGCCGGACTGGTGGTCGGCTACATCGTGGCGGCGTGGCAGTACCATAGGCTCGCTGAATGGTTAATGTCATTCCTGAATTCGGAGTTGCTGGCAGAGATTTTCGGTTTCCTCATAATCTTTTTCGCGATCCTGATCTTTTTTAGCATCGCGGGCAGGATCGCGCGCAGGCTGATGAAGGAAGTCGGGCTCAGCGGCTTTGATCGGTTTTTCGGGGCCCTGTTGGGAGTGGCGAAGGGTGCGCTGGTGGTGGCTGTGGTCTTGATGGGCATGACTGCATTCACGCCGACCACTTCGATGCTGGAAAAATCGGCGCTGGCACCTTATTTCCTGGTTATCGGAAGAGCAGCCATCTGGTTGGCGCCGTCGGAATTGCGGGCAAAGTTCGATGACGGGCTGGACTTCCTCCATCGCGTCCCGAAAAACTTGACCGGAACTCCGGCTCAACCGCGACGATAGGCGCGGGTGAATTACGGTTGATCGCGAGAAAGATCGGATATCAAAACCAAAGATCAAACGAAGAGAGAAACCTACTGTGAAAGATCAATTGGAAGCACTCATCCTGCAGATGTACAAAAGCAACATCCTCTACTCTGAGGGCGTGCGCGAGTTCAAAAAACGATTCATCCTCACCGTGCTTCAGGAAAACAAGGGGAACCAGTGCCGCGCTGCCCGCGAGTTGGGTATGCACCGCAACACGCTCAGCCGAACTATCGATGAACTCAAAATCGACATACGTCAGCTTCGGGATGGAGCGAAGCGTCCTCCGCGCAGCGCTCGCCCGGTAACCCTGGAAAAGAAAGCCGCGCGCTAGCCGTCCAATTTCAAAAAAACTTCAGGCAGCCCTCGCGGGCTGCCTGATTACTCGAGCGCCAAACTCGATTCCTAACCTGCTACTGTGACGCGGGTTTGTGATGCACCGGAGCCTTCTTGGCCGGAGTGGGTGCCGCTGCTTTCAGCAGCTTACCTTTCTCCATGACCATCATGAAAGGATTCGGAGTGTAGGAGGCAGGTTCGCCCTGAAAGTCCAGGCTGGCACCTTCCTTCGGAATCAGCCTTAGGGGAACTTTGTCTTCGAATGTGAGAGTAATGTCGGCTTTCTTTGCCTCAATGTCGTCCGAGCTGCCGGCGATATCAAACTCGGTTGCGGTAGCCTTGATGACCGTGCCGTTCATTTGTACGGGCTTGCCTTTGATAGCGTTCCAGACCAGATCCCGGTCTGCCTCGGAGCCGTTGGCGAGAATGAATTCCCACTGCGCGAAATCCATTTTGTCGGGCGGAGTGGCAGTCGCCATGTTGTGCGCCTGCTGGTCCGGCGTGGGAGCGGGTGTAATAGCGAAGTTTGCCGGCGGATCCGGATTGGCTTTGGCTTGAGCGAGAACGTCGGTCCAGCCGTCGTCGCCTCCGTGATATTTGATGTATTGGTTTTTCGCGTACTTCTCGATCTGCTGCTGATATTGCGGAGTCGGAGCAACAATGGAGGCGCGCGCGGCAAACCAGATCGCATTCAGCGAATCGGGCGGAATCTTAGGATCCGGCGGAGTGGGCCCGGCGTAGGCCAACGCCAGAGGATAGACGATACTAAAATCCTTCTGCGAATCGGGGTTGCTGTCGACGGCGGCGCGCAGTGCCTTTCTTGCGGTTTCGTAATCCTTGTCGGTAAGTTTCGCGATGCCGATAGCCGCATTGAAAATCCCGCCCATCTGCGCCTTCATCTTCTCGTAATCAGCGTCAGACGTGCCATCGGGCTTGGTGAACTTTGGCAGACAGTCCAGTCCCATCTGCCCGTACTTCTGTGCATCGGTCAGATCCTGCTTGGCATTGGCGTCGCCACCTTGCGCCTTCAGGCGATTGAAATAAGCCAACAGCGCCATGGCTCGTACGTTACAGGGATCGGCCGCAACTAGTTTTACGGCCGTGTCGATCGTCTTTTGCTGGTTGTTCGCCTGTTGATAGTCCTGCATGAGAGTCTGCAGCGCGGAGACCTTCATTACGCTATTGGGATACTGCGTCATGAACGCTTCGAGGCCGCTGATCTGAGCTGTGGGATCTTTTTGCTGGATCGCGCCGACGTAGGCGTTATATTCAGCCGGATCTTTAATGACCGGCGCCTGCGCGGGCGACGCTGGCGGTTGTCCTGGAGTGGCTTGCGCCGGTTGCTGCGGTGGCTGTTGCGCAGACTGCGCGGCGGCTGCCGTTGCAGCCACTGCCCCAAGCACAACCGTGACCAGAATCTTATTCATCAGTATTGGCTCCTTGCACCTTTGGGAATCGACGACGCTTTTAAACAATGTTCTTGATGCTTATGTGTGCATACCGGCACGCGCTTCATATTTCTTGCGATGCCAAGTCGGGCTCGAGCAGTCCCCGCGAAATGGGGCTTAGCCGGGGTCTTAAGGCGATAGACCTTTCCATCCCGGTCTGCCGGATTATAAGTACCTCTCCCCCCGAAGGCAAGCAACTTCCCCGTTACCCTCCCCAGTTGCCTGTATTAAGATGCAAAAATATCGCATCGTGAAGGGCGCTAGATCGACCATGCGCACTCCCCGGTACGCAGCGCGGAATCGGTGTTCCTGCAAGCCATTCCTATGGATAAAGATCAACCCATCGCCGGGCAAGTCGCAGTAATTACAGGGGCCGGCCGCGGGATCGGCTTGGCCATTGCTCGCTCGCTTTCGAGGCTAGGCGCGACCACAGCGCTCTGTGGACGCACTGCAGCCCCACTCGACTCGGCGGCAAAAGCCATGGTTGAGGCTGGCGGAAAGGCGGAGGCGATCCTTTGTGATGTAACCAGCCTCGAATCCGTGGAAGCGGCAGCCAGGCGCATTGAGGCTTCATTTGGGCGGGTGGACGTGCTCATTAACAGTGCGGGCATCGCTGGACTCGCTGGCCCCCTGCACCATCTTCCCCCCGACGCATGGGAACAGATTCTGAACACAAACTTACGCGGCGTCTACTACGCCATTCGCGCCCTGGCTCCCCTGATGATTCGTGCACATTCCGGCCACATCATCAATGTCTCGTCGCTCGCCGGGAAAAATGCTTTGCCGAATGGCGCTGCGTACGCGGCCTCCAAGTGGGCACTGAATGGATTGAGCTATTCCGTGGCCGAAGAACTGCGCAGTCACAATATCCGCGTCAGCGTGATCTGTCCCGGCTCGACCAATACGGAGTTCAGTCCGCACGCTGGCAAAGACCCCGCAAAGATGCTGCAGGCCGAAGATGTGGCGCATGCCGTGGAGATGCTGGTGAGGCAAGGTCCGCAGTCATTTGTGAGCGAGATTGACTTGCGGCCGACGCAGAAACCGTAGGCGGTGCTCCGGGGCGGGGCAACTTACTTCTTGAACAGATTCTCGAACGCCTGCCGCGCATCATTCGGGCGCGGGGTAGCGGGCGTGGAAGTCTCCTTCTCCCGCGCGACGCGCAACTCGTAGTAGGTGCAATCGTTGCGCACGTCTTTTCGCTCGATCCGCTTGGGCACGGATTGCATACACTCGAAGCGGCTGCCGGGATCAAAGTACGCACACTGTTTGCAGGAGTGCAGTTCGAAGCCGCACTTGGGACAAAGGCCGGTCGGCGGCATTCCTTGCAACACCGTGCCACATTGCGAGCAGCGGGAGACGGCGTGCGTTCCGGGCATATTCACCGGTCGCGGGCCGAAGGTATTGTCTCTTTTTGGCGGCGCCCCGCTCGATTTTTCCGCAGATTCTCTGCGCGGCTTTTCGTCCCGGTCTTGATATCCATGCTGACGGTATTTGGCTGCCACAGGAAACTCTCCAGATAGGTTCGCGTGTTGTCTCGGCCAGCCACGCCCTGTCTCGTTCCATTCTTCGCAGATCTACTCCGGCTGCCCGGCACCCAGGACTCGGTACTCACTTGGTTACAATGGAACCATGATTCACGAAATCTTTCCCGTGGGCCCACTGCGGTGCAACTGCTCGATCATCGGGGACGAAACTACTCGCGAAGCGATGGTCATCGACCCGGGAGATGACATCGAAGACGTCCTTGAGCTCATCCGTAAGCATAACCTGCAAGTCAAGCAAATCGTAATCACGCACGCTCATATCGATCACGTCGGTGGTGCGATGAAATTACGCGCGGCTACGGGAGCACCGATCCTCCTCAACCAGAACGATTATGCCCTGCTCAAAATGCTGGACGTGCAAGCCACTTGGGTGGGCATGGCAGCGCCGGGGGTTGTCGAAATCGACCAGAGTTTGAGTGGCGGCGACACCGTGAACGCCGGGGTGCATGCGGCCAGCATACTGCACACGCCGGGACACACCGAAGGCAGCATCTGTCTTTACTTTCCTGCCGAGAAAACTTTGATTGCGGGCGACACGCTGTTCGCCGGTTCCATTGGCCGCACCGACCTTCCGGGCGGATCGATGCAGAAGATCCTGCAATCGTTGCACACGACCGTGCTGGCTTTGCCTGACGATACCTTGGTCGTCCCTGGCCACGGCCCGACAACCACCATCGGGGAAGAACGCGAGAGCAATCCGTTCCTGGTTAAGAGATAGCAGTCGCGGAACCGCTAATGCCAGGCTGTATGCCCTCCGACGAATCAAAACCCTCGCAGTTTGAGCCGCGGAAAATCTTACTTTCTGGTTTTGTGACGACCGCCTCATAAAAATCCACTGCTGCGCACGGAGAGATTTGTATCAGGGCATGCCGTCAGGCGTGCGGAACGCCATTGCGCGGCACCTTACGTCTCGTGCGGATCGATATCCTTGATGCTCAGCCCGCCCGGAATTTGAGCTTTGTCCCCCCGCAGGGGCTGAAGCCCATCGCGTCTTTTGCCCTGATCGGCACGGCTAAAGCCCTGTCCTGACACAAATCGCGCGACAATTCTGGAATCAAGCCCCTACGGCCTCGAAGAGCCGCTCCATCCCTTTCAGAAATTCGGCCTCTGCCGTGATCAGACTCAGCACCAGAAATCCATCCCTCGGAAAGTCGTAGAAGTGTCCGGGATGAACCAGCAAAGACTTGCGACGTAACAGATCGACCACCAACTCTTCATCGGTCTGCATTACCGGCACACGCAGGATCGCATACCATCCGGCTTCTACACTCAGGCGGTGGCAGGTCTGTTGTGCGGCAAGCTGGCGGTCGAACTCGGCGAGATTGGCCCGCACGCGATCCAGCAATTGTTGCTGAATGCTCGTCCTCTGCTTCAGCAGCGCCGGAAGCGCCCATTGGATAGGCGCATTCATCGAGAGATAAGTGTCGGAAATCACTTCCAGGCGAGCCTGCGCTGCCTCAACCTCAGCCGCAGGTCCGCTCGTGGCGATCCATGCCACCTTCATCTGCGGCAGTGCCGAAATTTTAGAAACTCCACTTAGGGTAAAAGTGAGCACGTCCTGATTCGCGGCAAAGCTTCGTTCCGGAGCCAGGTTGTGCGCGTAATCGAGAAAGACTTCGTCGGCAATCAGGGCGAGTCCATGTTTGCGGCAAAAGTTGTTGAGAGATTCTTGCTCGTGCGGATGCACATAAGAACCGGTGGGATTGTTTGGATGAACCACGATCACAGCCCGGCTGCGCTTCGTCACCACCCCTTCCAGCGACGGAAAATCCATCTGCCAGCCGTGGTCGAAAATCAGCGGATAAGGAACCAGCTTGACGTCCTGCAAGTCCGCCAAAAACTCAAACAAGGGATAGCTCGGCTTCGGAACCAGCAGTTCATCGCCGGGATTGCAGAGCAGGCGGAACACGAACGAATAACCTTCACTGGTGCTGGTGGTGAGAACCAACCGATCGGGATCAAAATGCTGAAGCCGGTGAACCGTTTGGTAGTAGGCGGCAACAGCGGCGCGCGCGCCAGGCAAGCCCTTTGGCTGAGGATCGTAATCCATTGCGTAGGGCGAAGCCAATGGCTCAAGAATCAGCGGCTCATCGTAATGCAGCCCGACCCGCGTCGGATTCGAAACGGTGAGATCAAGCACATGAGCGCCGCTTGAGCGTACTTCTTCAAGCGCCTCTGTCAGGCGATTGGGCGTGAGCTTCCAGTTTGTGCGGTCAGAAAACATCGGGTGGCGCTTACGGCTGCAAGTAAAATCCCAAGTCCTGCGGAGGAGTCAGGGTTTTGGTCGCCTCATATTGCCGCCGCGCCTGCCGCACCAAAACGATCTTGGTCTGGAACTCGCGAGCCAGGGTGTCGTAGCGTACCAAAACATTGTCCAGCCAGAACGGGTTGTACTCTCGCAGCCAGGCTTCGCGGTACATCTGGCTTAAACGCGTTGTCGCGTCGCGCAAGTCTTCCAGACGCGCATTTGTGGCTGTGATTTCTTCCAGATCATTCCCGACTCGCTGTGCATCGGTCTGGTTGCGGAAAGCGTCCCAATAAAAGTTGCTGATTTCCTGGGTGAACTGTATCTTCATGCCCAAGGCGTCCCAGCGCCACGCGCTCAACCTCAAATCAGCCAACGTGGCTTGGTTCGCATGCGCCTTGCCACTGCTTCGGTAGAGCGCCTGCAGGGCGTTCTCCGCGCCCAAACGCATATCCCGTGCGGCAGGCATAATTTTCTGCATGAGCTGCGCGCCTTCCGGCGTGAACGGATCGACCCAGAACAAATCATCCGTCTCGGCATCGACGTTGATCTTCGCCAGCGCCTCATGCCCACGGTCCAGATTTTCCAGCGCGTCCCGGAAAATGGTGTCGCTATTGCGATAGAAAGCCCAGTCGTAGGAGTCTTTGAAGCGATCGATATCCGACTCGGCGCTTTGCCATCCGGCAGCCGCGCCGAAGGTGAGAGCCGGCCATGCCATTCCGTAGAGCGACTCGCCGTCGTCATTCCATGTGGTATTCAACATGCCCACAGCTCCAAGCTTTTGACCATCGCGTACAAAGTTGCGAATATTCACAAATGCGACATCCAGATTCGGCCACACCTGGCTCCAGTTGTTCGCTCCCGGCGCGACAACCACGCGCAGGCCCGCGTCCCGATAAGGTTTGATGATGCCGTCGAAACTCGGTTTGGCATCGTAATCCCAGGGAACCGCGATCATGTCCTTCGGCAAGATACTGAGCAGTTGCGGATACTTCACAGCGATGTCGCCCCAGAACATGAGTTGCTTGCGATAGGGCTGAAGAACGCCGCTGACTTTCTGCATATGTTCCAGATAGACGCGCCCCAGGCCGACTTCTGCAGCACGCGCCGCGGTCTGTCCGCGCCCCAGTTCAAAAGTCTCGTCGCCTCCCACGTGCAGAAAAGGTCCGGGAAAAAGCGGCACCAGGTCCGCGTACATGGCTTTGATGATGTCGTAAGACTGCTGTTTGGTCGGCGTGAGCACGTGGCCGTGCGGACGCTCCGCGACATCTGAATAAATCTCGTACTTCACCATGTGATGGAGATGGCCGAAGGTCTGCTGCTCGGGAAGAATGGTCACGTAGAGGTGCTTGGCATAGTCCACCAGGGCATTGATTTCATGCGGAGTGAGCGCCGCTTCCTTCGGCGCCACAAGCGGTTGGCTGGCGAAGTCGAAGACCTGCTCCATGTAGAGACCGAACAGATTCACCTTGTAAGACGCCAGAGTCCGGATCTGATTCTTCATGAAATCTTCGGTGGGAATGGGACCGCGGCTGATGTCATCCTGCACGCCTCGCCACTCCATGCTTGGCCAATCTCGAATCGAAACTGCCGGGCAGGTGAGGCCGTGCCCGTCGGCATGAAGTAACTGCCGCAAGGTTTGCACCCCGTAGAACAGCCCCTGGCCGGTATTGGCGGCGACGATCAGATGGGAAGCATCGGAGAAAAGCAGGTAGCCCTGGTCACCGATCGAATTCGCTTTCAGGCCCTTTGACGCCAGGAATTCCTTAATTCTCACGTCTTGCAGGCGCGCCAGCACGATCGCGCTTGGCGCCTGCTTGGCTTGGGATTTTTCGCCCCTGATGGTTATCTTTAGTCCAGACTGATCGTGGATCTCCTCTGCCAGCGTTTCCGCCGCAATCCGGTCCTCCGCTTGATGTCCGAACTCCACCAGGATTCGGGTGGTTGGCCTCACCCGAAAACTGCCGGTACGCAGTTGAACTTCTTTGGGCGCAGGAATTAACTTGAGTTGATCTGCCGGACGAGGAGTCTCGGCAGATACCAGCGGAATAAGAAATATCAGGACATAGGGGAAAACTAATGCGGGTCGCTTTATCATTCGTATCCTTAGTTACAGTTACCTCAGTTACAGTTACCTCGGCGATGCGGGCAATCATGAGACTGCCAATTCGGCTGACGAGCGCTTCAGAGGAGCTCCCTGCAGCTCCTGAGGCTGCCACCTAGCTCTCGGTCCGCATCCGGTTTTGCCAGTGGCTCCAGACAAACCAAGCCACACCCGCCATCAGCATCACGCCAATCACCGCGTCGAACTTATGAAAATATTTTCCCAGTTCGCGCCAGTTCTCCCCCAACTTCATTCCGAGATAAGCCAAAACCAAGCACCACGGCCACGATCCCAGAAACGTATAGAGGTGGAACCGTCCCCGCGGCATGCGTGCTATTCCTGCAGGCAGGGCGATGAAAGTTCGAATTACCGGCAGCATTCGGCCCACGAACACAGCCACATATCCCCAGCGCGCAAAGAAGCGGTCAGCCCAATCAAGCTCCCGTTTGCCCATCATAATCCAGCGTCCGTAACGCTCAACCAGCGGACGCCCGCCATAACACCCAATTTCATAAGCCACCAGCGACCCCAGGTTGCACCCGATGGCCCCGGCCGTCGCCACCCACAAAAGCTTGAACGTTCCCTGGAACACCAGATAGCCGGCAAAGGGCATGATTAGCTCCGAGGGCAGCGGAATGCACGCCGACTCAATCGCCATCAACAGCATCACGCCGCCGTAACCGGTGGTGGTAATTACAGAATTAATGAAAACGAAGACAACAGCCAGAAGTTTTTCAGTCATGAAATGGGGTTTGGGTTCTCAATTCGCGAACAAAATCCCCTAACTCACCGATGGAGAGCTGGAACCAAGAACTGAATTAGTGTATCGGAACAGGGATGGCAATGCCGTGCGAGCCCGCTAGAAAGAACCGTCTTGGGTAAAGGTGTAGCCGGGCAAAGCCGCGCCTTGAAGAGTTTTGGTAACTTTGATGCGGACTGTGGGCGCGTCCGGCGCGGTGATCCCAGCCGGCCGCAGCATGGCGTATTGCGTGAATACTTCGCTGTACACCTTGGTGACCAGATAATCCTGGCCATCGGCATCGCTGCGCCACACTTGCCCGAGCTGAATCGAATTTACGGCCATCACAGATTCTCTGAAGAGAATGGGTTAAGCCCAGACTACCGAGTGATGTCGGGTGAGTCAATCATTCCTCTGGTTACCGAGGTCTCTGCTAAGATATTGCCCTCATGCCCCGCGGCAAAACTCCACGTCAACCCACCCGTACCGGTCGCCAGGAAGGCGCTCGTGTGGCGCGGGCGCTCCCGCCCGTGAAAGCCGCGGAGCGGCGAAAAAATTCAGCCTGGGGCGCGAGCAGTGGGCCATTGCCGCCGGGAAAAAAACAAGTCCCCGAGGGGCGAAGGGAATTGGTCCGAATTCGAAAGGCCGCCTCAAGGCAGGCACAGGCTTACAATCCCCTCGCTCCCGATCGCATCGCCGAAATTCTGAAGCGCCTCGACCAACTCTATCCTGGCGTTACTTGTGCTCTCACCCACACCAGCGCCTGGGA
>DATNLE010000195.1:0-99751 GCA_035603035.1 Candidatus Acidiferrales bacterium | reverse complement strand
ACCACTCCCGTCCAGCTGGCGAGCGTGCGAGCCGCCACTCCGGTATCGAGCAATTGTCCACAGAGGTAAGCACCGGCTGCGATGGTCAGCATTGAGAATCCCAGGTCCGCGGAGAATACGCGACCCCGGAAACGGTCTTCGGTATGCAACTGCAGCAGCGTGGTGGAGAACACCCACACCGTCGATCCTCCCATGTGTGCAAGCATCGCGCACGCACTTGCCATCCATATGGTGCGGCAACTTCCAAGGGTGCCGTACCCAACTGCGACGATGAGATAGCCGAAGAGAATGCCAAGCTGCAGCCTTCGGTCGCTGCGGCCTGCCCAACGCGCCGAGATCAGCGGACCGACGAGCGCTCCCAAGCCACGTCCGCCGAGCAAGATGCTCATGCCCAGCATCGATCCGCGGGCGGGATCGGAATTGTGCCAGTGCACCGCAAACTCATGAGCGCCCATCACAGTGAAGATGACCCAACTCGGGCCAATCATAAGTTCACCAGCCTTCGCAAACACGGTGGGCAGCAGCGTGCGGTGATTGCGAACATAGCGGATGCCTTCGAGCACGGGGGAGAAGTCCGCCAGATCGCGCGGATGCAACGGAGCGGCAGATTCGGCATGCGGCTCGACAAACCGCATCCCGCCAATGAGCACGGCCGATGCCAGGAACGACAGCGCATTGAGGATAAACACCGCATCCCGTCCAAAGAGGGCCGCAAACACTCCGCCAACTGAAGCACCGATCAACAAATTCACTGACCAGGTAGCCGAAGAGAGTGTGTTGGCAATCAAGACTTCGTCCTTGGCAGCTATGTTGGGGATGACCGCACTGCGGGCTGGTTCGAAGAATGCGGCCATAATGGTCTCCGCGAGCAGCAACGGATAGACAAGCCATACCATAGAACGCGAACGTACGAATAGCATGGCGAGCACCACTCCGAAGCGGACCAGGTCGGCGGCAATCATCACGTGCTTGCGCCGCAAACGGTCGTTTATAACGCCTGCGGCAGGACCTACTAAAGTCTGGGGCAGGACTTGTAAAACCAGGGCCAGCGCCACCGAGCTGGCGTGTCCGGTCAACTGCAATAGCAGGGTGTAGATAGAGAGGGTGTAGAACCAGTCGCCAATCTCGCTAACAATCTGTGCCAACCAGAGGCGCCGGAAATTGCGGTTGCCACCTATCAGACTCGAATAGGAGGTGAGCGAGATCGACGGAGCCGCATGCTCTGGTTGTGGTTCCATGCGAGGGTTAGGGTAACAAAGTTCGGACTTCGGCTTTCGGACGTCGGGCCAAGACTTTGGAATTGGGATATTGGAAATTTCTTCCGTTGACTAGGGTTTCGTCGCCAGCCTAAGATGCACGCTGCGATTCCGCTAACGGAATCGGTCCGCGGCCGTCCGAGCGATAGAGGGAGTTGATCGATGAAGCGGTCTTTATTTCTATTTTTGTCTTTGTCTTTACCTTTGCATGTGTTCTCCGTCATTCTCCTCGTCGGTCTTGCATTTGCGCAGAGCGACGAAGTTGTTCCTAATGAGAATCTGGTCGTGGAGGGGATACCGAAAATTCCCGCCGCATTGGCCGACACCGTAATGCGTTATAGCGAGTTTCGAGCGGCCAGTTTTACGAGCTGGCACCCGGAGCGTCGCGAGATGCTGATCACGACCCGCTTCGCCGACACCGCTCAGGTTCATCAGGTGAAGACTCCGGGAGGCGCGCGCACGCAACTGACGTTTTTTCCCGACCGGGTTGCCAACGCAATCTACCCGCCGGTGAACGGCAACTCCTTCGTGTTCATGAAGGATGTGGGCGGTGGTGAGTTCTTCCAGCTCTATCGTTACGACCTTGCCAACGCCGACGTCACGCTACTCACGGATGGAAAGTCGCGCAACACCGACCCGCACTGGTCGTATCAGGGCGACCGTATCGCGTTCGGATCCACGCGGCGTGATGGCAACGATGTCGATATCTGGGTAGTGAATGCGAACGATCCGGGCAGCGCACGCATGATTGCGCAACTGGATGGAGGCGGATGGGGCGTTTCTGACTGGTCGCCGGACGGCAAACAGTTGCTCATAACCAACGACGTTTCGGCTGCCGAGAGCTATGTCTGGCTGATGGAGGTAGCTTCGGGCAAGAAGGAGTTGCTGACCCCAAAGAGTGGATCGGAGACCGTGGCCTATAGCAGCGCTCGCTTTGCCAAGGACGGCAAAGAGGTTTACTTGACGAGCGATCGTGATTCAGAATTTAAACGCCTGCTCGTTATGGAACTGGGAAGTCGCAAAATTACTGTTCTCACTGCCGCGCTCAACTGGGATGTGGACGAGTTCGACCTTTCCCAAGACGGACGTTGGATTGCGTTCGATGCGAATGAGGACGGGATCAGCATATTGCATGTGCTCGATACAAGGACGAACCAAGAAGTGCCGGTGCCAAAGTTACCCGTCGGGGTCATCGAAGGCATCGAATGGCGGAACAACAGTCGCGAGATTGCATTCTCACTCAGCACCGCGAGCCAGCCCTTCGATGCGTATTCCGTGGACATGGCTTCGGGCAAGATCGAGCGTTGGACTTTCAGCGAGACTGGTGGCCTCAACACCTCCGGCTTTGCTCAACCACAATTGATCCATTGGAAATCATGGGACCAGCAATCGATTTCAGCCTTCCTTTACAAGCCGGGGACGAAGTTCCCCGGCAAACGCCCCGTAATCATTTCTATACATGGCGGGCCGGAAGGTCAGGTGCGTCCTGACTTTCTGGGACGTGACGACTATTACCTCAATGAGCTGGGCATCGCAATGATCTACCCGAACGTGCGAGGTTCGACGGGCTACGGAAAGACCTTCCAAAAACTCGACAACGGTTTTCTCCGCGAGGGATCGTACAAGGACATCAGTTCCCTGCTGGACTGGATTCAGACCCAGCCGGACCTCGATGCGGGGAAGGTTATGATTACCGGCGGGAGCTATGGCGGGTTCATGACCCTCGCTGTCGCGACCAACTACAACGACCGCATCTGCTGTTCCGTGGATGTAGTGGGACCGTCGAACCTGGTGACGTTTCTGGAACATACTTCCGGTTACCGGCAGGATTTGCGGCGGGTGGAGTACGGAGACGAACGCGATCCGAAGATGCGCGAATTCCTGGAAAGGATCGCGCCCGCGAACAACGCAAGAAATATCACGAAACCACTGTTCGTGATTGCGGGGCAGAACGATCCCCGAGTGCCGGCCAGCGAATCGGCGCAGATGGTCCACATCGTGCGCACGAATGGTACTCCGGTGTGGTGGCTGCTGGCCAAAGATGAAGGGCACGGGTTCGGCAAGAAGAAGAATAGGGATTATCAGTTTTACGCCACGGTCGTATTTGTGAAGCAGTATTTGCTGAAATGATGCAGCCGGTTCCTAAGATTGCGGGCGGAGCTTCATCTTCAGGTCTGCCGCAATTTGTTTGCCGTGGAAGCGGCCGTTCTCGATAAAAATCTCGTTCGTGCGCGATCCTGCCACGATCACACCGGCAACGTAGATTCCCGCCACATTGCTCTCCAGCGAGACCGGATCGCAAACCGGACGATGCTGGTCCGCCGAAAGTTCAATCCCCATGCTGCGCAGGAAATCGTAGTCAGGATGATAGCCGATGAGGGCGAGCACAAAATCGTTCTTCAGGCGGAGGGGTCCGGCCGGTTTATTGACCACCACGTGGTCGATGCCAATTTCCTGAACCGTGCTGTTGAAGTAGGCTTCGATTTCCTTGTTCTTAATGCGGTTTTCGAGATCAGGCTTGATCCAGTATTTGACGTGGTGGTGTAGTTGCGGGCCGCGATAAACCAGCGTGACGCGCGCGCCATGGCGCCATAAATCCAGAGTCGCAATTGCGGCGGAGTTCTTGCCGCCGATGACGAGCACGTCAGTATCGTAGTAAGGATGAGCGTCCCCGTAGTAGTGCGAAACCTTGGGCAGCTCTTCCCCGGGGATGCAGAGTTGATTGGCCAGATCGTAGTAGCCGGTGGAGACGATCACTTTTCGCGTGCGGTAATCGTGAGGACGGCCGGCACGGTCGGTGGCGGTGATGCTGAATTTTCCGTCTTCGCCATTGACTGTTTTGACCCATTCGTACTGGTGAATATCGAGATCGTAATGCTCCGATACTTTGCGGTAATACTCTAGCGCTTCTTCGCGGGTAGGTTTTTGCCGTGCCGTAGTGAAAGGGATTTCACCAATTTCAAGCAGTTCGGGAGTGGTAAAAAACAACATGTTGGGCGGATAGTGATAGAGCGAATTCACCAGGCAGCCCTTGTCGAGGACGATGACCTGAAGTCCAATCTTCTGCGCTTCGATGGCGCAGGCGAGGCCGGTAGGCCCGGCTCCGATTACGAGCACATCCGTGCTCTGCTCGGGATGCGGGTGAACTTTGGCCCTGGGCAGAGTTTCAATGTCTTCGGCAATGAGAAAATCGGGCATCGATTCCTTGAGTGCCGCGCCCTTTACGGCGGGGCGAACTTAGATCAGAGAGCGATGATTCTAGCATGCGTCGTTGCCGACTCTCTTGGCTGACAACTCAGCGGGAGCCGGCGCTCGGCTCCATGTGCGCTCCGCGCTATAATTTCCGGTTACTTCATTCATCTCCAGCGCTCCAGTCAGGACACACAATGCCGTCATCTACAGATCCCACAATTCGAATGCGTATGGAATCCGACAGCATGGGAAAAATCGAGGTCCCGGAAAATGTTTACTGGGGAGCGCAGACGCAGCGCTCATTGCTCCACTTCAACATTGGCCGGGACACCATGCCGCCGGAACTGATTCACGCGTTTGGCAGCTTGAAGAAGGCGTGCGCGCTGGTGAACCAGGATCTCGGAAAGTTGCCGCCGGACAAGGCAAAGCTGATCACCCAGGCTGCAGACGAGGTGATTGCGGGCAAGTTGGACGATCAGTTTCCGCTGCGAATCTGGCAGACCGGCAGCGGCACGCAGACCAACATGAACGTCAACGAGGTGATCTCGAATCGCGCCATTGAAATCGCGGGCGGCGAGAAGGGATCGAAGAAACCTATCCACCCCAACGATGACGTAAATATGTCTCAGTCGTCGAATGACACGTTTCCTACCGCGATGCACATTGCGGCCGCGGATCGAGTGAAAAACGCGCTGATTCCGGCGATCAAGAACGTACACGATGCCATCGCTGCCAAGGCGAAGGAATTCCATGACGTGGTGAAAATTGGGCGCACGCATCTGCAGGATGCCGTGCCGCTGACTTTCGGCCAGGAGTTCGGGGGCTGGGCCAGTCTGCTCGAGCGCGACATCAAGCGTCTGGAGCAGGCGCTGGACGGGCTTTATGACTTGGCCATCGGCGGAACCGCAGTCGGAACGGGACTGAACACGCATCCCGAATTCGCCGAGCGCGCCGCGAAAAAGATTGCGGACCTCACCGGACTTTCCTTCCGTTCTCATGGCAATAAATTCGCGGCGCTATCAGCTCACGACGAGATTGTCTTCGCGCAAGGGGCCATGGAAACGCTGGCTGCATCGCTGATGAAAATTTCCAACGACATCCGCTGGCTGGCTTCCGGGCCGCGGTGCGGACTGGGCGAGCTTTTGATTCCAGAGAACGAACCAGGATCTTCGATCATGCCGGGCAAAGTGAATCCCACACAGTGCGAAGCCATGACTATGGTCTGCGTGCAGGTTCACGGCGCGACCGCCGCGGTTGGATTCGGCGGCTCGCAAGGCAACTTTGAACTCAACGTCTACAAGCCGGTGATGATTTACAACTTCCTGCACTCAGTCACGCTGATCACAGACGCCTGCCGTGGCTATGTTGAGTACATGATCAAGGGCATCGAGGTTGATCGCGCGAAGGTGGACTGGTACGTAAAAAACTCGCTGATGCTGGTGACCGCTCTTGCCCCGAAGGTGGGATACGACAAGGCCGCGCAAATCGCCCACAGCGCGCACCTGGACCACAGCAGCCTGCGCGAGGCGGCGTTGAAGCTGGGCTACCTTACGGGCGAGGAATTCGATCACCTTGTGCGGCCGGAGAAAATGACGCGGCCGTAAACCGGACTCGGGGCCACCCAGTCCTGCGGCCAGATAACGCTCCTTCCAAAAACTGATGAATAGATGCGTCGTATCTCACATTGAGTATACCGTGTATCTAAGCTTGGAGGGGAGGGCACGCAACGCTGCTTTTCACTGCAAGTCCCAGTCGGTACTGCTAAACAAAGTTTCGGACTTAGGTTGGAGTTTTGCTTAGCATCGGCTGAGGAGTGCAACGGCATCCGTCGGAAATCAGACCCGCTCGCTCTCCGACCCTCCCAGCGGACGCATTAGCTGTCCGTCTTTACCTGCGGCTTCCGCTTTCTTTTTCGGCGTGGTTGTAATTACCACTACGCTCACCAGCACCAGTAATGTCCCTACGACTGTCCGCGCCCCGATCGCTTCTCCGCCCAGAAAATATCCCAGCAGAACTGCGACGACTGGATTGACATACGCGTAAGTCCCGACTTTAGTTGGCGATTCGTGGTGGATGAGCCACACGTAGGCGGTAAAGGCGATAATCGATCCGGCGACGATCAAGTAGACCAACGCGAGCCAAGCTCCGGATGAGACAGCGCGCACGTCGAAAGCTTTAAACTCACCCAACATCGCTGAAGTGAGGATGAGCAGAATTCCCCCGGCAAACATCTGAGATCCAGAGCTCATCACCTTCGATTCGGGCAACGATAACTTGCGACTAAGAATTGCAGCCAGCGACCAACTGATTGCGGACACGAGCAGGGCGACCGCTCCGGATGTATCAATCGCGGCTTCACCAAGGCCCGCGGAGCGGCTCACGAGAACCGCTACGCCGCAGATCCCCACCAGAAGCGCCGATCCCAGCCGCATCGTCAACTTCTGCGTCCGCAAAAAAAGAATCTCTGCCAGGGCCATGAATACCGGGATGGTCGCCATCATGACCGCCGCAATCCCCGAAGGAACACGCTTCTCAGCCCAAAACAGCAGGCCGTAGTCGAACACGAAGATCAGCAGAGCCAAGAAAGAAGCCGCCGCCCACTCGCGGCGTGTGGGCGAGCGTGTGCCCTGCGCTCGCATCCACGCGTAGAGCACGATTCCAGCGGTAAAGAAGCGCATTCCAGCCAGCAGAAACGGTGGCACTTCCCGCACGCCTACGCGAATCGCGAGGAAGGTCGAGCCCCAAACCAGATAAATAATGGCGAAGGCCAACAGCATTTTCCATCGGCTTGGACGGGCTGTCGCTTCCATGGGGTTCTGCATCGGGTTACGAACGATGAAGACCTGACACTTAAATTGGATCGACGACGACCATCCATGGACGCAAACTCCATCGATGAAAAGTTTCAATCGAACAAATCATTCCCTCGGTCGATTGAAAGCGTTTGCGATCGGTTTGTGAATTTTACTTCTTCAGCAGGCTGGTATGGCTGGCGGCGCATTGCCAACGGCCTTCGGTGTATATCCAGGTGTCGGTGAAGCGGCCGAAGTGTTCGTAGGGCTTTCCCTGGTAAGTTCCTTTAGTATGATAGGCGCCGATCACAACCGCCGAGTCGGCGTACATGCTGACTTTCAAATCCTGAATCGTCAGATTGGTCGGTATGAAGCTCGGGTCTCTGATGTCGGCCAAGAACTTTGACTTGTCGCTAACTTCCCCATCCCACTCGGTATTAACGAAAGCGGAGCCCAGCAGGCCGTACAAAGCGCGAGAATCCCGATTCACCTGGGCTTCATTCCATAGGTGTTCCATAACCAGGAGTTTGGTTTCCTGCGAGTCGTCCTTTGACCTTTGGGCAGAGGCTCTCCCCATTGAAAAGAAAGCCAACAGAAGGCAGCAGCATGTCGTTCGCAGCATGATCGTACTCGTCCACCGCATCCCCACGTGAGGCGAACGCTGCGAAAACGTAGCAGTGTCTTGCACGTTCGGGTTAGTGAAAATGTACAGAGGAGATTACGAACGTCATAACCACCGGTGCGCAAGCCAGAGCGCCTCGCTTTGCCCGGCAGGACAGCCAAGGCGACTATCCCAGATGAAGGCCGATGACTAAGCCAGCGGACGCCGGCACCACTCTAAAATGCCCAGCGCAGCAGCGCCGCTCCCACGGTAAAGCCCGCACCCACCGAGGCCATCAAGACCAGACTCCCCTTCTTCAGCTTGCCCTCTTCGATGGCCGTGTGCATTGCCAACGGGATCGTCCCGGCCGTGGTATTACCGTAGCGATCGATGTTGACAATCACACTTTCCGGGCGCAACCCGAGGCGGTCCGCCGTGGCGTTGATGATGCGAAGATTGGCTTGATGCGGGATGAAGGCGTCAATATCTGAACCCTTAAGACCATTGCGCTCGAGCAAGTTCAGGCAGGCTTCGGTTTGCTTGCGCACTGCGAATTTAAAAACCTGCTGGCCGTCCTGATGGACGTAGTGCATTTTCTTGTCGACGGTTTCGCGGGATGAAGGATTCAAGCTTCCCCCGCCCGGCATGTAAAGATAGCAACCGCCCGAACCATCCACTTCATGGATGAAATCAATCAGGCCAACGGAATCGTCTTCAGCGGCCTCGAGGATCACGGCCCCAGCGCCATCGCCAAAGATCACACAGGTGGCGCGGTCTGCGTAGTCGATGATTGAGGACATTACATCGGCGCCAATCACCAGGATCCTCTTGTGCGTTCCGGATGCAATGAATTGCGCACCAGTCTGCACGGCATAAATAAATGCGGAGCACGCAGCGGATAAATCGAATCCCCAAACGCCGGTGGCGCCTAGCTTGTGTTGCACCACGCAGGCCGTGGATGGAAAGAACATATCGGGCGTGACCGTGCCGACGATGATGACATCGACATCGGTTGGAGCCAGGCCGCGCTGAGCCAGCGCTTTCCTGGCAGCCTCGACCGCCAGGTCGCTGGTGGCAACACCCTTTTCGACGATGTGACGTTCGCGGATACCGACTCGCGAGAGAATCCAGTCATTGGTAGTGTCAACCATTTTCTCGAGGTCAGCGTTCGTAAGAAGCCGGGGCGGCACGTAGGTGCCAAGAGCACTGATCTTCACTCTGACAGGGATCGGTGTATTCAATGAAAGCTCCTGAGTATGAGACTCAGTATTTTGCAGGATTGGAAGCAGAATGTCTAACTCGGCCGGTTGGGTGCACTTTCTGCCGAGTCCTGGGGATCCGGGTCATGAGGATCGCGGTTGCGACAGTCGTGTCCGCGCAGAAGGAATGTCTTGTCCATTGTGGCTCTCGGGGAGTTAGCAAAAATGTGGAGAGCCCGACGATCAGGCCGCCTGACTCTCCTTCTCGTGCTGCATCCACTCGCGGATGAAATTCGGGCAAGCGACGATGCCGAAATCTCGACCCTCGCCGCTTACCAGATACATAAGCGCAACCCGATCCAGCTCCTGCAGATGAGATAAGTCGAGCACAGGCCACAAGGCGCACTCGATCGCAGAAGAAGCGAGCTGGTCGAGGTACGCTAAATGACTTTCAGACAGGGAGCCGGCGACGCGAATAGTCACACTCGGAGAAACGAATTTTAATGGAAGATTGCGCATATTTTCCCTCGGCATACGTATGGTCTAAAGCACTACCCTCGCGATACTTTCTCTGCCTCACTTTAATGAGATGACCGGATCAGGGAGTTCTTGCGCAAAGAGTTGTAAGGATGTGTAAAGTTTGGATGCAGGCGGGAGGAAATATCAAATAAGCCAGGCACCGGGGACTCACTGCACACGCAAGAGCCCGTTACCGTTGCTTCCTTCCGGACCTGGCGGGGTTGGCGAGAGTACGTCGCGTGAGACCGATGCCTGACCTGAATCATTCTAGCAAACCCCCGTAGCGGTTCTGTGGACTCAGTTAGCTCATGACTCGTCCCGGGCGAAGGGGCATGTGACTTTAGGTGCAAGAAAAACTCAAGAAAGGCTTCCCTTCTTGACGGCTGTTGTCGAACAATAGAAGTTTGACAACTCGAGGCATATAGTCATATTGAGTTCGTCGCCGATCGCACTGCGCAATGCCGCCACCAACCCGACAACCCGGCGTAATTCCGCTCCCGCAAGCGATCAACAAATACTTTGAACTTTCCCTGTACTTACTTGTTTTGATGGGATTTGGGGCGCTAGCTAGCACCGGCGGACTGGATCTCCCGACGATCTTGCTGGTGGGAGTGGCACTGGCTCTGCGAGGCATTTTGCTAGCCGAGCGCCGTCCTGTTGTGATTTCAGAGCGTTGGACTACACCCCTGACAGTTGCGTATTTTCTTTTCTACGCCGCTGATTACTTTGTGCTTTCTCGCTCATTTCTGGCGGCGACGGTCCACCTGGTGCTGTTCGCCGTGGTCGTCCGTACGTTTTCCCTGCGGCGCGATCGCGACTACACCATGCTGGCGGTCCTGGCGTTTCTGATGATACTCGCCTCCGCCGTCCTAACCGTGGACAGCGTATTTCTATTCTTCTTCGCCGGATTCATGTTGATGACGGTCGCCACGTTCATTTTGATGGAGATGAGACGCTCCGAGCAAGCGGCGAAATTTCAAGCGAGACATTCAAATGACGCCCACGAGCATCGGCACCTGGCTTTCGCGCTGGCCCGCGCAACGCCGGCGCTGGTGCTTATGATCTTGGTGGGGGCGGGGGCGGTATTTTTTCTTTTGCCCCGCATGTCAGCCAACTATCTGGGTGGCTACTCATTCGGCAACGATCTCTCCACCGGCTTCAGCGATCGTGTGCAACTGGGGCGAATCGGACAGATTCAGCAGTCGAATGCGGTGGTGATGCACATCCAGATCAGTGGCGACAAACGGGGCCAGGCTGCGCTCCACTGGAGGGGCGTGGCGCTGTCGAACTTCGACGGGAAGAACTGGTCGAACCCGCATGAACAATATTCGCTGCAACGGGAGGCCGATGGAGCGTTCTCCGTGCCGATGTTCAGCCAGGGAGTGGCTCCAGCCTCTGAGGGGGGGCGCCAGGCTGCGCGCGGAACGGTTCCGCACCTTATCCATTACCGCGTGTTGCTCGAGCCCATTGGTACGAATGTTTTCTTTCTCGCTCCTTGGGGGCGCCGGGTTATGGGAGCATATCGCGCTCTGGGAGTGGATGCGGGCGGAGCGGTTTACGATCTCGACTCGCAGCATGCCGTCAATCTGTATGAAGCAGATTCGGATATGGCCAGGCCGACTCCTGGGCAGCTTCGTTCGGCTGGCGACTCGCTACCGCAGTTTGTTGGAGCTTACTTGCGAGTGCCGGAGCTGCTCGATCCCCGCATTCCGCGGCTGGCGGCTCAGGTCTCCGGCGCGGCTTCCAACC
The DNA here is from genome assembly GCA_035603035.1 of Candidatus Acidiferrales bacterium. Lineage (GTDB taxonomy): Bacteria > Acidobacteriota > Terriglobia > Terriglobales > Acidobacteriaceae > Sulfotelmatobacter. Next base: position 88,443 of record DATNLE010000195.1, on the reverse strand, counting down.
GCTACGACAAAGCCGTTGCGCTGGAAACTTACTTGAAGACGCATTACGGATATACGCTGCAGCTTTTGCGCTCTCCGGTCGCCGATCCTCTGGCAAATTTTCTCTTCGAGCGCAAACAGGGCCACTGCGAATATTTTGCCTCTTCCATGGCGGTGATGTTGCGCACACTGCAAATTCCCGCACGATTGGTGAACGGCTTCCGCAGCGACGAATTCAACGATGTCACCGGAAACTATGTGGTCCGCGCTAAGAATGCGCACTCGTGGGTAGAAGCCTTCTTTCCCGGCTACGGGTGGATCACCTTCGATCCCACCCCGGGTGGCGACCTGGCAACTCCAGAGGGTTGGGACCGGGCCGCGCTCTATCTGGACGCGGCGCAATCGTTCTGGCGCGAATGGGTGATCAGCTATGACTCATCGCACCAGTACATCTTGGGACAGGCTGCGTTAAGCGGCACGCGCAGTTCGTGGGAGCGGTTGCAAACGTGGGTGAAACTGAACTATGCGCGTCTGCTGAACTTGGCCCGGCGCAGCCAAAAGGGCACCGAGCGATCACCGGCCCTCTGGCTTGGGGGCGCACTGGGAATTGGAGTATTACTGCTAGCCCTGGGCAACATTGAACGGATCACCCAGATGATGCGCACGCGGCGACTGCAGGCACATCCCGAACGCTCGCCAGATCAGGCAGCAGCCATGTGGTATGAGCGCATGGCCCGATTCCTCGCCCGGCGTGGAGTGAAAAAATCCACCGCGCAGACAGCGCAGGAATTTGTTCGCGTAATCGAAGATGAGCGCTTGCGGACGAAGGTTGGGCAATTCACTGACGCCTACGAAGCCGCCCGATTCGGGAATTCTGGAGACGACGCGCAACGACTGCCGGAGCTGTTTGAAGAAGTGGAATCGGCAACTAAGAAATGAGCACTCGTGACCGCGCTGCGCCGAGCCAGTCGCGTCCTCCTGCGATTCGCAACAGCACTGCCTGGTCTCTTCAGTTTTTTCTAGACATGCCATTCGACGAGCCTCCGGGATTGGTAGCGAAATAGTTGAGTTTATTGCTCTCGCTGAAATGGCCAAAACCGCCGCCAAAACTCACTCCAAGTGAAACCCTAGTCCCGGGAAGCAGATTTAAGCGGGACCGCGGGAGTGACAAAAATCTGTGTGTAATCGGCGGGAACGATGTCGCCACCGACTGCGGGTCCTCATCAAGCTTGAAACCAGCAGGCACTTCGACCGAGATGGCATAGACCTCGATAGCCAAAAAATCTGTGCCCGTAGTTGACTTCGAAGGTGAGCCCGTTACCGGAGCGAACAAAAGCTATTGATGGTGGGCCGCGTTTGGGCCATGAACGCCTTGAGCGCTGATGAAAGTACGGCCAACGATGCCGTTCACTTCATGCTACTCGTCCTCGGCCGCGGCGGAGGCCGCGAGAACCGACACTCCCATTATCAGGACTGCAAGTGTGTCCTGTTTCCCAGACGTTTCCGCTCCCGGATGCGGGATCGCTGATTCTTTTCGGTAGCGACAGCGTATCCTGAAGCGCGAAATTTTGGTCCACAGGTTGCTCGCGTTCGTGGCCCCGGGGTGCTGGAACGCGAGACGCGTTGGGCCAGGAGCAAAGCTGGAGCCCCAAAAATGTTAAACTGAGCAGATTGCATGCCCTCGACGAACCTCACTACTTCGCGTCCAAACGAGAAAACTATTGTCCCGGCAAGGGAAGACGATTCACTGCCGGCGCGTCCCCAAAAAATAAGCTTCATCAGCCTAGGATGTCCTAAGAATCTGGTAGACAGCGAGGTAATGATGGGCCTTCTGGCTCAGGCCGGAGCCGAACTCTCCCCCCGGGCCGAGGACGCAGACGTGATTGTGGTGAACACGTGTTCCTTCATCGAGAGCGCACAGCAGGAGTCGGTGAACACGATTCTGGAAATGGTCGAGCACAAAACCTCGGGGCAGGCGAAGAAGATTGTCGTGGCAGGCTGTCTGGTCGAGCGCTTTCGCGACGAGATTCGCAAGCGTATTCCCGAGGTGGACGCCGTGGTTGGCACGGGTGAATTGCAGAAGATTCTCGCGGCAACAGGCATCGCGCCTACTTCTGCACCAAATAACTCCCCCTTCGTCGTGCTGCAGTCCCGGGCCGAAGGCGACGCGCGGGCCGCGCAAGGACGATTTTCCCGCGGGCAATGGGACGGCGCCATCGCGGACCTACCGAACTATTTGTACGACGACCTGACTCCGCGCATTCTGGCCACTCCGAAGTCCACGGCCTATATCAAGATCGCTGAAGGGTGCGACCATCCTTGCACCTTCTGCATTATTCCGCAATTGCGGGGGCAGTTTCGGTCGCGGCGCTTTGAATCAGTGGTGGCCGAAGCCGAGCGCCTGGCACAGATCGGCGTGCGGGAAGTTACGCTGATCGGGCAAGATACAACCTGCTACGGGGAAGATTTCGGACTAAAGGATGGCCTGGCGCTACTGCTGGAGAAACTGGCACAGATTGAAGACCTTCGCTGGATTCGCTTCCTTTATGCTTATCCGAACAAGATCACGGGCAAACTTCTGGAGACGATTGGCGCACACGAAAAGATCTGCTCTTACCTGGATGTGCCGCTGCAACATGCATCGGCTTCGGTGCTGAAACGAATGAAGCGCGGTGGCGGAGCGGAGGTATTTCTGCGTTCAATTTCCAAGATGCGGGTCGCTGTTCCCGGCCTGACCTTGCGTACCTCATTCATCGTGGGCTTTCCAGGAGAGACTGAGCAGGAATTTGAGGAGCTCTGCGATTTCGTTCGCGAAGCCCAGTTTGATTGGCTGGGAACTTTTTCCTATTCCGATCAGGATGGGGCCGACGCCTTTACCTTGGACAAGAAACTTTCACCGCGTGAGATCGAGCGGCGGCGAAAACACCTGATGGGAATCCAGCGGCAGATCAGCAAGAGGAAAAAGAAAGCGCTGGTGGGACAGGAGTTCGACCTGTTGCTGGAGGGGATCTCGGAAGAGACCGATTTGCTCATGGAGGGCCGCACCCCTATGCATGCTCCGGAGATTGACGGTAAAGTCTTGGTGAACGATTTTCCGGCAGAGACCGAGCCCCAGCCCGGCCAATTTTACCGCTGCCAGATCATGGAAGCACACGACTATGATCTGGTGGCCAGGCTTCTGTAGCCAGCTGTTCGCCCCCGATACTCGTTTGATCGGCAAGAACCTGGAGCATTCTCTGACCATGGCTCGCAAGCGCATCCTGAAACTCCGTTGTCCCATCTGCAAGAAGATCGTCAAGAGCAGCGACCCCGAGTTTCCCTTCTGCAGCGACCGCTGCCGCACCATAGACTTGGGCAAATGGGCGAGCGGCGCTTACGTAATTGCCTCCCCGATTACCGATGCGGACGAACAGATTCGCGAGAGCACTCCCGAAGATTCGGACGAAGATCTGTGACCGACGCGCCGAGTCGTGACCTTAGCGCCGGCGTCCCGCCGGCTGTCGCGGGGTCCTCCCGCCCCCGCACGCCGCTGTGGGCAATGCTGGTCGGCACGTTTTTTGGCATTGGGCGGTTGCGGCCCGGTCCGGGGACTTGGGCATCCGCGGCAACCGTATTGCTCTGGGCGGCGGTGGCCCACGCCCTTGCCCCTACGGTGCGGACGCCGATTGCGTTCGCCTTGGCCGTGCTGGTGACGCTGTTGGGCATTCCTGCGGCAACTCGGATCGCGCGAGGCTGCGCCGCGAAAGATCCTCAGTTTGTAGTGATTGATGAGGTTGCTGGGCAACTAGTGGCTTTGATCGCGGTCCCCCCAGCATGGAAATCTTTTGTGGCTAGCTTTATACTTTTTCGTGCCTTCGATATCCTCAAACCACCGCCGGTGCGACAATTGGAGGCGTTACCAGAAGGTACGGGGATCGTCCTCGACGACGTCGCGGCTGGTCTTTACGCGTTAGGTTTTGTACATCTCTTTCTGCGCTTCGGTCTTCTAAGGTAAGGCGAGTGTATTCCTCATGGGATTTTCCGATCGGGTCCTGGGTAAGAAAAACGTGAATGGCGGACCGCACATTGAATCCGTATCGCCGGTGCTGGCGCTGGCGGGAGGCGAAGTTCGGATTGCAGGTTCCGGACTGCGGCCGCCTCAGTGGGAGCGTCCGCGCGTGCAATTTGGCGACGTCGAGGGCGGGATCGTGATCAGTTCGGATTCATTCCTGGTCGCTCGCGTTCCCGAGGGCGCCACTTCCGGGCCCGTGATCGTCGCCACCAATGGACATGTGAGCAACGCCCATACCGTGAAGGTGGCCGTCCCCATCGCGGAAAATTTGCATCCAGTAACCAGTCCCGCGCTCGACCCCCAGGGCAACATCTACGCTACTTTCTCAGGTTCCCGGGGCCAGAAGGTTCCAGTCGCGATCTTTAAGATCGATACCAATTACACCGTGAAACCGTTCGTTGCCGAGATGATGAATGCAACTGCGATTGCCTTCGATCGCCAGGGACAGATGTACGTTTCCTCGCGCCATGATGGTGCGGTGTACCGCGTGGCACCAAACGGAACGATGACCACCTATGCTGAGGGAATGGGAATCGCCACGGGAATCGCTTTTGATCGAAATCAGAATCTCTATGTGGGCGACCGGAGCGGAACGATTTTCAAGATTGGCCGCGATCAGCAAGTGTTCGTTTTCGCCACTCTGGAGCCAAGCGTTTCTGCTTACCACCTGGCGTTCGGTCCGCTGGGCGATTTATTTGTAACCGGGCCCACAACTTCGAGCTTCGACTGCATCCACAGAATTGATCCGCAGGGAACGGTCCACAAATTTTTCCGGGGTTTGGGACGCCCACAGGGCTTGGCTTTCGACTCTGTCGGCAACCTCTACGTCGCGGCGTCGCTTTCCGGCAGGCGCGGCATTGTGAAAATCACGCCAGAGGGCAAGGCGAACTTGGAAGTCGCAGGGCATGGACTTGTAGGATTGGCTTTTGCGCCGGGACGCAGCGTAATTCTGGCAACCACCGACGCGGTGCATCATCTTTCCTGGAACATGCAGGGGCTGCCGCTGCTGCCGGAGTAGCGGCGCGTCCCCAGCTATCGGTGCTTTTCATTTACACTTCTAGCCGTGAACGCCGAGATCATCGCGGTTGGCTCCGAGCTATTGACGCCCTTCCGCATGGATACAAACTCTCTGTATCTCACCGAGCAAATCAACCAGCTTGGCGTCGAAGTAATTTTCAAGAGTGTTGTGGGGGACGATCTCCAGCGCCTGACTGCCGCCGCGCAACATGCATTATTTCGCTCAGAGATCGTGATTTTCAGCGGAGGTCTCGGCCCCACCGAAGATGACCTCACCCGCGAAGCGGTGGCCGCAGCGCTAGGCGTTTCCTTGCGGCGTGACGAAGGGATTCTCAGTGGCATCGAGAAGCGTTTCGCGGCGCGTGGTTGGAAGATGTCTCCCAACAACGCCAAGCAGGCAGACGTTCTCGAGGGCGCGACGGTTCTGCCCAACCGCGATGGCACCGCGCCCGGACAATGGTTAACCGGTAAAATCGAAGGGCGCGAGCGAATCGTTATCCTCTTGCCCGGACCTCCGCACGAGCTAAAGGCTTTGTTCGAAGCGGAATGCCGAGAGCGGCTGCGGGCAACCTTACCAGTCGCATTTCTCGCCACCCGCGTTTTGAAAGTCGCGATGCTCGGCGAATCTCACGTGGATGCGCGCGTAGCACCCATCTACAAGCGATTTAGCGACGTACAAACCACCATTTTGGCGGGAGCTGGAGAAATCCAACTGCATTTCAAATCCCGGGCTCAGACGATGGAAGCGGCGCAGTCGCGCGTGGATGAAGCCGCCGACGCGGTTGAGGAGGAACTCGACGACGCGGTGTACTCGCGGGATGGCCAGTCGCTCGAGCAAATCGTTGGCTATTGGCTGCAAATGCGCGGCGCCACACTGGCTGTGGCGGAATCGTGCACGGGTGGTTTGCTTGGCGAGAGGATTACTTCGGTGGGCGGCAGTTCGCGGTACTTTGCCGGCGGCGCTATTGTGTATTCCAATGCCGTAAAAACGGAGTTGGCAGGAGTGCCCGCCGACATGATTGAGCGCCATGGCGCGGTCAGCCGGGAAGTAGCGGCAGCGTTGGCAGAAGCGATTCGTTATCGTTGCGAGTCGACTCTGGGAATCGGCATCACCGGCGTAGCCGGCCCCACCGGCGGGACGCCAGAAAAACCGGTAGGACTGGTATTTCACGCTTTAGCGAGCGCCACGGGAACAGACGTGGTCGAGCGAATCTTTCCTGGAGACCGCAAACGCATCCGCTGGTTCGCCACTACTCTGGCGCTTGACCTGGTGAGAAGAAAGTTGATGTGAACTGAAAGCTTTTAGCTCTTGGCTTCTGGCTTTTAGCCTGGAACTCTATTGCTCCCGGCAGCAGATTGAGAGCAGCACTCGAAGAGACAATGCCAGCAACCGTGTTGGAAGAGCGATTCACGCTAAAAACTTAAGAGCTAACAGCTCAGAGCTTCCTATGCGCCTTTTCGTCGCGCTCGATCTCGACGACAACATCCGCAGCCGAATTGCTCGCTTCCTCGACGGCGTTCAGGGATTTGCGCCGGGGGCGCGCTGGCTCCGGCCTGACTCCCTGCACGTCACCCTGAAGTTTATTGGCGAACAAACCGAGACCCAGGTTGAAATCGAGCGCGCGCTGGCGGGGATTCAAGCCGATCAATTCGTGATTAATCTTCGTGGCTATGGATTCTTTCCCGACAAGCGAGCCCCGCGAGTATTCTGGATCGGAATTGATGGAGGGTCGAGACTGACTTCTCTCGCCGAGACCGTGGATTCAGTGCTGGTGCCTCTCCAAATTCCGAACGAGGAGCATGCTTACAGTCCGCATCTCACGCTGGCTCGGAGTGCCAGGGCTTCGGGTTCGCCGCGCCAGCAGAGCCGCGACCGGCCGAACCAAAGTTTTCAGCGCCTGCAAGAAAAACTATCGGCACTGCCGGAGCCGGAGTTTGGTACGATGACGGCCCGTGAGTTTTTTCTGTACCGCAGCCAGCTTTCTCCTGGCGGCTCCAAATATACGAAGCTAGCGGGATTCAACCTGCGTTAGCAACTACCTCATGGTCGCCTTGCTTCTTATCGCCGCAATCAGCTACCTATTAGGCTCGATCCCATTCGGCTACCTGCTTGTACTGGTCTTTCGTGGAGAAGATGTGCGCCGAAGCGGCAGTGGAAACATCGGAGCGACCAATGTCTCGCGCAAATCCCCCATGCTAGGAGCGGTCACTCTGCTGCTGGATGCGTTGAAAGGAAGCGCCGCGGTCTGGCTTGCGCATGGAATTGCACCCACTTATCCCTTGATGACCATGGCCGGGTTATGCGCCGTACTCGGCCACATGTTTCCGCTCTGGCTGAGGTTTCACGGCGGCAAGGGAGTAGCCACCGGCTTGGGTTCTTTCGTAGTGATCACTCCAAAGGCAGTGTTGATTGCCACTGGCGTCTTTATCGTCGTGGTCCTGGTGTTCCGCTACGTTTCTCTGGGGTCGATCGTTGCCGTAGCATCTCTTCCGCTGCTCGTTTATGAGCTGAGCGCTGTCGGCGGTCGACCGCCAGCCCTAACATTCGTGGCCACCACTTCCCTGCTCATCATCGTTAAGCACCATGAAAATATCCGACGCTTGTTCGCTGGCACGGAGAGCCGCATAGGGCTGAAGCGCGGATGAGCGAGATCGCAATTATCGGCGCGGGCGCATGGGGCACTGCTCTATCAATCATTCTGGGACGCGCAGGCAATCACCGGGTTCGGCTCTGGGTCCACGAGCAGGCGGTTTGCGACACAATTGCGAATCAGCACGTAAACGAGAAGTTTCTTCCGGGCTGTCCACTTCCCGAAACTGTCAATCCGACAACCAGTTGGAAGGAGGCCATTCGTGGCGCTGACATAGTTGTCAGCGCAATGCCTTCCAATTATTGCCGTTCCGCGTTCGAAGAGATGCATGTTTACCTGACGCCGGGGATGCTGGTGGTAAGCGCGACCAAAGGAATCGAGAAGGACACCAAGATGCGGATGACCGAGCTCATAAGCCATGTTGTGAGAAATGCGATGCGGTTCACTCCTCGCGTCGGCGCGCTCAGTGGCCCATCATTTGCGCTCGAAGCGGCACGGGGAGATCCTACTGCGATTACGATAGCTTCCCTAGACACTGAACTGGCGAGCACGGTGCAGCGTGAATTCAGCGGTCCAAGCTTTCGCGTTTACACCAATGACGACCCCATCGGCGTCGAACTTGGCGGAGCGCTCAAGAACACGATCGCGATCGCGGCTGGCGTCAGTGCGGGACTGGGACTGGGTCACAATTCTATTGCGGCCCTGATCACGCGCGGGTTAGCGGAGATGACACGTCTCGTTGTGGCCTGCGGCGGCAAAGCCGAAACCATGTCTGGGCTCGCGGGCCTGGGAGATCTGGTGCTGACTTGTACCGGCGGACTCTCCCGCAATCGTGGCGTGGGCGTGGAACTAGGCCGCGGACGCGAGTTGTCGAAGATTCTCTCCGGGATGCACGGCATGGTTGCGGAAGGAATTTTCACAACAACGGCGGCGGTGGGACTGGCGCATGCCCACCATGTCGAGATGCCCATCACCGAACAGATGTACGCCATTCTGCACGAGGGCAAAGCGCCCCGCGAAGCAATCGTCGACCTTATGACTCGCAGCGGCAAAAGCGAAATGCTTAGAACCTAAAAGCAGATCAGCCGTGTTCTCTTGCCAAACCCTTACCAGCAGCCGGTCTCCGCTGACACTTTGGTAATGGTAAGGCTCTCGGTTTTCGCCTCCTGGCACAGCTTTCCACATTAAACTTCTATAGATACACGTGAAATCCGCCGCCACTTCGATCGACGGCGCTTCCAAACTCAGTCAGGGGAGCGACTCGTCTTCCAAAGCGCCAACCCCGGCGCGTATCCCCATTTTGTACGTAATCCTCGGCGTGCTCTTGGTCATCAGCATCGTCCCTATGTACTTCTACTCCGCACAAGTGGAGGCCATTAACCGGGATCGGCTGAAGACCAATGAGATGTTGCTGCAGAATACGGTGACCAGATCGCTCGCCGACGATCTCTCGCAACACGAGCGGTCTATGCGGATGATGCTGGCTAATCTTTCGTCGGCCATTCAGGTGGCCAGCGGCGGCGATATCGGCAGCAAGAATATCGAAGCTCCGGAACTTCGTGCCCTGCTGGAGAATTTCGTTTCTTCCTCTGACGAACTCGCCTATGCCACACTGCTGAACTCCGAAGCGAAAGGAATTTCTGCCGGCCGCATTGCGCCAGACGCGTTCCTCCAGCGAGAGCTGCAACATGCCTACGACGCGGCGCGCGATGGCCGCGCTTACAACGGGCAGGCGCTCGAGGTTGAGGACGGCAAGACTTCGCGGACGGTTGTTCTGGTCAGCAGCCCCGTGAGGTACGGTGGACGTTTTCTGGGTATGGTGGGGGCAGTGGTCGACCTTGAGTTCCTGATTCGCCGCCTGCATGAAGTCAGCGGCGGCGGTTTAATTCCCTACGTCGTAGACTCGCAAGGGCGCCTGGTAGCAGCGGGCACTCAGCAATACGTAACCGGACAGGACATGAAGAACCTTGAGATCGTCCGCAACTTTGTGGACGAGGGTAACAAGGCGCAGTTGGCCGCCACCAAAGAGTTCGCCGTCAAAGAAGGCAAGAACAGTATAGAGATGCTGGGGACTTACAGCCCCGTCACCACGCTCAACTGGGCGGTGGTCGTGCAAAAGCCGCAGCGCGAAGCTTACCGCGGAGTCTACGAGATGCAGCGCACGGCACGCCTGCTGGCACTGCTCGCGGTGCTCCTTAGCATTGGTGTTAGTATTTTTGCGGCCCGCCGGATCACCAATCCACTGCATATCCTCACGCAGTCCAGTCGGGCTCTGGCTCGTGGCGACTTTTCGCAGCGCGTCCACCTGTCGAGCCGCACTGAGATAGGGGAGTTGGCGGAAACCTTTAACACCATGTCACAGGAACTCGAACGGTTCGTCGAAGACCTGAAGCGGGCCGCGGACGAGAATCGCGCGCTGTTTCTGGGCTCGATTCAAATGCTGGCAGGTGCGGTAGACGAAAAGGATCCTTACACCCGCGGCCACTCGGACCGGGTCACGCGCTACTCGCTATTGATCGGTAAGGAGCTTGGTCTGGATGCGACATTTATGGAGACCCTGCAGATTTCCGCGCAGCTACACGACGTGGGCAAAATTGGCATCGAAGATCTCATTCTTAAGAAACCGGGCGCGCTTACGGCAGAAGAATTTGAAGTCATGAAGACTCACACCACCAAGGGCGCCAACATTCTGCGTCCGGTGACGCAGCTCGCCGAAATGCTCCCTGGCATTGAACTCCATCACGAAGCCCTCGATGGCCGAGGCTATCCTTACGGTCTGACGGGAGAGCAGATTCCTTTGCTGGCGCGGGTGATTGCGGTAGCCGATACTTTCGATGCTCTCACCACGAATCGTCCTTATCAGCACGCGCACAGTCCGGAAGAGGCGTTGAAAATCATTCAAAATCTTGCCGGCAAGCGGCTGGATCCCGGGCCTGTGGCCGCATTGATGGCGGTCTACGGACGTGGGGAGATTCGCATACAGCGCATCTCCATCAAGCGAAGCGTGGCCGTGGATCCGGCGGCTAATGTTTCACCTGCTACAGCGATCCCTGTGGTTCCTGCCGCCGACGCTGCCAACCTCGAAAGAACTCCCGTCTAACGGTGTTTCATCCTAAATGCTCTAAGTCTAAGCGGGGCTGGAGGCGCGGCTGCGTCTGACCGCTATAATCAAGTTTTGGGATTTCTCATGATTCAAACTTTATTCGGCAGTACAGAAGAAAACAAAACTGGACTCTTCGAGCGCATGAAGCAGGCCGTCTCGCGTACGCGTGAGAACCTCAACGAGCGCATTGAAGAGGTGATTTCGTTCGGCAAGGAAATCGATCGCAACACGCTCGATGATCTCGAAGCTACACTGATCGCTGCCGATCTTGGCACCACGACCACGCAGGAGGTCCTAGGCAAGCTCCGCGACAGGGCCGATCGAAAACAAATCAAAGATGTGCACGAATTAAAACGCCTTCTTAAAGAAGAATTGCTGGCCATTCTGAACGCGGCGAATACCCGCCCCGTCAAAAAAGTGGACGGAACGCCTGAGGTGATCCTGGTGGTTGGTGTGAATGGCACTGGCAAAACCACGACGATCGGAAAGTTGTCGCAGGTATTTCGATCGCAGGGCAAGAACGTATTGATGTGCGCCGCGGATACCTTCCGCGCCGCTGCGATCGATCAGCTTGAAATCTGGGGACAGCGAACCGGCACGGAAGTGATTAAGACCAAGCCCGGTGGCGATCCTGCTGCCGTCTTGTTCGACGCGCTTCAGGCCGCGATAGCGCGGAAGATGGACTACGTAATCGTCGACACTGCCGGGCGCTTGCATACCAAAACGAGTCTGATGTCGGAACTGGAGAAGATGCGTCGCACCTCGCAACGTATTATTCCGGGAGCCCCGCATGAGACTCTGCTCGTCATGGACGCGACTACCGGTCAAAATGGCTTGCAGCAGGCGCGCCTATTCACGCAATCGGCGGGAGTCACGGGTATCGTACTCACCAAACTCGACGGTACGGCCAAGGGCGGAGTGGTGGTTGCAATCTCACGCGAGTTAGGATTGCCCGTACGTTTCGTTGGTGTAGGCGAGAAAGTTGGCGACCTGCTGCCGTTTGATGCAAAAGAATTTGTCGATTCCTTATTCGAATAGGAACTATTTCTTCACCACGGAAACACCCAGGCACGGAGAAGGCTTGGCATGAGCGTTTTTCTGGAACGCAAGCGCCAGCCGATCCTGCCGGGAACCCGTTTTGGTTCGTTCCCGTGCCGCGCGGAATGGGGCCAAACGCAAACTCTGGTGCGGTCGCACTCGAAGAACCGGAGGAGGACAATCCAGCTGACGCCTACGCGCCACGCGAGTTGTAGGTATTTTTCCGTGACTCCGTGTCTCCGTGGTGGATTCTCTTGATCCCCTTACAGAATGCCCGACCATTCTAGCGACGAGCAGTTTCTGCACAGTGCGCTTGATCTAGCGCGCCAGGGCGTCGGGTTGGCCTCGCCCAATCCCTGCGTCGGCGCGGTCATCGTCGATGCGAACGGCAGCCTCGTGGGCACAGGGGCTTACACCTACGACGGCGTGAAACACGCCGAAGTGCGTGCACTTGAGCATGCTGGCGACAGGGCCCGCGGTGGCACGCTCTACATCAATCTCGAACCCCACTCCCACTACGGCCGCACGCCTCCGTGTACCGACGCCTTGATTGCAGCCGGGATTTCTCGCGTCGTGGCGTCCATGCCCGATCCTAACCCCAAGGTCAGCGGGCAAGGCTTTGCGAAGTTGCGAGCGGCGGGCATTCATGTCGAAGTCGGACGCCTCGAAGCGGAAGCCCGTCGCCTGAACGAGGCCTTCGCCCGCTACATCCGGCACGGTGTTCCTCTGGTGACGCTGAAGACAGCGATGACGCTCGACGGAAAGATCGCTCCGCCACCGGTTTCGAGCCCGAAGCACACGCCAGGAATTCCCGCGGGCGGATGGCTCACGGGCGTGGAAGCGCGTGCCCACGTGCACGAACAACGCCATCAGAGCGACGCTATCCTGGTCGGAGTAGGAACGATACTTGCCGACGATCCGCTGCTTACTGATCGCAGCGGACATGCGCGACGGCGCGCGCTTTTGCGCGTGATTCTGGACTCGCACCTGCGCCTGCCGCTGGAGTCACGACTGGTGCAGAGCGCTCGATATGGTGGCACCAGCAACGATGACGTGCTGGTCTTCTATTGCGACGGCGAAGAAAACAAAAAGAGGGAACTCGAAACGCGTGGCATTCGTGTAGAGCAACTCCCACCAGCCCCTTCCGATTGCCGCCCGGATATTCACGCGGTGTTGCGCCGCTTGGGACTGCTGGAAATCACGAGTGTGATGATCGAAGGCGGAGCGATTGTAAACGGGACCGCGCTCTCCTCCGGCGCTGTCGACAAGGTTTTTCTATACTACGCACCGAAGATTCTAGCGTGCGATCAATCGATCCCATTCGCCTACGGCACGGGCGTCTCAAATTTGGATGATGCTCCGCAGGTAAAGCATCTCCACTTGCACCGCTTTGGAGAAGACTTCGCGGTGGAAGGATACTTGCGCAATCCCTACGAGCAGTGAGCTTTCCGCGATACCCACCTCACTTGCCGTGCATGGTCAGCTTGAGGTTGTCGAAGATCGACTGAAATCCTTCGCCCTCCGGGGCGGCGCACATAATGCCGACATCGGCACTGGCGGAAGGGACCAGATAGCCCAGCCTCACTGAAGTAAAATTCTTGCCGTCGGGCGAGCAGAGAGTCTCGAGTGAATCCGGCTTGCGAACCACTCTCCACCACACCGGTCCGGTTGTTGCCAAATCGTTCATCGTTGACCCGTCGGAGAATTCACGGGTGAAGACGACGGTGGCATGACGAACGCCGTCGGAGAATTCTGTCCCGCACTTGACCCAGTTCTGGGCATCGATTCGAACCATTAAACCCGCTTGGTCGTAGAGGGCCGCGTACTCACCGTCGATGCGAGCCTCAAAATCAAAATTTCCGCTGACGGGAACATTAAAAAAATGTCCATTATCGATAACGTTTCCCAAGAGAGTCTTGCGCCAGAAATCGGTTTTCCTACGCGCCCGCACGACCAAGTGATTGCCTGAGATGGTCGCCGATGCTGGTTCATTCAGCCATTTCATGCTGCGGAGCAGTTCCGCACTTGACGATGGCGACTCTTCGGCCGAAGCAGCGGTCCCCAGGATCTTACTGCCCAGCAACGCGCCCGTCAGGGTGCACAGTTTGGTGGTGAACTGGCGCCGGCTAATATCGTGCACAGGCATTACTCCTGCGGAATTTACTCGCAGATACGATACCCGCTTTCGCTGTGGAAACACAGCGTCGATAAACCGCTAGAATATTTGCTCCGTGTTGCATCGCATCGTAACCCATGCGGTTCACCGTCATGGACGTGCCGGCAGAGTGAAGCTGCCGGCCAGATCAGTCTGCCCAATCATTCCGTTCCTCCTGGAACAGTTCGTTGTTTGCTGGTGGAGAGAGCTAAAAAGACTCTCCAACCAGTTCTTCACTTTTCTTCCAGAGCGCTTCGGCATTTTTCGGATCGAGCGCATATCCACGTACGCCTTCGCTGACCGCGGTGATGGTCGCGTCGTCCGCCACCGTCTTGCCAACGTGGCAGTTCTCGCAATATCGCCCACCGATTTCGTCAGCTGGCGCAACTACAGCCGCCCACACCGAAGTCGCGGCGCCCTGGGCAATGGACTTCCATTGGAAGGGCCCCTTACCCTGCGCGGCAAGCTGCTGATTGATCTCTTCCACTATCTTTTCGAGCCTTCCCGACTCCACATAACGGCCCAACTCCGTCAGTATGCCTCCGGGATGAACAGCCGCCGCCCGAACGCCCCGATCCCGGTGGCGTTTGTCGAATGCCACCGCGAAGAGGATATTCGCCGTTTTGGATCGGCCATAGGCAACGAAAGGCTCATAGAGTGTGCGCTCAAAGTTGGGATCGTCGAGGTCCACGTTCGCGTAGCGATGACCGGAAGAAGACAAGTTGATGAGCCGCCCGCCAGCGCGGATCAGAGACGCAACAAGGTTGACCAGGACAAAGTGGCCCAGGTGATTGGTTCCGAACTGCGTTTCAAAGCCATCGACTGTGTGGCCGAACGGCGTGGCCATCACTCCGGCATTGGCAATGACCAGGTCAAAGGGTTCGCCTTTTGCCAGCAATCCATCCGCGCAGGCACGCACGCTCTTCAGATTAGCCAGATCGAGTTCAACCAGTTCGAAGCTTCCGCCATTGACCGCAGCGTCGGTTTGCACTTGTTCGGTTCGAGCTTTGGCCTTGTTCAAATCCCGCGCCGCACCTACAACCTGAGCGCCGTGGGCGGCCAGGGAGCGCGCGGTTTCCACGCCAAGTCCGGCAGAAGCACCAGTTACGAGAATTCGTTTGCCCTTCAGATTGATGCCGGACAAAACCTCGTCTGTGGTCGACGTTGCCCCGAATGAAGTTGCCTCAAGTATTTTCGTCATTTTCTGCCTCCTTAGTACTGAAAGGGTCGATGTGACGGTGCATGGATCGGTTACGCGCTAGCCGTGCAAAGGGACGGCGTCCGCAGTATGTTCGAAATAGTGCTCCGCCTTCAGATCGGCAATGAGTCCAGGCTGAACCGGTCGCCATCCAAGCCGTTCCTGCGTTTGCGCGCTGGAAGCCGGTCCATCCATACCAAAAAAGAGAGCGATCCAGCCAAAATGATCGGCTGCTTCCTCACGAGACTTGCTGACGACCGGTACGTTCAAATGCCGGCCGATGACCTCAGCGATCGCTCGAGCCGGTACGCCCTCGTCGGCCACACCGTGGTACCGTGCTCCGACGGTAGTTTTCTCGAGCACGAGCCTGTAGAGGTGAGCAGCATCCAGCCGGTGCACCGCAGGCCAGCGGTTGAGCCCGTCGCCTATAAACGCGGAAACACCTTTTTCTCGTGCAATGCTGATCAGGCGTGGCACAAAGCCGTGATCACCGTTGCCGTGGACAGATGGGGGAAGGCGCAGGACAGACGCGCGGACTCCTCGTTCCGCCAGCACAAGCGCCGCCTCCTCCGACTTGCGGGGGAAGCTGGGATTGGGCGCATCCTCTTCTGTTGCGAGCGAGCCTTGGCGCTGCGCGAGCATGGACCCGGAAGTGACGATCAACGGGCGATCAGAGCCCGCGAGCGCGCCCCCGAGAGTCTCGATGGCACGCCTATCCGCCTCGGCGGCAGGCCCATAGTTTGAGAAATCGTGGATAAAAGCGGTGTGGATCACTCCGTCGGCAGCCGCTGCGCCGCTGCCAAGGCTCGGGAGATCTTCGAGCGAACCGCGATGTACGTCGGCTCCCGCCGCGACAAGGGATTTGGCTGCCGCATTCGAGCGAGCGAGACCGAGCACCTGATGACCAGCGTCGATCAGTTCTCGGACGACTGCGGAACCGATGAAGCCGGTAGCTCCGGTGACAAAAACACGCATATTCTTTTCCTCCTAAGCATTTGTGAATTCGGCCGATAGAGACGAAGCGTTCACCCCACCGGGGAGCCGAGTCGAAACTCTCGCAGTGATCAATCGCCATTCGCCGGCGGAAGCGGGCAGATCGTCGATCTCGATCAGCTCGTGCAACCAGTCTTCTGCTGAGAGCTCCGCCTGTTCTGACCCGAATAACTGGGTGACGGCGCTGAAGAATGCTGAGAACTCCCGCTCCGCCATCGTCATGAGGTCGGCGCAACGAGAGTTGGGATTTTTTGACGTTTTATCGCGAGCCAGTGGATTCATATTCCTCACCTCCCGAGGCCGGAGAACCCGAGGAACCGCTATTGACAGGCCGCCGTGTTCCGGCTAAAACGGAGAGTATCTCCGAATCAGTAGATAAGATAATCGGAGACTGTCTCCGGTTGCAACTTTTTTTTGACATGCCCACCAAGAATCGAAACCCCGTTCGCAGACCGCGCACGGATGCGCAGCGGAGCTTCCCGCCAATGATGGTCCGGACGAAGTGAGCAATCTGGATCATCCCTTCTAGTCGCACATAGCTCGCTTCCATTCCGGCTTCCCTTCCTGTCGCGAGCATAGCTGCCCGCGTCTGAGCATCCGGGAGAGTCATGCGCATGCTCATCAGAGTGCCGGTGCCGTCCGCAGCAATTCTGGTTTCAACGTGGTTGTCGGGCATGGGATCTGGCAGGTGCATCCGCTCGACATGAACCATCCGGCTGGAGGGCTCAAGTTCGAGGTGTTCGCCCGTGAGGTGGAATCCAGCGTCTTTGCCATTCGTCCACTCATAACGGATCTTGCCGCCCGGCCTGGCGTCACCGGTGCGGACGGGCATCGTCCAAGCTTCAGGACCGAGCAGCCATTTCTGGATTAGTTTCGGATCGGTATGGGCACGGTACACGGCTTCGGGAGGGGTGGCGAATCGCCGGGTCACAACCACCTGGGGTGTTACCCTTAGTCTTCAGAGTCAACTTGCTCATCTTTTTTCTGCTCCTTTTTTTATCTTCTTACCTTTGGTTGTTCCACGCTGGCGAGAACCTCGTCCAGCCGGTCGTAGTTCTTCTTCAGCGCTTTTCGCAACACTGCGAGCCACAAGTCCATTGCTTCAATACCACCCGTAGCCAGGCGACGAGGGCACGTCGTGCCATCCACGCGGCAGGCAACAAGTCCTGCGTCTTCGAGAACCTTCAGGTGTTGAGAGATAGCCGGCTGCGTCATTTCGAAGGGCTTGGCCGAAGAGGACGGGAATATTTCGCGCAATCGTCAGTTCTATTCGCTTGAAGTTCCTAATCTGGCAATCGTGATCGGGCAATCGTGATCGGGCAAACAAGGAAATGAGCGCGAACGTGGTGAATCCTTTTGATCCGAAGACCGTGTTTTTGGCGAAGCATGCGCAACATGTAGTGCTGATTCATTTTCCGATCGCTCTGCTCATTGCTGCGGTAATCTTCGACTTCATCGCGCACTGCACGAAGCGAAACGGCGCGGCGGACGCAGCCTATTACAACCTGCTCGTGGCAGCAATTTCGACGGTACCGGTTCTGGCCACGGGTCTGCTCGCGTGGCAATTCCAACTCGAAGGACAGAAGCTGAAAGGCATTCTATTGCTGCATCTGGTTCTGGCGTGCGTCTCGAGCGTGCTTATCTGGCTCGTCTGGTGGGTACATTTCCGCGCACGCCGGCAGAAAACGCCTTTACCGAAATACCGCCTGATGTTCGAATTTCTGACCGTCAGCATGGTGGCTCTAACAGCACACTTAGGTGGCTTCCTTAGCGGTGTAAACGGGCCCGGTTAGACGCTGGCACGAACTTTTCAGATTCCGGCGACCTCCCGTCAAATTGGCTTGGAATAAAAGTGGCAGGCTGCAGTTATCAATTCGAACGCTACAAACCACGGAGGACAAATGGCAAACAAGAAGGATCTCATAGATCAGAACTTACAAGACCTCAACAATGATGGCGTTGATCGCCGCGGATTTCTAAAGTGCATGGCATGGGCAGGTACGGGCCTGGTCTGGACCTTGAGCGGTGGCATTCCGGTATCTCGGGCTTTCGCGAAAACCACCGAAAAAGGTGGCAGCAAAGGTTCGGACTTCAGCTTCGTGCAGATCAGCGACAGCCACATCGGCTTTAACAAGCCGGCAAACCCAGATGTCACCGCCACACTGCAAGTCGCGATTGATCGGATCAATGCGATGCCCCACAAACCTGACTTCATCATTCATACCGGTGATCTAAGTCAGCTTTCCAAGCCCAGTGAGTTCGACACGCTTGATCAGGCGCTGAAGGGAGCGACCGCGAAACAGGTCTACTTCGTGCCCGGCGAACATGACATGCTCAGCGATAACGGCGAGCAATACCTCCAGCGCTATGGCAAGGGAACAAAGGGCTCGGGGTGGTACAGCTTCGATCAGAAGGGCGTCCATTTCGTCGGTCTGGTGAATGTCGTCAATTTGAAAGCGGGAGGCCTAGGATCGCTCGGTCACGAGCAACTAGAGTGGCTGGAGGATGATCTCAAGGCGCACTCTGCCAGCACTCCCATTGTGATGTTTGCCCACATACCTCTATGGACGATCTATCCTGACTGGGGATGGGGAACCGACGACAGTGAGCAGGCCTTGTCTTACGTCAAGCGTTTCGGCTCCGTGACCGTGTTAAATGGCCACATTCATCAAGTGATGCAGAAGGTCGAAGGCAAGCTGTCGTTCCACACGGCGATGTCAACTGCATTCCCGCAACCTGCTCCAGGAACAGCTCCCTCAGCCGGACCCATGAAGGTACCAGCCGAGCAGTTGCAGAAAGTCCTGGGTATCACGGACGTAAATTACCTAGTGAGCGGCAAGAGCCTCGCCATTGTCGACTCTCCGCTCGATGGTTCGTCAGCTTCGAGCAAGGCTGCTGGCTAAGACATGACACTCGGAATGGTGTCCGAGGAACAAAAGAGGAGAAAGCAAGTTATCTGAGTGAGTCGAATATCTGCGGAGGAGAGAATGAGGAATATCAAAACCAATCAGTCTGTTGTTTTTACCTGGAGCGCTTTGGCGCTTGTTGCAATCGTATCTATCATGACGCTTCGTGGCGCCTTGGGGATCGTTCATGCAGCGAATGCCGAACCATCAACCGGCTCAACGGAAGTTAAGATCGACAATTTTGCATTCACGCCGGGAGTGATTACGGTGAAGGCCGGAACTCAAGTTACCTGGATCAACCACGACGACATTCCGCACACTGTTGACAGTACGGAGGGCAAGTTCAAATCTGCAGCGCTGGACACCGAGGATAAGTTCCAGTTCCGTTTCACTGAGCCGGGAGAATACCCGTTTTTCTGTCGGATGCATCCGAAGATGACCGGAAAAATCATCGTGCAGCCCTGACATATTCTCCAAAACCATGACCTGGAGATCGGTGATGCAACGTATTTATGGCGCGCACCTGACCTGCTGCCTCCTCCCAAGCTTTTCCTGACGCCGCTTAGCTTGACGCAGCAGGTCAGCACGGGAAGTTGCTAATCCAGTAGATCGCCTCCTCTTCGAGGCTATGATTCGCATCGACCAAGGTGAAGAGCAGTCCGGAACCAAGGGTGACCATCACAGCCAAGTACAGAGCTCGACTCCAGCCCTGGTGAACGGCAACCGACGCCGTCACCGCCGATGACACGACGCCCCCAAGACTGCCCACAGTCTTCATCAGGGCAGATAGAGATGCGGACGATCCGGGCACCAGATCAATACAAGCTGCCCAGGAATTTGCGGCTGCACACACAGTAAAGCCGGCGGCCAGCGCGATCATCGGTAGCGCGACAACCGTCGCACTCAGATGATTTCCCGAATACCGCAGCAGGGCTGCGATTCCCATGCCGACCCAGACCGCCACGCGCCGTCCGTTGCGGCGATCAGAAATCGCGCAATGCGATCAGAAAACCATCCCCCCGGGCGTTAGAGGAGACAGCCGCTTCTCCGATTTCGGTCAGACAACGAACCAGGCGGAACATTGCGAGCGTAGTGATTCCCGTGGCCGCCGCAAATCTTGGTACCAGAACCATGGCTCCGGATCCCACCGCAAAACACAGGATGGAAGCAGTCAGCGTGCGGCGCGGTCCAATGGGATCGCAGACCTATCCCCACGGAATCTGAAATAGCGCATAGCCCCAGAGAAAGGCACCGAAGACCTTCCCCATGGAAATTGTGTTGAAAGAAAATTCTTCCTCGATGTACTTACCGGCAATGCTGAGGTTAAGACGATTCAACGCGGTGACCGCCATGATGGCCATGACGATGCTCATCACTACCCAGCGGACGTGCGTGGCGGCGACGGGCTGATCCACGCCCTCTGGTTGACTGCGCTCGTCTTGCAGCCGATTTTTCATATCCGGGAGAATAGGCGGAGAAAGATGAAAAAGCCATAGACTGGCTCGAGAAGGCGTACTCGGATCGATCCACCGGTTTGGTGTTCCTGAAAGTGGACCCTGCGCTCAACCACCTGCGCTCCCATCCGCGCTTCCAGGTACTGCAGCAAAAGCTTACGTTCCCAAGTTGAGAGACCTAAAGTGAGTTGCACGGCCTTTTAACACTCGATTTTCAGTTCGTCCAACTCCAGGAACTCTTGCACGATGGGCTCGGTAGATTTTTGCATATCCGCCGAGGTGCCAAAGAAGATCGCTTTACCCTCGTGCAAAAAGACCACCTGGTCGGCCAGTTTCTTAGCCAGTCGCATGTCATGGGTAACGACGATGCTCGTGAGATTCAATTGCAGCTTAAGGCGCTTGATGAGATCACCGAGCAATTGCGCCATCAGGGGATCCACCATCGTGGTCGGCTCATCGTAAAGAACGCATTCCGGCCGCGCCGCCAGTGCGCGGGCAATAGCCACCGAGCGCTTCATACCCGTCGAAAGATCGGAAGGCAAAAGGTCTCGCATTTCCTTTACGCCCACCATCTGCAGGAGTCCGTCAACAATCTGGTAGATTTGCTCTTCCGACAGGTCCCTGCTTTCGCGCAAAGGGAAAGCGACGTTCTCGCCCACGGTGAGTGAATCGAAGAGCGCTCCATTCTGGAAAACCATGGTGACTTTTTTTCGGATGGCTTCCAGTTGCACTTCGGAAAAGTTGGTAATGTCCTCCCCGGCGACGATCACCCGGCCGGAATCTGCGGTGAGAAAACCCATTAGGATTTGCAACGAAACCGACTTACCCACGCCGCTGCGTCCGAGGATGCAGACGGTTTCGCCCGGCATGACGTCAAAGCTGACCCGATCGAGAACCGGCTTCTCGCCAAATGCTTTGGAGACCTCGCGAAATTCGATGTATGGGCGGCTCACATTTTCCGGCATTCTGATTAGCTCTCAGCTCAGGGTCCAGCGGCTGTCAGGCGCTGCGCTGCTCCTTCTCCAACTCTTCGAGGGTATTCAGATTGCGGAAGATGGAGCTTGAGAATCCCATGCGGTGCAACTCTGTCTTCCCGATCACTCGGGTTTCCGCTTCATCGAAAAGCAAGTCGATTTTGTTGCGCCCCGCAAGCAAGCTCATCTCGGCCGCATCAGCGAAGCTCCGGCGATAAATGGCGCACAGGGGCTGACAGCGGTCGTCGCCATGAGGAACGATCACTGAAGCACCGCCTGCAGCCCGCGCTTCACTGATCAGATACTGCAGGAATGCCGAAGCGACAAAAGGCATGTCGACAGCCAGCATAAGGTTCAGTTCCGTCACCGAACTCCGCAAGGCAGCATGAATTCCGCCCAACGGCCCCCGGTCACGGAATATATCTTCCACCACCGGCGCGAACCCGGAAAACTTCTCTTGGGCTCCTACGATGCATACGTTGGATGTAACCGAGCGGACCAAGTCGAGCGCTCGCGCTAGCAAAGTGCGGCCGTCGAAGCCAACAAAGGCTTTATCCCTGCCCATGCGGGTGCTGTTTCCGCCCGCCAGGATAAACCCGACGACATCGTCTGCACGAATGCCTCCCATGCCGCGATGATACACCGCACGCCGATAGAGTCTATCCCGCCAACTGCCGCAAAATCTGGTTCCCCAGCTTCTGAGTCTCGCCGAAAAACTTCTGATATTCGACGAATAGACGATTCAATTCCAGCGACTTGTCCGCCGAGAGATGCTTGCGCAGCATCATGTCGCGCACGTGCACCGGGTTTGGCAGCGTGGCATCTTCGGTCAGTTCTTCCAAAGCCGTATTAGGATCGTAGTGATACATGCAGATATTGTAGCGCCGCTGTTTCGGCGCCTGATAGGGCGCTCCCTCTAAATTGACGCTATACCAGGTTGGTGCTCCACAGATCGTGGAGATGCACGATGCCTTGCAGCTTTCCGCTTCCGTCGACCACCATCAACGATGTAATCTTTTTCTCCTCCATCAGCGCCAGTGCGGTGGCGGCAAACTCTTCTCGCTCAATGGTTTGCGGATTTTTCGTCATACACTCACCCGCCGTCAGGTCGAGCCCATCTTTCCCCCGCTTCTCGAGGAGCCGCCGCAAGTCTCCGTCGCTGATAATTCCCATCAGAAGCTCGGCTTCCACCACCGCCGTTACGCCCAGTTTCTTGCGTGACATTTCATAGATCACATCCGGCATCTTCGTTTGCGGCCCCACGCATGGCAGTGCGTCGCCCGAGTGCATCAGCGACTCCACCCGCGCCAGCTGCTTTCCCAGTTTCCCTCCCGGATGCAGGTTGGCAAAATCCTCCTCCTTGAATCCGCGCTTCTCGCTGAGTGTAACGGCGAGCGCATCGCCCAGCGCCAGCATCGTGGTGGTCGAAGCTGTAGGCGCCAGCCCCAGCGAGCAAGCCTCCTCCGAGATGGAACAATCCAGTGCCACCTCCGCCGCCGCGGCCAGAGTGGATCCCCGGGCGCTCGCTGATCGAGTGCCGGATGCTCGGGTGGAAGATGCTTGTAGGCTTGCGGCCGACCCCGTCATCGCTATCAGGGGCACCTGCAGCCGCTTGATGGTCGCCAACAACGCAAGAATTTCCTCCGTCTCCCCGGACAAGGAAAGAGCCAGCACCACATCCCCGCGCACCACCATGCCCAAATCGCCGTGCAACGCATCCACCGGATGCAGATACAACGCCGGTGTGCCGGTCGAACTCAGCGTCGCGGCAATCTTGCGGGCAATCAGACCGCTCTTGCCCATCCCGGTGACGACTACACGTCCGGCGCAGCAAAACAGTAAATCCACGGCACGCTGAAACGCCGCCGCCATCGAGCCGCCGATGCGATCCGCGAGTGCGCGCAGTGCCTCGGCTTCAATGCGCACCACGTTCTCTCCAATATTTTTCATGCCACGAAGCGTCGCGAAAAGGATGTTAGCACTGCATTCGACCGAACCGATGTGCTCCAAAACTCGTAGTCTAAAAATGGTCCTCTATAGCTACCGCCTGCGGGTGTGCCGGCTTTTGGCCAAGCACCGCAAGCCCTTTGGCTTGGATCGCGCGGTCCCACGGGCCAGCCTGCCAATTGTCGCGCATCTTCGCGGGATGTTTCCACGGAGGCAGCGCTACCATCAGATGACGCGCCGTCGAGTGCAGGTAGGGTTCATACATCGAGCGCAGCTTCGCCAGTTTCAGCCGCGCTTCATCCGACTTTCGCAACTGCAATCCTGCAGCGGCGAGTATTTCTCGTAATGCGTTGAAATCCTCATCTGTCAATCGTTCCGGGGCTTGCGGATCGTAGCGCGCATTCACCACCTGTGCCAGATCTACGGCCGCGTGGCGCGCCATGGCGAAGCTTAAACGCGCTTGCCCGGGATGAATGCCTTCAATGCCAGTGATCAGCAACGAAGTCACATCCAGCATGGTCATAAGCGCTCCCAGCCATGACTGGTTGCTGTGTTGCGACCGAAAATAACTCAGGACCGGATAAGAAATGCCGCTTTCCAGCAGCTCCCCTGCCCAGCGCTCCCAGTCGCGCAAAACTTCGTCGAGAACAGTTTGCTCAATCGCCGGATTCTCGGAGCTCCCCGCCAGCCGCACCAACAATTCGGCTGCGGTCGGAGGCGATCCCGCACGCGCATCGAGCATTGAGATCTGAATCTCACGACGGGAAAATGAAGCGTACACCACCGGCAGGTACCCGATCACTACGCCGAGAAATCCAAAGCCCAACCCCGCTTCGAGCACCGACAACACTCGTGCCCATGCCGATATCGGCACAATATCGCCGTATCCCAGCGTAAAGAAGGTTTCGCCACTGTGGTAAAGGATCCTGGCGAATGTAATTGGCTCATTGCTGAGCTGTTCGTGTCCGCCTAAACCGTATTGCAGCAGTGCAAAGCCGAGGATCAGGCCCGCCGCCCAAAATTCCAGAAGCAGAATCAGGGAAAGCGGCCCAAAGTATCCCAAGAAACTTTGCTGCCGGGCAGGCGTCTGAATGCGGCCGGCAATTCTCGTCCAGGGAATCCAGGTTCGGCGGTAGAACCAAGCCGTTAGCTTGAAATGTCGCGTCACGCGCCGAGGCAGCACTACGGTTTCGAAGGCATCCAGCAGCACCACGCCAATGATGACGCCGCCGGAGATAATCGCGGGAATGTTGACGTGCAGGCTCATGCCGGAATCTCACTTGCAATCTTGATGTGGAGGGAAGGGTATCAGATGCTTGGAGTTTCCCGAAAGCTGACTACTGCGGCTTGGGCTGTGCTGGCGGAGTTTGTGCCGGCGGCGTGGCCGGTGGAGTGGTGGTAGCGGGCTTCTTCGCCACCGGCTTCTTCTTGACCACGGGTTTCTTAGCCGGTTCGGTATCGTCCACCACGGTTTTCTTCGGAGGAGCGACCGGAATCGCCGCCTGGGCCGTCTTCAGGTCCGCACGCAGGCGCACGATCTCCTGCTCTTTCGAGGTTGCCAGGTTATTTACGCGATCCGCCAACTGTTTCCGAGTCCCCTCAAAGTTGCTCAGATCGTTCGATAACGCCTGAAAATCATCTTTCGGCCCGAACGCTCCCGTGGATTCCACCACTCCACCGAGCACGTCGTAGAGCGCATCCAAATTGCGATAGAGCTTGAAGGTCGCGGGCATGTCTTCGGCCGAGTTTCGCAACTGGGCAATCATCTCCGGCAACGCGTTCTGCAGATTTCGCTGGACCGATTCCACGTCACTCACCATTTGTTTTTTCGTAGAGCTATCGGTCTTCCAGCGCTCGATGCGCAACTTCGCCAGGTCGGCCTGCGTAGTCTTCGCCGCCGTTTCCAGCTGTGCCAGCAGCCCATTCAGTTGGGTCACGGAGGCATAAGAAACTGGCCCGCCCTGCGGCGACGCCGCCGGACTGTCCCCTTGCACCGAGTATTGAGGGCCTGCGTAACTCGCGGGCGCCGCGGCGACAGCTTGACCGAACGCGGCTGCACTCCACAGCAAATACAGCGTGAAAGGAACGGAACAAGAGATGAATTTAGGATTCATGAATTGGGGAGTCGGAGGCGCGACGCGTCCATCAGAATATAGATAAGCCGAGGATACTACAAGCGTTGCGTCCGTTCCATTTCCTCATTTGAGCGGTCAGCCCTACAATCTCTTGATGGAACGCAAAATCTTCTGGACGGTGTTCACGGTGCTCGGCCTGCTCGCAGATTTCTTGCTACCCATTTGGTGGGGCCTCGCCGCCACCATTCCCATCGTTTTCATTGCGTGGTGGGTCGCCTACCGCAGTGATTGGTTTTGAACCAGGGAACTCTTTAGCCGCTAGCAGTCTGTGTCATTGTGAAAGTGCCGCTCACGTTGCTACAGCCATTTCCGCTACCAACGACCGCCCAATTGCCCATGATCACTCCATTGCTGAGGGTGTTGTTGTTGGTGTTAATCGTTCCCGCCACGGAAGTACTGGTCAGGGTCAGAGTGTTTCCGCCGGAGGTTATGACGAACGAAAACGTGCCGGTCACCTGGTCTGCCGCATTGAACGTCACCATCAAATTCCCCGTCGGAGTTTCCCCCGTCACCGGAAAACACCCTCCGTCTATTTGGGTCAAAAATTGAAAGTTCGAAACGCTCAAAGCCCCGCCGCTCCCACTCACTGTCCACTGCGTGATGAAGCTAAATCCTGACGCCAAGCCATCGCCCCCTAACATCTCCGCCTGCCAGCCGCCACTCACTGCAGTTTGCACAGCAGTTGAATTGCTGCATCCATTCAGCATGAGCGCGACCAGCAACAGGATTGCCACTTCCTTCATGAAATTGTCCTTGAGCTTTGGTATTGGCAGTGAAACTCTACTCCAAGATTACAGAGATGCGCCCTTACCGGTCAATGGATGTAAGGAGCCTCCGCTTTCACAATCTCGTGACCTGAGGCACGAATTACCCTGCTTCTACGCTCTCCGCCTTCCCTTCAACTCCGCCAGCAACTGCTCGATCCGATCTTCTTTCTCGAGCGCGGCCAGCCGATCTTCCATGTTGTCTGCTGCGATTTCGGATTTAGCCTCACTCACAGCTTGCGAATGCGCAACCTTGCGCTTCATCCTGTCGAAAGCCGCCGCTTTCGAGCCGTCGCCGATCGCAAGGCGAGCGTCGCTTGCCTTGCCCACGGCGCGGGCACGACGATGCTGCGCAATCAGCAGATCAGCCTTGGCCTGCGCCTCCGTCAACTTCTGCTCCAGTTGCCGCAGGGCGGATTTCAAATTCTCGACCTGCGCCTTCTGATCGCTCACCTGCTGCGTGAAGCTCTCAATCATCTCGCGATAACTCTCGACGCGCTGCAGAGAGGCGCGCGCCAGGTCGTCCTGCTTCTTGTCAACCGATAACTCGGCCTTGCGCATCCACTCAGCCACCTTGTCTTCGTTTTCTGTCCTCTTTTTCTCCAATAGATGCTGGTCGGCGATGGCTATCGCCACCTGCGTCTTCACTTGCAGGAGTTGATTCTGCATATCGAGAATCACCTGCTTGATCATCTTTTCCGGCTCCTCCGCCTTATCAATCAGGTCATTGAGGTTCGCCCGGACTAATGTGGAAACGCGCTCTAGTAATGCCATGATGGACTCCTTTTCTTGTAAGCTTCAGCTATCAGCCGTCAGCTTTTCAGTCGGTAATTGTCAAAGTTCGTCTGAGCCGCGGATTGCTGCTACCAGAAACCCACCTAGTAGCCCAATCACAATGCCCCCATCAACCACACATTCGACTTCATGAAATGCATCGCAACGCTTCCAATCAAGCAACCAACAGATGCTGCTGCGCCCCCGTATCTTGCCCGGATTACTGGGTTCCAAACGTCGCGCCATCTTCTTCGCCTCTGTAAGTTCCGCTCTTCGCAGCGTGCGCTTTGTGAACCGCGGCGCATTCCCGACATTCGTGTGTTCTCAGCCGGATCGTGCTGCCAAGCGCCATGCCGATCGCCACGCCAATCCCCAGCCAGATAGCGATATGTCCCGCCATCACTCCGAGGACCACGCCCAATGCTGCACCCAGCGCAATTCCTAAACCCATTCCTTTCGATTTTCGGTTCATATGTTCTACTCCGATTCCTCCGCCTCGCTTCGCTCGGCGTGGCGGGTTTAAACCCGGCCGCACGCGAGCAAATGCAAAACCGCACCCGGCTCGTTCCTGCTAGGCCTTCGGCAGATCGGCTGGCTTCAAGGCCTTGTCGCCGATCTGACGCACCTTGCCCAGCAATTCCGACAGCGGCATCCCCGAAAGCGTCTCGAACAGCGCGGGCACTTGCGCGGCCATCTTGGCGATGTCGCCGGTGATTTTGTTCATGCCTGCGGCTTCTCCGTTTCCGGTGGAGACGATGGTGATCTTGTCGACGTTGGCCAAGGGAGCCGCCAAAGCCTTCACGATCTCAGGCATGCTGGCGAACAGCTTGTCGAGCACTGCCGCCTGGTTGTATTCCTGATACGCCTCGGCTTTCACATTCATCGCCTTGGCCTCGGCTTCGCCTTTCTTGAAAATGATCTCTGCTTCGGCTTCACCTTGCGCGCGAATCGACGATGCCTGCCCTTCGGCCTCCGCGATCAACCGCTGCTTTTCTGCCGCGGCCAATGTCTCAATCCGCTGACGTTCGACTTCAGCCGGCTTCAGTACGGTCGCGATCAGTTCCTTCTCGCGGCGGTTGATTTCCGCTTCCTGAACCTTTACCTGCTGCTCTTTTTCGATCTGCTCGACCTTCACCTGCTCGGCAATGACCTGCTGCTGCATGATGTTGGTCTGGATGTCATACGCTTTATCGGCCTGCGCCTGCTGGCGTTTGGTCACTTCCAGGTATTGCGCCTTTTTGATTTCCAGGTCGCGCTGTGACTCGGCTTGCTTGGCCAGAGACAATGTTTCGGCCAGCACGCGCTCCTGATCGGCCTGCGCCTTGGCTACTGCCGATTCGCGCTGCGCCAGAGCCCGCCTGATCGCCGTATCGCGGTCGGCTTCTGCCGTGGCGACATCGGCGTCGCGCTTGATTCGCGCCACATCGGGCTTGCCCATGTTCGTGATGTACTCGTTCTTGTCCCGAACTTCCTTGATGGTGAATGAGATCACCTCAAGCCCCATCTTGTTCATATCCTCGGCACAGGTTCCGCGCATGCGGTCGGAAACCATTTCCGGCTGCTTCACGATCTCCTCCACCGTAAGCTGCCCGATGATGCCGCGCAGATGACCCTCCATTACCAGCCGGATCAGCCCTTCGCGCTCCTGATCGGATTTGGTCAGGAATTGCTCGGCCGCCGTCAGCACAGACTCCCGATCGGATTTCACTTTGATTTGCGCCACGGCTTCGACCGTCACCGCGACGCCCTGTTTGGTGTAGAGATCCTGCTGAGGGGCCACGTCGAACGACATCAGCTCCAGCGACAAATCCTTGCAGATCTGGACCATGGGAAGCACCAACGTGCCATGCCCTTGCACAACGCGCGTCCCCCCCAAGCCGTACACGATGAGTGCCTCGTGCGGCCCCGCTTTGCGATATAGCCTGGCCATCCCACTCATCAGGAATAGAAGGACCATCACTCCGAGCCCCACGAAAATCCAAATCTCCACCATCCGTGACATCTCTGGCATAACCCCTCCTGTTACAAGTGCTTCCTCGATAACAACGGCCAACCCCTATTGCAACTCACTCATCGGCTGACATCTCGCTCCACAACCGCACATAGGCAATTCCTTTCTCGTAGCGAGTGACCACCACTTCGGTCCCCTTAGCGATGGCGCTACCATCCTCGTTGCGCGCGCCACACACACGGCGCGTTCCCATCTGCGTATAAATCATTTCTCCCGTACCGCCAGCGCGGATCGCACTGCAGATTCGACCCAGCACTCCCACCATCTCGTAGTCGGCAGAATCCATATTCTCGTCGTCCGAGATCAACACGCGGCTCAGAAACACGAACACGATTCCCCCGCCCACCAGCCCGCCGGTGACTGAAGCCAGCAATCCGAAGCCGACCCACACTCCGGAGTAGCGCGTCAGCAGATATCCGGTACCGCCAAACCAGGCCAGGAATGCGGTCAGGGTGACGAAGTTGAACGGCGAAACTCCGCCGCCTGGTTGCACGGTCTGACTTGTTCCTGCACTGCCTCCGGCCGGGGCATGTCCCGAGACCGGCGCATGCGCGACCGGAACCGGTGCGGAAGGAATATGCGCGCCGCCGACGTGCCCGTGAAAATGCGGCAAGTGCAAGCGTCCGGTACGCGCACCTCCCATGACGAATGAAAAGAAACTGAGACAGAAGCCAACGGCGAAGCAGATCAGATAGAAGTCTGCCCAGGTCATGGAGTAGTTCATCGGACTCGCCTCCCCTCTAAACTGGCCACCCGGTTTCGCGTTCCGCGGTCGTGATCTGGCCGCTTAAGCTCCCCGCGACGGCTCTCGCGCCCTTGACTGTTCCGAACCAGACTCGTACTGCCAGCGAATTCCGGCCGCAAGGCTTCTAACAGGCGCTCGGCTAACTCCGGCGTATCCAGAATCGCGCCCAAGAGAATCAAGCAGCGACGCGTGTCCTTCTCCCGTGCCGCCTTGATCAGTACGTCGCTGATCTCCGGATCGCTGACGAACCGCTCCGACCCCTGCAGGAGCCATACATCAAGCTGACCTTCTGTTGTCCGCAAGTCCGAAGTAAGTTCCGTGTGATAGCCCTCCGGGTCATCCACCAAAAATCCGGGATGCACCTTGAAAAACTTCGCCAAGAGGGCCCGCGACGCCTGCGTCATATGGGGTCGCGCACCACTTTCAATCTGCGACAAATACGACTGACTGATGCTCTTGTTCAGCTCCTGACGGACCGCCTTCACAATCTCCTGCTGGGTCATCGGCCGCTCCAGGCCGCGCAGCGAGCCTTCCACCTCCCGCAGGTATCGAATTTTCTCGCCCAAGTTCATATTACAGATTGCAATACTTATATTGCAATCTGTAATATATGTCAACAAATGTATGCGCCTTATTTCTTAATGGGTTACAGCAAGTCAAAGCCCGGCTTCAATACGAGAACGGGGGTCGAGGTAATCGCGCAACGCGTCGCCGATGAAGTTGAATGAGAGCACGGCGAGCATTACCGCGAGCGCGGGAAAGAGCACGAGATGCGGCGCGTCGAACAAATGAGCGCGGCCGTCGTTGAGCATGGCGCCCCAGCTGGCGGTGGGCGGAGGTACGCCGAGTCCGAGAAAGCTCATGGTGGCTTCGGCGAGAATGGCTCCAGCCATGCCGATCGCGGCTTGCACGATGACCGGCTGAATAATGTTTGGCAGGATATGGCGGACGACGATGCGGAGGTCGCTAGCCCCGAGAGCACGGGCGGCTTCGACAAATTCGCGTTCGCGCGCAGCCAGGACTTGTCCTCGGACCAGGCGGGCGTAGCCGACCCAGCCTCCAAGTGAGAGCGCGAGAACCAGATTAAAGATGCCGGGGCCGCGGAAGGCGACGAATGCGATGGCGAGAAGGATTCCAGGGAACGAGAGAAACGCGTTCATCAGGACGACGTTGACAAAGCGGTCGATGCCACCGCCGTAGTATCCGGCGATGGAGCCGATGACCAGGCCGAGTGCGAGCGAGGTGAGCACCACGCAGCTTCCGACCAGCATCGATATGCGCGAACCGTAGACAATGCGCGAGAAAATGTCGCGTCCTAGTTCGTCGGTCCCGAACCAGTGCGCGTGCGATGGACCGCCGAGGCGCGCGGGAAGATTGATGAAGGCAGGATCTTGCGGCGCGATCCAGGGAGCGAATAGGGCGCAGGCCACGAAGACGACAATCAACGCGACGCCCGTTGCTGCGAGCGGGTTATGGCGAGCGTTTCCCGCAATCCGGCGGCGGAACGAGATGGCGGCAGTGGACATGACGATATTAAATCGTTATGGGCCTTGAGGCGGGCTCCCAAGTTGTGTTCTCATTAGGGGATGCTGGGCCGTGCGGGCCGACCCGCATGCGCACCAAAACCTCCACCTCTAGCTTACATTCTGAGGAGAAAAAATCATGAGCAAAGTCTCGTATATTCCCAAGGAGTACAACTCGGTTACACCATACCTGATCGTCAGGGGCGCTGCCCAAGCCATTGAGTATTACAAGAAAGTCTTCGGAGCGACGGAAACCGTTCGTATGAATGGCCCGGACGGCAAGGTCGGGCACGCCGAGTTGAAGATCGGCAATTCGCACATCATGCTGGCCGACGAAAATCCCAGCATGGGGCAGGGACACACCAGCGCGGCCACCATCGGCGCGAGCCCGGTAAGCCTCTATGTATACCTTCCGGACGTCGATCGCGTGATCGAGCGCGCGGCCGCCGAGGGTGCGAAAATCTTAAAGCCGGTGCAAGACCAGTTCTACGGAGACCGCTCCGGCTTCATTCAAGATCCGTTCGGACATCTATGGGGCGTTGCCACGCACATAGAGGACGTCTCGCCGCAAGACATGAAAGAACGGATGAAGAAAATGATGCAGGCAGCGTAGTTTGATTGAACAGGAGGCGGGGCAGAGATGCTCCGCCTCGATACTTCTGTCGGAGGCCTGGAGTTTTTCGCCCCTTGCTGCCTGGCCGGCAAGAAGAAATGTCTTAGGATGCTTCCCTCTCCCCAGAGTTTGAACGAGGGACCTTCGGGGACATTTGGTCTTGTCTCCAGCCGAGACCGGAGACGGTTGAGGTCGTCGAGGCCCACGTTACGGTCGCGCATGGCTCGACCAGATGATCGCGAATGGCTGCGGGAATGCGCGGCCAGGTCTCGAACTTCGGCATTATTCACCGAAAACCAGACGGCCAACTCGTCGCCCAATCGTTTGGCTTGTTGCGGATCGCTGGCGTCTCGAAAGCGTCCCGCCAGCTCGAAGCAAGCTTTCTCTTTCTGTTTCCCGCTTCCATGCCGAGTTCAATGAGCTCCACCAGAATACGGTTGTCGCTCAAGCGCTGGCTCTTTGCCATGCGCTCCACCGCTTGGCGATTGGGGTGGGGAGCGACGCGCTCCGGCGGACGTGTTTCGCGGTCGGCATGGCATCATTACACACCAATTTGGTGCATTGAGCGCGGACGCAGACTCAAAGTGCCTCACCCGGTCGCAAAGAACGCGACAAGGACCGGCGCCAAGAGCTGTCATTTCTTAGCTGATTTGATGATTTCTTCGAGAGTATCAAAATCGCTGCACCAATCCGACCAAGCAAGTTAAGCCGCGGCGATCTTCACTCCCGAATTGTCTCCCGCAAATATTCCGAGGTAGCTTTCCCTCCCTTTGACCACAGCATCCTTGGTGGCCTGAACTCAGGCTAACTCCTATTCCAATCTCGGTTGGAACCCCGGCTTTCTGACCTCCGACTGGAGCAGCGCCGTATGCTTATGATTATGAACGTCCCCACAGGATCGCCCAGTAACAAGCGAGCGCGAAAAGCGAGGACGTCGTGCTTGCCAGGCGTCGCGGGCTGCCGGAGCAACTCCAAGAAGACGGGCACTGCATCGCTCGGGGACGTCGGTGGCAGGACCAAAGGGGTGCTCGATTCTCGGCCATGGGACCGAATCAATCGAGGAAAAAAAGTTTCTCGAGATCATCATTCATTATTCATTCCCTAATCCTCGGGTTCGCTACCGAGTACAACACATCCGTCAGAAAATTCACTGCGACGTAGGTCAAGCCAATCGCCAGGATGCAGCCTTGGACCAAGTAGTAGTCGCGGTTTGAGATGGCTTGGATCGTGAGGCGGCCGATGCCGGGCCAGGAGAAGATTGTTTCGGTGACGATCGCGCCTGCAAGGAGCGCCCCGAATTGCAGGCCCAGCACGGTGATGATGGGGATCATGGCGTTACGCAGGGCGTGGCGGTAGACAACGGTGCGCTCGGGCAAGCCTTTGGCGCGGGCCGTGCGGATGTAGTCCTGGCTTAGTTCTTCGAGCATAGAGGTGCGGACCATGCGGGTGAGGATGGCGGCGAGCGCTCCGCCCATGGTGATGGCAGGCAGGACGAGGTTGGCGAACGAACCGGCGCCGGAGACTGGGAGCCACCCTAGCTTGATAGCGAACAGAAGAATCAGGATTGGGCCTAGCGCGAAGTTGGGGAAGGAGAGACCAAAGAGGCTGACTACACTGAGCAGGCGATCGTCCCAGCGGTTGCGGCGCTGGGCGGAGCGTACGCCGGCAGGGATCGACAGGATGATGGCTACGAACAGCGATGCCAGCGTGAGTTGCAGCGTGTAGGGATAGCGCTGGGTGAGCATGCGCGTTACGCTTTGGTTGTAGCGGAACGAGGGGCCGAGGTCTCCGTGGAGGACTCCGCGCCAGTAGTGAAGGTATTGCTCGCCTAGGGGGGCGTCGAGGCCGTAGGCGTGGCGGGTGGCGGCAATGTCAGCGGGCGGCGCGCCTTCGCCAAGCATCTGCTGGATAGGGTCTCCGGGGACAAGATGAATGAGAAGAAACACGAGGCTGACGACCAGCCACATTACTGGCAGGGTGTAGAGGACGCGTTGGAGGAGGCGGATTGCCATCAGTCGGTGGTCGATGGCTTTTCGCCCCTGGCTGTGTGACTCGCCGATTTGATGTGGGCGAGGTGGTGGGACATATGGGCAAGGTAATCCTCAAGCACGAACCTCAGGGTCACCGGTTCGGAGCCCGCGATTGTGCAGGTTCGATTCCAAGCGGAATCGGTCATCGCGGGGACGGCAATGAGAAGTTGCCGATTCAGTGCTGCCCACTGGTCGATGAGCTCGCGCCAGTCGCGTTGCTGGTAGCGATGCACCTGCACCCAGCGTTGCTGTTCGTAACCAGGCATGGCTGGCTGGTCTTCTATTAGCATTCGGACGATCCGCTGATGGTTGTTGGCGGCGGAATCGAGCAAATGGCCTAATTCCTCTTTCGGCGACCATTTTTCAGGAGCCGGCTTAAGCGCGGCCGTGGCGTCGGATAATCCTGCTAGCTCCGAGGGCACAGTGTTCAATAGGCGACGAAGCGATTCTGCTGGTGGTTGCACTCAACCCTCCAAGTTAGGTTCAGTCTCCCGCCTGTTTCGCGGGCTCGGCTTTGCCTTCGACGTTTTTCACTTTCTCGATCTTTACTCTGGCGATGCGGTGAGCTTCCATTTCTTCCACCGTATAGCGATAGCCTTCGAACTCAAACGATTCGCCAAGATACGGAATGCGCTGCAGGCGGGCGAGTACAAATCCGGCGAGGGTTTCGAAGCCGGCGTCGCGGGGCAGGAGCAGGCCGTGTTGAGTTTCGAGATCGCGGATGTTTACCGAGCCTTCGAGCAGCAGGACGGACTCATCGGCCAATCCGGGCTCCGGTGCTGAGACGTCGAATTCGTCTTCGATGTCGCCCACTAGCTGCTCCAGAATGTCCTCGACGGTGATGACACCTGCGGTGGAACCGAACTCGTCAACCACGACGGCGAGATGACGGCGGCGCTGCTTGAATTCATCCAGCAGTTCGGCCAGGACTTTAGTTTCCGGTACAACCAGAACATCGTGCATGATGTGAGCGATCTGGGTGCGCGCGATGCGCGAAGCAAGAGGCTGGCGAAGATTGATCAGGCGCAGCCGCACCCAGCGGACCAGTTCCTTATAGTAAAGTACGCCGACGATGTGCTCGGGACCGCGTTGCGGGTCGTAGACCGGGATACGCGAGTGCTGGCCTTCAACCACGCGATTCAAGGCTTCATCGAGCGTAAGGTCGGAGGGCAGGGAAAAAATGTCAGGCCGCGCGACCATGACCTCGCGGACGGTAATGCTATCGAGTTCGATGGCGTTGTGGATCATTTCTTCTTGCGACTCGGGAATCTGACCGAACTGACGGCTGGCAGTGACGATAAGTTTGAGCTCATCCGGTGAGTGGACGGCGCCTCCGCGGCGGGTTTCGCGCGCGCCGAACAGACGCAACACCAGGCCGCCGGAACTGCGCATAAAGAAAAGCAGAGGCCGGGTAAGTGTAAGAAAGGCCTCCATGGGCGCGGCCACGGCGAGGGCAATCTGTTCGGCGCTCTGCAGGGCGAGGGTCTTGGGAACGAGTTCGCCGAGCAGCACGTGCAAGTAAGTGATCAGACTGAAAGCGATCACAATGGCGATGCCATGGGCGTAGACCGCCGCGTGCGGAACTTCATGCACGAAACGGAGAGCCTCCACCAGGCGGGCCACCATGGGCTCGCCGATCCAGCCTAAAGTCAGGCTGACCATGGTGATGCCCAGTTGCACGCCGTTCACGACTTCATCGAGATGCTGATGAAGGCGTTGGACCATGCGGGCGCCGATGCGTCCGGATTGGATCAGCTGTTGAATGCGAGTATCGCGAACGCTGACCAGGGAGAACTCGGCAGCCGCGAAAAACGCATTCGCCGCCACCAGGAGAAGGATCAGAAGCACCCGGAGCAGCACAAAGGCGATCATGGATGGGTAATTCTAGCATTCGAAAGGGCCGGAAAAGAGCACAACCCGTGTAGACCCGGCGGCTTAAATTCTTCAACACAGAGGACACCGGGGAATACCGAGTAAGCTTTTGGGCTCGCGTGGCTAACCTTTTTTCGATTGGGACGGTCTAACTGGCAAGTGGCAAGTCCTTTAGATCGCTACGCGAAATCTCTGGAACCAAGACATCTCCGGCTGCGTATAACACAATGAGAGCGGCACGGCTCTATTCCCAGCAAGCCTTCAGGAGGCGTTTGTGAACGGCAACGGAAACAATAAGAAGAAGCGTCGCAGACTATTTATCTATGGCGGCATCGGGC
Source organism: Candidatus Acidiferrales bacterium (assembly GCA_035603035.1). Classification (GTDB taxonomy): domain Bacteria; phylum Acidobacteriota; class Terriglobia; order Terriglobales; family Acidobacteriaceae; genus Sulfotelmatobacter. Next base: position 52,233 of record DATNLE010000195.1, on the reverse strand, counting down.
TGGGGATTGTCCTGTTGATTGCGGTCGGCGTATTCGCGGCCACGCGTGGTGGAACCAAGATTGATCCGTCGAAACTGGCGAAGGTGGAAAAAGGCGACCTGGCTAAGAGTGTAGTGGCAACCGGCAAGGTCACCCCCATCACTAAGGTCGAAGTGAAGTCAAAGGCCAGCGGCATCGTCAAGAAACTGCTGGTGGAATACGGAGACCGGGTCAAGAAGGGCCAATTGCTGGCGCAACTCGACAAGGTGGAGATCGAAGCGCAGGTCGCGCAGTCGCGGGCCGCATTGGATGCGGCCGATGCCAATCTGAACAGTTCGCAGGCTGACTATGAGCGCTCCAAGGTGGACGCGGAAGGGCCCGACGTGCCGTTGCTGAAGCGCGCGTACGACCGGGCGGTGGGTATGGCAAAGGATGGAGTGGTCTCCGCATCCGCGCTGGACGATGCCGAGAAGAATTATGAACTGGCGCTCAATAAGCAGAATGTTTCCAAGGCGCAGATGATCGTGCTGAAGGCGAAGATCGCGCAATCCCGGGCACAGGTGGCCGAAGATCAGGCCAATCTCAAGCAGTTGGAAGAGCAGCTGAGCTATACCGACATTGTCTCTCCGATCGATGGCATTGTTCTCTCGCGCGATGTGGAGATGGGCGACGCGGTGAGCTCGATCCTGGTGCTGGGATCATCGGCCACGCTGGTGATGACCCTCGGCGACACAAGCGAAGTCTACGTGAAAGGCAAGGTGGACGAGAGCGACATTGGCAAGGTTTACCTCGGCCAACCTGCACGCATCAAGGTGGAATCGTTCAAGGACAAGACTTTTACCGGCAAGGTGACCAAGATTTCTCCGATGGGTGTGGAGAAGGATAACGTCACCACGTTTGAAGTGCGGGTTTCGATACAGAATCCGGGTGGTGAACTCAAAGCTGAGATGACCGCCAACGCGGAAATTATTCTTGAAGAGCACAAAAGCGTCCTGCAGATTCCGGAAGGGGCTATCCTCTACGACAAGGATAAAAAAGCTTCGGTCGAGATTCCCGATCCGAAGGGCAAGGAAGGCAAGGACAAGGTTGCGGTTAACATCGGAATCTCGAACGGCGCGAAGACAGAAGTCCTAAGCGGGCTGAAAGAGGGCGACCAGGTGGTGCTGCAGTAGGTCGGACTCGAGCTCGGGCTTGGGCTTTTGACTGCTTCTACATTTAGGGAGTGATGCGACATGAATAGAAAACGAAATTTCTGCAGTGCGCCCCTGGGTCGATCGCGCTTTCCATTGCGGGCGATTGCGCTGGGGGCGCTGTTTATTTCCACCGCGGCGTTCGCTTCCACGCCGCAGGGCACGTTCGACAAGACCTTCGCTGTCAGTGGGCCAGTGGATTTGGAAGTGCAAACTCGGTCGGGCAACGTCACGGTTCGCAGCGGCGCGGCAGGATCGGTTGCCATTCACGGCAAAATATTTGTTGGAGACCATTGGCTGTTCGGAAATCGGCACGCCGATGTTTCAGACATAGAACAGAATCCTCCACTGCGGCAGGAAGCGAACAGTATCCGCATCGATTATGTTAATGCTCGTGACATTTCGGTGGACTATGAAATCACCGTGCCTGCGGACACTACGATCCGCAGCCACAGCGGCTCCGGCGATCAGACGATTGAAGGAACTCGCGGCAATATCGATCTGCAAACCGGTTCCGGAGACGTGAGACTGCGGGGGCTGACCGGCGAAATTCGTCTGCAGACTGGGTCGGGCGATGTGCGGGCTCTCGGGATTTCAGGTCCGGTACGCGGAGGCGCGGGCAGCGGCAACATCGAGGTGGAAGAAGATGGAGCGGGTGATGTCGATCTGCATACCGGATCCGGCAACGTTTCGGTTCGCGGGATGCAGGGGACCCTGCATGCCGAAGCGGGTAGCGGAGACATTTCGGCCGAAGGCACTCAGACCGGAACCTGGGAGATCCGCACCGGATCGGGGAATGTGCACGTCCGTTTGCCGGCGAATGCGGCTTTTGACGCCAACCTTTCCACCAGTTCCGGAACGCTTGACGTGGGACCAGCGGTCACCATGACAGTGCAGGGACGGGTGCAAGAGGCGCGCAAACAGATCATGGGGAAAGTGCACGGCGGCGGGCCTTTGCTCACGGTGCGCACCGGTTCGGGCGACATTCATATTGAGTAGCAGGCAGTAAATCGAGTGCTGGGCGACTTGCACCGCATAACCCCGACGGAATAGTTGCCCACCTATTACCTCCGTGCCTTGACGTTTAGACTGCTACGAATTAACGTCGAGGTTTTGGGAGTATTCTGTCTTCCAACCGCGAGGAAATCTTGGCGCAACGTCCTGTCATCACTCTGACCACCGACTTCGGCAGCAATGATCATTTTGTAGGCGTAATGAAAGGCGTGATCCTGGATATAATTCCGGAGGCGCAGATTGTAGATATCTGCCACTCGGTGCAGGCTTTCGACGTGCTGGATGGCGCGCTCACCATTTCTCAGGCCTACTCCTATTTCCCCACTCGGACAGTACACATTGTGGTCGTGGATCCTGGCGTAGGAACGGCGCGCCGGCCGATCTTAGCTTCAAGCGACAAATATCATTTCGTGGCGCCCGATAATGGCGTGCTTTCGATGGTCTATGCGCGCGAAAGCCGAATGCATGTGCGGCACATCACTTCCGATCATTATTTTCTGCAGCCGGTCAGCAACACCTTCCATGGGCGCGACATTTTTGCTCCGGTGGCCGCATACCTTGCCAAAGAGGTTGATTCGCTCAAATTTGGAGAAGAGGTTCAGGAGTACGTCCGTTTTTCCGCCCCAAAACCGAAGGCCGTGGACGAGAACAGGCTTCGCGGTGTGGTGCTCAAGGTTGACCGTTTCGGGAATCTTGTTACTAACATCACGCCGCAAGATGCTCCTATGCTTTTCCAAGCAGGAGCCAGTGGATTCAAGATTGTCGCTGGCAGCCGCGAGATTACTGAACTCCGCAATGCCTATGCCGAGGGCGCTCCGGGAGAGGTGATCGGAATTCTCGGCAGCATGGGTTTTCTGGAAATCGCCACCAATCGTGGCGCGGCGACGCAATTAACGGGCATCGGCAAGGGATCTGAAGTCAGCATCATTCTGGGTGAAACTGCAGCTGCAGGCAAGGGCGCGTAGCCGGCTTCCTACGGATTCTTTGGTTTGGGATGGGCGTAGCGCTCCATCTCGCCTGTCCACTTGAGAAAACGCCACAGACTTTTACGCTCCCGCCACATAAATTCCCAAAATTCCAGAAAGCCGATCTGCGTCATCTTGACTCCGCAATAGGTTTCGATGCGCCACAGCAGGTATGGACTTCGCCACGGAGCCAGCCGATGGCCTTTGGTGGCATTCCACAGGAAGCGGAGCGAATGGCGCATGGCAACATCATAACCATAGAACGCATGTTTAGAACGCATCTTTCCGACCAGGCGCATCTCCTCGGCACTTCAATGAATAGAGGAACGTGACGTATCTGTCATCCCGGGCAAAGCGATGGACCCTGGTGTTCGCTTGCGCCGGCAACTGGTGCGCTGCGGGCAGAAACCAGTTCCCTCGCGTTGCTCGGATGACCGTGCGTATGGCGGTACCAGCAATTGTCGCCAGTCGTTCCGTGATAAAATTCTTTCTCCGCCAGAAAACTTTCTGTTATGTCCGACGCACATACCCGCCAACAGGCCGAAGACCACTACTATGCCGCGCTCGATTTGATGGCGGATGGGAAGCTGGAAGAGGCGGTTGTGGCTTATCGGGAATCCCTGGTCGTCGACCCGGCTTTCACTGAGGCCATGCACGGACTTGCGCGCGCTCTGCAGGATCTGCAGCGCTACGACGAGGCGATCGAAGTGGCGCAGAAGATTACGGAGCTGGATCCCGATGATGTACTTGCCCACACCAGTTTGTCGGTGCTCTACCAGAAAAAAGGAATGATTACGGAAGCTGAAGCCGAAGGAGCTAAGGCGCGAGTTCTAGGTTGGAAGCAGCAGTTGAAGAAAACGTAGCGGCTGTCAGCTCTCGGCAAATCATTCGGCAAACCCCACAGCTTGCACCTCAAATCGAGCCGACCGCGCTACAGCTCGTACTTCTTCATCAAATGCCGGAAGGATCGGTAGGAGATGCTGAGTAGATCGGCGGCCTTGGTCTGCACGCCGTTGGAGCGGTCTAGCGCCGCCTGCAGGAGCGTGCGCTCGATGTTTGCGACGTAACCTTCCATGCCGATGCCTTGGGGAAGAACCGCGCCCGGCGCGACGTCCGACATTGCTGCAGAAACTCCTGCCGCGGCGGCGCGGGCTTTGGGCCGTTCTGCCGGCAACTCTACATGCAGCTCGTCGGTCATCTCCAGAGCAACCGCGCGTTCAACCGTGTTCTCCAACTGGCGGACATTACCGGGCCACTCGTAATCACACAGAGCATCGAGCGAATCTTTGTTCATGCGCAGGATGCTGCGGTTGGCGGCGGCCGCATATTTCTTGAGGAAATGATTTGCCAATAATGGAATGTCTTCGCGGCGCTCGCGCAGGTCCGGCACGCGGATGGGAATTACGCTGAGGCGATAATAAAGATCTTCGCGGAAAAGATTTTCGGCCACCGCCTTGTCGAGATCACGGTTGGTGGCTGCAATAACCCGCACATCGATAGAGATCTCGCTGGTGCCTCCCACCGGTCGCACAGAACGCTCCTGCAACACACGGAGCAGTTTCACCTGCATGGCCAAGGTCATCTCACTGATCTCATCGAGGAAGATGGTGCCGCCGCCGGCCACTTCAAACAGTCCGCGCTTGTTCTGGTTCGCTCCGGTAAAAGCTCCCTTCAAGTATCCAAAGAGTTCGCTTTCCAATAAAGTTTCCGGAAAGGCGCCGCAGTTTACCGAGACGAAAGGTTCGGTAGCCCGGGGGGAACAGATATGAACAGCGCGGGCTACAAGCTCTTTGCCGGTTCCGCTTTCCCCGTGGATCAGGACGGTGCTCGCAGTGGAAGCGACGGTACGCACCGTGTGTTTCAACTTCTCCATTGCCGGACTGGAGCCGATGATATTGTCGAGCGAGTTATGAGAAGCGGCATCGCGGCGCAGTGCAAAGTTCTGTTTGCTCAGAACAAGTTTCTCCAGTATTCGGTTGATCGCCAGTTTGATTTCGTCGACCAACCCAGGGCTCTTGCGAATGTAATCCGACGCTCCTCCCGCCTTTACCGCTTCCACGGCGGCCTCATAGTCATCCACGGCGGTTATAAGAATTACCGGAGAATCGGGCGAAACGCGGTGCGCATGACGCAGAACTTCGATGCCGTCAATATTCGGCATCTTGATGTCGGTGATGATGAGATCGTAAAGAGCGCCGTCGATCTTATTCTTGGCAGCCTGCCCGGATTGCACAGTCTCGACGCGATGTCCGTCGCGGCGGAAGGCTATGTCGAGCATTTCGCAGATGGAGCGCTCGTCGTCGCAGACCAGGATATTAGCCACGCGACCTCCCTTCGGCCGCGGCAGTTGCCAGTTGCGCGGGCTCAGCCGGAGCAGCGAAATTGCTGATCGATGGCGAGCTATTCATGTGCCCTTCAGAGTCACACCGACGCAGTCTCAGTACGAAAGTAGTTCCCTGCTCTGGCTTCGATCGTGCCCACACTTTGCCTTCATGGGCCTGCACGATCTGGTAAACCACCGCCAAGCCCAGGCCTGTGCCACCCTCGAAGTTGGACTGGAAGGGTTCGAAGATCTTTTCCGTCTGCTGCGGAGTCATTCCTGTTCCAGTGTCGGCAAAGCTGACTTGCCAGTCGTCTCTCAGGCGTTCGATAGCCACTTTCAGAGTGCCACCGTTACGCATGGCGCGAACCGCGTTCTCACCGAAATTCCAGAAAACCTGTTTGATCTTGTCGCCGTCAGCGAGCGTCCAGGCTTCGCGGACATCGAATCGGCTTTCGATCAGGATGCCGGCATTTTCCCCGGTCATGCGATGGCGCATCAGGGTAAGCGTGTCCTCAAGCAGTGGCACCAGGTCGGTCTTTTCGAAGCGATACTGCTTGCCTCGGGAGTACGCCAGGAAATCAGTGATGATGCCGTTCAGTCGTTGCGATTCCCGGGTCACGATGTCAAGCAACTGCCGGTGCTCCGCGTTCAGCTCCGGTATACCGGAGAGCATGCTGACCGAGCCGGCAATTGAGGTAAGCGGATTGCGGATCTCGTGAGCGATCGCCGCCGCCAGCCGGCCGACAGCCGCCAGCCGGTCCTGCAGACGGACTTCGCGCTCGAGGCGCCGGATTTCAGTGAGGTCATCGAACGCATAGACATAGCCCAGGGGACCGCGATCCGGAACATTCAAGGTGGCTACGCGCACCCGCACAGTTTTGCGGAATACAGTAGCGGTGTCAAAACGAACTTCGGCATGCGTTTGCTGCGATTCGGCGTTGGGCAGCGAGTCCAGGAAGAAGTTATTGACTGGCTTCCCCAGCAGCTGGTCCGGCGTACACTCCAGAAGCTTCTGCGCGGCACTGTTCACCAGAGTGATTCGGCCGTCGAGACCGGTAGTTATTAATCCGCTGCTGATCGACTGAATGATGTTCTCATGGAGAATCTGGAGGTTCTCCAAAGCACCACTGGCGTTTCTCAACTGCACCCGCGCCTGGCGCAACTTGGTAGTCAAAAGACCAGCTAGGTAGGCGATTGCAACGTAGGCAAACAGGTTTACGAAAATAATTGCCTGCAGCGTTTTCAGCTCGGGATGAGTCGTACAGTAGGACTTCACCAGGCCGTAGTAGTTGAGTTCGAGAACAGTTCCGTAAAGAATGAAGGCGAGTGCAGCGACGAGATGTGCCCACACCCGCGGGAGCAAAATACCGGCCACGATAATGATGAGAGGATAGAGGAAATTCAGCGAACTATCCCAGCCCCCGGTTTCGTGCACCACCAGACTAACCAGAGCCAAGTCGGTAAGCACTTGTAACGCAGCTTGCAGACGATGCTCCTGCCAGAAGGAGAGCAGTACGGTGTAAAAAATTGACAGGGCAAACCACAAGAGGATGGTGCTGACGAAAAGGCGTACCGGCAGCGGTGCTGGCGTAAGGTGCGCCACCGCCAATTGGATGGCCAGCAGGAAGGTCAGGATCAGGATTCGTACTTTGACCAGCCAGGCCAGCCAATTCCGCTCGTCGAACGTCGATTGCATTGAGGTTCCGATGATCTGAAGAAAGTCCAGTTCGAGAGATTAAGTCCACCGATCCGAATCTTCACCCGCAAGCAAGCGCGGGCGTTCATAAGAATTGGGAAGCCGTTTCTGATACAGCGGCCTCCCAATCGGATACTTCTTTAGCCGGCCAGTTTGGCAATCATGGCGAATAGTGGCATGTAGAGCGAAATCACAATGCCGCCGACCGTCACGCCGAGTAATCCGATGATCGCCGGCTCCATCATGGCCAACATGTCCTTGGTGGCGGCATCCACTTCTTCTTCGTAGAAGTCAGCGATCTTCTGCAGCATGTTGTCCATGGCGCCCGTCGCTTCGCCGACACCGATCATCTGCGTTACCATGTTAGGAAACACGCCGCATTCCCGGAGAGGATCGACGATGGTACGGCCTTCTTCGATGGCCTTCCGCACTTTCATCAGTGCTTCTTCCAAGACTGCATTGCCGGAAGTCCTGGCGGTAATTGCCAATCCTTCTAGGATGGGAACACCCGAGGTAATCAGGGTCCCCAAGGTGCGGGTGAAGCGGCCCACCGCGATCTTGCGTAAAAGACTTCCCATAATCGGTAGCTTGAGCAGCATCTTGTCGAAATAGTAGCGTCCTCGCGGGTGCTTACGAATTTGCTTGGTGCCAAAAACCACCCCGACCACACCTGCGATGATGACCCACCAGAAAGTTTGCACGAACCCGCTGAGGCCCATCACGATACGGGTAGGAAGCGGCAGCGCAACACCCAGCCCGGCAAAAAGATTGGAAAAAATGGGCACCACCCACTTGAGTAGAGCACCGACGATGAGCGTCGCCAGGCTGATGACGGAGACGGGATAGATGAGCGCCGATTTCACGGCGGCTTTCAGGCGAACAGCCTTCTCCACGTAGATGGCCAAGCGCTGCAGAATGACGTCCAAGATACCGCCCGTTTCACCCGCTTCAATCATGTTGGTGGTGAGATCATCGAACACAGCGGGGTACTGGCGCATGGCATTTGCCAGGGTTGCGCCGCCTTCCACCGTTGTGCGGACTCCGTTCAGCGTCTTCTGAAAGACCTGGCTCTCCTGATTGGCGGCCAGAATCTCCAGACACTGCACCAAGGGCAATCCAGCGTCGATCATGACGGAGAACTGGCGGAAGAAAATTGCGATCTCCTTAACCTTGACCTTGCCCGACCCGAATGTGGGCATCGAAAACTCTTTGCCCTTCTCCCTGATCGCGCCGGGCGTGATCCGCTCGCGTCGCAACAGTTGTCCCACTGCCTGCTTGCTGGGGGCGTTCCGTTCTCCGGAAACCTTCTGTCCGGAGGCGTCTTTGCCGGAAAATGTGAAAACTGGCATGGTATTAATCTCTCCTCAACTCTTGATCGCTGAATTCCTTTGCAGCCCGACCGATTGTGTCCTGCTCGCTATGATTGGCATCAGTGCCGTTAGCCCCTCGATGCCGCGCCCCGCGCCGCTGCCGAACCAGTTCCGCCGCGGTTTGTCAGGGTGGCTCCCCGGTTAATCATTTCCTGGAGTTCGTCCGGGTTGCTCGAGCGTTGCAGCGCCGTCTCCAACGAAACCTGCTTCTGGGAATAAGCCGTAGCCAATGCCTGGTTAAATGTCTGCATGCCGAACTTGTCCTGGCCCGACTGCATAGCGGAATACACCTGGTGAATTTTGTCTTCGCGAATCAGATTGCGCACCGCCGGATTGGGGATAAGAATTTCCATAATCATGGTGCGGCCCTTGCCATTCGGCGTGGGCAGGAGGGTCTGACACATGACACCTTCGAGGACCAGCGAAAGCTGTGCACGAATCTGTGGCTGCTGGTGCGCGGGAAACACGTCGATGATACGGTTGATGGTGGACGTAGCCGAATTGGTATGCAAGGTACCGAAGGTCAAGTGGCCAGTTTCGGCGATGCGCAGGGCGGACTCGATGGTTTCCAGATCGCGCATTTCGCCGATAAGCACGACGTCTGGGTCTTCGCGAAGTGCGGCGCGCAATGCATCGGTAAAGCTCTTGGTATCGGCGTGCAACTCCCGCTGATTGACCAAACAATTCTTGTTCATGTGCACGAACTCGATGGGGTCCTCAATGGTGAGGATGTGATCATGCCGTTCGCTGTTGATCTTGTCGATCATCGCAGCCAAGGTGGTTGATTTGCCCGAGCCGGTTGGTCCGGTCACCAGCACCAGGCCGCGCGGTTTATCGCAGAGTTTGCTGACTACCGCGGGCAAGCCGAGCTGGTTGAAAGACTTAATCTCAAAAGGAATCAGACGGAACACGGCAGCGGTTGCGCCGCGCTGGTTGAAGACGTTAGCGCGGAAGCGAGCCAGGCCCTTCAATCCGAAAGAAAAATCGAGTTCGAGGCTTTCCTCGAAGCGATGTTTCTGCGAATCCGTCATGACGCTATAAGCCAGCTGCTTGGTCTCAGCCGGCGTCATCTGTGGCAAATCGAGCGGCACCAGGTGTCCGTGCACCCGAATCTGCGGAGGTGAATTGGTGGTAATGTGAAGATCGCTGCCACTCATCTCCAGCATCCTTTTGAGCAGATCGCTTAACGACAAACCCATATTTGTTTCCTTCCGTAGATCTCGGATCCACTAGCTCACGGATCAGTTCGATCGCAAATCAGTGAATCGTTTCGCGAGCAACTTCCTCGAGCGTGGTCATACCCGCTGCAACTTTGATCAATCCACTGCGGCGCAGCGTGATCATGCCGCGCTCAATCGCTTTCTTTTTCAGTTCCACTGCCGAGGCGCCCACCAAGACCAGCTCTCTGATCTCATCGTCTACTTCCATAACCTCATACAAACCGCAGCGGCCTTTGTAGCCCGTGTTATTGCACACACCGCAGCCTTTGCCCTTCTGAATCTTTACCGTCTTAGCCTCTTCGGGAGAGAATCCTTCTTCAATTAACGCCTGCACCGGAACCTCAACGGGCTCGCTACAGTCTTTGCAGATACGACGGATGAGGCGCTGCGCGCAGATGAGATGGACCGAAGTCGCCACCAGGAACGGCTCAATACCCATGTTCATCAACCGCGTGATAGTTTCGGGCGCGCCATTGGTGTGTAGAGTGGAGAGCACGAGGTGGCCGGTGAGCGCGGCCTTGATCGCGATTTCCGCGGTTTCGAAATCGCGGATTTCGCCGACTAGAATAATGTTCGGATCTTGCCGCAGGAAAGAACGCAGCGCGGCGGCAAAGTTCAATCCGATCTGCTCCTTCATCTGGACCTGGTTCACACCAGCCAATTGAAATTCGACGGGATCCTCGGCCGTCATAATGTTGGTATCGGGTTGATTCAGGCGTGATATGGACGAATACAGAGTGTTGGTTTTTCCTGAACCTGTCGGCCCAGTCACCAACACCATGCCGTAAGGTTTGAGAATGGCTTTTTCGAATTTGACCAGCGACTCAGGCTCAAAACCAAGCTTGGTCATATCGAGTCGCAGATTCTCTTTGTCGAGCAAGCGGAGCACAATCTTCTCACCCCAGAGGGTGGGCAGCGTGCTGACACGAAAGTCGAGCTGCTTCTTGCGGCCGCCAATATTCATCTTCAGCATGATGCGGCCATCCTGCGGCAAACGCTTTTCGCTGATATCCAGCTTCGCCATGATTTTAAGGCGGGACGTGATCGCGTCCTTCAGCTTGATGGGAGGTGACATGATCGCTTGCAGGACGCCGTCAATACGGAACCGTACGCGAAATTCTTTTTCGTAAGGCTCGATATGAATATCGCTGGCACCTCGCTTAACCGCGTCTGTGAGCACCAGATTCACCAGTTTGACTACAGGAGCTTCATCCGCAGCCTTCTCCAGCTGCGACAGCTCCATTTGCTGTTCTTCAGCCTGCAGTTCGACGTCGCTTTCATTCAATTCCGTCATCGACTGCATTACTGTTTCGAGGTCTTCTTCCTTTTCCTTCGCGCCACCATACGATTTATCAATGCCCGCCAGAATGGAACTTTCCGAGGCCACGACGGGCTCAATGTTGAAGCCAGTCATGAACTTGATATCGTCCATGGCGAAGACATTCGTGGGGTCGACCATCGCGATGGTCAGCGAAGCGCCCACGCGGCTTAACGGAAGAATCTGATATCGCTTTGCAGTCTCGAAGGGAATCAGCTTTACCACAGCGGGATCGATCTCGAAGTACGAGAGATTGATGGCCGGAACGCCATACTGCCGGGAGAGAAAATTCGTGACGTCCTCATCCGTGAGGAAGCCCAGCTTTACCAAGGCAGAACCTAGACGGCAGTTCTGGTCCTTCTGAGCCTTAGTCGCTTGTTCCAACTGCTCTGGGGTAATGATCTTCTCTTTGACGAGAAGGTCACCCAGCCGTTGAGACATACGTCGATCTCCTATCCACCCGAGTGGAACGATACCTGGCAACCTGCCTGGCAGTTGCACCAAGCGCCGCGTTTGTTAATGGAAGAAAAGCAGCGTCTTGGTGTTGACACAAATTGTCAACGCAAGTCGATTACCGTACTAGTTACCGTAGTTCTACGTCGTGGTAATGACCCGGTGTTGAGGGCGTGGAAGTTAGTGATTCCATTCATTACCGTGGTGCATCCGCATTTCTCCTGTTTCCCCTGTTTCCCAAAAATGCCGGACATTTCTAGGACAAAACTCTGCAGCGTCCAAGTGAGATTTGACCGCGGGAAAGAAACGGCCAGAGAATTTGTGGATGGGCAATCTATTTTGAACGCATCGAGATCTTGGAAATCTGCCGGGATGAGCAAGGTGAAATTGTCGGTATTGGTTATGATCCCACGCTCCAACCTGTAAGAGGGGACTATAAGAAGGCGGCACGAGCGCAGAGTCATGGCCCCATCGATCTTCATGGCGTTTACGGACCAGCCGATGTCTGTGCCTTTCTCAATGTGTCTTACAACCATGCTATCGGGCTCATGGAGAGATGCCGGGCTGAACGGGATTGACCAAGGACAAGAAAATTCGCTTCCAACGTCGCAGACGAACTCTGCGCATCAGCGGTGCTCGCCTCAAGGAATTTTTTCGCAGCCGACAGATAAATTAGTTTCGCTCCTGCTGGAATATCTCCGCAGCAAGCGAAAGGACTGAACTGAAATGATGCTTGGCAACTACTCACAGCTTTAGAAAACCCTTCTCCATATGAGGAGGAAGCAATCGAACTCCTCACCCTGCTGGTGCAACGATACGAAGCGGAGCATTACCCTATCCCCGATTCCGATCCGGTTTCCGTGGTGCGGTATCTCCTCGAAAAGGGAAACCTCACGCAACGGAGTCTAATTCCAGAGTTCGGGTCGGAGTCTGCGGTCGGCATGTTTCTCTCTGGGCAACGTCGAACAGATTCGGAAACTCTGCATCCGCTTCAAACTCGGGGCTGATGCCTTTATCACCCGAACCGTGGAGTTTCGCTAACGCCGTTCAACAGAAGAGCGCCAGTCATGGTGCCACCAGCAAGAGGCAGCAGCCAGGCTTCGGCTGCTAGAGCACGAGTTTGTTCTGTTGCCGCAAGTCCGCTGGCGTCGGCTCCGACCATAGCGTCAATGATTTCACTGACCGTTCCTGTAAATGTCGGAGGGGCTTTCGGAGCCAGCAATGCTTCGGCTGCTTCTGCCCGTCTCGTCTCGGTGGAGATTGCCGCGTTGGTGGTGTCTGCTGCAATGCGGTGGGTGGTCTCAGTGGACAATGCGGAGGAAGTCGCAAGCAACGCTTCCGCAGCTTCTGCCCGACTTGCCCCCACAGCAATCGCTGTGCTTCGGTTCGTGATTTCTGTTGCAAACGCTTCCGCTGTGGTGATAGCCGCAGCAACCGAACCAGTGGAGGTTTTGCCCGCAAGGTCGGTCACAAGATTTCTGACATTGGCTTCGGTATTGGCAACGAGGGGATGGAAGCTGTGATTGCAGCCTCTGCCGCTTCCGCACGGGATGTCCCCACAGCAATCGCCGTGGTCCTGTTTGTGACTTCTGTCGCCACTGCAGCTAATGACGTGGCATTTCCTGCGATCCGTGCCGCCGTTTCCGTGCTTAATTCCGTGCCGATGTTACTTAGATTCGCAGGGACGCCACGTGACGGTAAACACCTTGGAGGTACAGCGCTTTGAGGTTGGCGACATAGTTTATTTGACAGGCGTCGTAATGACCAGCGGAACCACCTCTGTTTGTAACTCGACATTCTACGTTCGTCGTACACTCAGAAATGAGGCTGAATCCAACCGTGTCGCCTGACGTGAAAGAAAATCAGATTCGCAGCTACTACCGCGCTTTATTTCAGGCGTGGGGACGGCAGAACTGGTGGCCGGCGCGGTCACGATTCGAAGTGGTCGTAGGAGCTTATCTCACCCAAAATACGGCATGGACAAATGTGGAAAAAGCGCTGGCGAATCTTCGCACCGCGAAAATGCTGAGTGCCAAAGGCATCCGCCGGGTGACCTTGACTGAACTCGAACGCCTGCTCCGCCCGTCAGGTTATTTCCGTCAGAAAGCTCAGCGCCTGAAAACTTTCGTCGAATTTCTGGATCGACATTATGGAGGATCTCTGACGAGGTTGTTCTCGCGTCCAACTGAAGAGCTTCGGGAAGAGCTCCTGAAATTGAATGGTGTTGGCCCCGAAACGGCCGATTCAATCCTGCTTTACGCTGCCAATCATCCGGTATTCGTCGTGGACACTTATACGCGAAGGATACTTGCACGTCACGTGATCGCGCCCGCAGATGCTGCCTATGAGGATGTCCGGAAACTATTTGAGAGGGCCCTGCCGTCTCTGGCAGAGCCCGCTACCGATTCGAAAACATTCTACACACAGCAACTGGCGGCAGGCTTTCCTGATGCTTCGCATCCGCCATCGAAGATGAGCACCGCGAAACGCACGGCTCTCACTCAGATTTACAACGAGATGCACGGCCTGATTGTGAGGGCAGGAAAAAACTATTGCAAGAAATCACAGCCCGATTGTGACGGATGTCCTTTACAACCTTACTTGCCTAGGCTTAAGTAAGTCGCTGTGCGGCGAGTTCGAGCAGACGATCTGACGCGTCAAGCTGATGTCTGTCGCGGCATCGCACGAGTTTGCCTCAACAGCGCAGGCTGCACGGCAATTCAGGCCTGGGGATTTGCCAACAAATACTCGTGGATCGGTTCTCCTTCGTCGGGCACTCGCGGACAGGCTCTGCCCTGCGATCGATCGTAGCGGCCAAAGGCCACCTACCGCGCACTATTGGAGGAGAACTTGGTGGGACGAGTTCCGGGGCATGGAGAAGCGCCGTCGCTGATTTTGAAATTTCTTCCGCCCCCGAGGCACCATCTATAATGAGTTCCGGTCTATTCCCAGTATGCACGGCGCCTGATGTGCATCGGCTGGACTATTTCGGGTTGGACCGCTGAACTCGCGTGCCGCAGACTGCTCCAACTCGACCTCCGAAAGCCTCCAACCGCAAGCAGGTCATTATCTTGCTCGCGGTAGCAGTTTTTCTGCTGCTGGCGGTCCTGGTTTCACAGACAGCGTTTAACGAAACCATACTGCGTCCCGGAAGCAATCAGCAGGCAGTAGTTTTCTACGCCCTTTCACTGCTGATTTCTCTTCTTTTCATCGCTCTCACTTTCGTGCTGGCCCGCAACCTGCTCAAATTGCTTGCCGAACGCCGTCTGGGTGTGTTGGGCTCGAAGTTCCGTACGCGTATGGTGGTTGGAGCTCTGCTGCTTTCATTCCTTCCGGTTATGGTGATGTATTGGTTTGCTTACGGACTGATGAACCGCTCGATTGACAAGTGGTTCTCCACCCCGGTGGAGGAGGTCCGCGCGGACACAGATGCGATGGCGTCGTTGCTCGCCAACTATGCGGCACAGAACGCGCGCTCGGAAGCGGCTTCCATTGCTGCCTCACTTGAAACACAGCGGGCATTGGATGGTCATGGATTTCTGCCGGCAGTCGAAGAATTTCGCCGCCGCCAGTCCGCTTTGCAAGGCGGATTTGTGCTCGCGCTGGAAAATGGAGTTGTAGAGGCGAGTCTCGGAGTTCCCGGGCCCTGGCCGGCGTTGAAAGAGAAGCTACCCTTGGCACAGGCCGCCGGCGACCAGCCCGCGCGTTTTACGTGGCAGCAAACTGAATACATGCTAGGCAGTGCCCCGGTTGGGAACGATGGCTTGATTTTGGTGGCCATGCCGTTGCCGCCGGAGTTTTCCCGGACGGTCAAACAAATCGAAGCCAGCCAGCAGCGGTATTTTCAACTCAGCCTTGAGCGCAAACACGTGCGTCAGACGTATATGGGTCTGCTCTTGCTGCTCACGATGATCGTGCTGTTTGTCAGCACATGGCTGGCGCTGTTTCTTTCGAAGCTGGTTACGCGTCCGCTAGCGGCGCTCGCCGAGGCAACTCAGGAAATCTCTCGCGGACGTCTGGATTTTCGTATCGACGTAACTGCAGCGGACGAAATCGGGGATCTGGTCCGGTCTTTCAATCGCATGGCCGAGGAATTGGAGACCAGCCGGCGGCAGATCGAAGCGTCCAGCCGCGACGCGACCGCCGCCAATGCCGAGCTCGATCAGCGCCGCCGCCAGATGGAGACCATCCTCGAAAGCATACCCACGGGCGTGCTGTCGCTCGATGCCGCTCGTCGCGTCACGCACGCCAACCAAGCTCTGCAGCGCATGTTTTATCCCGAGGGCTTCGCGGACGGCAAGGCGATGCTGCGCGGAGCGCGACTGGCGGACGTGTTTCCGCCCGAAGTGCTGCAGGATCTCGAACCGCTGCTGCGTCGCGCCGATCGCATGGGGATGACCACCAGCCAGATGGAGACGTCACTGCAGCGCACCTCTCTGAACGTCGCCGTCACCGTGGCGATCCTGCGTCATCAGGACGAACGGTCCGGATACGTGATTGTATTCGAAGATCTCTCGGATCTGTTGAAGGCTCAGAAACAGACGGCTTGGCGCGAAGTTGCGCGCAGGGTCGCGCATGAAATCAAGAATCCACTGACCCCTATTGCGCTCTCTGCCGAACGCATTCAGCGTCATTTGGAGCGCGCCACAGTTCCCGACAAAGCGTCCTTGGAAATTGTCCGAAACTGTGCCGAAACTATTGCGGGAGCGGTCGAAACAGTGCGACGGTTGGTGGACGAATTTTCAACGCTGGCTCGCTTTCCAGCCTCCAATCCTCATCCCGCCGATATCAACGAAGTTGTTGAGAGTGCGCTCTCCATGTTCAACGGAAGAATGGATGGCATCGGTCTGCATAAAACGCTGGCCCCGGATCTGCCGAAGGTTATGGCGGATGCGGAGGCGATCAAGCGGGCTGTGGCCAACCTGGTGGATAATGCCGCTGAGGCGATGCAGAATTCGTTGGTGCGCGAGATTCAGATTTCAACTTCGCTTGTAGCCAGCCGGGACGCGGTCGAAATCACCGTGGCGGATACCGGGCACGGTGTGACTCGCGA
Organism: Candidatus Acidiferrales bacterium; assembly: GCA_035603035.1. Lineage (GTDB taxonomy): Bacteria > Acidobacteriota > Terriglobia > Terriglobales > Acidobacteriaceae > Sulfotelmatobacter. Next base: position 35,652 of record DATNLE010000195.1, on the reverse strand, counting down.
GCTTAAGGAAAAACTTTTCCTTCCCTATTTTTCCACCAGAAAACGCGGCACAGGCCTCGGACTAGCAATTGTGAGCCGAGTCATCGAAGAGCACCATGGCTCGATTCGGGTTGAGGAAAACCAGCCGGTAGGAGCGCGCTTTATCGTAGAACTACCGGTGGTTCCGGAACCCGCCCTTGCTGTTAGCACTGCTCAGCATGCATAAAATTCTCATTGTTGACGATGAAACTGGCATCCGCGAATCGCTGCAAGGAGTATTGGCAGACGAGGGCTACGAAACTGCAGCGGCGGATAGTGGCGAAGAGTGCCTTAGACTCTTGCGCCGCGAGCATACATACGAAGTGGTGCTGCTGGACATCTGGCTCCCGGGGATCGATGGCCTAGAGACGTTAGAGCGAATCCGTGAACTGGATAACGCGCCCGAAGTCATCATGATATCTGGACACGGCACCATCGAAACCGCTGTACGAGCCACCAAACTGGGTGCTTTTGACTTCCTGGAGAAACCGCTCTCCATCGACAAGACGCTGATCGTGGTCAAGAACGCGATCGAATCGAAGAAACTGCGTCACGAGAATGTCGATCTGAAGAAACAGCTGACCGCCAAGAACGTGATCGTTGGCAACAGCATTCCCATGAAAGCCTTACGCCAGCAGATTGGACTGATGGCGCCAACGAATGGGCGCGTTCTGATCTATGGCGAGTCCGGCACGGGCAAGGAATTGGTCGCACATGCAATCCATGCTCAAAGCCTGCGCAAGGACGAAACTTTTGTCGAGGTGAACTGCGCGGCCATTCCTGAAGACCTCATCGAAAGCGAGCTTTTCGGACATTACAAGGGATCGTTTCCCGGGGCCGCCGTCGACAAGGACGGCAAGTTTCAAAAGGCAAATGGGGGAACGCTGTTTCTCGATGAAGTGGGGGACATGAGCCTGAAGACGCAATCGAAGGTGTTGCGTACACTCGATGAACAGCGCGTCGCACCTTTAGGCAGCGAGGAAACCATTACCGTGGATGCGCGCATCATCGCTTCCACTAATAAGGATCTGGAAGAAGAAATCTCCATTGGAAACTTCCGCGAAGACCTCTTCTACAGGCTCAACGTGATTCCTTTCTTCGTACCTCCGCTGCGCGACCGAAAGGAAGACATTCCAATGTTGGCACGGCATTTTCTGAAAGACCTGGCCGCGACCTACGGACGACGTCCCCGCGAAATCACCGACGATGCCGTCGATGGACTGATGCGTTATTCCTGGCCGGGCAACGTGCGCGAATTGCGCAATGTAATCGAAAGGATAGTGATCATGAATCCCATGATCACCCGATTGGATCGCAAGCATCTGCCTCCGCTGGTCTACCGTGACGGTCATCGGCGCGCAGCGCGCAGTGAGTTTTCTACCTTGCATCAGGCCAGGGATGCCTACGAGCGCGATTTCATTCTCAAGAAACTGGACGAGAACCACGGCAACGTCACCCGCGCCGCTGAGGTGCTGGGCCTCGAACGGAGCCATCTCTACCGCAAAATGAAAACCCTCGGGATCGTGGCGAAAGAGTAGGTTGCCGCGGATCGAGACGGTAGCAGTACACGGTTGTCATCCCGAGTGAAGCGAGGGACTTTTTTCCCCACAAACCTGTCAGCGACGCGGGCAAGCACCAGCGGGCCTCGCTGCGCTCGGCCAGAACAGGCGGAGAAAGCAGTACGGATTAGAGCTTCACCATGTGGATCTCGGTGCCGTTCTTTCTGAATTCAACTTTGTCCATGAGCTGGTTGATAAGAAAGATTCCTCGCCCATGATTGGAATAAACATTCTCCCCCACCGTGCAGCCGGGAATGGCTTCGGGACTGAATCCAGTACCTGGATCCCGCACTACGATCAGGATGCCTCGCTCTTCATCGCTACTGACCACGCATTCCACCGTCTTCGTAGGATCTTCTTTGGCGCCATGAATCACGGCATTGGCCAAGGCCTCCTGCAGAGATAACTCGATCGCGTCTTCTTTCCCGTCGACGTCCTTCATCTGTCGAACGACGGCCATCACTTGCTGCACAACGGGATCGACGGCTTTGCGGTCTGCGACAAGGGTTACCCGCAAAATCAATGTGAGTTGATCGGGATCGAAATCTTTCTCGGGGAGAGACTGCTCAGGAAAATGTGACGGTGGCATGTATAGGGCCTGTCTTTTGTGATGCAACGCCGATGTTAATTTGATTCTAGCTGCCAAAGCCGGAATCCTACAATCCTTGCAGCATCTTTACGACCGCGACCTGGATGCGGCATTCGTCGTCCCTTTGGTTACTTAAGATTTCTTTGCTGCCGGCAGTCTTGTCAGTGTTTCTGTCAGCTCGACTTGCCCGCCTGTCAGATGCTCCAGCTGCCTTCTCCAGTCGAGTTCTTCGACAAATCCACGCGATTCGCGCCAGTTGGGCTGTACTTTGACGTATAGTTCGAGAAAGACTTTTGTGCCCAGCATTTTCTCAAGCTGTAGGCGAGCCGACGTTCCAATCCGTTTCAGCATCTGCCCCTTCTTGCCGATCAAGATGCCTTTCTGACCCTCACGTTCGCAATAGATTGTCGCCGCAATGCGCGTTAGCCTAGCGCCCTCCTCGAATGTGTCGACGATCACCGTGGTTGCATAAGGTAACTCTTCCTCAGTTTCGACCAGCACTCGTTCGCGAACGATCTCTCCCGCCATGAAGCGCGCCGGCTGGTCGGTAACGTGATCCTCAGGAAATAACGGAGGTCCAGCAGGCAGTGCGGCTGTAACCCGCTTCAATAATATATCGAGCCCATCCCGCTTCAGCGCAGAGATCGGGATGATCTCGTGAAATGGATGCAGCTTTTTATACTCCTCGATCAGCGGCAGCAGCTTACCTTTGCCACCTCTCAACAAGTCAACTTTGTTAAGGATGAGACAAACTTTCGGGGACGAATGCTTCAGCATCTGTATGGCGAACTCATCACGTCGATCTAGTTTGCGGGTCGCATCCATGATGAGCAGAACCACATCGCAGCCTTCCAATGCCTCCCGTACTTCGACCATCATCTTTCGGCCCAGGGAGCTATCTGGCTTGTGGACGCCCGGAGTGTCGATCAATACGATCTGCGCGCCGGATTGCGCCTTGCTCTTCGGCACATTGACAATACCCTGGATTCGGTTGCGAGTGGTTTGCGGCTTCGGTGAGATGATCGCCAGCTTCTCGCCGACGAGAGCATTGAGCAGCGTGGACTTACCGGCGTTAGGCCGACCGAGGATGCAAACGAAACCGCAGCGGAAAGGCATAGGAAGGGGCGGCTAGCTGCCAGCTCCTCGCTTCTGGCGGATAGAGTTGGTCATGGTTTACAGTATCCCACGAAAAATCGGCAATCAGGATGCATGACTGAGGAAAGCGTGGTGGTTGGCCAGAAGCCAGAAGCAAGCAGCTGCCTTCAAATCAATTTCAACTGCCGGGGCTGCGCCGCCGTAATCCTGACGCGCTCGACCTTGCGATCGGTTGCTTCGAGAACTTCGAATCGCAGCCCGCCATCGTCAACGGTTTCGCCTCGGCGCGGGATGTGTCCCGCCAACTCGCTGACTAGGCCAGCCACAGTGGCCGATTCCCTTCCTTCCAACTTGGTTCCGAATAGTTCGGCCAGACCATCCACGTCCATGCCTCCGGAAACGATATAGGACTGATCATTTTCCCGAACGATCTCCGGCTTCTCGTGCTCGTCCCGAATTTCCCCGACGATCTCCTCGACCAAATCTTCGATGGTCACTAGTCCAGCTACGCCACCATATTCATCGACCACAATCGCCATGCGGATATTATTTTTCTGCATCTCGCGCAGAAGGTCGCTGCCGAGTTTGCTCTCCGGCACAAAATATACGTCGCGCCGCATCAGCGTCTCGAGTGTGCGCTGGGAGGCTTCGCTGTCCGGCACCTGTAAAACATCCTGAGCGTAGACGATACCGCGGATGTTATGAATACTGTCGGCATATACAGGGACACGCGAATAGTGCTTGGTCCGCATCATGTCGATGAAGCGTTCGACCGTGGTCTCAACCGGTACAGCAAACATCTCCGGACGCGGCTTCATGGCTTCGCGCACAGTCTTGCCGCTGAATTCGACCACGGACTGAATCAGGTCACGATCGCCCTCCTGGATGATGCCTTCCTCCTGCCCCGCTTCTATCAAAGCATCCACAGCCTCGGCGGCGCTCTCCGGCTCCTCCCGGGTATTTTCGCGGGTGAGCGATGCTACAGATTGCAAGAAACCCAGAACAATCGTCACGGGCAGAACAAGATAGATCAGAATTCTCACCAGCCAGGTCCACCGGATGAGCCATGTACCGTTGGTGCGCGAGAAGAATAGAAATGGCAGAAACTGATTGAACACAATGATGATCACGATCAGGCTGATGGCCGCCTGGGAGATTTCGTATAGGGTCCAGCGTTGATCACTAAAGAGTGCGAAGCCGACCAACAACGAAATCGTGGCAGTGGTCAGCTGCTTAAGCACGGACATCGAAAGCGCCGCACGCGAGCGACTGACGTTCAGGATAGGCTCGACCTTCTGCTCGAATACGTCGATGTTGTCCTGAAACTCCCGCGAGAGAAACTTGCCGATCTCCTGGTAGACGCGGTCAACGTAGGAGGCCAGCGAGAGCAGGCCGAGCAACGGAATCAGCGCGAGCGCGACGGACCAATTCATGCCCTCCTCCGGTTGGCAGGAGGGCGCTCGGTTCGCCCATTGAGGTGCAGCGAACGATCGCCACGCGGTTGCGTTCTCTCGATCAACCCAGCCTCCAGTTTCAATTGTTGCCGCAATCGACTTTCCTTGCGAGCCATTTCCCCATTATCCCGCTCGTGATCTAAGCCCGCCAGATGGAGAACTCCGTGCAACACCAGAATTTTAATCTCTGCCGCCACGGAGTGTCCCAGGCGTTTGGCATTCTCCCGTGCGATATCACCGGAAATCGCGAGGTCGCCAGCTACTTGTTTAGCTTGCGCGCGCCCGGGGATCGGCGCTGGAAACGACAGGACATCCGTCGGCTGATCTTTCCCCCGAAAACGCAAATTCAGCAAACGTAGTTCGTGGCTGTTGGTGACCAGCACATTCACGATGCCACGTAAACGCACCACCTGCCTCGCCCGCAATAAAAAACGTTCGAGCGTTAACGGGCTTAGTCCGGCGATTCTCTTTCGAAGGATAACCAACTTGTCCCTGAGCGGATCTATTCTCCCGAGGCTTCGCGAGCTCCGTCACTTAAGTCCTTCGACTGTGAGTTCTTGACCTCGGCGCTTCGTAATCCTGCGCCGGAAGTCTCAGCGCTTCTTCCGCCGGACAATAGCAACATCTGCTGTTCCGCGATGTGTGTTTTGTGCTCGTCGTAGGCGCGAATAATCCGCTGCACCAGATGGTGCCGCACCACATCGGATTCGTCGAAGTGAACGAATGTCAAACCTTCTACCCGCTGCAAGATGTCCATTGCTTCCAGCAGGCCGCTGCGGCGTGCATTCGGCAAATCGATCTGAGTGACGTCTCCGGTAATCACCGCCTTAGAATTGAATCCAAGACGCGTAACGAACATCTTCATCTGCTCCGAGGTTGTATTCTGGGCTTCGTCGAGAATCACGAATGAATCGTTCAACGTTCGCCCGCGCATAAATGCGATGGGCGCAATTTCGATGACATTCTTTTCCAGATAGCGGTCGACTTTTTCGGGATCGAGCATGTCATACAGCGCGTCATACAGCGGACGCAGGTACGGATCGATCTTGTCCTGCAGCGTGCCGGGCAAGAATCCGAGGCGCTCGCCCGCTTCCACCGCCGGACGCGCCAGGATGATGCGATTTACGCGCTTGGCGAGCAGCGCCGAAATCGCCATAGCCACGGCCAGATAGGTCTTGCCCGTGCCCGCCGGGCCAATCCCGAAAACCATGTCGTGCTTCTCGATCGCCTCGACATAGCGCCGCTGATTCACGCTCTTGGGTTGCACCATGCGGCGTCCCAGCGATCGCTGGCGGCCGGCATCGGCCAGCCCCCGCAACGTCGCCGTGGGATCAGTGGTGAGCACCCGCAGCATGCTGTTCAAATCGCCGTTGTTAAAACTGTATCCCGAGCGTTGCAGGCTTTCGTAGTCGGCAAACACCTGCTCAGCGCGAGCCACATCGCGTGCCGCACCTTCCAGTTCAACAGCGTTCGATCGCAGGTCAATGGTGACATTCAGGCCATCTTCCAGCACGCGAACATTTTCGTCCCGCGTGCCAAATAGAGTTTCGATGTTGGGAGTTATCCCGATACTTTTCTTCATTCAGTCTCTTTGACAGAACAGCAATACACACGCTTCAACCGATTCGAAGACAAAACAGGATTATGCTCAGAGACGGGAACAGGCGAAATGCTCATGCCCAGGAGGCAAGTCACTACCATTGCCTAAAGCGTACCCCGCGGCGAGATGGTAGTCAATGGCCGCCAATTCTATACGGTTTCGCTGGATGCTGATGCCGGGACCGCCCGCGTCCTGGCCCAGTCGCGGAGCGCCACGATCTCTTCCGACCGTGCCGTGGAAAGCGGCACGGTTTGCCTCAGAGCGTCCAACAACAACTGAGTCGTGAGTTGCGCTTTCCGGAAAAAAGCGGACTAGAGCGCCGTCTGCACGGCGGCATCGATTTCCGCGCCAGAATATCCTTTTGCAGCTGCCGCAACCTGCTCCGGAATCGTCCACTCGAATGCAGCCAGGTTCAAGGCCGCGCAAGCCGCGCCTACCCGGCGAACGGCGCGGACTTCTTTACTGTTTCCATCGCTACGATCGGGGTCGAAGAATCCAACAGGACCTTCGTACGCGTTTGCCGGTCCGGGACAAGGGCCGATGCCATGTGTTTGACCAGGCGAGAGTTGCTCCCCTATAATAAGCAATTCGGTACTCACCGGAATATCTCGTTAGACACACAAAGGTAACGAATTACACATGGCAAATCATTTTTCGGCGCTTAAGCGCGCCCGGCAAACCACGAAGCGCACGGCCACTAATCGCGCAAACGCATCCCGCCTGCGCACCGCACTGCGCGGCCTGCGAGAGACCATTGAAAAGGGAGACAAACAAGCCGCCGAACAGACCTACCGGCAAACGGTGTCCGCGCTCGACAAGGCAATCCAGAAGGGCACGTTGCACGTGAATACCGCCTCGCGCTATAAGTCCCGCCTCGGCGTTCGTGTCAATGCGATGAAGTAACCGGGCTCTCTTAATGAGCTGGGACCAGACCGTATTCGAATACGGCGTCCAGCTCTAGCTTGAACTTAACCATCGCATGCCTTGCAATCTGGGTCGCATCGTTGATGTTGTTTGGCACGACTTCAATCGTAGTTCCCCGCCCGCATAGCCAAAGGAGTAGTCGACTGCACCATCGAGCATGGCTCCAAGAGTCGTGCTTTCGAATATGATCCGACAATCTGCCCATTGTTGTTTATCCCGTCGGGTCAAGTGTCTCTGGGATGGACTGGCGGTGGAGTCTAGCTCTAGCAGGTTGGTAGACCCAGGAAGTTCCTGATTGAAGGCTAGCCGACCCAATATCCTGCCTGAAACGGTCGCCCTGGAGCAGGAGGCGATCCCACACCCCGCCCACCCCGCCATACATAGTCGCACGAACCGATTCTTTCTCGGAAATACGCTGGGGGGAATCCGAGTTCGATTCGGCTTGCGCCGTCGAGGGATTTCAATTTTCGGCGGAGAGTTCCAGATCAAAACTGGCGAGATTGTCCTGGAGTTGAGATACCTTCCGCGCTTCTATGATCGGGGATTACTGGCACTGTTTGGATGGCGCAGCCAGGCGAGTGCGACTTCCGCCATGCTGCGACCAGTCTGTTCGGCAACCGACTTCAGCGCCGAAACTAGTACTCCCAAATTCAAAAGATTTCGCCATGCGAATCAGTTCGCGCTCAACCGTCCGCTCCATGAGGCTATACTCGATCCGCAACCGAATGAACTGTGTCCAGCGCCGAAATTCGGCCACACTGTTTTGCCTGGGCGATCCACCATGCGGGAGCGTCCGAGATCGTTCATCGATGACGGGGTTTTGATCACACTCGCCGCCAGTTCCGTAGCTGCCGAGGAGGACAGGCACCGGTTGGGGTGCGCTTGGAAGCGCGGCACTGTTGCGAAAGCAGAAGCTCGGAGTTCAGGGAGCCAGTTTACAGAACTCCCAGATGATTGCCGTAAGATCTAAAGGAGGTAGCGACGGATGGCTTCGATTCCAACGCGAGACACTGCTCCCAGGCCATTCATGACCAAGTCCGTGTATCAGGTAAACCTGAAGATGTGCCTGACTCGCGCAGCCGTTCCAGACAAATCGTTGACCCCACGGGATAGATTGCTGGGGTGAGCTTACGCAGTGGTCCAGCACAGCCCAGGACTCGGCTTCCGAGAAAAGAGTTGGCAAGCTTGCCTTGACCAAACCAGAACAGTTTTTGTTCAAGCGGTATCTGTGCCGAGTAATCCGGTTGCAAGACCGTCGAGTCCGCGTCTCCCTGGAAAAGAAACAAGGAAACCGGCGCACTGAGCTTCGACGGACGTAATCCGCCAATCGAGGCAATCGCTGCGAAAGCTCGCGCAATTTCTGGGTAGCGTGCAGCCAAGTCGGCGACCATGTCTCCACCACTGGAGAAGCCTGCAATATATACGCGGTACGGATCAACATGTTCATCGTCCACTATCTTCGCAATCAAGCGTGTCAAGAAAACCCCATCGTCCGGGTGATGGAGTGCGGGCAAGTTTCTGGCAAATCCGGAAGACCACCAGATGGTGAAGTTCGTGGAACCCAGCCAAGAAGGGATACTTGCAGGAGTAAGACTATCTAGCGCAAGGCCTGGAATGATTGGGAGCGCTTGCGGAAACACCGCTATGAACCTGTCTCTATCTGCGAGCTCTCGCCACTCCAAACTCAGCCGCTGCCTGCTCTTTCGTCCCACCCCGGCCGTGCAACATGAACACAACTGGTGGACGCCGACCGACATTGGGAGGAATGTGGATCGTGTAACTGCGAGAATATCCATCGACGGTTAACGCTCCATGTTTATCCAGGGACGAGTCTGTCGCCTCGAAGGCACACGCGCGTTGCGGGGACTGGAGAATGATAATCAGTGAAAAGAACAAAACGGTGGTCTTGGAGTGAACGCTCGTCATTGCCTGCACACACTATCTTGCACAGTGTCTCGGCGGACGCGGAAGGCAGACACCATCTCGCTGCGTCGGCGGCAGCGATTACTACTCATCCGAGTGTTCGATAAAGAGATATTTGTCGACCCAAAGCGGTTGACAAAACTCCTCGCATGCCCTCTCGTCCAACCCTCTGCCAAACCTGCGCACTGGGTCCGAGCCTTAGGTTTTCTCGCTTTCTTCCTCCGTGCCTCATACTCACATCCAAAGTGCTCACGAAAATCATTAAGTATTTTAAGGATTCGGAGTTGAAACAGTCTCTAGCATTCGCGCTTCTGGTGTTCGCTTTGTGCGGGAGCGCTGTCATTTGGAAACTTAGCTCCGAAGCTGCGCCGGTCGCGCGAACCAAAGAAGTCCCGTTGCTCGAAATCGTTCATCGGCACGATGACCCATTTCAGCAGTTTCCAGAATCATTCCCGCTTCAAGTTGCGGTATTCTGGACTAACCCCGGCCCCGATCCAGAGAATCCCCTCCCACTTGTTCACTCTCTGAAGGAGATGGGCATTCCTTTTTTTATCACTCGCGATCTCCCGGAAGCCCTCCGCCATCGCCTCGTCATTCTCTATCCCAGTGTTGATTCGCGCACTTTTACCCAGCCCCAGGCCGACCAACTGGCCAGGTTCGTGCAGCTGGGTGGTTTTATCTTCGCGCAGAACGTATTCTGGGGAGGCCTCCAGAATCTATTCGGTTTTCGCAGCTTCGCTGCTTCACGCAATCGTCATCGCTTGATATTTTCCGGGACAAAAGATCCGGTCACGAAGTATCTCAATCGTCCCGAGGAGCGCGAAACTCAACTTGGGAGCGAGCGCTTCCCCGAAATTATCTGGAGTAATGGATACGTTCCTGCCCCTGGAGCCGAAGTGCTGGCGCACTTTGACGACGGGAGTGCCGCTCTCCTGACGAACTCTGTTGGCAAGGGAAAGGTGTATCTCCTGGGACTGAGTCTGCTTGACGTTGTTTTACGCAATCAGAACAATCACGACTATGAAGCCCAACGCCACTATGTGAACGCCTTTGAACCCGGCGCGGATGTTTGGCTGTTGGTTCTGAGGGCTTGGTACGAAGCCTATGGCAACGATTGGGTCCGCCTCGCCACAATCCCCGGCGGCCAGCGCTCGGCTCTGCTGCTCTCCCATGATGTGGATTGGGAAAACTCATTCGCTCCGGGTCTCGACTTTGCTCGCATTGAGAAGGCGAACCAAGCCAGCAGCACCTTCTTCATCCAGACCAAGTATGTCGATGACGCCAACAGCAAAGCATTCTTTTTCGCGCCCAACGTCGAAATTCTTCAGCAACTGAAAGCCGGCGGCTCGACCGTGGGCAGCCACTCCATCATTCACTCACGAGGCTTCAATAAGTTCGAGTTGGGCTCGGGCCATGAAACCTATTCCAGTTATCAACCTCGTGGGCTCGGATTCGACACCGCCTCGGGTGCCACCGTCTTTGGCGAAGTTCGAGTCAGCAAGGAATTGCTGGACGGAGAAATTCCAGGTCAGGATACGACATTCTTCCGTGCCGGGCACCTGCGCGTTCCCGTCTCTCTGCCGGAAGCCCTTGAGCGTTCTGGATATCAGTTCGACTCATCATTCACCGCCGACGACGTTCTCTCCAACTTCCCATTCGCGCTTTCTCGCGGTTTTGGGTTCGAGGAGGACAGCGAAATCTATGAATTTCCGGTCACCATTGAAGACGAAGAATCTCCTGGCTTCGCCAAACGAGTGCCCCAGGCCTTGGGGGTGATCCTCGCCAACGCCGAGAACGGAGCCGTGAGCGTAATACTTATTCATTCCAATGAATCCATCCTGAAAGCCGCAGCCGAACAAGACTTGCTTCGTCAACTACCTCCTGACATCGCCAAAACTGACATGCTAACTTTTGCAGAATTCTGGCGCGCCCGCGACCGTCTCCAATGGAGCCTGAGCGAGACCTCCGTACCCACAGAGGTCGTGCTGCAAGTAAAGTCCGCCGAGTCTGTGGCCGGTCTCACCTTCGAATTTCAGCGTCCGATAGCGACCGTCAGCGGCGGTGCGATCATGTCCCCAGACAAGCGACACCTGGTTTTACCTGAAGTCGCACCCGGCTACAGCGTTTCAATCCACATCAACTATCTGCGCTGACCTCGGCCCTGCGTTTTTGAAAATCAAACACAGAGTTGCCGTCGCACCTAAGCCGCGTGGCCTTGAGTAACTACGCTGCGAAGCCCATTTGAGGCGATAGTAATAGTGATGAGGATAGCAATGACGGTGCATTGCTGCGCTCAGGACCTCACTCTGACGGTCGTGTTCCTCCCCTAAATAGATTCGTTTGCTGATTGAATCAGGAGCCGTGAACGTACCGCTGGCTTCGGACCACAATTCCCTGGAGTTTTGTCGTGAGAGTGTCTGACAACCGATTCATTTATCAACTGTCCCGAAGGACCGTCATCGTAGCCTTGCTGCTGATCGCTTTCGTGCATCCTCTGGCCGCGCAAATCACCGATGACTGGCAGGCCCAAGTTCGCAAGGATGTCGAGAATCAGCACATCGATGCTGCTCTTGCTATGGTCAGCCAACGTTTGGCGGTTGCACCTGAAGATCTGGAAGCTCACGGCTGGCGTGGACGATTGCTGGCCTGGAAAGGCCGCTGGTCCGAGGGCGCAGCTGAATACAGATTTGTCCTCGACAAAGTCCCAAACGACACCGACATTTTGACTGGTCTCGCCGACGTCCTCCTCTGGCAGCAGAAATATGGCGAAGCGCTAGAGGCTCTGGACCAGGCGAGAAAGATCTCCCCAGCGGACCCTGAGATACTGTCGCGCCGGGCTCGCGTGCTGGCATTGTTGGGCCGTACGCCGGAGGCGCGCTCGGAGTACCAACAGGCTCTTCTATTCGATAGACAAAATACGGATGCGAGAACAGGTCTGGACGGCCTGCGCGAAACCACTAAACACGAACTGCGCGTTGGCGAAGACGTCGATGTTTTCAGCTACGCCGACGCCGGCCAGACTCAGGGAGTCCTCCTCAACTCTCGATGGAACCAGCGATGGTCAACCATCTTGGGTATCAACATCTATCAAAGATTTGGCCAGGATGCCGCCAAGTTTCTCGCCAGCACCGCCTTCCACTTCACCAGGCGGGACTGGTTAAGCGTCGGTAGCGCCGTTGCCAACCATCAAAGTGTGGTACCCACCAACGAGGCGTTTTTCGAATATGGCCACGCCTTCGGAATCGAAAATCGTTGGGTCAGGGGACTGGAAAGTTCCTACCAGCAACATTGGTTCTGGTATCAGGGCGCACACGTCCTAACCCTGAGTATGAACCAGATTGTCTACCTTCCCCACGCGTGGACCTGGTCACTGAACGTGACTGGCGCTCGTACCGGGTTCTTGGGTACTCCCGTCGACTGGACGCCCTCCGGCTGGACCAAACTCGGCTTTCCGCTGCAACGCCGCGTCACGGGCAATGTTTTCTTCGCCGTGGGCAGCGAAAATTTTGCTCAGATCGATCAGATCGGACGGTTTTCTGCGCACACTTTCGGCGGTGGTCTGCGCTACCCGTTCGCAGCCCGCCAGGACATTACCGGCTACGTAGCTCGCCAAAATCGCACCCAGGGTCAAATCGATACCAGCTTCGGACTGAGTTATGGGATCCGTTTTTAAGGGAATCCAAAAGCTCGGGTCCGCAGGGTTGGTGCTGGAGGCGATTCTGCTTTCGGTACTGGGAATTCTACTCCTCATCGGATTCATCGTGCTGCGACGCTGGTACCGGGCCCGTTATTTTCATAAGAGAAATCGGCGCACCGTTGCCTTGCGCTCCCAATGGGACGACATTCTCTCCGGGAAGATCCCCGCCGAAGACTGGCGCTTCAAGCCGCTCGATTGCGACATCGTTGAATCCATTCTGCTCGATAGCATCGAGATGTCCGCCGCTGACAAGTTGCCCCCGCTGCTGGACTGCCTTCGCGTTAGCGGATTGCTCGATATGCGCATCTACGAAGCCCGAACCTCGCGCGGCTTGAGACAGCGAACTGCCCTGCTGGCTTTGGGGCGAACTCGCGCCATGGAAGCGATTCCGGCTCTGGCCGCGGGTTTGGATTCGCGTTTGCGCGAAACCCGTATCGCCGCGGTTCGCGGCCTCGGCCGCACGGCCCGCATGGAAGCCGCCATCCCAATTCTCGACCGCATCGTCAGCGGTCGCTTCGATGCGCCCGAACGTTCTTTGAAAAACGCCTTGGTAAATTGTTGCCGCTCTTCCCCCGAGGTGCTAGTCGACTACGTTGATCGCACCCATGGGCCGGTGCGGGAGTTGCTCGCGCGCGTGCTCGGCGAGCTGGCATCACCCGAACTCGGTGAGGAGTTACTTGTCCTGGCCTCAGATGTTTTACCCGAAGTGCGCGCTTCCGCCGCCCGCGCTCTCGGCAATACCAATGCCTCTTATACCCTGCCGGCGCTCCACAGTTTAGCCGCCGATCCAGAATGGTTTGTTCGTCTCCGTGCTGTAGTGGCGCTGGGACAGATCGAAAACATCGGCAAAATCAGTATCCTGCTGCGCGCCCTCTGCGATGCCAACCGCCACGTACGTCAGCGCGCCGCGTGGGCACTCGCGCGAATGGAGCCGCAACTCCATCAGATCCTCGAAGATGTAGTCGCGACCAAAGACGATTATGCCTTGCAGGCATTTGTTTCCGAACTCGAGCGGTCCGGAGCCATCGAGAAAATCGTCAGCGGTTTTGCTCGGTCCGGTCATCACTCCACCGAAACCGGGTTGATGGAAGTTGTAGCGGAAGCAAGAAAACGAGTCGAGCTTACCGGTAAAGCCGCGGCAGCTGCGGCTGGGGTGCATTGACCGTGCATTTTCTCGCTATCTCGAACGACACCCTGTTCATCTATTTCGCGCTCTCCAATCTTATTTACCTTGGACTGCTGATTGTTGCGATTGTCAAGAACGTTCGCCATCGTCATCGTCTCGGCAGTCAGCGCCTGGAGTTGGTGAAGGCGTCTCCCTTCACCCCGCCCATCACTCTCATTGTTCCTGCGCACAACGAAGAACGCTCGATCGTCGGCAGTGTCGGAGCGCTGCTTGGACTCGAATATCCCTGCCTCGAAGTCATCGTCGTCAACGACGGATCGGACGATGCCACCATGGAAAAGATGCGCCTGGCCTACCAGCTTCAGGCCGCCCGCATCCTCTATATCGCCGACATTGCAACTGCGCCGCTCCACGCCATCTATCGCAGTCCGCTTGATCCGCGCCTGTTCGTCCTCGACAAAGAAGCCGCCGGCTGTAAAGCCGATGCCATCAATGCAGGAATAAACGCCGCTACCAGTCCTTACATTTGCGTAGTCGACGCGGACTCAATTCTCGAAAAAGAATCTCTCATCCGCATCATGGCAGGAGTATTCTCCGATCCCGGTCGTGTCATGGCCGTAGGCGGCATCGTGCGCGTCTTGAACGGCTCCCGCGTCGTGAACAATCAGATCGAAGAAGTACGCCTTCCCAAAAGTCCAATCGAAGTCATGCAAGTCATCGAATACTTGCGGGCCTTCCTGGTCGGACGCGAAGCTTGGGCGGGCTTTAACATGCTCCCCATAATTTCCGGTGCATTTGGAGTGTTCCAGCGCGACCTCGTTCTGCAAGTCGGAGGGTTTCGCACTCACGCGGTCGGAGAAGATCTCGATCTCGTCGTTCGCATGCACCGCCGCCTGCATGAGGAGCGTCGCCCCTACCACATAGACTTTATTCCCGATCCCACGTGCTGGACTGAAGTGCCCACCGACTTGAAGTCGCTCGCTCGCCAGCGCGCGCGTTGGCACAAGGGTCTCATCGATACACTTTGGCCTAATCGCGACATGCTCTTCCGCGCCCGCTACGGCCGCATTGGCTGGCTCGTCCTTCCGTACATGTGGATCTTCGAATTCTTCGCGCCCATCATCGAGGTGGTCGGATATACCACCATCATCCTCGCCCTGATCTCAGGAGAGCTCAGCAAGGCATTCTTCCTGCAATTCCTTTTGTTCGGCTACGCCTTCGCCACTTTGCTTTCCATCGGTTCTGTACTGCTCGAAGAAATGACCTTCCGACGTTACAGCGACTGGCGCGAAGTCGCACGCCTGCTCATCTACTGCCTTTTCGAACATTTTCCCTACCGCCAACTCACGATGGTCTGGCGTCTCCAAGGCATCTGGCAATACCTCCGCGGAGACCTGCAATGGCGATCAATGAAGAGGGTAGGAATCTCTACCGACCCGGTTGTCTGACCCCAGATCCTGCCGTCACCGTGTCAGCCTCCTCCTTAGTCTTCAATGCCCGGGCTCCAAGGACGATGTCTCTTCCCAGTCGTCGGGAGGCAGAGGCACTCCCCAAATGTTGCGTGGCTCAGCCAGTTCGATCCCGCAGAGCAGCGCATTCTTAGGATCGATATAAACTACCGTGGCCGCAGCACGCTTATCCGTCAAATAGACATGGATCGAGATCTTCAATCCCGTGCTTAAACCAATTGCGGTCGCCATCAACGCTCCGTGAAGGTTAATGACGATGGTCTCGCCCTCGCACGTTCGACCCTGAGCGCCATCCTCGATGGCGATTACTACCTTCAAAGGAACGCGACTGCTTCGTCGCGACTCGCGAAACCTCGCTGGGGAGGACATGAGCGGAAGGATACACGCGGCATGGAGTCGATGAAAGCACAACGTTCAGAAGACCTGAACTTTGGCACCCATCGTGCGATTCCACAAAATTGGACAGCTCTTCCAATGACCCAAGACTAGGCTCGGCGGACTGTGAGCGCTTCCCGGAAATCAGCGACAAACGGACCAGTTAAAGGGCTCCGTTGTTGGGTCGCGCACACGCTGTTTAACTAACTTCTAGCAAGCGTGACGGCACGGCGAAGATTCATAACATCCTTCTCCGCTACCTGAAAGCGCTGATATTCGCGCCCGAGGTCGGCCCAATACCCTACCGATTATCTACCCTCGCGCAGCTTAAAGCGCTGGAGCTTACCGGTGGCCGTCTTGGGAAACTCCTGGAAAAATTCAACCGCGTGCGGACGCTTAAAGGCAGGCAATCGACTGATCACAAAATCCTGCAGTTCGAGGGACAGCTCTGTTGTCCCGGGAAATCCGCCGCGCAACACGACGCAGGCGACCGGTGTCGTCAACCCATTCTGGTCCGTTCGGGCGACTACCACAGCTTCCTGCACTGCAGGATGCTCGATCAAGACGCTTTCTATCTCAATTGGACTGATCCACACACCACTGACTTTGAGCATGTCATCAGACCGCCCGGCATACCAGAAATAACCGTCCTCGTCCTGGTGATACTTGTCGCCGGTTCGGATCCAATGACCCTCAATCGTATCCTTGGTTTTTTCGTGCTGGTTCCAGTAACAGGCACAAACGGAGTCTGCTCTAACGACCAGATTGCCGATGTTCCCTTGCGGCACTTCACGGTTATTGTCGTCCACAATCCTGGCGTCGAATCCTGGGA
This sequence comes from Candidatus Acidiferrales bacterium, assembly GCA_035603035.1. Lineage (GTDB taxonomy): Bacteria > Acidobacteriota > Terriglobia > Terriglobales > Acidobacteriaceae > Sulfotelmatobacter. The sequence goes on along the minus strand of DATNLE010000195.1, from coordinate 18,991 downwards.
TGACCGTGCCACTGGAACCTGGACGAACAGCTCCCGGACGATTGGAGATCACCATGTGCAGCGCCTCGGTTGAGCCGATCGCATCCAGAATTTCGATTCCGAAGCGTGCCTTGAAACGATGGAATACGGTTGCGGGCAAGGCTTCTCCGGCAGAGATCGCGTGCCGCAGGCTGGAGAGAACGAATTCTCCTCCGGGCGGCGGATGGGAAAGAAGCTTGGCGTAGTTCGATGGGACCGAAAAAAACAGAGTCGGGCGGTGACGCTCGATGACCTCAAAGATGTTCTGCGGTCTCGGTGGACCGGGCAACAGAATGCTGGTGGCGCCAACAGCCAGTGAGAAGTAGAGTCCATTCCCCAGCCCGTAGGCAAAGAAAAGTTTAGCAACGCTGAAGCAGCGATCGTTCTCTGAGATGTTCAGGATTCCCTGGGCATAACGCTCGGCACTCACCACCATGTCATGCTGAAGATGAACGCAAGCCTTGGGCGGACCAGTGCTGCCGGAGGAGTAGAGCCAGAAGGCAGCATCGTCTTTGCAGGTCGGCTGTGGATCGAGTGTGGCAGAACTCTTATGGGTTAGTTCCTCAAAGGTGACCGTTCCAGCCCCCGGCTCATCACCGACAACGACAATTGTCTCCAGATAGCGCAACTGATGCCTGGGGGTCGCGTCGATGAGAGAGAGCAACGACTCACTGACGATAGCCACACGCGCGCGCGAGTTATTCAGCAGGTATGCGTAATCGGCGGGTTTCAGCAGAGTGTTGACAGGGACCGGAACCGCTCCGATCTTGATCGCACCGAAAAAGCTGACAGCAAACTCGGGCGTATCCAGCAGCAGCAGGAGGACGCGCTCTTCGATGCGCACGCCAAGACTTCTGAGTCCATTGCCCACTTGGTTTACACGTTCAAAGAGTTCGCGATAGGTGACCTGAATATCCCCGCACTCAATGGCTACTTTTGCGCCGCGACCCTCTGCGATGTGGCGGTCGATAAAATACACGGCAGCATTGAATTCGTCCGGAAGTATTAGGGGCGGTGCCAAGGTCATGGCAGGTCGGATTCTTCAGCTAGAGACAATCTTATACAGGTTCTAAGGCTGAGCCAAGACTGGATCAGCAATGCGGAACATATTCAGTTGACCTCCGGCTTCCTGACCACACGGAAGCCGGAGGCAATACTTTTGCCAGAGACCGCGGATCAAAATCAAAGTGTTATTTCCTCACGACACAACAGGGCTCTTCCTCGAAAATTGCGTGCGCACGATGCTTAGCAAGGCCTCTACCGCGGGGTTGTCGAGGTTAGGCCTCGACCCAATGTCAATCGATGTCCAATGTCGAGAACGGACCTTTTTGTAGACGACTCCAGGCATTGCGAAATTTGCGACGCAAGCGGGAGCTAAAGATACACCGGATCCGGCAGCCACCAGGCGCACTACGGTTGGCCACTGTGGCGCCTCCTGCACAACCTTTGGCCGGAACCCTTCTGCTTCACAACATGCGATAGTTCGATCGAAAGCGAGGGGCCCCATCCGCCGCGCGAAAAGTACAAACGGCTGGCTTCGAAGATCTCCGGGACGAATTGTGGCCTTGCCAGCAAGTCTGTGACGAATCGGAAGTACCGCAATGAATCGCTCTCGCAAGATCGATTCAATCAAAAGCCCATCCCGCGGTTCGCCGTCGCGGAGAAAGCCCAGATCGAGTGTTCCATCCAGCAGAGAGGACAGTTGCTCCGCCGTGACCAGTTCTCGCAGCCGTAATTCAACCTTCGGAAATACGCGGCGATAGCGTTCGATGGCTTTGGGCAGAGTGGTGAGCATAACTGAACCGCTGAATCCAACCGTCAGAATGCCCTCCTGGCCGCTCCCCAACCGTCGCGCCATTTCCACGTCATCCTGCATCTGCCTGACGGCATTCTGAGCGCGCTCCCTGAAATACTGACCCACCTTTGTCAGCTTGACTCCGCGGGTTGTGCGTTGGAACAGGGGATACCCCACTATCCGTTCAAGATTCCTGATCTGCTGGCTCAGCGGCGGTTGTGCCATCCCCAACTGCACAGCCGCCTTGCTGAAGTGCAGGGTTTCGGAGACAGCAAGAAAGTAACGTAAATGCCGGAACTCAATTTCTTGTTTCATATGTGCTTCGTCTCAGTAGAGACAATTAAGATATTGGACATATCTTCACTTCAAATCTTATCTTTTTATTGTGGATGATGAAGGAGGGCTATGCAGATGTCTTTCGCCAAGGAACAGTCTCCACCGGTAGTCGAAATCAGCATCCGCCAGTTTCAAATCAGGGGATGCGGCCGCTTTCCGAAGGCTCAATGAAGAATGGATTACGCGCTTCTTCCGTATAGAGCCAAAGGAGGCGCCCATTCTTGCCGATCCGCAGGCAACCATTCTGGACTCGGGCGGCAGGATTTTCTTTGCGATTGCCGGTAAACGTTGCATCGGCTGCTGCGCACTGATTCGCAAGAGCGACAAAGAATTTGAGGTGGCCAAGATGGCTGTCGAGCCATCGTACCAAGGAGCCGGAATCGGTCGCAGGCTGCTTCATGCGGCCATCGAAGAGGGGCGAAACGCAGGCGCGCAAAGACTCACTCTGGAGACCAATCACGTACTGTCCCCCGCGATTCGGCTGTATGAGTCCATGGGATTCAATCACATCGATGCGGACCGAATAATCCCCTCACCATACGTGCGAGCCGATGTCTACATGGAGTTAATTCTGGTTTAAAGCGATTCCACTTTCGTCCATTCCTATTCACTTTGTTCTTCCCCAGGCAGCGGTTGGTAGGCCGCCTAGAAATCCTCTGTGCGAATGCCGGTGAGCGGCTGCCTGTAAGCCAGAAAAGGCGGGAGCGGTTGCCCCACGCCGTATCGGTCTTTCTCGTCGGTCCTGTCAGGTAGAGTAGTGCTGCCGTAGCGGCTATCGACCCTGCTTATCGAGTCGCTTCCAACACCGTAACAGCTCGCTATTACGCCATTGTTACAATCCTCCACAGGCGTAGTGCGACAAATCGCTGCCAAATCGACCGCGAACGAGGTTGGCTGGTGCGGGATCCTTTTTTCGCTTGTGCGAAGAATGATCGTTTGTTCGCCGGCGAGAATTCACCGATCTGCAGATTTCAACAAGTGTTCACATCCCTGCAACAGGAGAGTAATGGAGAACAAGTATTGTCAATGACAACTGAAGCAAACTGGCTGTGATGCTAGCGGGGGTGTCTTTATGCTCGATCTTTTCTTTCGCCCGAAAACCCGCAGAATCGACTGGTGGATGATTGCAATGTTCTTGGTTTCGCTGCTTAGTTTCGCCGGGGCAGCAGCCATGATCTGGATGCATTCCGTATAAGACCTGGGTGCCGCCAACGTCCATCATCCTCGAAGGCTATTCATTTCGAAGACGACCCACGCTAACCGGTGCCCCTCATCCATTTGGTTCACTCTCCATAGCCAAGGAAGTCGCGGATAGCGCCGAGCCCGCTGGCAGCAGCAGCTCCGCACCAACCTAACCCAAAAACGTTAGGGATGATGTCTTTTTGGAAAGGAAGTCGCGTGTCCTGCAAGGACGCCGCGATCACAAATGCGCACCGGCCGCGGATTTCGATCCGTGACTCGGCTCCGGGAGCAAGCCATTCTGAGCTCTGCCGGAGCCCTCGCTCCAATCTCTGCCTGGAAGTGACAGATAAAAGCAGGTGAACCATTCTGTCCGGTTTGCCCGGCACACTTGGTCGTCATTGTCATATCTTCACTTTTTTTAACAGCATCGTCGAGGGAACGCAGTTCGGGTTTGTCAAGCTGAAGCGACCCACGCTATCATCTGAATACTATCGATCTGCGCGATCCAGGTGAGGTAAGCGAGGTGAGCCATGGCGCAGTGGGACGCTCCATCCCGGACATTACAGTCGCTGATCCAACGCTAAGGTTTTGCAGATTCTGTCCGTCCGCTTGAACCCGTTTTTCAGGATGAACCGAGAGAGGTAACCGCGATGACCACCGAGATGCGGAAGACCGGAGTCGACGTCGTCGGCGACATGCCTTGGGGAACACACTTTTGCCTCTTCTACGAGACGAAAGCGGATCTCCTCGAAATATCGGTCGCCTACTGCAAAGCTGGATTGGAGAGCCAAGAGTTCTGCCTGTGGGTGGTTGCCGAACCCTTGGCTGTGGAAGATGCACGGCGTGCATTGAAACAAGCCGTACCTGACCTCGATAGATACCTCACTGACCGTAGCATTGAGATTGTTCAGGCTCGCGACTGGTACTTCCCGGATGGCCACTTTGATCTCAACCGAGTGATCAGCGGTTGGAACGAGAAACTTGCGCGCGCATCAGCCAAAGGTTACGCCGGCGTAAGGGTGACGGGCGATACCGCCTGGCTTGAAAAGAAGGACTGGAAGAATTTCTGTGAATACGAAGAGTCACTCAACCAGGCGGTCGCCAATCAACGTCTGGCAGTGCTTTGCACCTACCCGCTCGCCGCATGCGGAGCTGCTGAAATCCTGGATGTAGTAAGAACCCATCAGTTTGCGGTAACAAAACGGCGCGGGGATTGGGACGTTATCGAAACCGCAGGGCACAAACAAGCGAAGGCTGAAATCAAGCGTCTGAATGAGGAACTCGAGCAACGTGTGGTAGAACGGACCAGCCAACTGACGGCCGCAAACAGCGAACTGACCAAGGAAATACTCCAACGTCAGCGCGCCGAGGAGGCCCTGTTGCGGAGCGAAGCCTATTTAGCGGAAGCGCAGAAAGTGAGCCACACCGGCAGCTTCGGTTGGAGTGTTTCCAGTGGGCAGATCATATGGTCGGAGGAAGCGTTTCGAATTTTTGAATATCCCCCACCCATCCCGCCCACTGTGGGACTCGTGCTGCAGCGCACCCACCCCGAGGACAGAGCCTACGTCCAAGCAACCCTCGATCAAGCGGCAGCGGATAGGAAAGCTTTTGATCTTGAACATCGGATAATAATGACGAATGGCAACGTGAAGTACGTTCGAGTTGTGGGTCATCCCTCGACAAACCATGAATCGGGAAATTTTGAATTCGTGGGAGCGGTGACGGATATAACGGATCGCAAGCGAGCAGAGGAGGCCCTACGGCGGAGCGAGGGTTATCTCGCTCAAGCGCAAAGACTGACCCAGAGTGGAAGTTGGGCTTTGAACCTGCATACCGGCGCTCGCTTCTGGTCGCAAGAGACCTTTCGTATCTTTGGCTGTGACCCGGAAAAAGTGCGGCCCACATGGTCGGACATCCTCGACCGGGTCCACCCTGAAGATCGAACAGCGATCCTGCAAAAAGCGAAAATGGAGACCTCGGTGAAGGAGGATTCTGAGTTTGATTTTCGAATTGTTCTTTCGGACGGAAGGATAAAGCATATTCACTCCATCTCTCACCCTGTGATGGATGAATCGGGAGAAATCAATGAGATCGTGGGTACCCTGATGGACGTGACCGAACGCAAGCAGGCTGAGGCGCTGCGTGACGGGGAGAGTCGTATTTTGGAGATGATAGCGCGTGATGGTCCGCTGGAGGAAATACTGGAAAATCTGGTGCGTGTTGTGGAAGCCCAATTTGCCGGCTTGCTTTGCTCTGTCTTGCTTCTCGACGAGGACGGGCAGCGGGCGCGACACGGCGCCGCTCCCAGCCTTCCGGAGTCCTACATCAAGGTCATAGACGGCCTTCCCATTGGCCCGAAGGCAGGATCATGCGGCACGGCCATGTACCGTAGAGAACCTGTTGTGGTCACCGACATTCTCCAGGATCCGCTCTGGGCGACGTACCGAGGTGTGGCCGAAGCCTACGGACTCCGTGCCTGCTGGTCCACTCCCATACTTGCGCATTCGGGCAAGGCGCTGGGCTCAATTGCTATGTATTACCGCGAACCGCGCAGTCCGATCCCGGCTGAGACCCGCGCCCTGGAAATGGCCACGCACCTTGCCGGCATCGCCATTGAGCGCAAGCTGGCGCGTACAGAGCGGGAGCGATTGCGTCAGGCCCAGGCGGATCTCGCGCACATAAACAGGGTTACCACGATGGGCGAACTGACCGCTTCCCTGGCGCACGAGATCAAGCAGCCTATTACCGCCGCAGGCATTAACGCCAAGACCTGCTTACGATGGCTTGGGCGTGACGACCCCAACGTCTCCGAGGCAGGCGAAGCTGCGTCGAGACTCGTGACAGACATAACGCGCGCTGCGGAAATCACTGCCAGGATCAGCTTGCTGTTCAAGAAGGGCCCTCCGCAACGGGAGTTAGTCGACGCGAACGAAGTCATTCGAGAGATGGTCGTCCTCTTGCGCGGCGAGGCAACGGAGTATTCCATATCCGTCCGCACGGAGTTGGCGGAAGGGCTTCCCCAGGTTACGGGAGACCGTATGCAGCTGCAGCAGGTGCTGATGAACCTCATCATGAACAGCATCGATGCAATGAAGGATGTGGAGGGGACGCGTGAGCTAACCATCAATTCACAGCGCGGAGAAAACGAGCAACTTATGTTGTCGATCAGCGATACAGGCGTGGGGCTGCCTCCCCAGCAGGCGGACCAAATCTTCAACGCCTTCTTTACCACCAAGCCTCATGGCACCGGCATGGGACTTCGCATCAGCCGATCCATCGTGGAATCGCATGGCGGTCGGTTGTGGGCTGCTGACAACTCTCCCCGCGGCGCACGTTTTTATTTCACCCTGCCCAGCCGGGGCGAGGCGCAGCAGGCTGCCTAGCCTACCACAGCAAGATTATCTTTTCCGAGTGTTCAGACTGTCGAGTACGCGCTTCAACCCTTCAAGCTTCTGTCCCGCTTCGCCAAGTTTGCCTTCCGCCGTTAAGCGCTGGTAGTCGGCCAGGTCCTTCGCGGCTTCCGCAATGAGCGCATTAAGATCCGCTGCGGGCTGGGGTGACGCGGTGGATGCCACTGGGCCTCGCTGCGACCCCGTTGCAGCGGTCGCACTGGTTGAGGAAGCGGTCAGGGACGAGACTGCTCCGCCAAAAAGCGACGCCATCGCCGACTCAAAAGTCGGTCCGTACGCCAGCCGATCTTGCAGCGCCAGCACAACCAGACGCAACTCCGGCATCGGACTCCGCTCCGCCTGCAAGTAAATAGGTTCCGCATACAACAGCGCTTTCCCGGTCGGAATCACCAGCAAGGCCCCGCGCCGCACGTGCGAGCCCTGTTGGTTCCATAACGTCAATTGTCCAGAAAGCTGCGCGTTCTGATCGATTCGCGCCTCGATTTGCAGCGGCCCGTCCACCAGTTTCGTCTTCGGAAAGTTGTAGACCACAGACGTCCCATAATGTGCACCGTCGCTGCGCCCGGCAATCCATCCAATCAGATTATTCCGGTTGGCCGGCGTGAAGGGCAGAATCTCCACGAACTCCTCGCCACTTTCACCCGGCAGTTTCATCAGCACAAAATTCGGCTGCATCGGCTGTGTTTGTTGTTCGCCTCCCGCGCTCATGCCGACTTCGGTGGCGACCGTCCACAAGTCTTCGCGGTTATAGAACGCTTCCGCGTCCGTCATGTGGTAGAGACCGTACACTTCCGCCTGCAGTTTGAGTAACAACTCCGGGTAGCGCGCATGCTTGCGCAGCCCCGGCGGCATCGCGGACGCATCCTTGAACAAGCTTGGAAAGAGGCGGCGGTAGGCCGCAATGATCGGATCCTCCGGATCGAATACGTAAAACGTGGTCGTGCCATCGTAAGCGTCGATGACCACCTTTACGCTGTTCCGCATGTAGTTGATGAGATTGTTGCCCAGTGAATAGTGGGTCGAGTAGGGATAACTGTCCGAGACGGTGAACGCATCCATGATCCACGACAACCGGCCGTCGTCGCCGAGCACGATGTATGCGTCCGGATCGTAAGTGAGGAACGGAGCTAACGCCGATACGCGATCGCGTATGTTGCGTCGCATCAGCAGCCGGCTATTCTTGTTCACGTCATCGCTGAATGGCAGCTTCGCCAGATCGCTTTGATCGAGCGCAATGATCAGGCGTCGCAGAAAACCGCCCAAGACGATGCCGCCGTTACCCTCGTAGGAGTTGAGGTTGTTGGTCTGGCCTTGCGGATAGTTGAACTCCTGCTGCCGAGTCTTCACATAGACGTCAGTATCGGTCAACTCACCGAAATAGATCTCAGGGCGGGTTACGGCGAAGCCCGGCACCGTGCTCTGCACCGGCATGTTGCTCAAAATCAGATTGGGCAAGCCCTCCGTCGTGAACCCATTCACTGGATTCATCGTGATGCCGTAGCCATGGGTGTAGATCAGCTTCTCGTTAATCCAGTTGCGGCTGCTCTCTGGCAACTTTTCTACATTCAGCTCGCGCGCGGCGAGCATCACTTCGCGAGTCGTGCCGTCTATGTCATATCGATCAATATCGATGTCGGGAAAGTCGTAGTAGGTGCGGATTTCCTGAATCTGACGCAGCGTGTCTTGAAGCGCGTGCCAATCCCACAGCCTGATGTTCTGAAGCGTGGCCTGATTATTCGCGGGATCGGCCGCCTCAACCGTGATCTCAGCAGGAAACTCGCGCTGTGACACCCCGTTTAGTCCATAAGCCTGCCGCGTCAAGTCCGTGTTGTAGACAATGTAGGGTTTCTCACGAACGAGTTCATTCGGTTTGACGATAAAGCTGCTGACGTACCAGCCGACTACTTGAACGGTGAGATAGCAGACCGCCGCCGGAAGGATCGCCGCGATCAGCCAGCGGCCGCGTGGCACCCGCACGGAGTTCATGAAGGCGATCAGCGCTCCCACAACCAGCGCTGCGGACACCACGAGCAGCCCGGTCAGGGTGACGTGCGCGTCGGTGTAGGTCACACCACCAAAAATCGTATGATCGTCGAGCAATCGCTCGAAGCGGCTGATATATACACGCATCGCCAGGACTAGCAGCAGAAAGCCAAATGTGATGGAAACGCCGCGCCAAGGCAATGTAACGTGGCGACTGAGACGCCCGGCGAGCACGCGCGCTCCGCCCGCAAGGAAGACGAAGAGAATTGCGAGCACACAAGTAATCAACGCCAGCGTAAGCAGCCAGCCGAGGATGACCTGCCACGCGGGCAGCGTGAACAGAAAGAAGTTCAGCGGCCTGCCAAAAATCGGATCTACGATGTCGCCAGCACTGCGAGGCGCATACCAAAAAAGCGCGAGTGTTGGCCACTCTCCGATCATAGCCGCGCCGGTTGCAGCGGCAAGAGCCAGCGAAACGCCGAGCGCGATGAGCCGCAGAACAGGCTCTACCGGCAGCTTTACCGGCTGCCCGCCAATAACAATCGTGTGACCGTCCGGCAAGTCGGGGAGATGTGCCCGCTTCAAGGCCAGGAACGATCCGTACACAATGAGAAATGTGGCCGCCGCAAAAGCCGTGAAGACTTCCCATTGTAGACTCAGTGCCTTAAGGAAGACGGCCTCATAGCCGAGAGACCTGAACCAGAGCACGTCCACGTAATAGGACAGCGCGGTCCGACTGCCGAAGACGATGCCTGCGAGAACGACCAGAATGAGAAAGAAGCGACGGCGGCGAGGCGGCGGCTGCGTCCGCGGCCAGTCAATGAACTCGTGCATTGCTCGGCTCCATTCTCGTCAGCTTCATCATTATCCGCATAATACTCCCTCCGCTTCCCGCAGGCTGCCTCACGACCAGGCTCTCACCGCACCGTTGCAGGTGAGAGCCTGCTCGGTCTCGCAGGTTCTTACTCGTAAGGGTGAGTTGCTTACTCAGCCGATTCCTGGCCCGGGGGGCGTCCAGTTCACGAGGGATCCGAAATAACTAAGTCAGCTGATTTTCTCCTGGCTCTTCCCTGCGCTGATGCATGCGTTTGACCAGTTGCTGCCCGCATCCCTGATTGCGTCAGTATAAATACCATCACCGAACGCATGTGCATTTGGAATTGCACTGTCATTGTGCGAATTCTGGTATGTACTCCTCGAGTGTGCGCTTCTCAAGCAGATACACTCCCTGCTGGTGGTTTGTCATACGACAGAATTCAGCGACGAAGAAGCCCGATTTCATGGCCTCGGCAAATCCCCATCTGGTGGCAAGTCGCCACTCTCGCGCGAGGTCAGCGTCTTTTTGCTCGATCGACAAAATGTCGCTGGGAATCTCGATTGAGGTTCGTTGACTATGGAAGGCGTCAGCCAAATTGGCACGGTGGGGGCGGCCATCGCTGCTGAGACTAACCAAAGGCGAAAGCGACTTCAGCGTCCGCAGCATATCGGGTCGGGGATCTTTTCCCTGCAGTCGATCCTGAACGCGCTGGCTAATAATTGGCCACCTCACCCACAGCCGGTCGGTGCCGTTGCGGTGCAAAGCGCTGGAGGTTTCGGGTCCGTAGAAATCGACTTTGTAAGAGTCTGAAACTACGCCGAGTTTTGCAAAGTTTAGATGGGCATTCCTACTCTGCAGAGGGTCGAATGTCCAAGTAATTTCAGCGATCGGCAGATTGCCTACGCGCATGCCCAAAACCCGCTCACGCTGCGCCAATTTAAGTTTGTAACCCAGGTCCAAACTGCGATAGGGCTCTCGAACGGCGAGCATATGGGAATGGACGGCTGCGCGCTTGCCTTCTATTCCCAAGAATCCGAAAGCGAAGCCGACCAGCTTTGTACCATCAAACGCACCCAGCCAGAGGCACCCGGCTTCCCGCGTGGCAATAGTTAGCGCAAGCGGCATGGTGTCGAGATCGGAGAGCTTCCAGACTTCTTTCTCGACCACCTCAACCTGTTTAAGATCGTCAAAAGTTTCAAGATCACGAATCGTGATGACCGCGTTTGATTTCGCTTGTGACATTCCGCTAGTCGAACAATATACGCGATAGTGGGCCACCATCTCAGCACTGACTACGCCGCAGGTAAGGTTCCAACCCACGGCGTGCTGGCTGGCAATCTCGTCAATGGAGTAGGATCTGACAGCTATTTCCGTCGTCGCAGGACGCGTTGTCTGGTGGAGGTATGTCGTTGCGCGAAGGGATTTTATTTGGTCAATCCGGTCTGGTCTGCATATTCGCCTATCGCCAATCTGCGAAAGGAACCGTTCGTCCTTTTTCCGGCTGCCGGGACGTATGGCCACTGAAGGACTGTTGTTGCCGAACATCATCTGAAAACGACAATGCTAGAAGGCAAGCCTTCTGGACGAGCACCCGCGCATGAGAGCGCGGTGCTAGCCGTACACTTCAGGTTTATGGAAAGATTGCGCGCCGTCCGTGCAAGATTGGCCTCCAGTGCAGACGGGTTATCTCGCGTACTCAAGTCACGCCGAATCATCACCCATCCGAAAGCAACGGCTGCCACGATGCCCTGCAGCGGTGATCGCTGGAAGAACAGAGCGCCTTCGCACGCGCTTACCCTTACTGTGGGCTTACACCCATCTGGAATGGGATGTTGACCTCCCGCACCGGTTGGTCGATTCCGCCTGGCTGCGAGGGAGCTTCGAGGCCGTCTGTGAGCAAGTAAGACCGCAGAGAAAGTGAGCTCGTGGCAAAGTTTTCGAGCGCTGTGATATAGGAGACTTCCAGCTGCATGAGCGTTCTCTGGGAGATAATTACCTGGGGGTAAGCCGCAGCCATCTCCTGATATTTCTTGGTGTACATCTCATACGCCTTTTGCGCCCTCGGTATCATCTGGTTCTTGTAGCGCTCGACTGCGATTTGCGAGAACGTGTAGTTCTGGACGACGCTTGCCGCCCGTTCCCGCAAAACCAGCTTCACGCGTTCTACTTCGCGCTTCGCCCTCTCTGTATCAGCTTTAGCGGTGGCGATGTTTCCCTGGTTGCGATTAAAAACGGGAATTCTCACTCCGACATCGGCGAAGCCCTGTAGTCCGACAGGGCCACCGTCAGACAACAATTCTCCATTCTGCTGCATTCCGCCGCGGAGTTGCAGGTCGGGAATCGGCTCCCGCTTCGCCCGCGCCAAGGCTGCTTCGGCGCGTTTCACGCCCAGTTCAGCGATTCTCACGGCCGGACTCTCATTGACGATTTTCTCCACTAGTTCGTCCGCATTGACGGTCAAGGTGTCCTCGAGTTTTCCTTCGAGCTTTATCAAAGGAAGCCGCGGATTCCCCACGACTGCGGCCAGTGCTTTCCAAACTCGCTGCTGGTTTTGTTCGGCCATGGTGACTGCGAGTTGTGCCTGCTGTGCTTCCACTTCCGATTCCAGCATGTCGGGAGCATCCGCTTGGCCCACGTTCGCAAGTTGATGGGAGGTCTCGACGGCATCGTCGGCCAGCTTGCTGAGATTTTGCCGTAACTCCAGCGTCTGCTGAGCCGCCAGCGCTTGGATGTAGGACATCCGCACGTTTGTGACTACGCGCACTTTTTGTTCCTCGGCCTCGGTCTCTGCCTGTCGGAGTTCCTGGTCAAAAATCTTCCGATTCAGTCCCAGCTTTCCACCCATCACGATGTCCTGCTGAACGAAAACCCCTTGCTCGCCTCCGTGAAATGATCCGCCCCGGATCTGTTCGCCCTGGTAGCCGACGGTTGGGTTCGGGTAGAGTCCCGACTGCTTCTTCCTGCCTTCCGCCGCTTGGATGTTGGCAGCCGATTGCCCGAATGTCGGGTTGTTCTGTAAGGCCATCTGTTGCAGTTCCTCGAGTGTGATCGTCTTCTGCTCGGAAGCTGGAGTTTGAGCCCTCCCTGGCAAGGCGACCAGTGATAAACAGACAGCAAACCAGAGTACGAATCGGGCTGCACCATGGACTGGTGACACTTTTTCGGCGCTCACTTCCATAAACTGCACCGGCACAGTCAGGTTATTCATGTTTGTGCTCCATCCCCGGCATCTCCATCTTCATTGGATCATTGCCTTCCTGCTTTTTTCGAAGCTCCATGATTTGGTCGTATTTGTCTTGCGGGAGCACGCGTACAAACGTCATCATTCCCGCCATGAAGCCGCTCCAACCGGGCCGCAAGCCGAAGTTTTCAGGCTTGTCGACCATTTGATCCATCGCCATCGTGGGACCTTCCATAAAGGCATCCTGCGGAAAGCCCGGCACCGAATTACCCTCCTTGCTTATTTCGGGCTTGCCCATCTGCATCCCACGCGGCTGCATGTCGGGCATGTCTTGGTGCGGCATCGGATTCCCGACTTTCAGAGGAGAATTTGACACGGTTTGCTCCGCCGTCGAACCGACTCCCATTCCGCGACCCAAGCTCGGACCGTTTTCCTCGGAGGTTACACTTCCCTCCCGCAGCATTCCCATGCCGTTCTCCATGTCGAGACCAGCAGGCATCCCATTTCGGCGTGACATCAGGCCGACCATCGACGACATCTGGTTCATCATGTGGTGGGGAAGATGGCAATGCAGCATCCAGTCTCCGGGATTGTTCGCCACAAACTCGACATCCCGAGATTGCGCCACTCCTACAAGCACCGTGTTTCCCGGTCCCCATGTCGATTGGGGCTGGCGGCCGCCTTCAGTCCCTGTAACTACGAACTGGTGCCCATGAAGGTGGATCGGATGGTGATCCATCCCCAGATTGATAAGGCGGATGCGAACGCGCTCCCCGTGCCGCACGATCAAAGGAGTCGTCGCCGGCCCCGCTTTGCCGTTGAGGGTCAGCCAATTGAACTCCATGTTCATGGAGTTCGGCACCTTGATGTTCGGCAGGATGGCGTACTCCTGCATGATGATTGCGAAGTCTTTATCGGCACGAGGCTTGTAGGATTCCCTGGGGTGCATGATGAACGCGCCGATCATGCCCATCATTTCTTGCATCGCCATGTGCGAGTGATAGAAATAAGTACCCTCCTGCTGGAGCGTGAATTCGTAGACAAATCGGCCACCGGGAGGGATGGGGTCCTGACTCGAACCGGGTGCTCCGTCCATCTCGTTCGGGATTTCGAAGCCGTGCCAATGCATCGATGTCGCTTCGGGAAGGTGGTTGTCCACGATGATCCGAACGCGGTCACCTTGGTTCACTTGAATCGTCGGCCCCGGAGCGCTGCCGTTGTAACCCCAGAGGTCAACCGTGCGGCCAGGAAATATCTCCTGTTTAACCGGCTCGGCGACGAGATGAAATTCTTTTATGTTTCCATCCATGCGCCACGGAAGTTGCAGTACATCGGGCGTCTCCACCCAAACGATCTGACTGTTGCTGCGCTCCTTAGCGTGGCTGGTGTGCTTCATGTCCATGTCGATGCCCGGTCCGTTCAAGTGCGGCGCTGCAAACAGGCGAGGTGCGGCCGCCAAACCGGCGCCCAAGCCAAGAGTATTTCTCAGGAAATCACGTCTATTTTTCATAATTCTTCCTCTTCAAGAGTTGACGGATCCAACTATCGACAGCAACTCAATTGGACCTTGGATCGAAGAAAGCCGTACGGCCAACCGATCGACGCGAAGTCGCTGCTGTGGCTATACCGTTGCCAGGAGAGGGGGAATCTCAAATGCGCAGGATGGAAAAAGACGCAGCACGTACAGGGCGCGGAGCGGGCGGGCCGCTGTCCAAACCCCATACGGCGATACAATTCGGGGCCAGAAACTCGATCGTTTTACCTAGGACGCCAGCACTGCTCCCGACCACCGTCACTCCAGGGACAACTTTTCTCCAAACGTTGAGGCCTTCCGCGGTGGTGCAGTTCGCCCGGCACGATTGCGACAACGACACCGCACTCACCACCTCAACACTTAAATGATCCATGGCTGAGCGATCGTGAGCCATTCCTGGCATGTTGTTTGAAGGCCCACTGCAGTGGTGCCGACTCTCCGCCGGCGGGTGGCGTTCGCACATGAGTGCGCAGAATCCGGTGGGCGCGATCCCGGCCAGCAAGACCGTCAGGAGAACTATCGAAGTTGCGGTTCTTCGAGGCACTTTAGAAAACTGTACCTTAGACCGTATGAGACGTGCAAACCTGCGCCACAGCAACTCTGATCGACGGCAAGCAGCAGTCCGACTAGGTTCAGGAGATCGCTAGCACCGCTTTGCGCCTGGTGGCAACGCTTCGCTCATCCGTCATGACCAGGGCGCGGCTTCCCTCTTCCAGAATTTGACGAAGGCAACAAGAGCAGCTCGATCGCGAGCAGGTACAGGTCAATCGCTCTCAGGAACATTCTATTTCGCGCCTATTCAACTGATTCAAGTGACCGGATAGCAAAGTCGCCAATCATCCCGCAACCCTCCCGAGTGACGGGCATACTGGAAGAAATCTCAAGGACAGGAGTTGCCGACGATTCGTTCAGGATGCAAAATTGAATATTGAGGCGCTTTCAGAACGCTCCTTAGAATAGGAGCATAAATCGAGATTTTCGTACGCGCAGTTCACAGCGATGGATGTTCGGGAGTACGGGAAGTCGGATCAAGAATAATGGTGAGTATGAGCAGACTGTCTAATAAAGTAGCAATAGTGACGGGCGCGTCCAAAGGCATAGGCGGTGGGATTGCAACGGCCTTGGGAGCTGCGGGCGCCCGCGTGGCCGTAAACTATTCTTCCGACCGGGAAGGCGCCGAGCGCGTCGCTCAGGCGATTACCGCCAACGGGGGCGAGGCGATCGCGGTCGGGGCCGATGTATCTAAGGCCGCAGATGTCGCTCGGTTATTCAAAGAAGTGGACTCTGCGTTCGGAAGACTGGACGTTTTGGTCAATAACGCCGGAGTATTCCGCTTCGGCACCTTCGCGGAGATCACCGAAGAGAGCTTTCACCTCCACTACGCCGTCAACGTTCTCGGGGCGATTCTCACCGCGCAGGAGGCGATCAAGCGGTTCGGGGGCGACGGCGGGAGCATCATCAACCTCAGCTCTATCGTCGGCTCGCATCCGGTGGCGGGAGCCCTGCTGTACGCTTCCACGAAAGGCGCCATTGAAACACTGACCAGGGGATTGGCGCTCGAACTGGCGCCGCGCAAGATACGCGTCAACGCCATCGCTCCCGGTCATACAGAAACCGAAGGCAATTTAGCCGCCGGGACCTTTGAGGGTGGTGCCGGCGCCGTTCTGGCTGGGAAGACCCCGCTCGGTCGGCTCGGTCGCGTCACGGATATCGCCCCGCTGGCGGTGTTCCTGGCGTCAGACGAATCAGCCTGGATCACCGGTGAGGTCATCCGTGCCGCAGGCGGTCTCGTTGTAGCCACCTGAGGGTGATGGCTGAACTCGCAATATCAAGCTCGGTTACGCAACACAGAGAGGAGAATCCTATGCAACTTCAACATGACTACCTTGCTGCTTATCACAACCTGAAGCTGACACGAGATGACAAGGGTGTGCTGGTTGCTGAGTTCCACGGCAACGGCGGGCCGTTCATTATGAGCGCGCAAGCTCACACGGAATTTGTCGAGGCCTTCTACCGGATTTCGCAAGATCGGGCGAACAAGATCGTAATCCTCACGGGCGCTGGTGGGGAGTTCATTACCGATGTCGATTGGTCCTCTTTCGGCGATGTCGGCGATCCCGGCGTTTGGAGCCAGGTTCACGACGAAGGCGTTCAGGTTTTAGAAAACATAGCCAACATACGCGTGCCGGTGATCGCGGCTATCGAGGGACGCGCCCATGTGCACTCAGACTACGCGCTACTTGCGAGTGTAATTGTGGCAGGGGAAGGTGCAACCTTCCAGGATGTCGCCCACTTCGGCGCGGGGGTTGCGCCCGGTGACGGAATCTTTACGACCTGGAGCTATCGCGCGGGACCGGGACGAGCGGAGGCGTTCCTGCTCAACCCACAGCCGCTCACGGCGCAAACCGCGCACGCATGGGGAGTGATTGCAGAGGTTGTCCCGAACGGTACGGCGCTGCCCCGAGCACGGGAATTGGCCAAGTTGTACTTGAAGGCTCCCGAAGTGACCCGCCGCAATACACGCGTACATTTCATTCAACCGTTGAAGGAGCGTATTGTCCGAGAAGTCGGCTATGGACTGTCGCTCGAGGGAGCGTCAGCGGCTGACTTGGTGAAATCAATGAGAGCCCAGAACGAAGCTGTCGCTCAGAAAGGAAAAGTCGCATGAAACGCACCGAAAGCACCTCATCCCCTCGGGTACTTGAGAAGGCGCAGCCGGAAGAATTTGATCTGGTGATTCTCGGGGGTGGCACGGGCTCGACCATCGCTGCGTGGACTTTTGCTGGCGAAGGAAAGCAAGTCGCAGTCATCGAGCGCAAATACATCGGCGGGTCATGCCCGAACATTGCGTGCCTGCCTAGCAAGAACGTGATCCACAGCGCGAAAGTCGCATCGTACTTTCGCCGAAGCAAGGAATTCGGCATCACACTTGACGGCTTCGCGATCGACATGGCGGACGTGCGCGAGGGCAAGCGCAGAATGGTGCGTGGCCTGAACAACATGTATATGGAAAATTACAGGAACTCGGGAGCCGAGTTCATTTTGGGAACGGGCCGGTTCCTAGCTCCGAGAACAGTGGAAGTCACCCTGGCCGACGGGACCACACGTCAACTGCGGGGCGCAGATGTGATCGTTAGTACGGGCACGCGTGCCGCACTGGAGACAATTCCTGGCCTTGCGGAAGCGCAGCCGCTCACGCATATCGAGGCCCTTGAACTCGATGAAATTCCCGAACACTTGCTTGTTGTCGGTGGGGGCTACGTCGGAGTGGAGATGTCCCAGGCGATGCGCCGCTTCGGCAGCAAGGTGACGATAATCGACCGCAACGGGCGGCTTATGTCCAAAGAAGACCCGGACGTATGTGAGGGTCTTCGCAGCCTGCTCGCAGATGAAGGCATCGACATTCTCCTGAATGCACGGATCAAGCAAGTGTCGGGCAAATGTGGCGACTCGGTGAGCGTCGTCGTCGAACAGAATGGAATTGAAAGAGTCCTAAAGGGTAGTCATGTATTGGTCGCCACAGGCCGCAATCCGAACACCGAAGGACTCGGCCTGGAACTGACCGGCGTTGAGCTCACCGACCGGGGATACATCAAGGTCAACGAGCGGCTGCAGACCACCGCGCCCGGCGTCTGGGCGATCGGCGAGGTCGCAGGTAGCCCGCAGTTCACGCACATCAGCGTCGACGATTTCCGAGTAGTCCATGCCAATTTAACCGGCGGCAACCGTGTGACCACGGGCAGGCAGGTCCCGTATTGTCTGTTCACCGACCCCGAACTCGCTCGTATCGGCCTGAGTGAAACAGAAGCGGAGGCTCACGAGATAGCGTATCGCGTGTTTAAGGTGCCCATGGAAACCAACCTGCGTGCACGCACGCTTTCGGAGACCCGCGGGTTCGTGAAGGCCCTCGTGGAGGCTGATAGCGATCGCATCCTTGGGTTCACGGCCTTCGGTGTCGGTGCTGGGGAGCTCCTGGCCGCCGTCCAGATTGCGATGATTGCAGGGCTGCCCTACACCGCGCTGCGCGATGCGGTCCTGACTCACCCAACACTGGTCGAAGGTCTCATACCTCTGTTCTCATCCGCGGCGTCAGCGCACAACGTCGAGACAAGAGGAGCCCAGATCTCCGCCGCATGAGGTGAACTGCAACCGGAATGAGAAAAATAGGAACTCGTGATTGCTTGGTTGCGCAACATGTTTCGCCACGTGCGTCTGGAAGGTTTTTTCTTGAAGCAGAGAGTTTTTCCCGTTGCCGAGACGAAGGTGAGCGGGTGAACCGATGGTACCCTCCCACCTTCGAGCCATTGTCAAGATTCAAAACCATACTTACATTTGGAGCGCGTCCCCTGGGGACAGCCCATGCACAAAATCGTCATCGAGCAAACCGAAGGCTACCGGCCCGGAGATGAAGTTCACGCTTCCGGCCTCTACAGAGTTACGCACGATCCTGCGCATGCCGGAGTCCATGAAGTGATTTGCATTAGCGGGAAAATCTTTCCACCGTGCAGGGGCTGCGATCACCCCAGGTTTACGCTCGTTCGCGCCGGGTGTCCTATCGAAGATCACGAGCATTTCACACTATATGTAAGATAGTCTCCAAACCGCGCTTCAACCGACCCATTTGCTTCTGGCCAGGCTAAAGAAGGAAACGCCAGCGGCGATCATGAAGCCAAGAGCGCGAAGATAGCCAAGGGTGTTTTCGGCTTCGAGTTGGTGGTGCGACCCAGCTCTCACT
>DATNLE010000012.1:0-49328 GCA_035603035.1 Candidatus Acidiferrales bacterium | reverse complement strand
TGGCAAACCAGCCCTGGACGGAGCGTTTAATGGTACAAGTCTTTACCACTGCCCCCTGTGGCAGTGGCCTGCTCAACCGTACTTTGACATTGCCAATTTTGGCCAGACTGAGTTGACGGCCGCCTAAACAGAATCCCGTCTGGGGATAGGTGAAGGAATCGAACCGCTTCGCTCCTTGGAATCGTGGGAACCCGAAACCCGAGCGCAAGAAATTCTTGAATGCCTGGTCCACTCTACCCAGGACGTGTTGCAAGACTTGGGAATAGACGTTCTTGTAGACCGGGAACTCGGCCTTGAGTTGGGTGAGTTGTTTGGACTGTTCATAACGACTGATTGGCTGCAACTTCCGCTGATAGAGACAGTCGTTATACAACTCTCGGCAAACATCCAGAGTGCGGGCCAGGGCATAGCGTTGGGATTGGTTGGGCTCCAGTTTGTAGCGATACGCTTTTAGCATGGACCCTCCTCTCCCCAAGCGGACATCCGGGGATTCCAGTCGCGTTCGTCTTTTGTTCGCCTAGCCTAGCATGTCCCTAATTGCCTGGGCAAGAATTTAGTTGTTCGTCTATCAAAGCTCGATAGAAATTCCCCTTTTGCTGTGGTTGTATCGTTGGAGTGCGTATTCCAACGAGCGGCGATATCACGGGATGCGAATGCTTGGGCCTGATACCTTGATAGCCTTGGCGCCAGGGATGATCCTTCTTGGCCTTTCGGCTCACCATGGGATTGCAACCGCCTGACCTAATCAGACGCTACTGGAAAGGCCTCCTCTGGTCGCCATCTTACTTCGCTGCCCTCGTGGTGGAGTCCCAATCAACCTCTTGAAAACCTACATTGAGCAGCAAAAGACTCCCCTGTGACGTGGCTGCCAAGTCGCTGACATCCCCGCCCAATCCACGGCCGGCGCAGTCGGCCTGGTGGACGTTCGCTCCGTCGACAACACCATCAACGTGGTCCGCGTCGACGGCAAATTGCCGATGGAATCAGGCTATTTGCCGCATTAGCGGTTGAGCTGCAATAAATGAAAATACCTCTGCGCTTTCTTTACGTCCCTCGCGATCTGCTCCCGCAACGCCTCCACTGATGGGAACTTAATCTCGTCCCGCAGCCGGTCAAGAAAACAAATCTCAACTTCGCTCTCCGGCGTCAGTTCGAGGGGATGAAAATTCAGCAGGTGGCTCTCAATGGCAAACGAATCTGCACCAAACGTCGGACGGTTGCCCACATTCGTCACTGCTTCAAACAGCTCGGTGCCCACGCGTGTCCAGGTGACGTAAACTCCATCCTTAGGTACGAGCTCTTCATAGCGCGCCAGATTGATGGTCGGAACCGTGTACTTCGATCCATAGCCGCGACCCCGGCCTGGCGTCCCCAAAATGCAGAACGGACGTGCCAGCAGGTGACGCGCCCGGCTCACCCGTCCCTCGCCAAGCAGTTTTCTGATATGACTGCTGGAAACCGGCTCGCCGCGCAGCTTCTGCTCGGGATAAACCTTCACTTCAAATCCCATTTCCTGACCGAACTCCTCCAGCAAATTCACATCCCCGGTGGCTTTGTGACCGAAGCGGAAGTTGTAGCCTTCGTGCACTTCGCGCGCATGAAGTTTTTTCTTAAGAACGCGTTCCGCAAATTGGCGAGGCGTCATCAGCGAAAGATCGCGCCCGAACGGAAGCATCAGCACAGCATCGATGCCTGTCCGTTCCAGCAAACGCAGCTTCTCCGGCACAGGCGTAAGCAGCTTTAATCCCGAGTCAGGCCGCAGAATCCGCGCAGGGTGCGGCTCAAACGTTACCGCCACGGCCTGCCCGCCACTCTGCCGTCCTCGCCGCACAATCTCACCCAGTACGTGCGCGTGCGCGCGATGCATGCCGTCAAAGTTCCCAACGCTTACCAGGGACGGCCCAAACTCCGTCGGAACGTCGTCGAGCTTGTGAAAAACTTGCATGGATTTCGTTTTAACTGCGGGCGCCTCGCCGCATGTGACGCGTGAATCTTCAGACCACCCTGAACAATTGAACCAAGCCAGCCTCGGGCAAGGAAAGAGCGCGCCACCCCCTCTTAAATGTCAAACTCCAGCTTCATCCCGTCGTATGACAGCCGCACATGTGACGGCAAGCTCGCATTAGTCGCTTCATGCGCCAGATCGTGGCAAATATGTGTGAAGAACGCCCGCTTAGCTTTCACCCGCTCCACAATGCGTAGCGAATTTTCCACTGTCGAATGGGTAGGATGAGGCTTGTGCCGCAGGGCGTCCAGAAAAAGAATGTCCAGACCTTCCAATTGATGAAACGACGCCTCGGGAATCTCGCTGTGATCGGTGAGATAGGCCGCTCTTCCAAAGCGGAAGCCATAGATCTCCGCCTCGCCATGTATCAGCCGCACCGGTTCGAAGTGCGCCCCGAAAAGTTCCACTGCTCCATCAATCGGCTTCAACTCCAATTGTGGCAAACCGCCATATTTGTAGTTAGCGTCAAAGATGTAACTGAACATTTTCCGCAGGAATGCGGCCGCGTCCGGGCGCGCATAGAGAGGCAACCGACCTGGCCTGTGGCAGTAACTCAGCGGCCGCAAGTCGTCGATGCCCAGAATGTGGTCGGCATGAGTGTGGGTGTAAAAAACGGCGTCCACGCGCGTGATTCGCTCCCGAATCGCCTGCGCGTAGAAATCAGGAGTGGTATCGATGAGCACAACCTTGCCGGCGTATTCGAGCATGATCGAAGGACGGGTGCGCCGGTCGTGCGGATCGCTCGAATGACAAACCGGGCAATCGCAGCCCAGTGTGGGCACGCCCATGGACGTGCCGCTGCCCAGCACGGTGAGCGTCGCCTTCATGCGCGAACCTTTTTTTTCATCGTCCGCTGGTTCCCGTGGCGGCTCCGGGCTGCGGCGGTCGCGACAGCTCGTTGGTCACTTCCACATAGGCCATGCGCACTTCGTAGAGACTGTTCTGGAGAAAGTTCTCTTCCGTGGAGGTCAGGTTGCCCCTGGTTTTTTCCGCCAGCAGCGCCAGCGTATCGATGGTTTGGCGCGCTCCAATGAGATCCATGCGCGGTTGTTCCCCCTGCTGGTGCATCAATCCGAGCTGCATCATCGCCGTCATATACAGCGACGCCATGAAGCGTTCGAATGTCATCTCAAATTCTTTGGCCGAGCCGCCGCTGAGCTCTACCCGCGAGTCGAGCACGTCCGACGACTTCCGGTAAGCATCGGCCTGCGCCTTCTGCTCCGCTGCCGTCGGCATCGGAGGCACCTCCGGGGCAGCGCCTTCGTCGCGCACCGCGGAAACTGCTTCCTTAGGGGCAGGCGGAGCCGCAGCGGCCTTCGGTGCGGCCGGTTCCTCGCGAACTTCCCGGCGCAACTCTCCGTCCTCCGTGAACAAGCGGCGGTCGTTTACCGTGAAACCTGATTCCTGTCTCTTCTCAGCCATAGTATGTCCTTATGTCTCGCGTTCAAATGGGATGTAAATCTTGTTCGAGTGTTACTTACCCTGAGTAAACTCCGCCCTAAAGTTTTCTCACCGATGCTGGACCAACGCTTCTCGCTCGAGTCCCGCAGCAAGCGCGTCGAAGGGCAGTTGAGCCACGGCCGCTTTCACTCCGGCAATCGTCACTTCGTGCCCTGGTACTCCAACCTCGCGTCGAATGTATCCCAGGGCAAACGTTCGTCCACCGGAAGACGTGCGCAGAACCGCGGCGCTCGTGACCTCGCCCACTTCCTTTTCGCCATAAATAATCTTGGTGCCTGCCACAACATCCGCCGCACCGTCGATCAAGAAGCCGGTAAATTTCCGATGCACGTTCCCGCGGGACCGGATGCGCTCCACAATTTCCTGCCCAACATAGCATCCCTTATTGAAGTTGAGCGCCCGCATTTGCTCGGTCTCCTGCGGTAAGTCGCGCTCGCGAATATCGACCCCGTAGAGCGGGACGCCAGCCACTAAACGCAGCATCTCCAGCGCCTCACTCCCCACCGGCGTCGCACCCGCGGCGACCAGAGCCTGCCAGGTCCGGTGAACGTCTTTAGGAGCGAGCCAGAGTTCGTAGGATTCCTGCTGCCCATCTTCTCCGCGCACCACCGTGCACTGCACACAGTCGCAGTCACAGGTGCATTGTGCCGCGTGGGTTTGTAAGGGCTGCAAATCCGGAACCCCAACCCCTGCAGCCTTGAGCACAGCGCGCGAGTTCGGTCCCGCCACGCCCAGCGCGGTCCAACGCTCGCTGATATTCGTCACTTCGACGTCGTCCATGATTATGTAATGCTCGAATGTCGCGATAGTCTTCTCCAGCTGGCTGAGATCCGTTTCCATCTCAAGTGTCTCGCCCAGGTTGTAGACCACCATGTCGCCAAGGATACGGCCTTGCGGGTTCAGCAGAAAAGCATACACACCGTGCGCGGTGGCGAGATCCCGAACATTGTTGGTAATCATGCCGTTCATCCAGCGTACCCGATCTCCGCCCTTCAGTGAAATTCTGGCGCGGAAGCCCAGATCATAAACTCCGCAGCCATTCAGCAGCGCAGTAAATTCCTCCTGCGCACCGGAAAAGCTGGTTGCCGTTGTGGCTCCGCGGTAATCGCTCTCGCGCACGGGTGGCCCGTCATTCGCCGTCTTTGCACGAAGCGCTTGTTGGAGTGGAGTGCGAGACATGGAATATTGATTATAGCGAACCATGCCGCGATTCATCGCCGAGTCACGGCCAGCGCCTGCAGGTCTTAGTGCTGAAACACGCATGAAACCTACTCATTCGGCCGCGGTTGTGTTAAGTTTTCAGCCGTGGACCCCCACAAGCCCTCCAAGAAACGAATCGCCGTTATTCCCGGAGATGGGATTGGCCGGGAAGTAATCCCGCAAGCCCTGAGAGTCATTGGAGCGTCTGGAGCCGACGTCGAGATGAGCGAGTTCGACTGGGGCGCTGACCGCTATCTACGCGACAGTATGACCGTCCCTCCCGATGGTTTCGCCATGCTTGGCCGCGACTTCGATGCCATCTTCGCCGGCGCCTTCGGCGATCCTCGCGTCAAGACCAACCTTCACGCCAAAGAAATCCTGCTTGGCATGCGCTTCAAAATGGATCTCTACGCCAACGTCCGCCCGGTGCGTCTGCTCGATGCCGCGTTGTGCCCGCTGAAAGGCGTCGAGCCGAAGGATGTGGATTTTGTCGTCATCCGCGAAAACACGGAAGGCGTCTACACCGATGCCGGCGGAGTCTTCAAGCAAGGCACTCCGGATGAGATTGCGATTCAAGAAGACATCAATACGCGCAAGGGGGTCGAGCGCATCATTCGTTACGCCTTTGAGTATTGTGAGCAGCATCTCAAACTCGACGGCTCGCGGCGCGGTAGCGTGCTCATGGTCGACAAGTCAAATGCCATGACGCATGCAGGCGGCCTCTGGCAGCGCGCCTTCAAGGAAGTCAGCGGCGAACATCCCCAGATTGCAGCGCAGCACATGTACGTCGACGCCCTCTGCATGCAGATGGTGCGCGATCCGCGGCCCTTTGATGTGATCGTGACCAATAATATGTTCGGCGACATCATCACCGATCTTGCTGCCGGCCTCCAGGGCGGCCTGGGCATGGCCGCCAGCGGAAATATTCATCCCGGAAAGACCTCGATGTTCGAGCCAGTGCACGGCTCCGCTCCGCCGATCGCGGGAAAAAATCTGGCGAATCCGTTTGGCGCGATTCTGACCGCGGCAATGATGCTGGCTCATTTGGGATTCGCGAAAGAATCCGAGAAGATCGAAGCAGCCGTTCTGGAAGCCGTGCGGCAGAAGAAAACCACGCAAGACATAGGCGGAACGCTCGGGACGCGCGAGGCAGGGGAGTGGGTGGCGAGGAAAATCCAAAGCCATTCCTGATTGTCATCGGGAGCGCAGCCAACCGATCGCCTTCACAAACCGGTCGAAGGATGCCTGCACCTGTTTCCACGGTCTGGAGCACGTCGACGTTGTTCCCGCGCACGATTTGAAGTCTTTCAGCCGCCGCCCCACCATCAACGCCAGCTCCCGCCACTTCCAATGACAATCCACATCCGCAAATCCAATCTCCCGCAGCCAGCGCAGTTGGGTTTCGAGATCTAGCAATTTGTTTGAAGGGTCTTCGGTTTCAAGCCTGCAGCCGATGCTGTGTAGGAATTCTTCATGCAACCGCCGGGTGGGCGAGGCTACGTGTTCCAGATTGCAAAACACGCCGCCCGGGTTCAGCAGGTCATGGATCTCGCCATAAAGTACGCGCTTGCGCTCGTGCACCAGGTGATGAATTGCAAAGCTGGAAACAACCGCGTCGAACGTTCCCCAAGCCGGTAAAGGATGATCGAGGTTGTGGCTCACGATAGTGACGGAAGAATCTCCCGCAAAGCGCGTGCCCGCCGCTTCGAGCATCGCTGGCGAGAAGTCAACCGCTAGGGCTTCGACCGAGGTAGACAGGGCAGTCTTGACTCGCGCCAGCAATCGTCCGTCGCCGGTCCCAAGGTCGAGAATTCGCCGCGGGTTCGCGGGAACGAATTCCACAAGCGTCGCCTCGCCCTCGCTGCGATGGGGAATCGCATCGGCGCGGCCTAGATAGTCGCTGGCGTGGGCGGCAGAGCCCCAAAGATTAACCGGGGAAGTCGGAGACATAGTTTGTCCTTGAAGCAAGTATAGGCAAACAAGGTAGACTCGTTCCTAATGGATACCTTTAAGCTGTTGTGCGCGAGCGTTCCGAGGCCGCTTTTCGCGGTTGTGCTGCTGATTGGGATCGGCGGTGCGGTCGCAGCACAGGTCCAGGGCCAGGCGGCGCAGGAACAGAAGCAGGATCAGAGCCAGGATCAGAATCAAAACCAGAATCAAAACCAGGGGGACAAGAGTGTTCGCCCCACACAAACTCCGCCCACACAGCCTGCGACCACGCCCTCCACAGAGAAGCCGGAGGTCAAGATCACTCCCCGGGAGGCGGAGGAGCTATTCCACTCCGTCGATGAGATTCTGGCTTTCGACAGTAAGCAAACTGGTCTGCCCATCAAGAAACAAGTCAAACGCCGTCTGACCAGCCGCGACGAGGTGGAAGGCTATCTCACCAAGCACATGAGAGACGAAGATGTGAAGCGGCTGCAGCGCTCGGAACTGGTGCTGAAGAAGTTTGGCCTGTTGCCGCGCGACTTCGAGCTCGAAAAGCTGCTGGTGGCGCTGCTGCGCGAGCAGGTCGCCGGATACTACGATCCCAAAACCAAGACCGTGAATCTGCTGGATTGGGTTCCCATGGAAGAGCAGGAACCGGTCATGGCGCACGAGTTGACGCATGCCCTGCAGGATCAGATGGTAGGGCTCGAGAAATGGATGAAGCGCGGCGAAAAAGATTTGGGCGAAATCAGAAAAGATCCCACGTCCGCCGACATCGAGAACGATGAGAAGGATGACACGCGCCAGGCGGTGGTCGAAGGACAAGCGGAGGCCGTGATGCTGCAATATGAACTCGCGCCTGTGGGCCGCTCCATTCTCGATTCTCCGGATCTCGTCGACGCGATGGAATCCCAGATGGCCGATGGCACCGACGACTCCAAGGTCTTCAAAGACGCTCCCATTTTTCTGCGGGAATCGCTCACGTTTCCCTATAGTTACGGCTTGAAGTTTGAAGTGAAGTTACTGGAAAAAGGCGGTAAGGAGAAAGCGTTTGCGGGCGTCCTCGCCAATCCTCCGCACAGCACACGGCAGATCATGCAGCCCGAGACTTACCTCGCTGGCGAGCAGATTCCGCCAATGCCAGTCGTAGAATTCAAACATGACTTCAAGGATTACGTGAAGTTCGATATCGGCGCGATGGGCGAGTTCGATGTCGCCGTGCTGATCGAGCAATACGCGGGAAAGAAGCCGTCCGAGCGCCTGTATCCCGAATGGCGTGGCGGATATTACTATGCGGCGCGCCCGAAGAATGACGCTGCGGCTCCGCTCGGTCTGATGTACGTATCGCGCTGGTCGAGCGCGGAGAAAGCCTCAGAATTTGCAGAAATTTATGCCCGCTCGTTGGCTAAAAGATATAGGAAGGTTGAGGACGTTAAGAATTCCTCTTCTGCCCAGGCGGGGGAGGAGCATCCCGAATACAGGGTCGATATTTTGCAAGGCTGGCACGCGTGGGCCACGGAAGAAGGCGCAGTCGTGATCGAAGAGCAGGGAGATACAGTTTTGGTAACCGAGAGCCTGGACGCGGCCACCACCGAGACGCTGGAGAAAGAAGTCTTTAAGAAGTGAGTCTGACCGCGAATTCTCCACGGCACTATTTCTTAGCGGGCTTCTGCTTCGACTGATTCTCTTCCGCGCTACCCAGGAAATGCTGCACCTTGGCGACCACAGTGAGCTGCCGTCCGGCGCGCTCGATGGTCAGTCTACGCTCCTGGCCAGCCGTACCTTCCAGCAGGGACCAGACTTGCCCCATGGTGGAGTCAGGAACCGGAATGCCATCGACGGCAACCAGATGATCGCCAGCTTCCACGCCTTCATCACCTCGAGGAACCGACGGCTTGCCGTCGAAATCAGCGACGCCAAGAATTGTGAAGAGGGTGTCGTCTTCGGGACGAAGAACGAGCCCAATGACATCGAAGTCAGGGAATTTGAAAGTGTTGCCCAGATCGAAATAGACCGTCGAGTGTGCGTAGTCCAGGCCGACGCGGTAGTTCATGATGGCGTTTCCGCCGATCAGGCCTGCGGTCGCCAGGCCCGCCCGCTTTTCGAAGAATGCCGAGGCGTCCTTATCCAAAGCGACCACGGCGACATCAGTAAGGTAGAGCGGTCCAAACTGAATTCGGTCGACCCGCATCAACTTCCATTTGGTCTCATCCCTTCCACCCCACATGTTGGCGGGGCCGACGGCTCCAGCCATATGTGGCCAGTCAGCATGCGCGGCTGCGAGCTTGTTGAACAAATCTTCCGAAAGAAAGCTGATCGAAGAGCCAACGTCAAGACCAAGATTGTAATTCTTGTTTTCAATCTTGCTCGGCATCTGGATGAGGCCATCGGCGTTGACCAGCAGCTTGCTCTTCACGCCTTTGAACTTCAGGCTTCCAGGTAAGCCGATGCTGAATTCGCGGTCGGGGAAATTGACCAGCACGTCGTAGTTCCGCAGCACAGAAGAGGGAATCTTGATCTCGGCGCTCATTCCCGCCGCCATGACGGCAGCGGCGCTCGGCGGCTTCAGAGGGATTTTCACTTGCTTGACCGGCGAGAGCGGGATCTTCATTTCGCCGATTGTGATGGCAGCCGGTGGTAGAGCTGAGCATTCCTTGTCGTCACAGGTGACAACAAGTCCCATGAGCGTCGCTGCCCGGCGCGACATCCAAACCTCCGTATCGCCGTTATCGATCCAGCCCCGCACGCGCTTAGTTGAGCCGTCGGGCAGCGGCAAGTACACGTCGATGACAACGCGGTTGTGATCGAGCGTTACTGGCACGGTAACGGAGTTGGGTCCGGGATCGACCGAGGAGCCATTTTGAGCGAGAGCCGAGGCTGCCGATAGAGTGAGCGCCACAAGTGCGGTCGCGAGTCGCATATGGAGATTGTAATGTGCCGCCGGACGCCGCGAGTAAGTCGCGCACGATGAGCTTGATATAATCACGGGTTTGAACTACGCGCGCAGAACTTTTCTGGCAGTGCGCACGTTTTGGAGGATGGGTGGCCCAAGCGGAGATCGGGATAATCGGCGGCAGCGGCCTGTATTCGATGCCGGGACTGACCAAGGTGAAGGAGGTGCGCGTGAAGACGCCGTTTGGCGCGCCTTCCGATGCCTACGTCTGCGGCGTGCTTGAAAGTCGCAAGGTGGCCTTCCTGGCGCGCCACGCGCGCGGGCACCGCATTCTGCCGAGCGAACTGAATTTCCGCGCGAATATTCACGGGTTCAAGCAGTTAGGAGTTGACAGGATCGTTTCCATTTCCGCAGTGGGATCGCTGAAGGAGGAACACAAGCCGCTGGATTTCGTAATCCCGGACCAATTTTTTGACCGCACCCGCCACCGCATCGATACTTTTTTTGGCGGTGGAGTGGTGGCACACATCGCTTTTGCCGATCCTGTATGTGGAGAGATGGCGCGCGTAGTCGGGAAGGCCTGCACCAAAATCGGCGTCCACGGAAAACGCGGCGGAACCTACTTATGCATGGAGGGTCCGCAATTCTCCACCAAGGCCGAATCCAACGTATATCGCGGCCTGGGTATGGACGTCATCGGCATGACCAACCTGCAGGAAGCGAAGTTGGCGCGGGAAGCCGAAATTTGCTACGTAACGGTCGCCATGGTTACGGATTACGATTGCTGGCATCCGCATCATGATTCAGTCACCGTCGATCAAATCGTCGCCGTGCTGGTTAGGAATGCGGAGAATGCGACGAAAGTGGTGCGCGAGACCGTAGCCGCGATGCCGCGGGACCGCTCCTGTAGATGCGGTTCAGCCCTGGCGCACGCGATTTTGACCGATCACAAAAAGATTCCGGCTGCGACACGGAAGAAGTTGCAACTGATTCTCGGGAAATACTTAAAGACAAAATAGCGTCGCTGATTCATGAAAAGGGAACAGGATTTCCGATGAGCATCGTGGTTGTAGGATCGGTTGCGTTTGACGACATCACGTCGCCCTCCGGCAGCGTGCAAGGCATTCTGGGCGGAGCGGCGACTTACTTCTCCCTGGCCGCCAGCTATTTCACGCAGGTGCGCGTGGTAGCAGTCGTAGGCGAGGACTTCAGCGAAGAGCATGAAAGTGTTCTGAAAAAGCGCGGCGTGGACACGCGTGGCATCGAGCGTGCCGCGGGCAATACGTTTCGCTGGGGAGGGTCGTACGCCGAAAATCTTAACGAAGCCAAGACTAATTTTACCGATCTGAATGTGTTTGAGAAATTCCAGCCCCGAATTCCGCAGGAGTATGAAGATACCGAGTTCTTGTTTCTGGCCAACATCCAGCCCACACTGCAGGCCAACGTGCGGCGCAAGATGAACGGCGTGCGCCTTACCGGATGCGACACCATGAACTACTGGATTCAGGGTGCGCGCAAGGAACTGGCGGAAACCTTGAAGCTGGTGAACGTATTGCTCATCAATGATACTGAAACCAAGATGCTGGCTGAGGAGAAGAGTCTGCCGCGCGCTGCCCAAAAAGTATTGGCCATGGGGCCGCAGGCGCTGGTGATCAAACACGGGGAATACGGTGCCACGATCTTTTTTCGCGAGGGCGCTTTCGGGATTGGCCGTCATCCCTTCCGCGCGCCGACTCTGCCCCTCGATGAAGTAAAGGATCCCACGGGTGCGGGTGATTCCTTTGCCGGAGGTTTCATGGGCTACGTGGCATCGCAACCTGAATTGAATCGCGAAGTCCTGAAGCGGGCGCTCTTCTACGGTGGAGTGATGGGATCTTTCGCCGTGGAAAATTTTGGCACGGAGCGGCTGCAGTCACTGACGCGCGAAGAAATTGATGCCCGCTTTCAGATTTTCCGCGAACTCACCCATCTCGAATGAAACGTTCATCTTTGCCTCCGAAGGCGCATTCCGAAATTGAGATCGTGCGCCTGGTGTGGCTGGCGATCTTCATCTCGGTATTTTCTTTTCTTTTCTACTACCGGCATGGAGATCTAGTTCTCTACGGCGACGCGGTGGCGCATATCAACATTGCCCGCCGCGTATTTGATTCGAGAACTCCAGGGCTCCTGCAATTGGGAACCGTTTGGCTTCCCCTGCCACACCTGCTGATCCTGCCCTTTATAGTTTCGCAACAAATGTGGCAGAGTGGCGCGGGCGGCTCCGTTCCGTCGATGGCGGCCTATGTGCTCGCTGTGCTTGGAGTATTCCGCCTGGCGCGCACAGCCTCCGGTCGCGAGGAAAAAGAAGACGGTTCTCCTCAAGTAGCGGCGTGGGCTGCGGCCATCCTCTACGCCGCGAATCCAAATCTGATCTACATGCAGGCCACCGCCATGGGCGAGTCTCTGTACTTGGCCTTTTTTATTTGGGCAATCGTGTACTTCGCCGAATTTGCCAAAGGGAATGCGAAGGCCCTCACCAGATGCGGACTCTGTCTGGCCGCGGCCTGCTTAACGCGTTACGACGGATGGTTTCTGGCCGCGCTGGTCATGCTTGCATCCCTCATGGTGTATTCCCGTCAAGGCGAGATAAGGAAAGACAAAGCATCTAAACTTGTCAGCCTGCCCTCGCGAGGTCAGATCATCACTTTTCTTCTAATTGGGGCAGCGGCGCCCATTCTCTGGATGGCCTACAACGCGGCGGTCTACCGGAATCCGCTGGAATTCGCCAATGGACCGTACTCGGCAAAATCGATCGAGAGGAAAACCGCGACGGTTAATCCGGCGAAAGGGAATCTGTTGGCGGCCGGTTCCTATTTTCTGAAAGCGGCCGAACTCAACGTAGCTGAGTCGAGTTGGCTGGGCCGCCTGTGGCTGGCCCTGGCTTTACTAGGAAGCTTAGCGTCATGGTTTTATCGGCGCGGACGCGCGGCCTTGCTGCTCTGGACGCCATTACCGTTTTACGCG
This sequence comes from Candidatus Acidiferrales bacterium, assembly GCA_035603035.1. Taxonomy (GTDB): domain Bacteria; phylum Acidobacteriota; class Terriglobia; order Terriglobales; family Acidobacteriaceae; genus Sulfotelmatobacter. The sequence goes on along the minus strand of DATNLE010000012.1, from coordinate 36,837 downwards.
CTATCGCTGGCCTACGGAAGCGTTCCAATTTTTGTTCCGACGTGGTGGCCCTTCGCTCAATACAACGTTCGATATGGATTGCAACTGCTTCCCGCATTCGCCATATTTGTATCCATGGGTATTTCTTTCTTGGTACAGTCAGCCACGAAGTTCCCGCGTTTTGAGGCTTCCTGGCGCCCCTGGACGGGCACGGCCACAGTGCTGGGAAGCTTGCTGGTGGTGGCGACCAGCTACGCAGCGATCTGGCGTGCCGATCCCATCTGCTATCGGGAAGCGGTCGTAAACATGAAAAGTCGTATTGCCCTCGACCGCCAACTCGGTGACTGGATCAAGTTGCTTCCACCGAATTCCACGTTGCTGATGTATTTAGGCGAACACGTTGGCGCACTGGAGCAGGCCGGCATTGCTTTGCGCCGGACGATCAACGAAGGCAACCATCGGGTCTGGAAATATCCCGCCGACCCTGAAGGTTTGTGGGAGCGAGCTCTCGCGGATCCCGCAGCGCACGCGGATTATGTCGTGGGGTTCGAGGGCGACCCCGTATGGACGGCGGCGCGCGACCACCATCTCCCCGCATTGATCGAGTTGCATACCACTGGACAATCGCCGGCGGCTATCTTTCAAGGTCGATTACACCTGCCCGTGCAAGGCAGCGCCCGGTAATCAGGCAGGTTAACGCAGGCTCTGCCGGAGCGCTGCGGCGCAGTGATAAAATCCGGCCATCTCCTTCCGGGCAGAAAGTAAACCATGCACTGGCAGCATATTGTCAACTTGCTCCACGCCGAGATGGCGAGCGGCGTAGTCGCGAGCTCTTTGACGCGGCTCGTGCTGGCAGCGGTGCTGGGCGGAATCATCGGGCTGGAGCGGGAACTGAAACGCCGGCCTGCTGGCCTGCGCACCAACATGTTTATCTGTTTTGGGGCAGCGCTGTTCACGCTTCTATCCGACGTGCTGGCCGTAGAACACATGGGCGACCACACTCGCATTTCGGCGCAGATCATTCCCGGAATCGGCTTCATCGGCGCAGGATCGATTCTGCACATGCGCGGGCTGACGACCGGCCTCACCACGGCTGCAACTTTGTTTGTTGTGGCGTCGATCGGAATGGCCACGGGTGGCGGCCTTTACCTGACGGCCGTTTTCGGCACTTGCGTGGTGCTGATCGCATTATTTTCCCTCGGCCATCTCGAACGGACTTTCAATCTCAAGACACTGCTCATCTGCTATGAGGTAACCGGCGGCAGCGTGGAAGAAATCACCGAGGAGGTCAACCGCATCCTCGAGCATCGCCATCGCATGATGCAAAACGTTTTGAGTGGCAACACCGGCCAGCACGTCCGCCTGCAGTTTGACGTGGCGGGATGCAATCGCGAGCAGAATAATTTGCTGCGTGAACTGAAGGCGTCGCCGGTACTTGGGAGCGTGGCTTCTCTGGGGCCGGTGGAATTAGAGTGAGCTTTCCGTCCGCGGTAATTCCGTTTGTGAAGGCCAGCGCATGCGGCAATGACTTTCTGTTGATCGACGCTGCCATTCTCAAAGGTGGCATGGATGCGGCGGCGCTCACCCGACGGATCTGCGATCGGCACGAAGGCGTCGGTGCGGATGGAGCGGAGTGGATGTATCCGCACCTATCGGCCGACATGGAGATTCGTCTGATCAACGCTGATGGTTCGGTAGCGGAGATTTCCGGTAACGGCACGCGCTGTGTCGCAGCTTACGTTTGCGCAACGCAGCAGAAAGAGCGAATTACCATACAGACCGGTGCCGGATTGAAGACTTGTGTGCTGACCGAGCGAACTGAATCCGAATACGAGTTTGAGATCGAGATGGGCGAAGCCGCTGTAGGGTCGAAGTTGACGGTAAAGCTTGCCACCGGAGAGGTGCAAGGAATCCCGGTCTCGATGGGCAATCCGCATTATGTTTTACTCCTGTCGAGTTTTCCCGACAACTGGCAGGCCGAGGCAGCAGAAATTCAGCGCAGCTCTCAGTTCTCGCAGGGCGTTAACGTTGAGATGGTTGTGGTCGATGGAAAGCACGATGTGCGGGCGCGCTTTTTTGAGCGTGGGGTCGGGGAGACCGAATCTTCGGGCACAGGTTCCTGCGCGTCAGCGGTGGCGGCTCTTAACACTGACAAGGTGGAATCGCCGGTGCGCGTTCACGCTCCGGGCGGCGCACAGACGGTGCGTCAGGAAAACAATTTGGTGTTTCTGCGAGGCAGCGCGCGATTGGTCTGCCGGGGAGAGTTTTTTATACCTTAGGGCGTCGAGGTTTCCGGGGTACGCGCATGAGTCGCAACTCATTCGCTGAGCAGCCTTTTATCTCGAGATCGATTCTGACTGCATGTCCTTGCCTTCAGCACCGCGCATCAAGCCTCCTGCCGTTAAATCGGGGGACACGGTTGGCATTGTAGCGCCTGCCAGCAACCTCAAGCGCGCCGATCTGGAAGCCGGTTGCGAAGGGCTGCGCCGTGCCGGTTACCGGCCGTTTTATTTTGACTCTATCTTTGATCAGGAACTTTACTTCGCGGGATCGGTAGAACGCCGGACGCGCGAATTGGAAGCCATGTTTGCGCGCGAGGATGTGAAGGCCATCGTTTGCGCGCGTGGAGGCTATGGCGCGAACTATCTTCTGGAAGCACTCGCCCTGGAGAAGATCAAATCGCATCCCAAGATTTTTGTAGGCTATAGCGATCTAACCACTCTGCTCACTTACTTCTCCGACGTTGGTGGCTTCGTCACTTTCCATGGCCCAATGGTAGCGAAGGACTGGGCGCACGAAGATGGAGTCGACCTGGCCTCATGGCAGGCCGCGCTCGCTGTCAGTACGTCATGGGAGCTCGATTTGGGCACAGATTCCGGAGTGACTGGCTTGGTCGACGGCGCCGCCGAAGGAATTCTTTACGGCGGATGCCTGTCGATCCTGGTAGCTTCTTTGGGCACCCCTTACGAGATTCGCACGGAAGGAACTATTCTGTTTCTTGAAGACGTGGCCGCGAAACCTTATCAGATCGATCGCATGCTGATGCAATTGAAGCTGTCGGGAAAGTTAGCGACCGCGCGTGGCATTATTTTCGGGGAAATGCGGGATTGCGTGCAGACCGCCCATCAAGGATACAAGCTCGAAGAAGTCGTGCTGCGCATTGTGGCTGACCTGGGAATTCCTGTGGCCTACGGCTTGCGCTCGGGCCATGTGACGGCCCGGAATATCACGCTGCCGATCGGTGTGAAGGCTGGGTTGACCGTGCGCCATGGGCGGGTGGAGTTAAAGATTCTCGAAGCGGCCGTGACCGCTGCGCCGGCAAGAAGTTAGCGACAAAAAGCATGAACTCCAAGAAACACATTCATCTAATCGGCATCTGTGGCACGGCGATGGCGTCGCTCGCGGGGATGCTGAAACAACGCGGCTTTCGCGTGACCGGCTCGGACGCGGCCGCCTATCCGCCCATGTCGGATTTTCTGGAGGAGCTCGGAATTCCTGTCGCACAACCCTTTGACCCGCGCAATCTCGATCCTGCCCCCGACCTTGCAGTTGTGGGCAACGCGATTTCACGAGGAAATCCCGAACTGGAGCACTTGCTGGATCACCGGATCCCGTTTTGCTCGCTCCCGCAATTACTGCATGATGAATTCTTGCGTGGCAAGGAAGTGCTGGTGGTCGCGGGTACTCACGGCAAAACCACCACCACCTCGATGCTGGCGTGGATTTTTCATACCGCCGGAATGCAGCCCTCGTTCTTGATCGGCGGAATCGCAGAAAATTTTGGCTCCAGCTTTCATCTGGGGCAGGGAAAACATTTCATTCTTGAAGGCGACGAGTATGACACAGCCTTCTTCGACAAGGGACCAAAGTTCCTGCATTATTTTCCGGACGCCGTAATCTTAACCTCGGTGGAGTTTGATCATGCCGATATCTACAAAGATCTGGACGCCGTGGAGACGGCCTTCAAACGCCTGGTGAATCTGATCCCGCGCCGCGGACGGATTATCGCGTTTGATGGAATAGCGGGGGACGCTGCCGAAAGCGCCAGCCTCGAGCGCTGCCTCAGCAAAGCGTTCTGTCCCAGCGAGCGCTATGGCACCAGCGAAAGCGCGGACTGGAAAATCGCGGACTTGAAATTGGAAGCGGTCCAAACCTCGTGGTCGATACTTCACCAGGGGCGCCCTTGGGCGAATTTCGAGTTTCCCTTAGCGGGCGAATACAACGTCTGGAACGCAACCGCTGCGGCGGCGATGGCTGCGGCCTACGGAATACCAAAGGAAGAGGTTGCCGCGGCGCTGAAGACATTCAAAAGCGTCAAGCGCCGATTGGAAGTAAAGGCGCTGGTAAATGGCATCACCATTATTGACGACTTTGCCCATCACCCCACGGCGATTGCGGGCACTCTGAAGGCGTTGCGGGCGCGTTATGCCGGAGCGCGGTTGTGGGCGATTCTGGAGCCGCGTTCCAATACTTTGCGTCGCCGCGTGTTGCAAACTGATCTGGCGCGAAGTCTGGCGGTCGCCGACGAGATTATTGTTGCGGGTGTATTCCGCTCCGAAGCGGTTCCGGAAAATGAACGCCTGGAGCTGCCGGAACTGGCAGCAGATATTCAAAGACATGGCAGGCGCGCTCGCTTGATAGCAAACGCCGACGAGATTGTCCAGACCATTGCCCCGGAGATGAGTGCCGGCGATATCGTTGCAATTCTTTCGAATGGCGGATTCGGCGGAATCTATGAAAAACTTCCGGCGCGATTAAGAGCTCTTGCCGAAGAACATGGCAGCGCAGGTTCGGCGAGCGCGACGGGAAACCAATGAAGCATTTCGATTTGCGGCGCACCCCCAAGCGCGAAATCATCTCCGTCGTTCTGCTGCTCGGGCTTACTCTGGCGCGTTGCGCTGCCGGGACCGAATATACTGTCTCTCTGGCAAATCCCGAACATCATCTGGTAGAAGTTCAAATCATTTTGCCCGCAGGATCGGCGCAACGCGAGTTACAGCTTCCCGTCTGGAATGCGCTCTATCAGGTTCGCGACTTCGCCCAGTACGTGAACTGGGTCCGCGCCAAAGATCGCGCCGGCCGGCCGCTTACCGTGCAACAGTTGACGAAGAGTCGCTGGCAGGTTTCCGGTGCCGAAAGTGGCACAATTCTGGAGTATCAGATTTATATGGACTCCTTCGGTCCCTTCGGCGCACAACTCAACTCGCATCATGCCTTCTTCAATCTGGCGCAGCTTCTGATCTATCCGGTGGACGCTCGCAGTGAGCCGATGAGTGTGCGCTTCAACCATCTTCCCGAGGGATGGCGCATCGCCACTCCGCTGGCTTTTTCACAAGAAGGAAGATTCAGCGCCGAGAATTATGATCGTCTGGTCGACTCTCCGGTTGAGATTGGAACGTTTAAAGAGGCGGATTTCGACGAGGCCGGCGGACATTATCGGGTTGTGATTGACGCCGAAGCCCCCGACTACGATATGGATACGATCACCACCATGCTGCGCAAAATCGTGGCCGCAGCAACCAGTTGGATGGGCGATCGTCCCTTCGATAACTATATGTTCCTCTACCATTTCCCCCACGGACCGGCGGGCGGCGGCATGGAGCATTCTTATTCAACCGCAATCGATGTCAACGCCGATGTGCTGTCACGGTCTCCGGAAGCTCTGGCGTCGGTGACGGCGCATGAGTTTTTTCATCTGTGGAACGTGAAGCGCATTCGCCCGCAAACCCTAGAGCCCGTGGACTATACCAGAGAAAATTACACGCGCGCGCTTTGGTTTAGCGAAGGATGCACGAGCACCGCGGCGGATATTATTCAGTTGCGCAGCGGCCTCCTCGACGAACTCCAGTTCGAGCAAGAGCTGGCGTCGGGAATCGGCGAACTCGAGCGGCGCCCCGCTCATCTCACGCAATCTGCGGAAGCCTCCAGCCTCGATGCATGGCTCGAAGGCAATCCGTATTACCGTCGTCCCGAGCGCAGCATTTCTTATTACAACAAAGGAGAGTTGCTGGGGATCGTGTTAGATTTGGCCGTGCGCGACTCCAGTCATTGGCAGACGTCCCTTCGTGAAGTCTTTCAGTGGATGAATGAAAACTACGCTAAGAAGGGAAAGTTTTTCCCGGATTCAGACGGCGTACGCGAGGCAGCGGAAGCTGTGAGCCATGCGGATCTAGGCTGGTTTTTTGCGAAATATGTCCAGGGCACAGATGAGATTCCCTGGAATGATTTTTTTCGCGCTGTGGGACTTCGGGTGATCGAAGGAAAAGTGGTGACCGCGGACGCGGGCTTTGTAAGCTCGCGAAACTTCGATGGTCCCATGGCGGCTGCAGCCGTGACCGCGGGCAGCGAAGCCGAGCGAGCGGGATTGCGGGTTGGCGACATTATCCTGGAGATCAACGGCAGGATCGCGGGACAGGAATCCTCGCAGGACCTGGTGGGCCTTACTGCGGGTGACACGATCACCGTGAAACTTCGCAGCCGCGGCAGTGTGGAGCGTGAGTTGAAGTGGAAAGCCGGGAGCCACGAAGAAATCACCTACGAACTCAAGAACATGGAAAAAACGAACCCGGAACAAATGGCGCACCGCGCCGCCTGGTTGAAGGGCGAAGCGCAGGTTGCTCCAGAGACGCACTCGCACTAGAGCGAACCCACATTTGAAGGCACAGGCAAGAAATACAGGCAAGAAATAGAAATAATGATCCGCACCATCGCGATGCTCGTCTTCTGGGCACTGGCCGCGCCCGTGGCGGCCCTCATCGGATTTCCCTGGACGTTCATCACGGGAGATATTCGCCTGCTCTACCGCATGTTCATGATGGGCGCATGGAATGGCGTGCGTCTGACCGGCGTGCGCGTCGAAACCGTGGGACTCGATCGGCTAGATCCGGTGCGCACCTACATCTTCATGTCAAATCACGTATCGAATGTGGATCCGCCGGTCACGATTCCACTTATCCCGAAGCGTACTTCCGTGATGGTGAAAAAGGAGTTGTTCAACTATCCAATCCTGGGCCGCGCGATGCGGATGGGATCGCTCGTGCCTGTCGATCGCGGCAATCGCGACGCTGGCATCGAATCCGTGCGCGCCGCCAAGCAGGTCGTGCAGCAGGGCCTCAACATGACGATCTATGTCGAGGGCAGGCGTTCGTTCGACGGCAAATTGCTGCCATTCAAGAAAGGACCGTTCTATCTCGCGATGGAATGCGGAGTCCCGGTGGTGCCGATTACGATCACCGGTACTTACGAGGTGATGCCGAAGGGCAGGTTCGCAATCAGGCCGGGAACAGTGACGGTGAAATTTCATCCGCCGATCGAACCCGAAGATTTCGGCAGCCGCGAATGCTTGATGGAGAAAGTGCGAGCCGTAATCGATAGCGGACTGCCGGAGGAACACAGGAGTTCTTCAACCGCCGCCAGTTTCGAAAAGTAGTTGAATTCGGCTTGAGCCACTGAATCACTTCTTCGTCCGCAACGCCCGTGCTATCTCAGGCAGCTTCGACAGGAGCGCAGAATACTTCAGCCATAATTTGTGATCGACTGCAGGGGCCCCACTCACCAGCGCTCCAGCCGGAATGTCGTGGGCCACACCGCTCTGAGGGGTGACGATGGCATCGTCTCCAACCTTGCAGTGTCCAACCACCCCCACCTGCCCAGTCAAAATCACGCGCTTGCCAATTTCCGTGGAACCCGCAAGTCCGACCTGCGAGCAAAGCAGCGCGTCTTCCCCCACTTGCGATCCATGACCGACTTGCACGAGATTATCGATCTTAACCCCGCGCCGGATGCGCGTCTCGCCGACGCTGGCACGATCGATGCAGGAATTCGCCTGCACTTCCACGTCGTCTTCAATCACAACGGGCGCAGGCTGCGGGATCTTGTACCAGCGCGCATCGTCAGTTTTGGCGAAACCGAAGCCGTCGGACCCAATCACCACTCCGTTTTGCAGCAACACATTATTACCGATGACGCAATCTTCCCGCACCACCGACTGCGCATGCGCAAAGAAATTATTCCCAATCTTCGCTCTGCGATAAATAACCACGTGCGCCAGCAACACTGCATTGTCACCAATCTTGACGTTCTCTCCAACCACCACATAAGGACCGAGATGCGCGTTACGCCCAATCTTAGCCGTGGTATGAACCACTGCACTTTTATGCACTCCCGGCTCATAACGCAACCCGGGATGGAACAGTTCGAGCGCCCGCGCAAAGCTCAGATAAGGATCTTTTGCCCGCAGCAGTCTGGCCGTCGAAATGCCGGTAAAATCCTCTGCCACCAGCACCGCCGAAGCCTTGGTCGAACGCGCCGCCGCTGCATACTTAGGATTCGAAATAAATGTCAATTCACCGGGCCCCGCCTGCTCGATGCCGTTGAGGCCAGTAATTTCAGTATCTGTCGACTCGTTTTCGAGGCGCACGTTCAGAACGGATGCAATGTGAGACAGTTTCATAGGAATAGCTCAAAAAGAAAAAACTCAACAAAGATCAAAGATAAAGAAAGGGTCAGCGAGATTGTAACGGACACAGACCGGGGACGACGAGCAAGTCCCCGGCGCTCGAGAGCCAAGCGGAAAAAACGGGAATAATTAAGAAGTCCGGCTTCGCCTTTACTGCACGGTTAGCCTAAAGCTGCCTTGTTGTGAAATCGATCCTGCCGTCGCGGTGACTGTCACCATATAGGTGCCGGCCGGCGTGCCGGGATCTTGCGTATGATGACTTCCACCCCCGCCGCCCCCGCAGGCCGGGACAGTAACCAGCAGCGCAAGTAACATCATTCCCAGCAGCACGCTCCGCCGCCGTCGTTCAGGCGTAGCCAGGAAGAAGACGCCGGCCAACGGCAGCCCGCCAAAGATCGCCGGGATCAGGGTAAAGATCGTCGAGAAAAAGATGGTAGCGAAATAGTACGGGCGCTGGCCGGGCTGAAGCATCGTGGTGTGCGGTGCTGTAGTACTCACTGTGATGTTGGTGTTCACAATCGTGTCAGGACCACTGCCCGTAGCCGACGTCGGACTGCAGGCGGCTTCGGCCGGTAAGCCCGAGCAGGTGAACGACACGGCTGTCGTAAAGCCCGTAGAAGCGATGATGCCGACCGCGGTAGTACCTGACATGCCAGGGCTGGTCACGCTAACATCGGTCGGACCCGAGACTCCGGCGAAACCCGGCTGTATGGTGAAGGTCACGGGTTGGGTACTGTTGCTCATCTTGAAACTCAGGTCGCCGGCGTAGCTTGCCGAGATGCTGTGGCTGCCAGCGTCAAAATTGATGACGCCGGCACCAATCGAGGTGTTGCCCTGGCTGTTCAAAGAAACTGGGTTCGCGACGGGGTTGAAAATTGCTCCCGGCAAACTTCCGAAGGTATCCGTAAAGGTAACCATCCCAGTCGCTGCGCCATGACCCGACGCTCCGAGAACATCCGCGCGCACCAATACACCGGTGCCGAACGGCAATGTGGTATTCCCTAAAATCTGCGGACTGCCCTGCACACTCTGATTGAAAGCGGACACCGTTGTCGTGCTGCTTTCCGCCGTGACCGTCACCGTAATTGCCGGGGTGGAATCGCTGGGAGCGAAGGCCCCGTCCCCGGCATAGTGCGCGTGCACGAGGTACGAAAGGCCACCCGGGAGCTGATCGGTCGTGGAGGTAGAGCTAATAGAACCGTTCACCAGCGTGTATCCCTGGAGCCCGCTTCCCGCGCCTCCCGCCGTGGCAATCAGAGAAACCTCGCCCTTAGGCATGACGGTGCCGCTATTGGGAGTGACCGAGATCGTGACATTGACCGCGGTGCCGTGAGCAACGGTTATCGGGGTCACAGCTGAATTCAATTTCAACGCCGTAGTCGTGGGACTGAATGTGCTAGCGCCCCAAGCAGTGACCAGATTGGCCACGTTGACTGAACCAAGTCCGGTAGTCAGATCGTAGCCCGGAGTCGCCTGATATTGTGTGCCGACCTCACCCGGTACTACGTTGTTCCCAACCGTTACGTCGTTGAAAATGCAAGTCGTGGCAGGGGGCGTCGCCGCGTTTGAGCCGTTACATTGGGTCGGGTAGGCGCTTTCTGCAGCCGCCAGGCGATAGAGCGTGTAATCTGCCTGTCCCTGTCGGCCGCGATTCTGGTCGACCAGAGCCATAATTCCCGCGAACGACGGAGTCGAAGCCGAAGTACCGCTGATCAAGTAAACGGAGATTTCTCCCTGACTGTCGGGGACGCAGGAGCCGTCCAGGCATAGCAGATAAGGGTCATGTCCCGCGGCGGTCAAGGAAACGTCGGGCAAGTCTCGCACGTTGTCGTTCGGAATCCCCGGCACAGCCGCTTGCCAGGACGGCTTAATAACTCCAGGCGTTGTGCCGCCAGCTTGGATATTTCCCGCGCTGGCCCCGCCGCTTCCTGACCACAAACCGTTGCTGAGGCTGCTCTCGTTCCACACATCTTCCGGGATGTAGGAAATGGCCGACTCTTGCACCGGAGGCTCGCTTCCCCAGTATTTGCTCTCCAATCCGCTCTCATTAAACATGGTACCGCCGACGGCCACAGTGAAGGGTGTAGACGCGAGCAAGTTGACGGAGATGGAATTGGTCGCAGGTGGCGTCGAGGGGTCGTCGCAGCCCTCCGCCCCGCTGTCGCCCGCCGATACCAAATAGGTGATGCCCTGGGCTGCAGCTTGTTCCGCCAGACGGTTCGAGAAAGCAAGCTGCGCATCGGCAGCCAGGAGTTCGCAACTGCTGAAGCTTTCAGTCATGACGTCGGCGAAATTGTTCTCCACAATGTAGACCTCAGACAGATCCACGCCGTCGGTAGAATTTGTCGTGGCTGAGACTACGAGGTTGACCGTTGCTCCGTAGGCAATCGCCCCCGACCAGGTGGAATCTAACGTCGCCTCGGCTTCCTCGCCGCCACCCAGGTCGCCCGGATCGGGACCGTTGAGCACTATGTTGAAGCTGCCGCTGCCCACCGGGATGCTGAAAGCGTTATTGCGAAAATCGCTGACATCCTCTCCTCCATTGAAGAGGTTGCTCCGGCCGATCACGCCGATGACGCTTCCTGTGCCAGTGATGCCGACAGGAACGTTGTTGTACACAGGATTAATGTTGTAGATCACCGCGTAGTCTTGCGGTGCCAGAGCATTGGTGATTGGCTGGCCGTTTTGGGCCGGAAAGGTAACCAGTGGTTTCTTCCCAGGAACGATCTTTGCCGCGGCAGGTTCTTTGACCACATGAATGGTTGGCTTCTTTAAGAAATTATGCAGCGTGAGCACTCCCGCCACAGCCGGTGTCAACGCCGTCGGAATCTGTGGGTCTCTATCGTTGGCCCAGTGCTGCTCTCCTTTGACTGCATACTTGTGGATCGTGGTGTGAAATGCTTCCCGCACTTGGCTCGCAGAGCCGGAAAACTCAAGCACGGCGCGCCCTTTGGTCGAGCCGACTTGAAATCCGTGCGACTGCAACCACGAAGTAATAATTTGGATGTCATTATCCGTAGGCCCGAATTGCTGGCCGAATTGTGTGGGTGTAAGCCACTGATGGAAGTGGGTGGACGCCTTATCCTGCTGATCGTCGAGAAGTTTTCTCAGTGCAGATTCTTGATCTGGACTACGCTTCAAAACCAAAAGCATGCGTTGCATGGGGAGCGTCGCCGGTGCTGTCCCCAAGTCGAACTCCCGCCGCGCCAACGGATGTGTGTTGCCTTTCAGCACACTCAGTTGCGCCTCATCGATGGGCTGCGTAATTAATGGCCGCGACGCAGGTTGCGCCGCACTCGTTTCCTGTGCCAACAATGCGGATGGAAACTTCGTAGCCACAGCTACCAATGCTAGGGCACACACAACTCGAGGGGAGAAACGGCAGATAGCTCTCATTACTTCAGCACCTTTACTCAGACATAGCTGCGCCCGCGGAGAACGGACGGGGATAAGAGGAAGGAAGTGGCCCAATCCATCTCGCCATGCTGCATCTAGTGCGCACGGGATCGAGCCTTTTTATCTCAACTTTCAGGGTATTGCAATATCATTCTGATTCGCTGGATATCCTCAGTCACTTGCCGTTAATCTGACCGGTGTTTTGTCGCCCGGCACTGCGTAGTTGTTACTTTTCGGGACCGAGTTCATACTGGTCTGCGTCGAAGAACGGAGAGATAGACTCGATGAAGCAACCTCTGCTGGGGGTTCTTGCGGTATCGATTTTGACCGCCTGCTCGGGGGCGCAAACTTACACTGTCACTGATATAGGCGTTTTGAAGGGCGACAACGAGAGTAGCGGTTTTTGGATCAACTCCAGCGGAGCGGTCGCCGGTTGTGCGGACACCGCAAGCAGCGAAGGCTATCCCTGCACCGGGACCGGAGTCGGGCAGCACGCCTTCTATTGGACGAAGAGCGGCGGCCTCAAAGACCTGGGCACTTTGCCCGGCGGCGACATCAGTGGCGCCATCGGTCTGAATGACCTTGGCCACGTGGTGGGCTTCTCCAATGTAAGTTCCAACCCGCAGAAGAGATACAACTTCGTTGCCTTCGAATGGAGTTCTACCGGCGGAATGATCAACCTCGGCACGCTTTCTGGTGGAAATTCCAGTTGCGCCTTCGAAATTAATTCTTCCGGACTGATTGCCGGCGACTCATTCGTGAATTCAGCGCTCGTCGATGCGGCAACCTGGACGGATCACAAAATTAAGAAGATCGCCGCCTTGCCCAAAAGCATTTTTACAGCCGCACTCGACCTTAACGATAATGGCGAAATTGTTGGCGAATCGGTGTTCGGCTACGGTCCCCCGTTTTCCTCTCATGGTTTTGAGTGGACGCAGGCGGCAGGGATGAAAGATCTGGGAACACTTCCCGGTGGAAATACCAGCATTGCGAATGCCGTCAACTCCTCGGGCATCATTGTCGGACAGTCTAACTCGGGTTTGTTCGTCGATTGGCACGCCGTGAAATGGGATGCAAGTCACAAAATCGCTGACCTGGGCACCCTCCCGGGCGGCACTTACAGCATCGCCTTCGGCATCAACGACAGCAACCAGATAGTTGGCTACGGAAATATCCGGGACAATGCCCCGCATGCCATGGTCTGGACATCCACCGGCGGCATGGAGGACTTGAACAAGCTGATCGCCGCCGACTCCGGCTGGGTGCTGGTTAACGCCAATGCCATTAACGCCTTGGGCCAGATCACCGGCTACGGAACCAAGGGCGGCCACAACCACGCCTTCCTCCTGACTCCGTCGAACTAAAAGGTTGGTGTGGGACGGGCAGTCGTGTGCGTCGCCTTTGACCTTGTTCTTGAATCGGATCTTTATTAATAAGTATGACGTTCTTTAACCTTAAAGTTCTTGGAGCGAGACGAGCCCCTCGTCGATCCGTCGGACTCTTAGTCCTCAAACATCGGTACCTGACGCTGATCGTCAAGGTCCCCACGCCGCGGACGCCGTGTTGCTCCGATTACCGCCAGTACGGTCAGCGACTCCAGCGCCGTGCGTGGCACGAAGATGCGTTGCGTGTTCGAACGCTGATCCGGAGGATTAATCAGAAAGCCTTCAGGCGTGGTCTGGGTAAGGTCGGCGGGCATGAGGCCTTCAAGGATCTCGTTGTCCTTAAAGCGCAGGCGCACCCACAGGCCTTCGGATCGCGGACGGGAAGTGAAAGTCTTGCGGGTCAGCGACTCCGAGTCGCCGAACTCCCGCACGAAATAAACTCCCTTGATTTCGCGCAGGTCCATCGCCACCACGTTGCCTGCGGTGTTCAGCAATTCCAGCTTGCCTTCATTCACATAGTGCGCAGGCGAAACGTAGCCGGAGACCGAATCCCGGTCCATCTTTCGGACGATAACCTTTTTATGGGTCGAAGGCATGAAGGCGGAGTTGCGCGAAAAGCCATGCGGAAACGAATCGTGCCGCATCGTGATTCTCGCACTATTTCGCGCGAATTCGCTGGAATCCACGTTGGCAGTAGCCAAATCGTAAACGTTGTGTTATTTCTTTAAGTTGCCTTCCTGCCACTCAAACCTGTATAAGTGTCTTGGATTGAATGGCTTGTGCTGGATTAAGCGCCGAGTTGGCACATCCGGGCCGAGTCTTCCTGTGGAAATGTTGTGGAAAACATGAGTCAGAGCGCCCAGAAGGCAAGGAAACTCCGCACGGCCGCTGGATCTGGACGCTTAAAGACGATCGCTTGAATACGAATGGCTGATTACATTTACACCATGGAAATCCGGTTGACGCCGGATCAGCTTAAGGGCGTCAACCTCGTGCAAGAAGTAGCCCGCACAGCGGGAGTCACCCTCTACCTCACCGGTGGTGCAATCCGCGATATCATCAGCGGCTTCACCATCCGCGACCTCGACTTTACCGTCCAGGGCAATCCCCTTAAATTACAAAAGGATTTCGAACGTGCTGGCGCCCAGCTTGCCGGCCACGACGACGATGTCCGCACGTTATTCCTGGTGCTTCCCGGCAATGTCCGAGCTGAAATCGGTATGGCCCATACGGAAATTTATGAGAAGGTGGGCAAGCCGCCCGCCGTCGCTCCTGCCAGCATCCAGGAAGATCTCCGCCGCCGCGACTTTACCGTCAACGCCATGGCGCTCTCACTGAATGAGGGATCCCGCGGCCTCTTGCTTGATCCCTTCAATGGCGTGGCCGACATTGAAGCCAAACTGCTGCGCGTTCTCCACAACTATTCCTTCGTGGAGGATCCTTCGCGCCTGATTCGCGCCACCCGTTTTGCCGCCCGATTTCACTGGCCGATGGAGGAGCGCACCCAGCAGCGTTACGATTCCGCCAAGGAGAATAAATACATCGAGCACATCTCGAAGAGCGCCGTAGGACACGAAATCGCCCAACTGGCTCACGAAGATGATCCGCTGAATGTGGTGCGCGCGCTCGAAAAAGAAGAGTTCCTGAAGGTCCTGCATCCCCACTGGACCACGGCTAAGGTCGACACGAACGGCCTGACCCAGTTGATGAAGACCCGGCAACAGATTGTCGATCTGGGTTATACCGTCGATCCGTCGGCGGCGGTAATGCATTTTTTGACCGCACACCTCCCGGAAAAAGATATCGCGGATATCCGAAAGCAGATTCCGCGTAAGGATCTAATCGAGGCCTGGCGGGACATCGAGGATCACGCTAAAGAACTGGCGAAACGATTGATGGGCAAGGAAGCGGCGACGCCGTCGCGCACCTGGAATCTGCTTTCCTCAGCGCGTCCTGAGATGGTGCTATTTCTCGCGGTGACGGCGCGCCAGCAGTCGGTAGCGCACAAGATCAAGAACTTCTTCACCAAGTGGCGCGACGTACAGAAGCGCCTTCCGCTCCCTGAGATGACGGAACTATTGATTACGCCGCAGCTGCCGGAATATCCCAAGATCGCGCGCGACGTCTTCATGCTGCTGCTCGATGGGAAACTGCGTTCGCACACCGAAACGCTAAAATTCCTGAAGCCCTTCGCACCCCCGCCACCGCCACCACCGCCGCCACCGCGTCGGGGTCGCGGCGCCAAAGCCGCTGCGACACCCGCCCCGCCCGCGGCGGAAGTCGCAGGCAAACCAGCAAAAGGGAAAGGGAAGAACCCGGCTGCCGCACCGCCTGCACCGATACCACCGCTTCCGGTGCCTGCAAAGAGCGCGAAAGCCGAAGCCAATCCCAAGCCTGATTCTAAGGCCAAGCCGAAGCCTAAAGTTGCCGTAAAGCCCAGCAAGCCCGCCAAGCCTACCGCAGCTAAGCATCCGGCAAAGAAGCCTGCGGTTCATAAATCGCCTGGGAAAAAATCCAAGAAGCGGTAATTTTCGTAGCTGGCGATTCCACATGCCCGCCGCCAGACTAAGGCTTATAATGTGGATATGGGGCGCCTATTCACCATCTCGGTGTTTCTGGTATTGGCGGCGGCTGTGCAGCTTAACGCACAGCGCGGCGGTGGTCACGGCTCAGTCGGGGGCCATGGCGGATTTTCCGGTGGTGGCAGTTTTGGGGGCCGTTCCGCCGGAGGCCACTCCTTTGCTGGAGCGCACTCTGCTTCATCCTTTGCTCCCCGGTCGTTCTCACGTGGATCGTTCTCGCGTGGATCAACCCTGCGTGGATCATCCCTGCGTGGATCATCCCTAGGTGGATCATTCGCCCGTGGCTCGTCCCGTCCTCAGTTTTCGTCCCGCGGCCTGAATTCCCGGAACTTTAATCGTTCTCGCAATCTGCGAATCCGCTCCCGAGGATTCAGAAATAACTGCTTCGGATTCGGCTGTGGATGGGGTTACGGATATGATCCTTACTGGTGGTGGAATTCCGATTCATCCTATGATCAGGACCAGCAGGACCAGATCGGCCTCGCTAACGAGATGAACGCCCAAAGCCTCGATGAGCAAAGAACGCGCGATCAGAACGATCAGGATGTCTATGCGAGATCAGACCCTCCCGCGCATCAGCCCGAACGCACGAACCCCGCTCCCGCCACAGTGCTGGTTTTTCGCGATCAACACCAACAGGAAGTCCAGAACTACGCGATCGTAGGCCAGACTCTATGGAATTTTTCTCCGCAGCGCACCGAGAAGATTCCACTCTCGCAACTCGATCTTGCGGCAACCATCAAAGCGAACGACGAGCGTGGTGTGGATTTTCGTCTGCCCGCCTCGAACCAAGGCCTGTAGGACGCTCTGGTTTTTCCACTCCTGATCTACGATCTGTGGATAACGCACCGCTTCGGCGTACGCATTTCCCGTTAGAATGACGCCAACCGCAAAAATGGCTCTGACTCCTATGTCCCAATTCGTCCACCTGCACCTCCATACCGATTATTCCTTGCTGGACGGCGCCTGCGACGTCGAAAAACTTTGTCAGCGCGTTCAAGAACTTGGCATGCCCGCCGTGGCCATGACCGACCACGGAAATATCTTCGGCGCTGTGCACTTCGTAAACGCGGCCCACAAGTATGACGTCAAGCCCATCATCGGCTGTGAACTTTACATCTGCAAGAAAGACGATCACAACATCGAGCGCACTCCGCCCGAAGGCGATACCTATAACCATCTGCTCGTGCTGGCGCAGAACGAAGAGGGCTATCGCAATCTCGTAAAGATCACATCGGAAGCCTCCCTGCACGGCTTCTATTACAAGCCTAGGGTGAGCAAGAAGTTTCTCGCCGAGCATTCCCGCGGTCTCATCGGCCTCTCTGGCTGCCTGAAAGGCGAAGTCGCAGAGCGTTTAATGGAAGGGAACTACGATGCCGCTCTCACCGCCGCCGGAAGCTATCGCGATATTTTCGGCAAGGACAATTTTTATCTGGAGATTCAGGATCAGGGCCTCGCCATGGAGCACAAAATCCATCCTGGCCTCTTCCAGCTCGAAAAAGACCTTGGCCTCCCGCTGGTCGCCACTAACGACAGCCACTATCTCTGCGAGGACGATGCCCACGCGCAGGACGTCATGCTATGCATCCAGACCGGCAAGTCTATCCACGACACAGCGCGGATGAAGTTCGAAGGCACTCAATTCTTCGTCAAGAATCACGACGAAATGTATCGCGTCTTCAAAGATTCACCCGAAGTCCTGACGCGCACCCTCGATATCGCCGAGCGCTGCAGCCTGCGCCTCGAGAAAGTGGCGACCCCGTTCCCGCAATTCGATGTCCCTTCCGGCTACACCATCGACAGCTACTTCGTTCATGTTTCCCGCGAAGGCTTTGCGCGGCGCCTGGCTGCGCTGCGTCCGCAACACGACCAAGGCAAGCTCAAGCATTCCATCTCGGACTACGAACAACGCCTTGAGCGCGAACTCGCCATCATCCAGCAAATGAAGTTCCCCGGATATTTTCTCATCGTATGGGACTTTATTCGCTACGCCAAAGAGCACGAGATTCCCGTCGGTCCGGGCCGCGGATCGGCCGCTGGTTCCTTGGTTTCCTATGCCCTCGGAATCACCGATATCGATCCTCTGCAGCACGAGTTGCTGTTTGAGCGCTTTCTGAATCCCGAGCGCGTATCGATGCCGGATATCGATATCGATTTCTGCATGAACCGCCGCGGCGAAGTTATTGATTACGTCACCCAGAAATACGGCCGCGACAACGTGGCTCAGATCATCACTTTTGGCACTATGGCCGCGAAAGCAGCGATCAAGGACGTAGGCCGCGCCATGGACATCCCCTACGCCGATGTCGATCGCATCGCCAAAATGGTTCCCACCCAGCTCAACATCACGCTGGATCAGGCCATCGAGGATTCTCCTCAGTTACGCGAGGCCATGGAGAAGGATGGGCAGATTCGCGAGTTGATGCAAACCGCCAGAAAGCTTGAAGGCATGGTGCGTAACTCCGGCGTTCACGCTGCGGGTGTGGTGATCTCGCCTCGGCCTCTCACTGAACTGGTTCCGCTACACAAAACCAAGAATGATGAAATTGTCACCGCCTTCGACATGGTAGCCATTGAAAAGATGGGCCTGCTGAAGATGGACTTCCTGGGCCTGACCACCCTGACCATTCTCACCGACGCCTTGAAACTGATCGTGCAGACGCGCGGCACACCGATCACTCTCGAAACGGTCCCGCTGGACGACGCGGAAACTTATGAAAAAGTCTTTTACAAAGGACTAACCTCTGGCGTCTTCCAGTTTGAATCGCACGGCATGCGTGACGTCTTGCGCAAGTACCAGCCCAATTCCATCGAGGATCTTACGGCACTGAATGCGCTCTATCGTCCCGGTCCAATCCAGGGTGGAATGATCGATGATTTCGTCGATCGCAAACACGGTCGCAAGAAAGTCGAATACGAACTGCCTGAACTGAAAGAGATTCTTCAGGAGACCCTGGGCGTGATCGTGTATCAGGAACAGGTGATGCAGA
Source organism: Candidatus Acidiferrales bacterium (assembly GCA_035603035.1). Classification (GTDB taxonomy): domain Bacteria; phylum Acidobacteriota; class Terriglobia; order Terriglobales; family Acidobacteriaceae; genus Sulfotelmatobacter. The sequence continues at coordinate 18,047 of DATNLE010000012.1, read as the reverse complement.
TTGCCAACCGTCTGGCTGGCTACTCCCTCGGCGAAGCCGACTTGCTGCGGCGCGCCATGGGCAAGAAGAAAGCCGAGGAGATGGCGCAGCAGCGCGAGCGTTTCGTCGAAGGCGCAGCGCAGCGCAAGTTTCCGCCGAAGAAGATCGAAAAGATTTTTGATCTCATGGCCCAGTTCGCTGGATACGGCTTCAACAAATCCCATTCCGCCGCTTACGCGCTGCTTGCCTACCACACCGCCTATTTGAAGACGCACTACCCCGTCGAATTCATGGCCGCTTTGTTGACCTCCGTCACCGGCAGCACCGATGACGTGGTGAAGTACATCAATGAATGTCGCGAGATGGGTATCGCAGTCGAAGCCCCCGATATCAACGTCTCCGACGCGAACTTTACGCCGCACGGAGAGGCCATTCGCTTCGGCCTCGCCGCAGTAAAGAACGTCGGCGGCAATGCCATCGAATCGATAGTGGTGGCAAGAAAGAAGCTGGGCCGCTTCAAATCAATTTACGAATTTTGCGAGAACGTCGACCTCCGCCTCCTCAACAAGCGCGTTCAGGAGTCGTTGATCAAGAGCGGCGCAATGGATTCCCTGGGGCGCCGCGCGCAGCTTATGGCTGTGCTCGACCGTGCCATGGATCGTGCCCAGAAAGCCCAGCGCGACGTGGAATCAGGTCAACACGGCCTGTTCGGAGTGTTCCAACAGGAAAACGCGGAGGCGCACAATGACAAGCTTCCCAGCATTCCTGACTGGGATGAACAGGTGCGACTCGCCTGCGAAAAAGAAATCCTCGGATTCTTTATCAGCGGCCATCCTCTGGAAAAATATAAAGACAAGCTGCGGGACCTGCAGGCGCTCAACCTCGCGGAAATTGGCGCGATGAGCAAATCCACTGGCAAGGACGAAACGATCGCGACCGCAGGCATCCTGGCTAACTTGCGCGTGCTCAAGTCCAAGCGCGGAGATTTTTACGCCCAGGCGACTCTCGAAGACATGACAGGCTCTATCGATATGATCGTCTTCCCCGAAGCCTACAAGCGCTTGCAAGACAAAGTGAAGCTTGAAGTTCCGGTGCTGGTGCGGGCGGGAGTAAGAATTGAAGAAGGTGCGAATCCGAAAATTACCGCCGCGGAAATTATGCCGCTCGAGGATGCCAAGGTCCCACTGCCGCGCGCTCTCCGCATTCGAGTCCCGCTCGAAACCGCCGGCGAATCAACGGTTGACGATCTCCACTCCCTATTCCAGCAGCGCAAAGGCGAGGCGCGCGTGTTGTTTGACGTGGAACGCGCCGGCGATTTCATGGTGGTGATGGAAGCGCAGGGCTATAATGTTTTGCCGGATCGCAACTTCATCGCCCGAGTCGAACAATTGTGTGGACGCGGCAGCGTGCGCGTGATCAGCTGAAGACGACGAGTTGGACGGCGAGTTGCACGCCGAGTTGAAAGAGCGGATTGAAGGATCAGCTGAATTCCTATGGAAGCACATCACAGCGCGCAGCAGGAGTTGGAGGAGATCGAACGTCAAGTGGCTTTGATCGAGGCTACGCCTGGCCAGAACCCTGAAACGCATCGCCAGTTGGCCGAACTTCAAGAACGAGTTCACACGTTGAGGGAAGAGATGAAGGGCGCCCAGACAGCCTGGCAGAAAACCGAACTAGCGCGCCATCCCCAGCGTCCGCAGACTCTCGACTACATTGAGCGCCTCTTCACCGACTTTAGCGAGATTCACGGCGACCGCACTTTCGGCGACGACGCAGCGATCATTTGCGGAATGGCCCGTTTTCACGGCGAGGAAATTCTCATAGTCGGCACCCAAAAAGGCCGCGACATGAAGCAGCGCGTGTATCGCAACTTTGGCACGCCGCACCCCGAGGGTTATCGCAAAGCCTTGCGCGTGATGCAGATCGCGCAGAAATTCCGCAAGCCGATTCTTAGTCTGGTTGATACCGATGGCGCCTATCCCGGAATTCACGCCGAGGAGCGGGGACAAGCCGAGGCCATCGCACACAACTTGCGTGAAATGGCGAGCCTCGAAGTTCCCATCATCGCCACCGTCATCGGTGTCGGAGGCAGCGGCGGGGCGCTGGCCATCGCCGTAGCCGACCGCGTGCTAATGATGGAGAACTCAATCTATTCGGTGATTTCACCGGAAGGCTGCGCCGCCATCATGTGGCGCGACGCCACCAAGAAAGAACTGGCTGCCGAAGCTATGCGCATCACCGCCACGGATCTTAGCGAACTGGGCTGCATCGATGACATCGTTCCCGAACCTGAGGGCGGAGCTCACCGGGATTACGAAGCCGCAGCCAACCTGCTCGACGTGAGCCTGCAAAAACATTTGGCGGAACTGAAAACCATCCAGCCGGCTGATTTGCTCGTGTCGCGATATAATAAGTTCCGCAACATGGCCCAGTTTTTCAAAACCGTGTCCTGAGTCCGAAGTGATACTTCCTGTCGTTCTCAAACAGATTCCTCCCAGGCCGAATGGGCGATTTGCCGTGCTCAGGGACCGCCTTCGCCGTATAATTGTGTGTTCCCCTCAATTTGAATTCCGGGCGGACGACTCCGCCCTTAACCATGAAGGAAGGTGTTGGGATGGCCACTACGGACGTTGTGCCTCAAGGAGCAGGCGGGCAATTGGGGCGCAAGCGCATCGTCAATGATATGAGCATTCAGGTCGCCACCGTGAATGGCTCAGGCTCGCAGAGTTCAAACACAGTGTTGTTGCGCGCCATTTTTCAGATGGGGGTGCCGATCTCGGGCAAGAATCTTTTCCCCTCGAACATCGCCGGCCTGCCTACCTGGTATACGATTCGCGCCAATAAAGACGGTTACATCGGCCGCAAGAAGGAAATCGATTTCCTGGTCGCGATGAATGCCGAAACTGCACAGGATGACGTCATGTCACTTGCAGCCGGCGCTTCCGTGCTCTATGACGAACCTCTCGCGCTCAATAAACTCCGCGACGATTTGGTTTTCTATTCGGTTCCTTACGACAAAATCGTAGCCACGGTCTGCCCCGAGGCGAAACTGCGCAAGCTGGTTAAGAACATGGTGTACGTTGGCGTGGTCGCGCAGCTTCTCGAAATCGAAATGGGGGAAGTCGAAAAAGCGATCCGCAAACAATTTGCGAAAAAAGTAAAAGCTGCAAACCTCAATCTTGGCGCGGCTCAGGCCGGATTCGATTACGCGAAAACAAATTTGCAGAAGCGCGGCGTGTTCTACATCGAGCGCATGGACAAAACCGCCGGCAAGATAATCATCGACGGCAACTCCGCCGCGGCTCTGGGCTGCATGTTTGCCGGATGCACGGTGGTCACCTGGTATCCCATCACGCCCTCGTCCTCGCTGGTCGAGACCATGATCGAATATATGAAGGAGTATCGTATCGGGCCCGACGGCAAAGCCACCTTCGCCATCGTCCAGGCGGAGGATGAACTGGCAGCCATTGGCATGGTTATCGGCGCCGGCTGGGCAGGTGCGCGCAGCATGACCGCGACCGCCGGCCCCGGCATTTCGCTCATGTCGGAGTTCGCCGGCCTGGCTTACTATGCGGAAATCCCCGGCGTAATCTGGGACATCCAACGCGTCGGTCCTTCCACCGGCCTGCCCACGCGCACTTCGCAAGGCGATATTCTCGCTACCGCATTTCTTTCTCACGGCGACACCAAACACATCATGCTGATTCCGTCCTCGGCCGCAGAATGTTTCAGCATGGCGTCGGAAGCCTTCAATCTTGCGGAGCAATTCCAAACTCTCGTCTTCGTCATGTCCGATCTTGATCTTGGCATGAACAACTGGATGTCCGATCCCTTCGACTATCCGACTACTCCCATCAAACGCGGCAAAGTTCTCGACAGGGAAGACCTCACAAAGCTCGGCGGATTTGCCCGCTACCGGGATCTGGACGGCGACGGCGTAGGCTATCGCACACTGCCCGGGACCGAGCATCCCGCAGCCGCCTACTTCACTCGCGGCAGCGGACACAACGACAAATCCAACTACAGCGAGCGCCCCGACGATTACGAAAATAATATGGAGCGCCTCAATCGCAAGTTCGAGACCGCGCGCTCTTTCGTGCCGCGTCCTGAAATTTTCAAGGGCGCAAAGACAACCAAGATCGGAATCATCGCTTACGGTACTTCGCATTGGGGCATAACGGAAAGCCGCGACCAACTCCGCAACGAGTACGCGATTGAAACCGATTACCTCCGGCTTCGTGCTTATCCTTTTACCCGCGAGGTTCATGAATTCATCGAACAGCACGATCGCGTCTACGTCGTCGAGCAGAATCGCGACGCACAGATGCTGAGTCTGCTCAAGCTCGACCTCAAGCCGGAACTGACTACGCGTCTGCGTAGCATCAGCCATCTGGACGGACTGCCGCTCGATGCGCGCTCCGTCACCGACGAACTCAGCACCATGGAGGGCAAGTAAATGGCGACTACGACGACTGCAGAACCAAAAGCTCCGGAACCGAAAGTCAACCGCATCGGCCTCAGCGTTATCGATTACAAGGGCGGGAAGACCACGTTGTGCGCCGGTTGCGGCCACAATGCAATCTCCGAGCGCATTGTCGAAGCCATGTACGACATGGGCGTCCAGCCTGAGCACGTCGCCAAATTGAGCGGTATTGGGTGCTCTTCCAAAAGCCCCGCGTACTTCATGAACCGTTCGCACAGTTTCAATTCTGTCCATGGACGTATGCCCTCAGTCGCCACCGGCGCGATGCTCGCGAATCGCAATCTGATTGCTCTCGGCGTCAGCGGTGATGGTGACACTGCTTCCATCGGCATCGGCCAGTTCGTTCATCTCATGCGCCGCAATCTCCCCATGATCTACATCATCGAGGACAATGGCGTGTACGGCCTCACCAAAGGCCAGTTCTCTGCCACCGCCGATCTAGGTTCAAAATTAAAATCAGGAGTGATCAATGATCTTCCGCCGATCGATACTTGCGGACTCGCGATTGAACTGGGTGCAACATTTGTCGGCCGTTCCTTCTCGGGCGACAAGCGCCAGTTGAGCACCATGTTGAAAGCCGCGATCGCTCACCAGGGCACGGTCATGCTTGACGTGGTCTCCCCTTGCGTCACCTTCAACGACCATGAGGGCTCGACCAAGTCGTACAAATACGTAAAGGATCACGAAGAGACCCTGCAGGAGATGAGCTTCGTTCCACATTTCGAAGAAATCGACGTCGAATACGATCCCGGAACAACCGTCAGCGTCACCATGCACGATGGCTCGCACCTGCAACTGCGCAAACTGGAAGAAGATTACGATCCCACCAACCGCATCGCAGCCATGACCCGCCTGAGCGAAGCTCACGACAAAGGCGAAGTTTTGACCGGAGTTTTTTACGTGAACACGAAAGCTCCCAGCTTCCTCGCTATGCTGAACATGGTCGATCAGCCGCTGGCTACGCTTCCGGAATCAATGACGCGTCCGGGCAGGGAAGCGCTCGCAGCGGCGATGGAAGAGTTGCGCTAGATCGAATTCCTGCAAATGGCAATGGCTAGCGGTAGTTTACTGGGAGCGCTCGAGTAAGAGTCCAAGCAGCGCCGCTAAGTCATTCCCAACAGAGTAGTTCTGCAAGTTCCCGCCGTCCACTCTTTGTATTACCCTGTATTGAATAGGTTTCTGTGCATATCTATGCATTTAATGCTTGATAATGGACGAGGTGTGTCTTATTGTATTACCCTGTATGGCAAGCCTCGTCGCCAAGAAGAAAGGCAATAAACTCTACTACTACATCGTCGAAAGTGCCCGCGTCGACGGCAAGCCCCGCATCGTTCGTCAGGCTTATCTCGGCACCGCCGAGAAACTCGCCGAGTTGGTCCGCGATCGCTTCGCCCCCGTCCCCCTGGCCGCCACCACCCGCGAGTTTGGCTTGCCCGCTGCCCTCTGGGCCGCCGCTCAGCAAACCGGCGTCTGGGATTTGCTGCAATCGCTCTGGCCTACGCCACGCTCCGGACCCTCGCCCGCTCACTACCTCTTGCTGGCGGCCATCCACCGCATCTGCCAGCCTGGCCCCAAGACTGAAGTCTCCGATTGGTATCGCTCCTCCATCTTGTCGACGCTCTGGCAGTTTCCCCCCGAACGCTTTACTTCGCAAGCCTTCTGGGACGCCTTTGAACAGAACCTGCCCGAAGCTCCAGAGGCGCTCTCCCCGGCTGACGATCCCTTGGAACAAGCGCAGTTGCGTTTGCTGGGAGTATGGAAAGAGAAACAACTGGTGAGTCGTCGTCTGCTGGCCTACGACACCACCAACTTTTACACCTATATCGCCAGCACCAACACGCGCAATCAACTGGCCCAGCGCGGACACAACAAGCAGGGCCGCCATAATCTGCGGCAAGTCGGTCTGAGTTACGTGCTGGATGGCGAGCATGGCCTGAGCTTATGTCATCACGTGTATCCCGGAAACGTAGCCGACGTGGAAGAGTTTTCCACGGCGTTGACACGCATCACGCGCATGCTGGATCAAAACCAAATCGCGCGCGAGACGGTCACGCTGGTGTTGGATAAAGGTTCGGCAGCGCTGGCCAACACGGTGGCCTTGGAAGAAGCGGGTGTGGGTTGGATCTCGGCCTTGCCCTGGAATCAAGCGCCGCTGGAACTCCGCAGTCGAGCGACGGAAGAATTACCCGCCTGCAGCAGTGCCCAACCCGGAGTGCGCGCCACCGCCGAGAAGACTCTGGTCCATGGACGCGAGCATCTGTGCGTGGTGAAGTACTCGGCTTCCTTTGCCGGGGAACAACTGCATAGTCTAACCACCAACTTCAGCCGGGTGTTGCAGTCGCTCCGCCGTCTGGCCATGGAACTGAATAAACCGAAAGCGCGCTGGAAACAGGAGCAGATTGAGCGCAAGATTCAGCGTTGGTTGTCCGCTCCGTTTCTGGCCGAGCTCATTCGCTATCAACTGCAAGAGCAGGACGGTGGCTGGCATTTGCAGTTTGACTTCGACTCCGCGGCTCTTCCGCAGCTACTCAATCAGCGTCTGGGGCGCACCGTGCTGCTGACCAACCGCATGGATTGGAGCGCGGAGCAAGTCGTGGCCGGCTATGGCGGTCAACAATCCATCGAGCGCGTCTTCCGCGGCTTGAAAGATGGCGAGTGGTTGGGCTGGGATCCCATGTATCACTGGACCGACCGCAAGATTCGCATCCACGCCTTCTACTGCATGTTGGGCATCTCTCTGCTGCAGTATGTGCACCAACAGGCGAAAGCTGCCTGGGCGGATCTGTCGGTGGAGCAACTGCTCGAGGAACTGGAGCAGATCAAACAGTTCGTTCTGCTCTATCCACCTCAGGGCGAAAAGGGACCGCCGCGTACTGCCTACGTGCTCTCGCAGCAGACTCTGGCCCAACAAGCCTTGGTCGAGACTCTCGGGCTTGCCGCGATGGCTTCGTAGTACCCCACGTGGGTAAGACAACACAACGTTCGTAACACCATCAAAAATACTTACTTACAAGCTCGTCGATTCAACTCACAGTAAACTACCGCTAGGACAGCCATGCCCGCAAGAGCTGCGGTAAACTCTGCTTGTCGCTCTGCCTATAATCTGTCTGTGACCCCGCTTTGAAAGGGCTCGGCTTCAGCCGAGCCGTCCAGAGCAAACAAGGTGGCGGAGTTCATCCCCCGAGGAGACCTTTTCTATTTCCATTCCTGCTCGATGATGATGAGCGCCGCCAGCAGCTGTTTTATCAGCGGTCTAGCTTCGGTTCGATCCACTCCCGCAGGCGATGCGATAGATTGGTGGCCAGAGACCTGTAAAAGCGCGACGCGAGATGAGGGAAGAGCTCAAAAAGCTTCTCCAGCGTGGGCCGGTCCAGAAAAAAAGCCTCCACGTCTTGCTGCGCGATTACATTGGCGCTCGCCGGGACGTCATCCAGAAACGACATCTCCCCACAAATCTCGCCCACTCCAACTTCAGGAGACGTCGAACGGGACAGAATCTGCACGCGAGCCGCGCCTTTCACAAGCAGATAAACGCCATTGGATTTCTTACCTCTGTGGATCAACGTCTGGCCCTTCCGAAAGTTGATCCGGCTGGCCTTATCGACAATCAAATTCCAATCGTTAGGCGTGAGGTAACCCAGCCCGTGTTTCGACGAAGATAATAGAGACACTTCCTGTGGAATGGCGTTAGGCATGGTGTGCGCGGACCCGAGCTCCGCGGGAAACTTTCTCCGTAGATGAAAAAAGCTGTGGCAAGACAGAAAATCAACAGGGCTGAATCAAGACTAGCAGAAAACACACTGCGCGGCCTCCCTCCCAGTAACTAACCAGACACCGAAGTACTGTGCCCTTCTCGGTCTGTCCCTTGCGGCCTCATCGTGATTTTTGACTCGCGCCTCCTTCTCGGTTAGGCTGAGTTTCCGCGATGAATACCGCCTCGCCAGCGATCTCGGTGCAATCTCTCAAGAAGTCTTACGGCGATGTCCACGCCGTGAAAGGCATCGACTTCACCATCCAGTCCGGAGAAGTGTTCGGCCTGCTGGGACCGAACGGCGCCGGCAAAACCACAACCGTAGAAATTCTGGAGGGCCTTCGTCCCCGCACCGGAGGCGAAGTCACGGTGCTGGGCTTCGATCCCGATCGCCAGCGCGAGCAACTCAAAGATCGCATCGGCGTATGCCTGCAGGCCACCAATCTTCCGGAGAAGATCCGCGTCCGCGAAGCCATGCAGGTCTTTGCGTCCTTCTACACCCGCCACGTGGACTTGAACAAGTTGCTGCAACGACTGCAGCTGGAAGAAAAACGCGATGCTTTTTACGGCACACTTTCTGGCGGCCAGAAACAACGCCTCGCTTTGGCCTTGGCTCTGATTAACGATCCGCAACTGATCTTTCTCGACGAGCCCACCACCGGCCTCGATCCACAAGTGCGCGTGGAAATCCATTCCTTGCTCGAGGAACTCAAGCGCGAACATCGCACTATTCTGATGACCACGCACTACATTGAAGAAGCGGAACGCCTGTGCGACCGCGTTGCGATCGTCGACGAAGGCCGCATCGTCGCCCTCGACACACCCGCGCGCCTGCAGCAACAGAGCCGCACCGCCTCGAGCATCGTCGTCACCTGCGCGACTCCGTTTCCCCCAAACCGCCCCACCTGGGCGGAGGCAATACAAAGCTCGCTCGATCCCAGCAGCCGCACCCTGACCGTCAACTCACGCCGTCCCGCGGCTACACTCGTCGATTTGGTCAAATGGATCGATCAGCAGGGACTCGAACTGACTGACGTCAGTCTCAAGCAACCCAGCCTCGAAGATGTCTTCATCGAGCTCACAGGTAAAAGCCTGCGGGAATGAAAGCCGAAACGAACGCCTAGAATGAAATCCTACAAGGCACTCATCACGCTCGACCTCAAGCTGGCTCTGCGGCAGAAGTCTGTCATCTTCTTCAACTACCTTTTTCCACTCATTTTCTTTTTCATCTTCGGCCAGGCCATGCATGCCGAGCGCGGCGCCGCCATGACGATTGTCATCTCCATGGTGCTCATCATTGGCATACTCGGCAACGGACTGTTCGGCGCCGGTATTCGCGCCGTACAGGAACGCGAAGCCAACATCCTGCGCCGCTACAAAGTTACGCCCATTTCGCCCGCGCCCTTGCTCGTCGCCTCGGTCGTGACCGGCTGGATTCTCTACATGCCGAACGTGCTTCTCATCTTTACCTTGGCACATTTTTTGTACGGCATGCCCTGGCCGCACTCGATGCCTTCAATTCTGTTATTCACCACCATCGCCATCTGCGGCTTCCGCGCCATCGGTTTGATCCTCGCTTCTGTAGTCAACTCGATGCAGGAAAGCCAGCTCCTGGTTCAGTTGATCTACTTGCCCATGTTGTTCTTGAGTGGCGCCACTTTTCCCCTCGCCATGTTTCCGTCATGGCTGCTGGTCGTAACCCAATTTGTGCCCGCAACCTACATGGTCACCGGCATACAAGGCATGCTGCTGCGCAAGGAAGGCATATCCGCGAATATCCAACCCGCGGTGGCGCTGCTGTTAACCGCATTTGTGGGACTCTTCATTTCTTACAAACTGTTCCGCTGGGAGAAGGAAGAAAAGATTCGTGCATCCGCAAAGTTGTGGCTGGCTGCCGTCCTTACTCCTTTTTTGTTTCTCGGCTTCTGGCAGATGCACGCTCGCACCGGAATCGCGAAAACTAAAATTCTGAACCGCCAACTCGCTCGCAGCGAGACCTTATTGATTCGCGGCGCGCGCGTCTTCGTCGGCGACGGCCAGGTGATCGAAAATGGTTCCGTGTTAGTTCGCAGCGGAAAGATTGCCGCGGTCTACGAAGGCGCTGGCCCCGATCCCAAAACCATGAACGCCGAAACCGTCGAAGCCGCCGGCAAAACCATCCTTCCCGGCCTCATTGATGTTCACATTCATCTCGGAGGACCAGCCGGCTTTTATTCCGACATGAGCAAGTACGACCCCGAGCAGGCCATGCGGCGCAATCTGGCTGCCTACCTTTATAGTGGCGTCACCACCGTGAGAAGCGTCGGAGATGTTCTGGACGGAATTCTTAAACTCCGTTCTAGCGTGACCAGCGGCGAAGTCCTGGCCTCGGATGTATTCACCTGCGGGCCGCTGTTCACCGCTCCCGGCGGGCACGGTACCGAATACTTTAAAAATCTTCCGGCTCCCGCTCGCGACAGTCTGAACAAGCAATTCACGCGCGTTCCTGCGTCGGCGGACGAGGCCGTTCAGCAAGTTGATGCGCTAAGAAAACAGGGCGTGGATTGTATTAAAGCGATCCTCGATGCCGGCGCCGGCAGCCGCGTCTTCAACCGCCTCGACACGGGATTATTTGACGCCATCGCTCATCAAGCCCACACGGATTCTTTGCCACTCGCGGTTCATACCGGAGACGCACGTGATGTCACTGATGCCGTACAAGCCAAGGCCAATTCCATCGAGCACGGCTCCTTCCGCGAAAACATCCCCGACGAGCTGTTCGTGCAAATGGCCAAGCAGGGAACCTTTTACGATCCAACTCTAAGTGTCGGAGAAGCTTTCAAAGATTTCGCCGCGGGCAAAACCGATCTGCTCAAACGATCCCTGGTGCAACAAGTCGGCCCGCCCGAACTCCTGCAGGGTACTGAAGACGCTATCGCCTCTGCCCAGACCGCACCCATGCGCAAGGTCCTCGCCCAATATCCCATGGACATGTCTATCGCCATCGATAACCTCAAGCGCGCGCAAGCCCTCGGAGTATCGCTCGTCGCCGGCAGTGATGCCGGGAACTATCTCGTATTCCACGGCCCCACCGTGCAGCACGAACTTCAACTCTGGGTGCGCGCCGGCATTCCGCCGGCCGTTGCCCTGCAGGCCGCAACCTCAAACGCCGCCCGTCTCCTCAGGCTGGACGACCGAATCGGATCCATTCGTGGCGGCAATGACGCCGATCTCCTCATCGTCGACGGAAATCCCCTGGAGGACATCTCCGCCACGGAACGAATCTCGATGGTGGTTTTCAAAGGCGAACGCATTGACCGTACCGAACTCTTCGATCAGCACTGAAGCTTTGGCAGTCCTTCACACGATTATTTTTTTGACTCCAATACAACTTCGCGCGGTTTCGCGGGTTTGAGTCAAACGAAGCTAGCGAGCTTCCCGGTTGAGATCTCAGCCTTGAGAGAGGAAAACACTTCCGAGCGGCATTGATTTGCACAGCTCGATTGCGCCCAGACTGACACTGGAATGTTCGCTAGCGCACTTTGCAAGTTACCGCGTGCAGTTCAATGCAAAAAAATCAGCAGCGGATGAGAATCGAATCGCATTCGGCCTGGTTGCTATTGACAGTGCATCCGCCCGGTGAGAAACTGCCGTTGTTGGTCCGCGATACTGGTTCGGCCCGCTCGCCCACCCAGCAGTGCAGCCGCAGAAAGTAGCGCTCCAAGCATGAGTTCCCGTCCCACCCTCGATCGCGAATCTTTCCAGCAACTCCTGGCCAATGCATTTGCTGTGCAGGAGAGTCGCGTGGATCGACAATCGCTCTCCGCCATTGTCGAACTCCAAGGCTTGATTGTAAAAGGTGAGCTTGACGCCGCTGGGGTGATGCATTTGATCGTCGACCGCGCCCGCAACGTCGCCCATGCAACCGGCGTTGCCATCGGCCTGCTAAAAGGAAATCGTTTGGTTTATCAGGCTGGAAGCGGAGGCGCCTCGACTTATATAGGACGGCATGCAATGGCATCTCTGACTGTCTCAGCTGATATCCAGACCAGCCGCGAGATGCTTCGGGTGGAGAATGCCGAGACTGACACCCGCATAGAAGCGGCGATCTGCCGTCAGTTCGGAGCTAAATCCCTGCTGATTTTGCTGATTTTCAACGAGCGCAAAGTGGCGGGACTGCTTGAGGTTTTTTTCAGCGAACCGCACGCCTTCCAGGATCATGAAGTACGCGCGTATCGATTGATGGCCGGATTGATTGAGGAGGCCATATCTCGCGCTGCCCAGCCGCAACGGGAAAAAACCGTCACCGCGGAATTGCCGGCCAATCCGCATGCGGTCGGACAGATCAGTCAGAAAAAGAAATTTCCCAATGGCATTGGACCTGTGGCGGTTTCAGCAAGTAAGCAACCGGCCTACCAGCATGGTGCAGCCGCACTGGCTGGACCCAGGGAAGTGCCTGCTCTCCGGCGGCCAGCTCTACTGGCTAGAATCTCTTCGCAGCGAGTGCCGCTCGTTCCCTGGCACAAACGCTGGGAGCTAGCCTTGGCCGCATGCGCGACCGTGGTCTTATTAATTTGCTGGATCGCCTACGGCGGCCACGGTTTTGGATCCCGCTTGGGGGCCTCGGCCCTGCCGGGCTCGCCTGCCTTCGGGCAACCAGTACCGTTCCAACCTGCGAAAGCAATCCCGGCAACAAGCGTATCCAAAATCCAGCCCTCGCCAGTTTCCTCGAGGCGGAGCGGGTCTGCCAAGACCCCCTTTAAGCGCGTGCGCGTGGGAAAGAATGAAGTTGATTACGTCAGAGATGACGTTACATTGCGCTATTTCACGGGCACCTCTGCCCCGCGGCGCCCGGTCGGCGAGCCCAAAGTCGGATACATCAGAGACGACGTTACAGTGCGCTACTTCACGTCCAAACCCGCAGAACCTTCCGTTCCTCAAAAATCGGCCAGGTAGACCAATCCCCGTTAGCTACCCAGCACAAGCCGCTTGAATTCGGACACCGAATCACCAACGTATGCCCACCTTCCGCAGGTTTTAGAGAATGGGCGTGAGGACAAGCAGATTTTACTTGACTGTTCGTACAGTAGGCATATCATCGTCGAGTTCGTGGCCGAGCCTCCTGTCCCGAATGTGTATCTGGGGGAGGAACACATTCAGTCGCATCTGTGCTCGGTCCGCCATAAAAGGACCACTTTTACTCTCCAAGGGCCTCCCCCGCGCAAGCTAACTCCACCGGACGTCCCGCACCCACGCGAAAATCATCAGTCCTTTATTTGCGCGCGGTATTTTCTGTTTCTGGATCGACTTCTACCGTAACGTCAACTTCAGCGCCCTTCTTGAGGCGCACCTCATCGCCATTTCGGGCAGTAAGTGAGTTTTCAATGCGGATCTCCCGGTAAAGATCATCCGCCCCTTCAATGGCAATCTGCGCCTTCTCCGGTTGATCTGGCTGTGAAGGCTTGATGATTTTCTCCACGGTTCCCGGCAGTGTTACGCTCGGCTTCTCCATCATAAGCGTTCCTTTCAAGACTAAGCAGTTAACGCTATTGTGCTAAACAAAACCCAGTCGGCGGGCCATGCAAAAAATTCCCGCCATGCCGGAAAACTACGGAGGAAGCCTTTTCAAAGCTTCCAGAAAATCGGCGCTTACTTCGCGGATGCGTTGCATTCGCTCCTTTTCTTGGCGTAAGTCTTCCGGACTGATGCCTAGGAACGTCTGTTTCGCCATACTGTCAATATGCTCGCGCATGAGCCGCTCGAGTTCATCACGGAGTTCCTCGACGTTGGGGCCATCCATAATTCACACACGGGTCTTGGGGGACCGGAATCTGCTTGCAGATTGATCCCTATCGTTCACCGCAGCGGGCGTGAAGTTTGCTTATCTACATTCTTGAGCACGCGCGCGAAGTTGATCGAAACCGTCATCCTGGACACGCCACCCTGTACTCACAACGAAAAGGCGGCGGAGAAGTGGATCGTGAGGGCCGATCGCATACCGGACACCAACCAACGACTACCCTCGAAGATCAAACGCGATCGTTGAATGCAAGCTACTTGGGCCAGCAACAGGAATCCATACAGCGAAACCCGTATTTCCCCATCTGCATGAGCTGTCACTGTAAGGGCTGATAATCGTTGTCAAGAAGACCTCAAAACGTTACTCGCCTGTTCCACAATCCACGAATTTCTGGCCTGCACATTTCTCGCCTGCGCCACATAGCGATGTAAACGCAACTCGCGCGACCAAGCCACAGCCAAACCCCGCCGCATTCCGCGCATCTATTGCAGGTTCGTCGCCGAATTTAATACGGGCTTCACGGCCAGTTCGGCACGGCAAGGCATTCACGGGCAATTGTCCTGTAGGGAAGGGAAAAAGGGATGTCCGGCGCCTCAACTGTCCTGGTGGTTGACGACGAAGAAACGATGAGGGCTATGCTCCGTCGCGTCCTTGAGAGCGAAGGTTTTGCCGTTACCGCCGTGGGAACCGTTCCAGAAGCACTGGCACTGATTTCCCAATCCCGCTTTGATGTTCTAATCTCCGACCTCAACATCGGGCATCCCGCTGATGGCTTCGTGGTTGTGAGCGCGATGCGGAGAACGCATCCTGATACGCTAACCTTTATTCTCACCGGATACCCCGCATTCGAGACCGCTCTCGAAGCTATGCGTCAGCACGTCAACGATTATCTGATCAAGGGCACACCCATTGAGGAACTGGTCGAGAAAATCAAAACTGGTCTGGCCCAAGGTCAGCCGCGGCGTCACCTACACAAAACTAAGAGAGTGCCTGATGTGATCGAAGAAAATAAAGATGTAGTGATCGCGCGCTGGCTTCAGCAAGTGATGGCGAACGATGACCTCAGGCGCGTCGAACTATCCGACGCTGTCAGAATCGATCACGTGCCGGGATTGCTCGACGAGGCCATAACCCACGCGCGCAATGGATTCGTCAGCCTGCGGCGCCAGACGGCCGCCGATCAGCACGGCACTCTTCGCTACCATCAGCGCTATACGGTTTCCATGCTGATCCTGGAGGCGCGCTTGCTCCAAGATGTAGTTTCCGAATGCATCAGGCAAAACTTTCTCGTGATTGACTTGAGTAATCTGGTCGCAGATATCACGAAGATGTCGGATACGCTGTCGATGGAACTGGAGCAGTCCGTCCGTGCTTTTACGAAGCAACTCGGATGGCGTTCGCTTAGACCATAGATTTCAGAACTCCTTGCCCCTCAAGAATGCCTCGGAAATTTACAGTCAACACGTTGTGTGCGTTATTGACCATTCGTTGAGATCGCTCCAAGATTAGAGTGAACTCGATGAGGTGTTCTAAATGGGTTTGCTCGAAGGACAGCCCGTTCAAAGAGTTCTCTTGGTCGATGACGATGATGTTGTATTGGGAACGATGAGGGCATTGCTCGAAAAGAATGGCTTCGAGGTAGTCGCGGTAGGCGGAGTCACCGAAGCTCTGAAATGCATTGCCATACAGACCTTTCAGGTGCTTATCACGGACCTGCACATGCCCAACGCGGGAGATGGCTTTCGAGTAATTTCTGCGATGCGACAGTCCCAACCGGCCGCCCTAACCATGCTGCTGAGCGCCTTCCCCGATGTGAAAAGCGCGATGGAAGCGATCATTCTTGAGGCCGACGAAATAGTGGTGAAGCCTGTCGAAGTGAAGCAGCTCGCGGAGCTCGTCCGAGAAAGACTCCTGATTCAAAGATCTCCTCCTCCTCAAAAGCAGAGCGTAAGCTCGATACTCAAAAGCTGTTCTGACATCGTCGTTAGAAACTGGTTGGCGAGGGCGAAGCAGGCTCCAGAACTGAACCACCTTGACCTTAAGGACGAAGACCGCAACGGCCATCTTCCCAAGCTAATCGAAGACCTCGTTCGCCGCCTGAACCGGCCTATCACGGGATCGGTGGGGGATTCCGATGCTACCTTCTCCACTGCTGCCGTGCTGCATGGTGAGCTACGACACGCGCAAGGCTACACTCCGGAGATGCTGATACATGAATCCCGCATTCTCCAAGTCACGCTGTTTGAGACGCTGAAGGACAATATGAATGCTCTGGACTTCAGTTTGCTGCTGCCGGATGTCATGACGATCGCGGACGAGGTGGATGCACAGCTGACGCAGACGATGGGCAGCTACATGAAACTCACGCAGACGTTGAACCCACCCAAGTTGGCGAAGGTGGTAGCAGCTTAGCAAGCTGCCTGCCTGAAAAACTCGGACTACCACCCCTTTTTGAAAGGGCGCCTTATAGCCGTGCCGTAAGTGCTACAAAATTGACAGAGGCTTTGGCCGGCGAGGTGGCATTCCGGTCATCGAAATGAGTTTTTTAGCAGCCGGTTAGGTCAGATTAGTGTGACCAGTTGCGGGGGGAGTCAGGGTATTCTCTTGCGGCAATCAGAGATTTACTTGGGTCGGCGGCGGGATATTACCGTATTTCTTTTTCCGCTTGTCGCCCGGCTGGCGGCGTCGGCCTTGTCAATTTTCTCCACCGCCTTTTGAAGCGAAAACAGCTCTTGCTGAATCCGCTCTATTTCGTCCAGTACCTCGGCAATCGTCTTGGGGGAATTGAGACCCACATCCGAGTTCTACTCTTTTGAATGGCTGCTGTCTGTACGCTAGCGTCCAGAACCCCGTTCCGATCGAAGTCCTCTCACGTATGATGAGCGAAACTGCGCTCATTGGTCGAGATCAAAACCTCACTTCGTCTTAGGATTATCGTCGCCGTAACCGGCGCGTACTTCACTCCTGTCAACTGACCGTACTTCATCGCTATCGACATCGACGTTCACATCTTCGTGGCTCACTACGGTCGAGCCATGCGGAACCACGACCGCCCCATCCTTTGGCACCGTCATTCCCACCTTGGCTAATCCCGTTAGGTTCGTGGCCAGGGCGTGTAGTTCTTTTATGGTTTCTTTTGTCTTTCCCAGCGCCCGCGTGTAGTCCTCCATTTCCAGGTAGCCGCTGATGAGTTGCAGATGGCTCGTCATTCTGTGAACCGACTCCTTCACAGCTTTCAGCATGACAATTCCTCCTTCTGCCCTTTGGGTATCATAGAGCAGCTGAAGGCAGACGCCCGTCGTATTTATTTTTGACCGTCACCAATGGCTTCCCGTTTCGGGTCCCAGTGACCTTTGCACTTTCGCAGGCTCTGTAACACAAGCTACCTTTCTGGCTCTTAAGTGGGGAGTCAGTGTTCTATTTAGCTCAGTTATGTTGCTATCTGTGAGTCTACGGTGGAGAATATGGATGAACTAGAAGAAGCGCTTTCCCGGCAGGCCATGATGCCGCATCAAGAAATTCTCAAGCGCTTCAAAAAGATCTTCGGCAGAAATATGACCTCCCGAGAGCGAAAAGAATTCTTCCTGCCCCACGAACCGTCCTTACCCGAAGAAGAAAATAGTGCCTTCGACGGTCTGAGATCTGAGCCTTGGTGAACTCGGTTGTATGAAGGGCTGTGAGTTCTTTCTTCCTCCAACAGGCCGCTGAAATACTCGGACCACCGGACCACCACCCGGTTGTGAAAAGGCGCGTCTTCTAGCCGCGCCGTAAGCGCCACAAAATCGATAGCGGCGTTAAGCGGCCGAAGTAGCATTCGGTCATCGAAATGAGGTTTTCAGCAGCCAGCTAGATAACATACATGCAGCAGCGCAAGGGATTCCTCGTCAATTGTGCCCAGGACCTGTCGCTGGTTTTGTGGTGGCTCAGCGTGAAATGGAGAAGCGACGTTCTCCGCTAGTGTATAGATTCCGCCCTGACGGGCGGGGATTTTCAAGGCATCTTGGGGTCTATCGTCCGATGACTCGTTGCGGTCAGTGCACAGCGCGAGGGGGTAA
>DATNLE010000007.1:0-2888 GCA_035603035.1 Candidatus Acidiferrales bacterium | reverse complement strand
AAAGCCACGCGGCGTCCCAATCGGAGATCTTCCGCTTCGTACACGACGCCCATTCCGCCACTGCCCAGCTTTCCCAGGACTCGATAGTGTGAAATCGTCCGGCCGAGCACTGAATCGCCTGCTTCTCGCGCCTCGGCCTGGGCGATCGTCTGCGCCGCAACCCTGATGGCGGGACGTTCCAGAAAACCGCCGAGGTTCCGGTGCGAGGTGAGGAGGGACCTTACCTCCTGTTCCAGTTCGGCATCGCCGGCACACACCTGTCGCAGAAATTCGTCGCGCCGGTCGAAGGGAACTGCCAGCGCTGAGTGCAGCAACTCATCGACTTGCTTCCAGCGTTCAGCATCCATCGCCGGCTCCGCCACCCATTTCCCGGTAAAGCCAGGTCCGAGCGGTTCCCCAGTCCCGCATCACAGTGACCGGCGACACCTTCAGAACTTCGGCTGTTTCCTCCACGCTCAAACCTCCAAAAAACCGCAGCTCCACCACCTGCGCCTTTCTCGGATCGATGCGGGCAAGAGCTTGCAAAGCATCGTCGAGCACGACCAGATTTTCATCTCGACCGCCGCCGAGGACCGCTGTGTCTTCCAGAGCAACGTGCTGGACGCCGCCACCGCGCTTCAGGTTGTGGCGCCGTGCGTGGTCCACCAAAATCCGGCGCATCAGTTGTGCTGATACGGCGAAGAAGTGGGCGCGGTTCTCCCAGCGCATGCGCTTGTAATCCACGAGCCGCAGGTAAGCTTCGTTGACCAGGGCAGTGGCTTGCAAACTGTGACCGGTACGCTCCCGCCTCAAGTAGTGCCCGGCGAGCCGGCGCAATTCGTCATAGATGATCGGCGTCAGCTGATCGAGAGCGTTCTGATCCCCGTCGCTCCAGGCGCGAAGCAGACTGCTCACGTCGCCCTCGCGTGACGTTGTTACTGGTTCGCTCAAGCCCCGTGCCCTCCCAGGCGTCGCCAATTATAGCGAGATTGGCCGCCTTATCAAAGAAACTGCGCATGAATGATAGTTTCGTTTCGCCAATTACGCCTATTTAAGTGTAAGGGCAGACTGAAAGGCCCGATACTTTCCGCATACTTTGCGGAAAATTACATTCCGAGGAGAGAAGCTATGACGACACCAATCACGAGTCTTATCCGCAAATCAACCAGCAGCATCCTACGTTTGGCGTTGCTGAGCAGTCTTGTCGCGGCCACACCGCTTTTCGCAGCTGACGGTGACGCGACCAACCATTCCGCTCACGAACAGACTGTTTCATCCAAGCTCGTTCAACTCGTTCGCGCTGGCACCAAGCATTACATTGACGTTAACGCTGCCACTGCAGCCGGCTACGGGCCATTTCTCGGGTGCGTCGCCGGTACCGACCACGGGGCCATGGGGGTGCACTACGTCAACCCCACACTGCTCGGCAATCTCACCCTCGACCCCTCGCAACCGGAAGCACTCATCTACGAGCCCGACAATGGAAAGATGAGACTCGTAGGCGTCGAGTTCATTCTGGACTCGGCGTCCTGGCTGGCCAACCATAACAACACTCCTCCCGTGCTGGAAGGGCAGGTCTTCAATTTCGTCGGTGCCCCGAATCGCTTCAACATCCCTTCATTCTTCGAGCTGCACGTCTGGGCCTGGCGGGACAATCCAGATGGTGCGTTCGTCGACTGGAACAATCACGTGACTTGCGCAGGTCAATAAATCAGCAGGTCAATAGAGGGTTAGTCTGACGCTTCGTTGGACATTTGTCCGTCGTAGCTCCGGAAGTGTGGGGATGTGGGAACCGGGAGCGATTTCCACGTCTCCATGCTAACCGGCCAATCTGTGGGCTGTTACCAGTATGTGAACTGAGAGCTGATAATTGATAATCAGTAATCAGTAATCAAATTCTGCGCAGTAAGAATAAAAACGAAGAAATGAGGGACCATGCCGAAATTCGTTATCGAGAGAGATATTCCGGAAGCAGGCAAGATGTCGTCGGGGCAGCTGCAGGCGATATCACAAAAGTCGTGTGGCATTCTGCGAGAGATGGGTCCTCAAATTCAGTGGATTCAGAGCTATGTCGTGGACGACAAAATCTATTGCATATACGTTGCCCCCGATGAAGACGCGCTGCGTAAGCACGCCGACAAGGGCGGTTTTCCGGCCAATCGAGTCTCGCGAATTCGGTCGGTGATCGATCCGACAACCGCTGAGTAGCTGTGATTTGAGGAATTTTGGCTAGAGCGTCCTGACCAATGAGCGGGGGTACAGCATCCCGGTTTCACACGCGGTTCGATGAGCGGGAGGAAACCGAATCAGGCCAAACCGGACTGAGGTGACGCGGCGAAAGCCACGTCAAAGTCCTTGAAGCGAGTGAGGGCGGCGAGAGATGACCCATTTTTTAAACCGTTGTACGATAAAACCTGTACCGAGGGTTCGAATCCCTCCCTCTCCGCCAGTTCTATCATGTTGTAAACACACCATTTAGTTCATACCCCATTTATGCTGTGCCGGTTTTGTGTGCCATCAACCGGCGCGAGACCAAGTTACAGCGCGCAACATTCCAGAATGGCGCAATAAGTATGTCCATTTGACGATGAGGCGCGGAAGGAAAATCGCCAAGGTGGCGATGGCGCGGAGACTGGCTATCGCTCTCTACTGGATGTGGCGCAAGGGATGGGATTACGAGCAGTTAAGAAAGTTCGGTTCGCACGCGGGAAAGCCCGAATATCGCGATGGTGTGAAGTAGAACATCGAGTAATTGATTGGGCAGCCCGCTCCTCTTTAGAGAGGAGTTCGAAGTAGTAATCATGATCGAAGTTGTGACCGAAGAGATGCATGGGTCGGACCGAGATTCTGACCTGAACTGATTACGAGCGAGCCTTGGTTGGTATGGCACTTATTTCTACGAGAGCGAA
>DATNLE010000438.1:0-24595 GCA_035603035.1 Candidatus Acidiferrales bacterium | reverse complement strand
CGAGGTGATTCGCGTGCCCTTGCACCAGCGGGGCGACGCCAGCGGTGAGTATGAAGATTTCCTCACCGGCTTCGTGCTGCCGGATGGCAACGTGTGGGGGCGTCCCGTAGGTGTGACTGTGTCTCCGGATGGTTCGATATTGGTGAGCGACGACGGATCGAACTCGATCTGGAGGGTCAGCTACGGCGGAAAGTAACGGGCTTGCTCCCGGCCGCTCTGGCTTGTGTGACTTGAACCATCGTTTGGCCACTTTTGAACCATCGGTTGGCCGGGAGTACAGAATCGTACAGTTTCCCGACGCGGGAGCTATATCCGCGGTTGCTGAGGGCCAATGGTGCCGCATAAGGAGACGTTGCGGCTGTGGCAAAACTTAAGGAGGGAGCTGATTTGCATCTTTCTTCGTTGGACGGGATTTCTGACGTAGGGTGTAGCGGCCAATAGATCAGCAACCATTTCTGCTGTGTGTAAGTCCTCAGCTAAATCGTGATCCATAATTTCGGCCACTTGCACTCCCCCCAGCCATGACTGGCATCGTGAACAGTGACCCGGACGAGCTTTGGAAGAAAGCACATACTGCGTCCGACCCACCGGGGGCACAGAGAGTCGAGCGATTGCCGGTGATCAGGACAGACAGTGACCACCTGAAGCATCCACAGCAGTGGTTCGTATACCGGGGGCCCCGAAGAACGCCAGCCTTCATAGCAAGAAGAACACCAGGCGCGGGTTGTTCGCAGGAGATGCCGGCAATCAATCACATCGGCCGAGGGCAATGCCGTCAGAAGATCAAGACGACGAACCTGAGTCAATTCTTCGAGCGTAGAGAGTAGTGTGTGTGCTCCGGCCCAAAGTCTTGGACAACGGACAGTCAGGGCAATGTGATCGGGGATTTCGCAGGCGAGGCGCTCTGTCAGCCACCATGGCCTTGTGCATACTGGAACCCGAACTCCCACGTGTGGGGCGAGTACGAGGTTTATCCCACAGCGGCGCAGCAAGTCATTGGGGATAATGCACAGCTATGGCAGCAGGCTACCTGCGTTTTTGAGAGTTCGGCTGCAGATACACTGGGAAGTCTAGGTGAAGGTGCTGGCGACGACACGCTCAAGGGTGGCTCAGACGGGTACTATAATGACGAATCCATTATTAATGGAGCATTTTCCAGCCTAAAGGAGGGAACAGCGACAACGTTTATGGGTATTTACTCTTACGCGAAGTATATGTATATGGCTGGCTACAAGATGGTAGCTGGATGTTCGGATTAGGAATGAGCACCGTGGGGCTTTGGGATCGGTGGAAGGAGAAAGGACTTCCGTCAGGACCCGCGCTGTCGACAATCTTGGTTGTGTCGGTGCGACTGACGGTATGGCCGGGGTTTAAGGCGTTACGATACATCTGCTCAAGAAATACAAACTTGGCTGCTCTTTTCTGGGTGCTGGCGTTTGTATACTTCAGTCTGTGGGTTTGGCTGTGGCTCATGCTCCTCCGAGAGGGGGGCAGGTATAAAGGGATGATCCTCGACATTCTCAGCGTCGGGACACTAATCACGGTTATTGCAGTTCTTCATGACCCAACCCTTGAGCCAGCGCTAGCGCAAGTTCACTTCAGTTGGGGGTTATGGCCGGCGCTGATAGCAATATTTTATCTGATACTTTCACGTTCCATTCAGTCAAAAACTGAGAAGTCCGGCCAAGGCTGAATGCTTACGAGGAAGGTCGGAGGCCGGTGTTTGGCTTTCAGGCCTTGGTGTAACGCACGCCGGCCTCACTGACGAGTTCCTGGACGCGTCGCCCATTAGCGATCGCCTCGCGAACTTCCGGAACCAGTTCTTCGGGCACATAAATCGTGAACCGCTGGCCCCGCTTACGGCCATACAAGGCAAAGCTGGAATGGCCCTTTCCCTTGGCACACGCCGGGCAGTTCTTATGGATGCAGGGGCACTTCCTCAAGCACAAGGGATCCAGCGGCAACCGCCGAAAGCTTTTTGCACCTCGTCATGGAACCATCGAATTGCTCGGGAGTTTCAGTCATGTATATAAGTCATTTTGCTTACATACACCCGCGGGAGCAAGAGATTTTTCGCAATCGGTTCCTTGCAAAGGAAATATCTGTACTTTCGGCCAAACGATGATTCAAAGCCAGAAATTGGCAACGGAGTACGGATCTAAAGGACTTGTGATTGGCAGCGGCCAAAACGATGGTTCAAGTCACAGCTTGACAATCTCTGGCCCGCGGCGCACAATCCTTAAAGGCGAATAAAAAGCGAAAGTGCCTACGGAGCTTCCTGGCTCCGGCGTTCCCTGAAATTTTTTCCGAGGAAATTATGTCTTCCGCAGTGTTTTCCACTTCGGCGGCCCAAAGCCGCCCTTTTGTTTTTGCCAGCGAAAATGAGGCCGAAGTTTGCCCGGAACCACTCGGGGTGGAGCTTTTCAATGAGGCGCGCCCACCGCAGCGAGCCGATAATACTGGGCTTCCCCGCGCCTTTCAAGATTCGAGACTTGCTGGCGTCACTGCGGCTTCGCGGCTGGCAGTGCGCCCTGCGCCAGAAATGGTATCGAGCGGCATCGCCGCCATGGACACGCTTACGGGAGGCCTACCCCGCGGCTGCCTGACGGAAATTTGCGGTCCCGCCTCTTCCGGCCGCAGCACCTTGATGTTGTCCGCGCTGGCGGCAGCCACAGGGCGGCGAGAATTTTGCGCGGTCATCGATGCCAGCGATGCTCTCGATCCCCAGTCTGTGGCGTCTGCAGGAATTGAATTGGACCGGCTGCTCTGGGTGCGTTGCGGAGAGAATTCGCATCACGCCGAGCATCGCCTGGAGCAACTGCTGCGGGTTACAGACCTGCTCCTCGAAAGTGGGGGCTTCGGACTGATCGTGCTCGATCTAGGCGATCTGCCGCCCCAAACGGCGCGCCGCATCCCGCTGACTACATGGTTCCGCTTCCGCCGTGCCGTAGAACATACGCCCACTGTGCTGCTTACAGTTGAGCGGCAGTCCATTGCAGGAAGCTGCTCTTCCTTATTAATCAAGCTGGGATTCATCAAGTTGGGATCGATAAAACTGAACCCTTCAGAAAATCCTGAACACCCAATGAATTCTCAATTTCCGGCACCCACTCACGCGCAATTGCTGACCGGGCTGGAAATCACGGCGGAATTAGTGCGATCGCGCATGGAGCGTAAACCAGTTCGTTCCGCGGAGATTACATTCGCCAGCAAAACCGCCTGGGCGGGATGAAGGAAATCACTCCATGACTTAATGAACAATGCCGCAATGACGCAATGACTAAAGATCAATCGCTCAATGGATTGATGCCGCCATGCCTTACGCCTGCATCTTCGTACCAGTTTTTCCCGTGGCTGCGGTATTTCGCGCCGAGCCGGAACTGCGCGCGCTGGCCGTGGCCATTTTCGAGGGTAAGCCTCCTCTGGAAAAAGTTTTTGCCGTGAATGAAAGCGCTGGCCGCATCGGCATCACTACGGGCATGACAAAGGCTCAGGCAGAACTTTGTTCGGAGTTGACGTTGCGTCCGCGTTCTCCGCTGCAGGAATCTGTAGCGCACGCTGCCCTGCTGGACTGCGCGCAATCGTACTCGCCGTGCGTGGAAGATGCGGCAGCCGATACGGCGATTCTTGATCTGGCCGGCATGGAATCTCTTTTTGGCTCGCTGCCCGAAATTGCCCGTAACCTTTTTCGCCGTGCCGCAGAACTCGGAATCGACGGAAACGTTGCCGTAGCTTCGAATCCCGATGCCGCCATGCTCGCCGCTCGTGGCTTTTCCGGCGTGACCATAATTTCGCCAGGCAGAGAATGTGACACTTTAGGATCTCTTCCCATCGAAGTTTTGTTTGCCAAAGGATGTGAAAGAAAGAGGAAAGACGACAATCAGCAAAAAGAAGCTGGTTTGCTCGAAACTTTGCTGGGAACCTTGGATCGCTGGGGTGTACGTGATTTGCGGGCCTTCGCCGCACTGCCGGCGATCGCTTTGAGCCAGCGCCTGGGACAGGAGGGTCTGCGCCTGCAGCAACTGGCGCGGGGCGCAACATCGCGCACGCTGGTCCCGGTGGAAGCGCTTCCGGTATTTGAAGAAGCAATCGAGTTGGAACATCCCATCGTGCTGCTGGAGCCGCTGGCCTTTCTGCTAAATCGTCTGCTCGAACAAATCTGTGCGCGTTTGGCCTCGCGGGCGCTGAACACGCAGGAATTGCGGCTCACGCTGGAACTGCAGAATCTCACTGGAGGTAATCCTCGACTTGATATTTCCGAGACTTCCAGCGAGAGCGAGGCATCGCATATCGCATCCCAAACTACGGCTCAGCATTTTGTTTCCGGTCGGCAAACTAAATTCTGCAGAACTCTTAGCCTTCCTCTGCCCCTGCTGGATGCCAAACTTTTTCTCAAGCTGCTGCAACTGGATTTGAATGCGCATCCACCGGGCGCGCCCATCATCAAAATTCACCTTGCCGCGGAACCGGCGCGGCCGCGATCGGCTCAAGGAGGTTTGTTTCTGCCTCCCACGCCGGAACCGGAAAAGCTGGAACTCACGCTGGCGCGTATTGCCGCATTGGTCGGTGAGTCTCACGTGGGCTCGCTGGAGTTGCTGGATACCCACCATGCGGAAGGTTTCCGCATGCGGCGTTTTATGCCCGGGGCAACACAAGAAAGAGCTCCGGCGCAGAAAAACCGGCCAGGAAGAACTGAGCCGGTGAAAGATAAATCCGCGGTCGCCGCTCTTCGCATGTTCCGTCCCCCTTTGCGAGCCACAGTGACCCTGGATAACGGGCAACTGGCGCACGTGGTCTGTTCGAAAAAAAAAGAGGCGCAGGGTAATGTTCTCTGGAAGGCCGGCCCCTGGCGCAGTTCCGGCGATTGGTGGGAGCGGGAAGCATGGTCGCGCGACGAATGGGATATTGCTTTGCAGAATGCCGAAGGGATCGCTCTCTATCGCCTGGTGCACGATCTACTCGGCGGAGGATGGTTCGTCGAAGGTACGTATGACTGAAGTCCAAAGCTTTTCACCACAGAGTCACAGAAACACAGAGACACAGAGAAAGCAAAAGAGATACCAGAACATTAAAGATTTTCTCTGTGCTCTGTGGTGAAGAGGTTTTTTTCCTGAGAACTGATGTACATCGAATTTCATGCCCGCTCCGCTTTCAGCTTCCTTGAAGGATCTTCCCTGCCAGAGGATCTGGCAGGTGTCTGTGCCCGGCTCAAGATGCCTGCCATGGCATTGCTTGACACCGACGGCGTCTACGGTGCCCCTCGCTTTCACATGGCGGCAAACAAATTTGAGATCAAGGCGCACATCGGAGCGGAAGTGACAGCAGGTTCATCACCGGGCCACAGAGACACGGAGAAAACCAAAACAAATTCACGATCTTCTGAAAATCAACAATCAACAATTAATTATCAGCCATTTAAGAATTCCTCCGGGTCTCCATGTCTCCGTGGTGAATTCCGCCTGCCTTTGCTCGTTTCCTCCCGCGCGGGCTATCAAAACCTCTGCCGTCTGATCACCAAAATGAAGTTGCGCGCGAAAAAAGGCGAAGGCGCAGTCTGTGAAGAAGAGCTGGAAGAGCACGCCCACGGCCTTGTCTGCCTGACCGGCGGTGCGGACGGTCCACTGGCCGCCGCCTTACAACATGGGGGCATCGATGAAGCCCGCCAGCAAGTCGAGCAACTGGTTGGGCTGTTTGGCCGCGGCAATGTGTATGTAGAGCTACAGCGCCATTTCCATCGGGAAGAAGAAACTCGCAACCGCGCAGCCATGGCAATCGCAAGCTCGCTGAATCTTCCGCTTCTGGCCACCAACGGCGTTTGCTACGCTGCCGCGAAAGATCGCGAACTTTTGGACACATTCACCGCCATCCGCCATCACCGTACATTGTCGACCGCTGGATGTTTGCTGGCGCGCAACTCCGAGCGTCATTTGAAATCTGCGCAAGAGATGCAACAACTCTTCGCCGACCTGCCGGAAGCGCTCGCCAACACTCTCGAACTTTCTTCACGCCTTGAATTCACGCTGAACGATCTCGGCTACGAGTTTCCCCGCTATCCCGTTCCTGACGGGGAGACGATGAATTCTTTTCTGCGGGACCGCGCCTGGAAAGGTTTCCAGCAACGCTATGGCCGCGCTAAGCCTGACATGCAAACCTGCGCCCGTCGGCAGATTGAGCGCGAACTCGCATTGATTGAAAAACTTAAACTCGCGGGATATTTTCTCATCGTGTGGGATCTGGTTCGCTTCTGCCGCGAGCAAGACATTTTGGTGCAAGGCCGCGGATCAGCCGCCAACAGCGCGGTCTGTTATTCACTGGGTATCACCGCTGTCGATCCCATCAGCATGGAACTCCTCTTCGAACGTTTTCTTTCCGAAGAGCGAGGCGAGTGGCCGGACATCGATCTCGACCTGCCCAGCGGGGACGAGCGCGAAAAAGTTATTCAATATCTCTACCGGCGTTATGGCGAACGCGGCGCAGCCATGACAGCGAACGTAATTACTTATCGCAATCGCATGGCGGCGCGCGAAATGGGCAAGGCCCTGGGTTTCGATCCGGAAACGCTCGCCAAAATTTCTGCCGCGGTCGCCACCTGGGAATTTCGCGACGAAAACGATGCCCTCGACCGCCGCTTCCGCGATGCTGGACTCGATCTCAATCATCCGCGTCTGCGCAAGTATTACGAGTTGTGCCTCGCTGTGCAGGATTTGCCCCGCCATCTCGGCCAGCACTCCGGCGGCATGGTCATCTGCCAGGGACAACTCGACTCTGTCGTCCCGCTGGAACCCGCCTCCATGCCCGGCCGCGTCGTGGTGCAGTGGGACAAAGAAGATTGCGCCGACATGGGCATCGTCAAAGTTGACCTGCTCGGCTTGGGCATGATGGCGGTGCTCAAAGATTCAATCGAACTTATTCGCAATCACTACGGTGAAGACGTCGATCTGGCGCACCTTCCGGCCGATGACTCTGCTGTCTACTCCACCCTGCAACAGGCCGATACCATAGGCATGTTCCAGGTGGAAAGCCGCGCGCAAATGTCGTGCCTGCCGCGCCTGATGCCGAAACGCTTCTATGACATTGTGGTGCAGGTTGCAATCATCCGGCCGGGACCAATCGTCGGACAAATGGTTAACCCATTCCTCCTGCGTCGCCAGGGACGCGAAGAAGTTTCCTATCCGCATCCTTCGCTTGAACCGGTGCTGGCACGCACATTGGGAGTGCCGCTCTTTCAGGAACAATTGCTGCGCATTGCAATGATCGCAGCCAACTTTACCGGCGGCGAGGCCGAGGATCTGCGCCGTGCCATGGGCTTCAAGCGATCGGAAGCCCGCATGAAGGATATCGAAGCTAAACTGCGTGCCGGCATGACGCGCAACGGAATCTCTCATGATGCGCAGGAACAAATCATTCTTTCCATCACATCTTTCGCGCTCTACGGATTTCCTGAATCGCACGCCGCCAGCTTTGCCCTGATCGCATATGCCAGCGCTTATTTGAAGTGCCACTATCTCGCCGCATTTACCGCTGC
Source organism: Candidatus Acidiferrales bacterium (assembly GCA_035603035.1). Lineage (GTDB taxonomy): Bacteria > Acidobacteriota > Terriglobia > Terriglobales > Acidobacteriaceae > Sulfotelmatobacter. Next base: position 17,070 of record DATNLE010000438.1, on the reverse strand, counting down.
CCTGCTCAACAATCAGCCTATGGGTTTTTATTCTCCAGCCACTCTTATCACAGACGCGAAACGGCACGGATTGAAAGTACTGCCGGTGGATGTGATGCGTTCGGAGTGGATGTGCACGCTGGAAGCGGTGCCCGGTACCGAGAACCAAGTACCGAGTAAAACCATTCCTCCTCCAGAGGATTTGCTGGCTACAGAGAACTTTGTCATTCCGATTCCCCAGTGCCCGCGAGGGGCGGAGGAATCTTGTAACTCACGACCGGGTACTAGGTACTCGCAACTCGCTCAGGCCCTGCGACTTGGATTGCGCTACGTCCGCGGCCTGCGGGAAGACGCTGGTCAAGCGCTGGTGCGCGAACGCATGCGTGTTCCGTTCACTTCTATACAGGATCTCGCACACCGGGTTCCAGGACTTCGCAAGGATGAGCTCACTACGCTGGCGGAAATTGGAGCTCTGAATTCAGTAGCCGGCACCGGGCATCGAGTACCGGGAAAGACCTTTCCGGCCTCTGAGCCGTCAACAACGATAGAAACTTTTGTCATTCCGGCCTCCGAGGGCGAGCGAGCAGCGGAGAAATCTCGCAACTCGGTACTCGGCACTCGGTACCCGCAACTCCACCGCCGCGACGCTCTCTGGCAAGTCGGACGTGCCGTGCGCTCCTCCGGCCCGCTGCTCGAGCATCTACCTGAATCTGATTCACCTTCCCCGTTACGTCCCATGGACCAGGAAGAGCGACTGGTTGCCGACTTCCACGGCACCGGCCTCACGGTTGGGCCGCATCCCATGGCTTACCGTCGTGACTGGCTCAAGGCCATGGGCATTCGCCGGGCCAGCGAACTCCGCGATATTCCCAGCGGCAAGCGTCTTCGCATTGGAGGCTGCGTAATCGTCCGCCAGCGCCCGGGAACTGCGAAAGGTTTTGTTTTTCTCAGCCTGGAAGATGAAACCGGAGTGGCCAACGCGATTATCGCTCCCGACCTTTTTCATCAAAACCGTTTGCTGCTGGCCTCAGAACGGTTTCTTGCAATTGAAGGAATTCTGCAGAATCAGGACAATGTGATCTCAGTGAAAGCCGAGCGGGTACTGCCGCTATTCGTTACCAAGGCCGAAACTGTCTCACACGATTTCCATTGAGCCACGCCTGAAAGTTAAACCTGATCACGAGGATCTGGTCATGGTTCGGGCCGGCTATTCTCCGGAGGGGCCAGCGGCAGCCTGGTGGCGCCGCGCATAATGTCGCGCTCCTGGGGTGAGAATATGCCTCTGAAGCGGTTGGAATCAATAATCTGCTCCCGCTGCTGCGGTGGCATAGCCCGCAGATCACGCACCGCAGTACTCACCATACGCCGACGGTCGGGGGGAAGCTGCTGCATCCGGCCGAACAGATCGCGCACCGCTTGCTTCTGACCCGGCGTAAGATGCTCCCAGGTTTCCATGCGCTTCAGCATGCGCTGCTGCTGTTGTGGCGGAAGACTTGAGAAATGCTGCAGTCGCTGCTGCAACATTTGCTGGCGCTCCGGAGATAAACGGCGGAAGCCGGGATCGTTCTGCAACGCGCGCTGTTGTTCACTGGGAGACAAGCCCTTATAGCGCCGCAGCCAGTCCCCCGAATGCCCTTGCCCCTGGCCGGGGGGATGAGTTTGCGCTGGCGGATGCCCCTGCAGCGGCCGGAAATTATTGCGCGGCGCGTAGTGATTCTGAGCCAGGCAGGGAGCCACAACGCCGGCCACGGCCAGCACGGCCGTTGCCATCCATCGCGTCATGCCATTTCTCAACCGCATTCTTTCCGCCCTCGAATTCGCCTACCTGCATGCATGCTGCTGAGTGATCCGCTCTTACGGATTCGCCACCACATCATGCTGCACCTCAAGATCATCCAGCAAATCGAAGTCGGAATACAGATCGTGATTTTTTTCCAGCGCCTGCAGATCGCTTACCGCTGTCCCGGGCTCCGCTACCTGCCCAGATTCCGCTACCACGTTATTCCCCGGCCCGTAGATTCCGCTGCCCTTCGTAAAAAACAAACCCACGCCAACTCCCAACACCACCGTCAGGGCAGCAGCCAGCACCGGCCGCCGGAACCAGGCCAACCAGCCCGCCTGCGGCTTGGCCATCTCTTCCCGCAGACGCGCCTGCAAACGCACATCGAAATACGGCGAAGGCGCTGGCGCTTTCCATTCATCCAGCAATGCCATCGTCTGCCGAAACTCTTTCATCTTGCCGGCGCACGCGCCGCAGCCCGCCAGATGATCGCTGATCTCCGGCGTCACTTCCATCAAGCCGGAAGCCAAATCCGGCATCACTTCTTTAATTTCCTCACACTTCATAACCCTGTTCCCCTTAGTCATCTTCGCCACTGCTCACTTCACAGAACAAAATACCTCTTTTAAACAAATTCTTTTAACTGTTCCCGCAAGGTCTCGTATGCGCGAAACAACAACGATTTCGTCGCTGACTCGCTCAACTTCAATACCTCGGCGATCTGTTTGTAATCCATCTGTTGGTACTTGTGCATGATCACCGCCAGTTTCTGCCGCTCCGGAAGCGCCTCGACTTTGCTTCGGATCGCCAGCATGCGCTCGCGCCGCACCAGAGCCTCTTCGGCCGTAACCTTAGCATCGGCCACGTCCAATGTGACGCCGGTTTCCTCGTCCGGTTCGTCAAGACTGACGGTCACTTCCGGTCGCTCATGACGCGTATCGCGGGCATGGTTCACGGCCAGATTCGTAGCGATGCGATACAGCCAGGTTGTAAACTTGGCGCTGGCTTCGTAAGTCTGGCGAGAGCGATACACCCGCAGAAAAACTTCCTGGGCCAAATCTTCCGCGGCCGCCGTATTGCGCGCCATACGGTACATAAAACTCACCAGCGGTCGGCGATATTTCTGTACTAGATAGTCGAAGGCGGATTCGTCTCCCGCCTTTACCCGCAACATAACCTCGGCGTCGGTGTAGCCTTCGGCGCCCGCCATCACTGGCTGGAAGCTCCTGGCTGGAGGGGGACCCGTAGCAGCCATCAGCGCGCCTGGCTCCATGGCCGCAGTACTCACACTGGTTCGAACCCTGGCGGAGCCGGAAAGTTGCTCTTTTTCTTGATTCGCCGAAATACCAGAAGTCCCCGCAGGTGAGGAGGATACAGGGGGTCGAGGTGGGCTGGTTTCGTCCGGCATGCAAGGTGACTTTTGGCGGGTGAGGTCGCCGGCAACCTGCACGCCGCCTCAGCCCCCGCCGCCGATAGGCTAACACGCCTCCCAACCCTCTCCAAACCCTACCTTCTGGAACTTCTAGAACGCAGAGTTATACCCCAGAGGCCGAAATCGTCGGTTGTTGATTGACACTTGAGCACCGCACGATGACAATCGGTGCCTATGCGCGATCTGGGTTGCTTGGTTCTGTTGCTCTTTTGCGCGGTTGGTGGATTTTCCCAGAACAATTCCTACCTCTTCGTGTGGGCGGGCGACGACGCTAAGAAAAGCAGCGATTTCCTCGCCGTGCTGGATGCCGATCCCAAGTCTGCGCACTACGCCCAAGTGGTGGCATCCGTCGCCGTTCCCGGTCCTGGTGGAACACCTCATCACACCGAAGCGGAAATGCCCGAGGACGGTTTTCTCCTGGCCAATGCGTTTGAGAGCGGACGCACCATGCTTTTCGACTTGCGTGAGCCTCTGCACCCGTCACTGGCTACATCGTTCGGTGACCTCGACGGTTATATGCACCCGCACACCTACGTACGAATGTCGAACGGCCATGTTCTGGCGACATTCCAATATCATGGCGATCACGGGCCTAAGTCTGACGGCGGCGGCCTCGTTGAGTTCGACGAACGTGGACATCTTATACGCAGCAGCAGCGCCATGGATCCCGCGGCGAAAGGCGAACTCATTCGTCCCTACAGCCTCGTGATCGTCCCGGCGCTCAACCGCGTCGTCACCACCAACACTTCCATGCATTTCAAAAGCGACGGAGAGACGCGCACCGTCCAACTGTGGCGGCTTTCCGACTTGAAGCTTTTGCGCACCCTCGTGCTACCACCTGGGCCGCGCGGTACGGAGCAGCAAGCTCCGGGCGAGCCTCGTCTGCTGGCCGATGGCAGAACCGTACTCATCCACACATTCTGGTGCGGCCTGTACCAGTTGGAAGGCATTGAAACGGAGAAACCCTCCGCTCGGTACTTGAAGACCTTCGACGGCGAGCAGGCTGACGTGCCTTTGCAAATTGGGCATTACTGGATTCAAACTTTGTCCTCAGTGCACGCGATCGCGGCCTATGACATCTCCGATCTAGCTCACATTCGCGAGCTATCGCGGGTCACTCTCAATGAAAAACAAAAACCGCACTGGGCTTCCGCCGATTCCGATGGCCATCGAATTATTTTGAATTCAGGCGAGTACGGAGATCACCGCCTGTTGATGGTAAACTTCGATCCCCAAACCGGTGCCCTTACGCTCGACCCGCGCTTCCGCGATGCCGGAAGCGACCAGCCTGGCGTCAGCATGGACGGCAAGTCGTGGCCGCATGGCTTCCACGGCGATGCCTATCCGCACGGCAGCGTGTTTTCGCGCCCCACGTCGACAGTTCGGACGGCCTCCATACAACCTTAAGTGCGCCAACCAGCTGCTTTGCGAAAAAACGCCTTCGTGTTGGGCGGACTTGAAGGAGTCGATCACCGGCTGAGAATTTCCGCCGACTTTGAATACTTCTGGACAACCCGCCGCAGAGAGCTTGCCCGACTTTTGAAAAAGGCTTTCCAGGAGCGCCTGGTGCCAGCATCGCAGCTGCCGAACCATCGATGAAAACCACCAAGTGAGTCCTGCGAGCGTTGGACGAAGCCAGGCACAGCCCGCGTCAATACCAGCGATCCGATCGGGTGAGCAAGTGATGCAAACTGCTGTGTCTGGCCTTTAGGAATCAGGACCTCGCTAAAATGTGAGCTTCAGTGCAAATTCCAATACTCGCGGAGAACCTAAGCCAAACACTCCCGAACCCAGACCTACCCGCAGGCTGTTAGGCTGTTGCCCGGACGTGCCGTTCACAGTTCCTGCCACCGGCGTTTGAGCCGGAAGGCCAGGCTGACCCGCGAGGCTCAGCACGCCGCTGAGGTTATTCTTAGGGGCATCGAAGTTGGAGAGATTCATCACGTTGAAGAAGCTCACTCCCGGCTGTATTTCCAGTCGCTCTTTGACCTTGTATGTCCAATTCAGGCTAAGGTCGAGAGCTCGTAACCAGGCATTATTCGCCTCGTCGGCGGGCGCGGGGTTGACGACCGGCATCACGGCTCCCATTTGAGTGAGTTCGGTTGAGGTGAACAGTCCTGCGTTAATGAGGGCCTGGCCGGCCGGCGTGGGCGTGCCCGCAAAGCTGTGATTGTAGTTGTTAATGGCGTCGTTGATATTAGCGGCGTTTATGCCGTGCCCGAACGATCCAAGATTTGTGCCCGGAAGAATACCTCCTAACGCGCCATTCGAGCCGTTCGTCAAATAGCCATCGCCGGTTCCGTCCCCGTTAACCGCAGTCACGAACATACCGCCGGGAGTTCCGGTTGAAGCGAGCGTGAGAGTCGTTGGCAGCTCGCTATAAAAATGTCCAATTACGCTGGCCCGGAAGTGAGCCGGCAACTCCATGGTGCCTCCGAAGGAAATCTGGTGAGTACGATCCAGTCCATTGGGGCCGCTGAATTGGTTCGGCTTTGCATAGTTCCATGCACTGTTGACGAAGTCACCATCTTGCGCCTGAGAAGTGTACCTGGAGAGAGCATAAGAGACCTGCAGGTTCAAGGAATGTGCTCCCCTGAACGGATTACGCATGTTCTGCTTCAGGGAAGTTTGCAAACCGTTATAAACCGAGCGTCCGATGGGAAACAGCATCTGGTTTCCCCCGAGAGCGGGCGATCCATTGGCGCCATTTGCAATGCCCCCGAAGGCCGCATTGGGGCAGGGGCCTCCGCCGCAGACTTCATAACCCGAGTCCAACCCGTTCGTGGCAAAATCCACGATGGTGGCTCCACCTCCTGCGGGGTGTAGAGCGGGACAGTTGGCAATGGCGGCGTCAATCGAGCCCGCCCCGCAGGCAGCTAGAGTCGTGTTGATGGCATTCGTAGCGGCCGTCATATTTAGAAAGCGCGCGTCACCAACATGGTTCGTATCTACTGCCAGGAGTGTGTGGGTAGAGATGTTACGGAGATAATCCGCGGTTAACACCATGCCCCGGCGAAGCTCGCGCTGGATGCCGAAATTCATTTGCACCGACCGCGGGGTTCTGTAGTTAGGAGCGAACAGGTTAGTGCCTGTCCCGTTTGGACCGGTATCTTGCAAGGCAGAACCAATAAAAGATCCGTTTGGTCCGGAACCAACCGCCTGAGCGGCAGCCTGATATTGCGATTCGAGTGCCGCAATCTGAGACTGGACCAACCCAATTGGCTGGCCGCAGAAAGTGGGGGTAATCGAAGTTGTGGTGCCGGGTAGATTGAAAGTCGCTGGTTGCCCGCCTCCACAGGCCGGCTGAAAACCCAGAAAAGTGCCATTCGTCAAACGCGCCGGCCGGTCGAAGATAACGTTGTTCCAGATCGAATTCTCATAGAACAATCCAATGCCACCGCGCACCACCGTCTTTCCGTTGTGCGCCGGATCCCAGGCCATGCCGAGCTGAGGCGCAAAATTCTTGTTCGGATTGTTCACTCGATTCCCCAAGCCCGAATAGAACTGATTGTCAAACTGGTAGAGCGCCGCGATTGGCCCCAGATCGTTATCGGTTCTTCCCGTATCTCTCACGTACCGCAACCCGTAGGTCAGAGTTAAATTTGGTTTTATCTTCCACGAATCGCCGATGTACCAGGAAATTCGATTATCAGGTCCCAAGCCTCCACCTGGAAAACCAAACGAACGCTTCTCCGTAGAAAATCCCTGGCCGTTGCCGAGAAGCACATTGGTGGCAGGGTAGTTGAGGGCATTGGCTGCCCCGCCGGGCATGGCGAGGCATGTGCCGGCGCAAGCGGTGGTACTGGCGTTCACCGCGGGCCCGTCGGCGAGAAAGCCAGCAAAACCTCCGCCTTGGATGTGGTTGAAGCCTCCACCGTAACGCAGGATGTGCGCCCCGATCGCTTTGCTGCCGTCGTACTTGATCTGATGATCAGACTGAGGCGTTGACTGCGGCGCCAAAAACCCCTGGCCGGAACAAAACACATCGGGATTTACGCCAGAGCTGTTGAGACAGGCGATGTCAGGACCGATCGCCAGTTCTATCGGTGATGCAGGATTGAAGGGCGTGGTCGCGTTGGTTCCACTCGAGATGTGGTTAAAGAACTTCATATACCCGAAACGCACACTGTGGGTAAACGTTCCGGTGGTGAAGTCCAGCCCCACAACGTGATCGCGAGTATGAGTAGTGTTGTTAAGGGGCTGGAAGGCGATAGCCTCGAACGATGAGACATCGCTGTTCTGGTCGTAGGAAAAGCGGTAAAACGTTTTGTAATTTTTGCTGATCTGGTAATCCAATTTCGCGATTCCCTCGGTTTCACGGAAGGGCGCAGAGAACGCCCCGGAGAGCGATTGAAAGGGAGGCCCCGCCAGCACAGGCTGATCGAAGTCTTGTTTGGTCCGTTCCGCATCTACGAAGAAAAACAATTTATTTTTTATGATTGCGCCGCCGAAGTTACCTCCGAATTGATTTCTCTGGAAAGGTGTATGCGATGCCCCCGGGAGGTTGGCATCGAGCGACTGGTCACGGAAATAATAGTAACCCTGGCCGTGGTAGGCGTTAGTTCCCGACTTAGTCACAACATTCACCGACCCGGACGAGGTTAACTCCGTGGAGAGATCCAACATCGACTCTCCGATTTGGAATTCCTGAATAGCGCCTTGGGGAATGTCTTGAGTGGTCGTTCCCACAGTCTCGTCGCTCGTGTCCACTCCGTCGACCTCGATGCGTGCCGTGCGTCCAAACCGTCCTCCGAAAGAAATCGAAGAAAATCCTTTCTTGGTGGGATCGAAGTTGCCGCCATCTTGAATCTGGATTCCTGGCTCCAATTGGGCCAGGTCGAGGAAGTTCCTCCCGTTGATGGGCAGATTCTCAATCTGCTCGGTGTTAATCACACCCTGCACACCCGCTTGTTCGGTGTCTACCTGCAACTCGGAACCTTGCACCTCGACGATCTGGCTGGCATCGCCCAATTGAAGCTTGAAGTTGCCCGATGCCGTTACTCCCACCTGAACCGGAACGGTTGCGTCGAGGGTTTTGAAACCCTGCCCTTCCACGTGCACGCTATAGTCACCCGGTGTGAGAGCGCCTGATGCGTAGGCGCCTGACGAGGTCGTGGTGACGGTTATTACTTGTCCGGTCGCTTTGTTGGTGATAGTAACCTTCGCTCCTACAACAACCGCACCAGAAGGGTCGGTCACCGATCCTTGAATGCTGCCCGTGGCAACTGTGGTCTGTGCTTGCATCGCAGCCCAGCTCAGCCAAAACAGCGAGACCGCAGTCAGCATTAAGATTCGAGCGCGCTTGCCTGCTTGGCGGGAAAGGGATGCGAGGGGAATCATAAGTGATCCTTTCTGGTCGGAATCTGACAGCGATTGAGCACGCGATTTGCCGCGGAAAGGTTTTCTCGCGACCAGGTTACGAATGCACGTCTGGTTAACACGAAATGCGGGACCTTGCGTACGAGCTAACGAATTCCAGTGAGGGGATCGCCATCGTGACTCCCGAAGGCCTTCCCGATCTACCTCATTTGGTAAGGAAGTACGTCCGCCTCTATGAAAATCGGAAACCAGCTGGCAAGTCACAGGCCTGGGTCGAGCCGGGGTGCCATTTGGGGCTTATTTTAGGCGGCTCGAAGGGTGGTGGCGAGAAGGGCCCACTCAGCCCACTCGACAGGTATTCAGTTGCGAAAAAGGCTGAAGTCGACCACAAGTCGTTGACGACGCTTGCGAATTCTCTGTGCCGGGATCGATACCCTATAAATCGCTACGAATCGTTGCCTTCGGAAGCAGGTTTCCGCTACCCGGGAGGGACTTTCACAGTTGCCCTTAACTTAAAATAAACGATTTTCACGCGGTCACGTCTATCCAGTTGTCAGACAACCCCTAGTGCTTGCGGATGCGCCATGACCCCTGAGCTTGAATCGGCATTGCAAGGCAAAACGGCTAGCTCCCCGCTGCGTGTCATCATTGCCGACGACGAGCGGCTTGCTCGTAGGAAACTGCATATTCTGTTGGAATCAGAACCGGAAGTCCAACTGGTAGCCGAGTGTGAAGACGGCCGGCAGACCATCTCAGCAATCCACACCCACCTTCCAGATCTACTTCTTCTGGATATTCAAATGCCGGATCTCGATGGGTTCCAGGTCTTGAACGAAGTCCCTCCTGGAGAAATGCCTGTAGTCATTTTTACGTCGGCCCATGATCAGTACGCGATTCGCGCCTTTGAAGCGCACGCTCTTGATTACTTACTGAAGCCGTTCGATCAGGAGCGCCTTCATCATGCGATAGAGAGAGCCTGCTCTGAAGTGCGTAAGTCGGGGGATCGCGAGATTACGCATCGCATCATGGATCTCCTATCCAGAGTGAGATCGGAAACCCGCTCCGGACCTGAGCCGGAAGGGCGTTTGGTGATTCGAGCCAAAGGACGGGTTATATTCCTGAATCTGGACGAAATTGACTGGGTTGAAGCTGCGGCGAATTACGTACGCTTGAATGTCGGGAAAGAGCCTTATTTCTTTCGGGAAACTATCAGCCGTATCGCCGAACGGTTGAACCCGAATCTCTTCATCCGCATCCACCGCTCCACCATCGTGAATGTGCGGAAGATTAAGGAATTGATACCCGTCAATAGTGGCGAATATATCGTCGTCCTCAAGACCGGCAAGGAATTGTCCTGCAGCCGCGGTTACCGTGCTGGCCTGCAGAGCGTGATTGACAAGAATTCTTAGGCTCAGACGGAAGCTCCTTCCCGACGCACACATGGAACCGGTCGCGCCGGTCCCTCGCTGCCATTGTCGCACTCAGAAGATGAACCTTATTCCAAGCGTCATCTGGCGGATGCCACCACCGAACTGCTTCGCATTTAGGAAAGCATTGCTGAAAGGCTGTGCATAGCCTGGATTTCCAAGGGCGGTTGTGATACCGGTCGCATTGAAAACATTCCCATTGGTCAAAGTGTAACTGGGATGGTTGAGTACGTTGAACACCTCCGCCCTCAGTTGCAGGTACTTGGTTTCGCCGAAGTAAGTGTTCTTGAAGAGGGAGACATTGAAGGTGCTGAAACCAGGCGTTCGGTAACTGTCTCTTCCAACATTAGATTGCACTCCATTCGCCGCGATGAGGTATCGGTCCTTGGGATTCACCGGTGTATAACCAATTGCCGGGTCGTAACCGAAGGGAGCGCTAGCGTTAGCGTTGCAGCCATTGAACGGGGCAGTCAGGAAAGAGGTTGTGCCCACATATGTGGCGCCGCCAGCCCCTTCGCACACCGGAAAAACATCACCCTGAAAAGGTTCGTTCAGCACGTTGCCAGTCCCGGCTCGATTGAGGATAACCCTGTCTCCCGCGGTATCCACGTTGCCGTTCGAATCGACAACACCGGACTGCAGCGTGACTGGCTGCCCTGACTGGGCGTAGAACACGCTTCCGACCTGATAGCCGTTCAACAAGACTTTGGCAAATGTATTCAACGACTTCGCCTTGGGCAACTGGTATACCAGCGATAACGCGACCTTTTGCGGAACGTCCAATTCCGAATCGGCGCGGTCCGCCGCAAGCTGGTACCCATCCTGCGCCCGGCGTGGATCCAAAGCGCTTGTATTGAATTCGTTTGTGGCGGAGTCGATGGTGTGCGAGTAGGTGTAGTTCGCGTTTATCGAAATCCCGTGACCCGCGCGCTGGGTGAAGCTCACGGAGGCAGCATGATAAATACTATTCCCATAGGGGTCATACTCCGTCACGTTCCCAAAGAAACCGTATTGCTGGTAAATGTCGGGACTTGGCTGAGTCAATCCCGGGACCTGGTTTAGAGTCAGGTTGCCATAGTTACTTTCAAACAGGTTGAAGTTGGTGTCGGTTGGAGTAGCGGCAGTATAGGTTGCCGGAATAGATGAAGCGTTGAGATATGTGGGAAGAGGCGAACCACCGGCATCGAAATAGCTGATGAAGTTCCGGCGGAACTGCACCGGCAACTCCAGCGCGCGCGTACCCACATATCTCACTTCTAGGGTGGCATTGCGATACATTTCATGCTGGACACCGAGGCTCCATGTGAGCACTTTGGGTAAGACGGTGTTATTGGGAAGGTGCGCGCTGGTCAGGTTTCGCGCCGCAGCCTGATCCGCAGGAGGAATGTAGACAGGAGGCAGGCCACCTCCCGCCAAAAAGCCTGTCCCCGTCGAACACCACGAGGGTGTCGGGGTCAAGGTGCAGGCCGATGACGAGTTCAGTTCGCTCTGCAGTTGCGGCGGTAAGGAAATAGAGTCAAAGTTCTGGAACTTCACGTCGTAGTTAATTCCGAACCCACCACGAATCGCCGTTTTTCCGCCGCCCGTTGGGTCATAGGCGAATCCAATACGTGGGGCGAAGTTATTTTTGTCCGTGCTTGGATTTGCAAAGCTGATCAGTCCCGGAACATTCGAGATGGCATTGAGATTCCACTCTTTGTCTCCCACCGGATTGGTCCAGTATTCGTAACGCAGACCCAGGTTTAAGGTAAGTCGGGATGAGACTTTAAAGTCATCCTGGACAAAACCAGCCATTAAGCTCTCCGTTCCCAGAAAGTATCCGGAGCCCGCACCGCGCAAGACCCGTGATGTGGGCACAACATCGTTGATGAAGTCCGCAGTCGTCACGTATTCGTAGTCACCCACGCTGCGCGACAGGAAGAACTGTGGATAGATGAAGTGGTTGTAATCGCCGCCAAACTTGAAGGTGTGTTTGCCGTGCACCCAGGACAGCGTATCTCTGACTTGATAGCTGTTCTGCTTCTGATGCTGATTGTCTGATACGCCTGCGGTGTTTCCCGTAAATAGGTCGCCGACGGTTATGTCCGGCTGGCACGTGACATCGGGGTTACAGGGATCCAACAAGCCGAGAAAGTAATAGGAGTACTGGAGCCGAATGTCGTTCACCACATTGTTGCGGGCCGTCCAGGTATCGGTGAGCGCGATCTTGCGATTATTAACGGGCTCATTCTGATTCCACACCGCGAGCGGAATCGACGCGGGAACAATGAATTTTTCCTGATTGAATGTGAAGCGCGCGCCCAGCTGGTGGCGTCCCCAAGTGTAGTCCGTGTTGAATTGTACGTCGTGTTCTCTTTGAAAGTTGGGTGCGACAACAGCCAGACTTCCTACCGGAATCGAGCTGCCGTTTACTGCGAGAGTTCCTCCGTTATTAGACGGCGCTACAGGGAAGGCGGCGAGAGCGGCTTTCACCGCAGGACTTGCAGCAATGCCTTCCAGCATGCTCAATCCGGCTGAGGTAGGAGCCGTGGACAGCAAAGTGGTCGGGCCAGAGCCGTGAATCGTTGTGTATTCGTAAGCGCCAAAGAAAAAGAACTTGTCTTTAATGATGGGACCGCCGATCGTGCCGCCAAAACGGTTGTCATCGTACGGCGGCTTGGTGAGAAGCGATCCGGGGATCTTGAGGGCTTGGTCCGTTTGGATCTGCGACTTGGTTAAGTTGTCGAGAGAATTAAAATTCCGATTCTGCGCATACCACTCGCCCGACCCATGCAACTTGTTGGTGCCGGTTTTTGTAATCAGACTGAATTGGCCTCCGGCGGAATGTCCATATTCGGCGCTGAATTGGTTCGTCTGGAGCGCGAACTCGGACACTGCATCGGGAATCACCGTGGAATTGTTGCCCGTGGTGCCGAGATTGTTGTCATCGACTCCATCAACGCTGAAATTGTTATCCCGGGGGCGTGTGCCACCCACCGCACCGCCCACTCCCTGCGCTCCGCCCGGCGTCGCAACCACATTGGGCGCCAAAATCGCCAGGTTCAGGGGACTTCCGTTAAGCACGCCAGCCGAACTGGGAAGATTCGCGACATCCTGTGCACTGAAGTTATTCGTCAGATCCGAGGAAGTGGTCTGCACCTCCGCCGTGCCCGCGACCACTTCAACTGTTTCGGAGGACGCGCCGATGTCCAGTCGAGCGTCTGCCACATTGTCCTGGTTCGCTAGTACTCCAATGCCTTTCTTCACATATCTCTTGAAACTCTTCGCTTCCACAGCAATGGTGTAGATTCCGGGTAGCACGCTCGGAAACTCATAGGTTCCGGCTGAAGTTGTAACAGTAGTCTGAACAACCCCCGTGGCTTCGTTGCTTACAACCACATTCCCTCCGGCCACTGTTGCCCCTGTTTGATCGGAAACCTGTCCGCGTAGCGTGCCGGTTGTGTGCTGGGCTCCGGCCAAGCCGCTCCAACAGAGAACCAGTGCGCTCACAAGCGCTGCCCCTAAAACACGCATAAAACGACCGCAACCTCTCCGACTCGCTCGGCCCCTGGAATTCTTCACTTTTGGCTGCATATCTCTCCTTTGCGATTGCACTGCGGAATCGCTCTCTGGCGTCCACAGATGCTGCGAGCTGATTAAGACGGGTTGCATAATTGAGCGGTCGGCGCAATCTCAACTCCGAGCACAACCCTGTGCAGGAGCGAGCGGAAGGGTTAGCTACATTCGAGCTGCCACGGTTCACTCATGCTCGTATCACTGGGACAGATAACTTGGCTTAGGGGGCCAACGGTTGACGGCGATGGATGTTTCCACGAATTCGGCGCTAACGCACGAAAGAGCTTCGACCACAATCAAGTGCCTTTTCTACGCAAATCCGTAGAATCCGGCTCCGAAATACTAAGTTCAGAAGCAGGAAGCGATGACCGCTAGACTAGAGGAGAGTCAATTGGAGACAAAGGTCACCTCCCGCACAACAACCACACAAAGTCCGCGAGAGAGTCACCGTGACAGTTGTCGCAACCAGCTATAATGTTGTCCGCTCTGCTGGCAGGGAAATGTAAATGAAATCCAACTGTGAAGAATGCGGCCTCACCCTTTCCACGGACGCAGAGGCATACGTCTGCTCGTATGAATGCACCTTCTGCCCTGCGTGTGCTTCGAAGCGCCAGAATCTGTGTTCACACTGCGGAGGCGAGCTAGTCCGCAGACCACGGGGGCGCGCCACCCCCACTGACTCCGCGAAGCACCATCCGGACCACCCTGCCCTGCGTACCTGGCTGGTCTGGGCGATCAGCTTTGGCGTCTGGACATTAATTGCGGTTGCAGGCGCAGTCACCATGTATCAGTTCAATCACATGCGCGGCTTGCCGAGAAACTTCGTCGACATGTTGATCTTGGAACTCAGCCAGTCACTGACTTATGCCCCCCTTACCCCTTTTGTATTCTTGATAGCATGCCGCTATCCAATTCAGCGCTTCGCTTGGCGACGCCGTGTAGTGCTATATATTGTTGGAGGCTTTCTTTTTACCTTGGCGCACGTGTTTTTGAGGGGCTTGACTTATAAGGTCTGGGACGTCGCGACTGCGAGTTATGCGTCGACGATTTGGAACTCTGGCGCCCACGTTCTGAAGATAAGGTGGGACTTATTTCAGTCGTTGTTTTTTTATAATGTCGTTGATGATATTACGGGGACTTATGTGCCGATTGTCCTCATCGCTCATGTCGTGTCGTACTATACGAGTTTTCGACAGCGGGAGCTGCGCGCATCGCAATTACAAGCTCAACTTGCAAAAGCCCGCCTGCAGGCGCTAAAGAGTCAGCTCCAGCCTCACTTTTTGTTTAACACGATGCATTCGATCTCGGCGCTTATGCTGACTGACGTTCGAGCTGCTGATCGAATGATGACCCGCCTCAGCGATCTGCTCAGAATGAGCCTGGAGGCCGAAGGCACCCAGGTGATCGCGCTCAGTCATGAACTTGATTTTGTAAATTGTTACCTGGAAATCGAGAAAATACGCTTTGAAGAACGACTGAACATAATATGGGATATCTCTCCCGAAACACTCGATGCCCTAGTCCCCCACTTATTGTTGCAGCCCTTAGTGGATAATGCCGTGAAACACGGCATCGCAAGTCTACCGACTGCCGGGCAGATTCGCATTGCTGTGAAATCGCAGGGTGGCGAACTTCAACTGGAGATCAGCGACAATGGTCCAGGATTTGGCAAGACGGGATCCTTCCAGCACACCGGCTTAGGTCTTAGAATCACACGCGAACGGCTCGAATCGCTTTACGGCCGGGATCAGAGCATGGAACTTTTGAGTCCACCGGAAGGTGGGAGCACGGTGCGGGTCTCGATTCCTTTTCGTTCACAACCCGCAGAAAGCAAGGGAGGGTCGGCATTTGTGGCTCTTCGGCAAACCGGCTAAGACTTGACGTCTTTTTCGTTCCTTCAGTCACTGCAATGAATCGAAACGTGCCCTCCCAGTCAGGATCCCACACAGACGCGAGAAAAGGCTAAGAGGCTCTACAAGAAAACCCTCGTTTCGAGTTTTGACCACTTGGCAGAACCCCGAGTAGTCTTTGCACTTAGTTCCCCGTCCGGGTGTTAGAAGGTCAGCCGAAGGGATGCTCCATCGCGCCGGCGACAACACCAATGTGTTTGCAGAGAGTCAACCGAGTTTCCCGGCAGAGCGCTCATGGTTCGAAGCCTTTACGGCAGTTGCTCAACACGCCAGTGCAGGTTTCTGAAGGCAGACTGGAGCAGAGTGGATGATACAGGAGTTCCTGCATTCGTTAGAGACATCGCACTAACCCTTGTGCATGGTGGAAAGGCTCGAACCAGCTAGCACGAAGAGGCTGCGACGGGCTGTTGATCGTTTGTTAAGGTCAAGCGGTCGGACTTCGAATTCAAAGAGCCGCTGGGGTCTGAAAGATGTTCGTTGACTCAGTGGGTTAGTGTTGGGAGGCTTCCGCTTACTGGGTCGCGGGCCGGGCAGCGGTCGCCATCGAGTCCTCGCTCTTCGCGAGTAACCTCTCCCGCATGCTTCGTGCCTGCTCTGCAGTGAATAAGAGTGTCCCCATTCCGATTCGTCGCAACGCCTCCTCGTGCCAGTGGGGCTGCATGATCCCAAGAGCCGAGTGAGAGCGGAGGCCCAGGAGCAGGTGGCCGATCTCATGTGCCATCACATGGCCCAGTACACGCGAAAGGCTAGCGCCAAAATCGCTATGCAGCTTCTCAACTAAAGGGTAGAAGACGTCGCTGCATACGCCCACTCTCTCTTCGGAAAGAAAGGCTATGCCGAAGGTGGAGTCACCGAGTTGCGACGACCAGGACACGATGCGCAACGACAAGTGGGTGAGATCCCCTGGGGAAATACAGTCTGGCTGAGTACTTGTCCCGGCGTTCGAGGAATGGCATACGATCCAGACAGTGTCCACGCCTGCTTGGCGAAAGATCCTGGAAGCTTCTTGCACCGCCTGCGCCAGCAGACTTTCGGGTATGCGGGCATCGTTGCGAATAGCGATTTTTACCTGCGCCAAGGGGAGACCGCATGACGCCACTGAAAACAGCAAGATAAAAAGAATTCTGGAAACTATGCCTAGATGCGACGCTCGATTCCCCATGCTCACCTCCGCTGTGGCGGCGAGCGTCTGTCAGGGGAGGCGGTACAGCAATGCACTGCGGATTACTTACACGCCATTTCTAACTGACAAAGTAAACCCTTCGTATTCAATGTTTTTCAAGGACAGGTGACCGCGTTGGAAACGGAACCGTGCTAGACTGGCCGGCGGGTTCCCGATGTCGGGCGAAACTCCAATTCGACAGATCCGTCGATTCGGAATTTTCGAAGTTGACTTCCGGCGGAAGGAACTGCTTAGGAACGGGTTGCAGATAAAGCTGCGGGACCAATCCTTTCTGCTATTGGCCGCCCTGCTCGAAGTCTACGAACGTGCCCTCAGGCCACAGCTTAATGACGTTTGCTGCCAAGCTTCGCGCGATCTGTGGAATTAGGACCGGTCTTTTGCCCCAAGAACCGCTCGAACTGAACTCCCGTCTACGACGGTTCGTGACCAATCAACCTTTTCGCTGCGAGCGAGCCGGTCTGGGATACAAAATGGACCAGTTGCCA
>DATNLE010000421.1:0-45000 GCA_035603035.1 Candidatus Acidiferrales bacterium | reverse complement strand
GCGACGGCGGTGGCGCACGGCTGCACCGGCAAGGGCAATGACCAGGTGCGCTTTGAGTTGACATATCAGGCGCTCGCGCCAGAGCTCAAGGTAGTGGCGCCGTGGCGAGAGTGGTCGCTGAAATCGCGCGAAGATTGCCTGGATTACGCCGAGCAGCACGGCATCCCGGTGGCAGCCAGCCGCGAAAAGATACATAGCCGCGATCGCAATCTGTGGCACCTCAGCCACGAAGGGGGAGAACTCGAAGATGCCGCGAACCCCCCCTTGGCAACTACCTGGCAGATGACGCGATCGCCGCAAGAGGCGCCCGACAAGGATGAGCAAGTAACCATTGGCTTCGAGAAAGGGAATCCCGTCGCGGTCGATGGGATGAAGCTTGATCCGGTTTCACTCGTCGAACTGCTCAACGAGATGGGATCCCGCAATGCCATCGGTCGGGTTGACTTGGTGGAGAATCGCTTCGTCGGAATGAAGTCGCGCGGGTGTTACGAAACCCCGGGTGGAACTCTGCTGATTGCGGCGCATCGCGAACTGGAAGCATTGTGTTTGGAGCGTGAAGTGGCACACTTCAAACAGAACCTGGCCCTGAAGTATGCCGAGCTCGTCTACTTCGGATTGTGGTTCACGCCCCTGCGCGAGGCGTTGGACGCTTTCGTTGCCAGCACACAGACGGAGATGACCGGCAGCGTGACGCTGTCTCTCTACAAGGGAAATGTTTCAGTGGTAAGCCGGCAGTCGGAGCATTCGCTGTATCGCACCGATCTCTCGTCGTTCACGATGGGCGATAGTTACGATCAGAAGGATGCAGCGGGATTTATTCGCATCCTGGGACTGCCTTCGCGTACCCGCGCGCGGGCTCGGGTGGAGGTCGCACGATGAAGATGTGGTCGGGCCGGTTCCGGCAAGCGCTGGATCCGCAATTCGAACATTGGCAGCGGTCGTTTGATTTCGATCGACGGCTGCTGACTTACGAGCTCGCGGCCAGTGGAGCGCACGCCCGCGCTTTGAAAAATGCCGGGGTTCTATCCGCCGACGAACTGATCAGCATCCTCGAAGGCCTACAGCAGATTGGCGGCATGGCGGCTGCCTCCAAGGGCTTAGTCGAGGACGACGAAGCCGAGGATGTGCATCACTTCGTCGAGCAGCAGTTGGTAGCGCGCATCGGCGAGGTTGGATACAAGCTGCACAGCGGCCGCAGCCGCAACGAACAGATTGCTACCGACCTGCGTCTCTACGTGCGCGCGGCGATCGATGAGTTGCGAAAGCGGCTGGCTGGAGTTTGTGAAGCTTTCATCGACCGTGCCGAACAAGCGGGCAGCACGACGATGCCGGCTTACACGCACTTGCAGCATGCAGAGTCGGTGCTGGTGGCGCATTGGCTGCTGGCTTATGTGGAAATGTTTCTGCGGGATGCGGACCGCCTTGCCGATTGCCGCAAGCGCCTGAATGTGTGTCCCTTGGGGTCGGGCGCAGTAGCTGGCGCAACTCTGCCGCTTGACCGCAATTTCATGGCCGATGAACTCGATTTCACAGGTCCCACGGCGAACAGCATCGACGCCACCAGCGACCGCGATTTCATTCTGGAATTGGTCAACGCGCTCTCACTTCTGAGTTTGCATTTGAGCCGGTGGGCGGAGGAGATGATCATCTTCTCGACACAGGAATTCGGTTTTGTGCATTTGCCGGAGGCCTATTCCACCGGCAGCAGCGCCATGCCGCAAAAGAAGAATCCGGATCTTCTGGAACTGGTGCGCGGCAAGTCCAGCCGCATCATCGGAAGCGCAACCGCACTGCTGGTTGCGTTGAAAGGCTTGCCTTTGGCTTACAACAAAGATTTGCAGGAAACCCAGGAGCCGCTGTTCGATGCCGCCGATACGGCGCTCGCGATGTTGCCCCTGGCGGCGGGGTTTATGAAGGCCGTGGACTTCGACCACGCGCGTATGAACGAGAGAGCGCAATCGGGATTTATGAATGCCTGGGCGAGTGCGACTTACCTGGTCAACCGCGGTGTCCCTTCCCGGCTGGCGCACGAGCAGATCGGTAAAGCGGTAAAGCTCTGCCTGGAGAGGAATTGTGAACTTCAGGATCTTGGGCTCGATGAATTGCAGGGCCTCAATCCTATATTCGATAAGAACTTTTATGACTGCCTGAAACCGGCAGCCGTGCTGGCGATTCACGACGTTATCGGTGGCACGGCGCCTTCCCGGGTGCGGCAGGAGATTGCGGCGACGAGAAAAAAAATCGAATCTCTGCGAGAGCAGGTCAATTTCCATGCGCACGCGTAAAGCTATTTTGCCGGATGCCGAGCACATCCATGACCTGATCTCCTCGTATTCGAGTGACGGCACTCTCCTGCCACGCACGCTGGCGGAGATTTGCGAAAACGTTAGAGACTTCGTGGTTCTCGAACACGAAGGCCGCATCATTGGATGTGGAGCTCTGCACCTTTATGGCACGCATCTGGCTGAGATTCGATCGATCACTGTGGGGTCGCGGGCGCAGGGGCAAGGGGGAGGGAGCCGGCTGATGAAAGCTTTGATGGCCGAAGCGAAGCGGCATCGGGTGGATTGCATTTGCCTGTTCACGCGGGCGCCGGAATTTTTTGCGCGCCAGGGATTCGAGATGGCGCGGCGGGAAGATCTTCCTGACAAGATCTACAAAGATTGCCACGTATGTCCCAGGTTTCATCAGTGCGATGAAGTTGCCATGGTGCGCGGGAAACTTCCTACGTTCGCCATCCTTCCCGAGCCGGCGAACTGGCTGGTGAAGCTGCAGCTCTGAAACAACTCGCTGGACACACCGCACCCTCGGGCAGGGCGCGGAGCACCGGACTCGGCGTCCAGAGGGTTCCATCGGTTTTCCGACATTAGAAATCCACAGATCCCGCTCCCAGTGCTATGATTCCGAGCGGAAACCACAACTATGTCAATCGCGACCCCGAGCCGTTCCGCTGAAATTTCTCCCGATTCGTCGTCTTCTTATAAGGGTCCCTTGGCGGTGGTGACCACGCTGTTTTTCATGTGGGGTTTCCTCACCTGCCTGAATGACATTCTTGTACCCCACCTGAAATCGATTTTCGACCTGAATTACAGGCAGGTCATGCTGGTTCAGTTCGCTTTTTTTGGAGCGTATTTTCTTTTCTCCATACCTTCGGCGAAGATTATTGACTGGATCGGCTACCAGCGGTCGATGGTGGTGGGCTTGCTCGCCATGGGGGTGGGCGCATTTCTTTTTGTTCCGGCCGCTAGCGTGCCGTCGTACCCGCTGTTTCTGGGGGCACTGGTTGTGCTGGCCGCCGGCATCACTTGCTTGCAGGTGGCGGCTAATCCCTACGTGACAGTACTGGGTAAGCCGGAAACGGCGTCGAGCCGCCTGAATCTAACCCAGGCGTTCAATTCTCTGGGCACTTTTCTGGCGCCTTTTTTCGGAGGTCTGCTGATTCTGAGTGCCGCTCCGAAGGCCATGGAGGAAATCCGCGCGATGGCTCCCGACGCGCTGCAGGCCTATCGACTTCATGAAGCGGCCACGGTCAAGACGCCATACGTAGGATTGGGTATCGCTCTTGTGGTTCTGGCGGCGGCCATCGGAAGTTTCAAGCTGCCGAAAATTCCCCAGGCTCAGCACAAAGTCGGCGAAAAAGTGAACGACTCTATTTGGAATCACCCGAACTTGATTTTTGGCGCGATCGGCATTTTTGTATACGTGGGCGCCGAGGTGGCTATCGGGAGTTTTCTGGTTAACTATTTCAGCCAGCCGGAGATCGGCGGCATGAGCGAAAAAGTTGCCGCCAGTTTCGTTGCCTTTTACTGGGGCGGAGCCATGGTCGGGCGCTTCATCGGATCCGCACTGCTGCAAAAGATGAAGACCGGGCAACTGCTTGGCATTTGCGCCGTGTGTGCTGCCGCCCTGGTCACAATTTCCATGATCGGCACGGGACACTTCGCCATGTGGAGCATCATTCTGGTTGGATTCTTCAATTCCATCATGTTCCCAAGCATCTTCACCTTGGGCGTGGCAGAACTTGGCCCGCTTACCGGGGACGGTTCCGGAATCATGATCATGGCAATTGTTGGCGGAGCGATTATTCCTTTAGCGCAGGGTACGATTGCTGACCGGATCGGGATTCACCACGCGTTTTTCCTGCCGGTGATTTGCTATCTCTATATTGTCTTCTTCGCGCTGAGCGGTTCTAGGCCCAACAGCGAACGCCACGCCCGGAGCTAGGTGGGCTAGTCCGGGGGCAACCGTAATCGTCGAGTGCACTGGCGGGCGGCGATCTAAATCGAGGACAGGCTGCGCTTTAGACAAATACCGATATCAACTCGGGGGTGCATCGGGAGTTCGACATCAATTTGACAGCATCTTCGGCCGTAAATCTTCCCATGGCCAAAGCCAGCTTCTTGTTGGTTGTGGTCTGGATGGGTGTGCGATCAATTCGCAGGACGTATTCGGCGGCACGCGCTCCGCCGCGGTTCACTTTTACCAGAAATTTCGTATTTTTCATGGGCTCCCTTTGGCTCTGGACAGGTGCAGTAGCAAGAATAGGCATGACGTGTGTATACATCCTTTGTAACAGCGACCAAGCGCAGTTCCCTCAGAGACGCGCTAAGTGCAGGAAACAATTACGAGGGCCAATTTAGTTGTGAGATCTGAAGGAATTTAAGAAGAGATAATAACTCCATCCCTATGTTAGGCTTGCGGGCTGCAATTGTCAAGCTTTGACAGTGTCATTCCGGGCTCGCTCGGCCTGCGCTCGGCCACACACATGGGGGAGACTAACAGATGGTCGCCGCTCGAGACTTCCCCATCCCAACGGTAACTGGACTGGCCCGGGCGCGCCCACGCTCCAACAAACCGACGTTGCTCTGCTGGGTTGGCCGCCGAAACTGATCGAGCGATGCGGACCCAGACAAACGATTGTGATAGGATGCCGGGCGAGTTGCGATTTCATAGAATAATTCATGACGACCGCGCTTGAGACCGCTCAGGCACCTGGAAAATTGCTGCATCGCGCGCTTTCCCTTTATGGCGGCCACTTTGTGGTGTTCCTGGGGATCGTCGCGTGTCCCATCTTTGGGTTCTTGCTGCCCCGTGTCTGGCGCTTGCGTTTCAAAGTCCTGGAACTCCGATGTCCGGCGTGTCGCGGAGGTTCGTATGTGGTTTGGGAGCGGCTCTTCTGAACAGAGCGGCGTCTGCAGCCTCTCCAGAACCGCAGAATGTGGAGGCGACAGTGGCACTCACGATC
Organism: Candidatus Acidiferrales bacterium; assembly: GCA_035603035.1. Taxonomy (GTDB): domain Bacteria; phylum Acidobacteriota; class Terriglobia; order Terriglobales; family Acidobacteriaceae; genus Sulfotelmatobacter. The sequence goes on along the minus strand of DATNLE010000421.1, from coordinate 39,755 downwards.
AATAATCTTTTCAAGACTTATCCAAATGGGGTAAAGGCGCTTAAGAACCTCTCCCTGTCTATCGGTAACAGCATGTTTGGCCTGGTGGGGCCGAACGGCGCTGGGAAGAGTTCGCTGATGCGCACGATTGCCACGCTTCAGGATCCTGATTCCGGCGCCATCAGCCTCGACGGCATCGACGTGCTCCGCCAAAAGGACCAGGTCCGCCGCATTCTCGGCTACCTGCCGCAGGAGTTCGGAGTCTATCCCAAGATTTCCGCTCTGGACATGCTCCACCACATCGCCGTCATGAAGGGCATGACGTCATCGGCTGAGCGCAAGGAGACAGTCGACGCGCTGCTCCAGCAGACCAATCTGTGGGATGTTCGAAAAAAGGCTCTCGCGACTTTTTCCGGCGGCATGAAACAGCGTTTCGGGATCGCCCAGGCGCTCCTCGGCAACCCGCGCCTCATTATTGTTGACGAGCCCACCGCTGGCCTGGACCCGGCCGAGCGCAATCGCTTTCTGAATCTGCTCTCTTCGCTGGGCAGCGACCGCACCGTCATCCTCTCCACCCACATCGTGGACGACGTACGCCAGCTCTGCCCCCGCATGGCCATCATCGCCTCAGGTGAGCTGCTGCTGGAAGGCTCTCCCAACGACACCCTGGCCGCTCTGAACGGTAAGATCTGGTCGAAAGTCGTCGCTACCGACGACGAGGTGCGAGCGATAGAAACTCAGCTCCACGCGATCTCCACACACCTGATTGGCGGCCAGCACGAGATTCGTGTGTACTCCGACTCTTCTCCGGGCGACGGTTTCCACTCTGTCGAATCCGACCTGGAAGACGTTTATTTCCTCAACCTGTCGCAGCAGTCCAAGCGCCAGCTTGCGAACTGACCCCGGGCAACGAGCGCATGGCTACTGGAGGAATCTGACATGGCATTGTTTTGGGAGTTCTTCACCTTCGAACTGAAGTTCCGCTTCAAGAGCCTTTCGACCTACATGTACTTCCTGCTCTGGCTCATGTTTTCGTTTTTCTGCGTTGCCTCGGAAAGCTTTGGCCCGATCGGCAGCGGCAATGGGAAGGTCGCGCTCAATTCCGCTTACGCGAACACCCTCGACAATCTCTTTGCCGGACTCTTCGGAGTGATCGTGATTGCCGCGATCTTCGGAACTTCGATCCTCCGTGACTTCCAGCGCGACACCTACCAGATTATTTTCACCCAGCCCATCTCCAAGTTCGCCTACCTTGGCGGACGCTGGGCCGGCTCCTTTGTCACCACCGTCTTCGCTTTCTCGGGCATGATGCTTGGTACTTTTCTCGGCACCTTCGCGCCCTGGGCCGATCACACCCGGATCGTGCCCAATCACCTATGGGCTTACCTTCAGCCATTCTTCTCCGTCCTGGTCGTGCAGATCTTCTTCATCGGCTCCGCCTTCTTCGCGGTCTCTGCCCTCACTCGAAAAATATTTGTCGTCTATCTGCAGGGTGTTGCTCTGTTCATGGTGTACGTCATCGGCCTCACCGTCTTCTCCGCGACCCGCTCCCTCGAACATTTTTGGTCCGGCATTTTCGACCCCATCGGGGTTATCTTGTTCAACGACATCACACGCTATTGGACTGTTCTCGAAGAGAACACGCTGTTCGTCACCTGGTCGCCTTCTCTCGCCAACGGCGTCTTCCTCTACAACCGTCTTCTATGGTCTGGGGTTGGTGTTCTATCGTTAGTTTCGGTCTGGACCCTGTTTCCCATGTCCGTGGAGGCGCTGACTGCCCGTTCCCAGGGCCGCCGCGCCGCCAAAGCGAAAGAGCAGGAACTCGCGGAGGCTGCGCCCGTGCGTTCCGCTGTTAGCGCGCGCCTGACCCGTATCCAACAAGCCTTTACCAGGGGCACGACCTTCGCCCAATACCTCTCGCTCTCGCGCTTGCGGCTGCGCAACATTCTGCGCGACGTGGTGTTCTGGGCGCTAGTAGCGATCCTGGTCGCCTTCGGCGTCAACAACGGCTATTTCGCCGGCCGCGTCGCTGAGAGAAATGTCTGGCCCGTCACCTACCTCATGGTCCAGGCCGTCGAGGGCAGCGCCATCCTCTTCCTCCTGATTGTCGCCGGCCTTTACGCCGCGGAATTGCTGTGGAGCGAGCGCGACACTCATTTCGACGGCATTCACGATGCTCTTCCCATGCGCGAGTCCACCGACTGGCTCTCGCGTCTGACCGCTGTCGTCGTCGTCGAACTCATACTCCTCGCGTTCGCGATGCTCGTGGGCATTTTTATGCAGACCATCGCCGGCTATCACCACTACGAGCTGCTCCAATATTTCAAGGAACTCTACGTGGTGACCTTCCCGCAGGTCCTGATCTTTATTCTTCTCGCTCTCTTCGTCCAAACCGTAGTCTCGAACAAGTTTGTAGGCCACGGCATTGTGATCGGCTTCTTCGTTCTGCTTCAGGTCCTTCCTCCGTTCGGCTGGGAGAACACGCTGTATCTGTTCGGCCAGGTCCCCGCCTATACCTATTCCGACATGAACGGCTACGGCCATTTCGTCCCGTCCATGTTCTGGTCGATTACCTATTGGCTCTCGACCGCGACCGTGCTGGGAGTCATCTCCATCGCCTTCGCGCGTCGCGGAGCCGAAGACTCCATGCGCGCCCGCGGCCGCCTGGCCTGGCAGCGCTCGCGCCGGCTGGTTCCGGCGGCCTTGCTTTTCGCTCTCATCGCTGCCGGCTCCGGGTCCTGGTACTTTTACAACGCTCACGTCCGCAACGAATATCTCGATGCCAAGGCGCGCCGGCAAATTCAAGCGGACTACGAACGCCAGTTCAAGAAGTACGAAAACCTGCTCCAGCCCAAGGTCACGGCGGTCGATGCCACCATCAATATCTATCCCGAGCGCCGCTCCTTCGACGGAAACGTCCGCATAACCCTCGAGAACAAGACCCGCCAGCCGATCCCCCAGATCCACATTACCGATCTCAGGCAATCGGTCACCGATCTCAACTTCGACCGCCCCTTCCGCCTGGTCAGTTCTTCGCCCCGCCACATGTACTCGATTTACAGCCTCGACCAGCCCTTAGGGCCCGGCGAGACCATCACACTTACTTGCAAGGTGGGCCACCAAACCCGGGGGTTCCGCGACGGCAATGAGCCGGCTGAGTTCGCCTACAACGGCACCTTCTTCGACTCCGATTACGCCCCCCACATCGGTTACAATACCGGCGTCGAGCTCGATGACCCTCGCCGCCGACGCGAAGAGCACCTGCCCGCTCTCGAAGAGATGGCCCAGCGCGGCGACCCCGCTCACTCCCTGAACAACGTCTTCTTTCGTGGAGAGTCCGACTGGATCAGTTACCACACTGTGGTCAGCACCTCAGCCGATCAGATCGCCATCGCTCCCGGATATCTGCAACGCCAATGGCAGGCTGATGGCCGGAACTTTTTCGAATACAGCATGGGATCGACCCACGTTCTCGACTTTTTCGCCTACCTCTCCGGTCGCTACCAGACCCATAAGGAGCTTTATCACGGTCCCGGTGGAGATGTCTCGCTCGAGTTGTATTACCATCCCGCGCACACCTACGATCTCGACGACATGCTGGCCAGCTCCCGCGCGGGGCTTGATTACTATCAACGCATCTACAGTCCCTTCCAGTTCACGCAGTTCCGCATCCTCGAGTTTCCCCGCTACCGCACCTTCGCGCAGTCCTTTCCCAATACCGTTCCCTACTCGGAAGCGATCGGCTTCATCGGCCGAATTAAGAAACCCACCGACATCGACTTCACCTACTTCGTTACGGCGCATGAACTCGGCCATCAATGGTGGGGCCATCAGCTCGTCGGCGCCGACGTGGAGGGTTCCAACATGATGTCGGAAAGCCTGGCCGAGTATTCCGCTCTCCAGGTGATGGCGCACAAGTACGGTCGCGACCTCATGCACCGCTACCTGCGGCACGAGCTGGATTCCTATCTGCGCGGGCGTGCGGGCGAGGTTCGCCACGAGCCGCCGCTAGCGCTGGTGCAGCGCGAGCAGTACGTCTGGTACCAGAAGGGGGGCCAAATCCTCTACACGCTGGCTGACTACATTGGCGAGGACAAGCTGAATCTGGCGCTTCACAATTTTCTGATGCAATACCGCTACACCAATGCCCGCAACCAGGTCGATGCCACCAGCGCTGTCGGCGCCGCCAATACTCTCGACGATCCCTACCCGGACACCCGCATGCTCGTCGATGCCATCCGCGCGCAAACGCCGCCCGAGCTCCAATACCTTATCGATGATGGCTTCAATCGAATTGTTCTCTACGACAACAAGGCCGTTTCCGCCACTTCCCAGAAGACTGCCGAGGGGAAATACAAGGTCACGCTCGAGGTTCAGGCGCGAAAGTTCGAGGCCGATGGCAATGGAGCGGAAACTCCCATGCCCCTTGCCGACTACATCGAGATCGGTGTCTTCAGTGGCAAGAAAGATGAAGAGAAGCCGCTCTATCTCAAGAAGGAAAAACTCACCCAGGAACACAAGACCTTCGTGATCACCGTCGATCAGCAGCCTACTTTGGCCGGCATCGATCCCTACAACAAGCTCATCGACAGGAATGCCGACGATAACATGATTGACATCACCAACCAATGAATCATCTGACTCGACGGGGCGGATTCATCGCGACGCTCACTTAACTGAGGTTGCATCCTGGTGTCTTGCCGGGCTTAGCTCTGTACAATCGGCAATGCTGACCGGAGATCGGGCGGTTTCAATCGGCGTGTGGTCGGCAACCCTTACTTCACCGGATCATGGAAGAGTTGCCGGTGATCCGGCCGCAATCCCCGGCTGCTGATGCCACATGGGCGAACCAAGTGACAAACCGGCGGATTGGCAAACGCCGAAGTTGCCGCCGCCCGACAGGCGAACCGATCATTTGGAGACGGCGGCCTCGACTTTTTCCACTGAGTGTCGCGTTTTTGCATCCGTACCCCTGGCAGTCCTGATACTGACTTCGGCCATCGCAGGTGAAACGGATTCGCCCAACGAAGTGTTCAAGGGAGTCGACACATATATCACCTCAGAAACGGCCCAGCATTGTTTTCGAGGAACTGTCCTGGTCGGAAAGGGTGGAAAGATTCTCTTCGTGAAGGCATATGGCATGGCGGACGAAGAATGGCAGGGAAAACGCAGCGGCGCGAAAAGTCAGGCTGTGGGTCATTGGAATCCGTGCGAAGCTTTTGTGCGGCTCCCTTTCCTTTAGCCTCAGCACTGACGGTTGACTGGGTGATGCACTTCTACAGTGTGGGTATTAGTTTTGGCAGCGATCTCTACGAAAGTCTTAGAACCACAGTCCCCACAGCCAATCGACGCTGGCATGAGTAATGGTGGAGGCCGGAACACGCCGGTGTTCGCGCCATGCGCGTCCATAGAAAATTCCTGCGATCGTTGCCAACAAAACATAGCGCCAATTGAAATGTGCGGAGCGCTTGTTGAAGTGTGATAGGCCAAACAGCATCGCGGCAGTCAGGAGGGCCGCGCGACGCCCGACGCGTCGCTCCAGCAAGTTCTGTATCCAGGCGCGAAAGAAGAGCTCTTCCGGCACAGCGGTAAAGAAAAATATCGCCACCCAACGCAGCAGTGCGCTGCCAATTCCCGGGAGGTTTCGATGCGGGTGGATGAAGCCCAGCGTCAGTCCCAGCACGATAGCAATGGGCGTGAAGAAAGTAAGCTCGCGGAGACCGGTTTTCCAGTCACTCCATTGCAGGTGAAAATCGAATCCGCTGCCGCTCAGCTGCCGGATGGCTAGAAATCCGTACAAACCAGCATCCACCAGCAACAATTCGTTCAAGGCCCGCAGGCCGCTTGGCCATGCGCCGTCAAACCACCGCAGGTCGACAGCGAGGCCCAGCACCAGCAGGATGAACGCATCTCGCCAGTCGCCGCGCTGTTGCGGATCGGCAGTTGCGGCACGCATCAGCAGCCACGCAATGGCCACAGGTAGAGCGGAGTAAAAGGCAAACCACTCCCACTGAAAGGTGTGCAGGGAGAGCGAAACAAGCGCGTAGGGCGCGACCAGGAGCGCCGGAACACTCATGCGCAGAGCCGCAGGCCAGCGCGCCACAGCGCGCGCGATCCCTTCCGCCATCAAGCCGAACAAAGCCGCGGGAGCCAGTTCCAAGCCAAGCGCCGCAATCGAAATTGGCGTCACGTCTTGCATCGGTTCATCTTAAAACGGGACTACCCGGCGCCGCTTGTTTCACAGCCGCTTCCCCGCTAGAATTCCTTCGCATCCCGCAGGAGGTACAAGATGGCCGCAGCTCCGCTCCCGCCGATCTCGGCAGACGTTCCCTCGCCCGAAGCTGCTCCGCTTTCCGAAGGCGCGCGCATTGTGAACACTTTCATTGCGCCCTCAAAAACGTTTACCGACCTGCGCCGCAACGCCAGTTGGTGGGGACCATGGCTATTGATCTCCCTCATCTCGCTGCTATTCGTATATTCGATGGACCGGCAGATCGGATTTGATCAGATCAGCAAGAACGAAATTGCGCATTCCTCGCGGGCCGATCAATTCGACAAGCTCCCGGCTGACCAGCAGGCAAGACAGATCAGCTTTTCCAGCCACCTGGTTCGCTACCTGTCATACGGAATTCCAGTGATGATCTTGTTGTACTTCGCGATCACCAGCTTGGTGCTGTGGGCCACGTTCAAGTTTGGCGCCGGGGCGGATGTCAGTTATAAAACCGCTTATGCCATCGTTTTTTATGCGGCGCTGCCAGGGGTCATTGGATCAATACTGGGAGCAATTTCGATGTTTGCCGGAGTTAATCCCGAGGGCTTCAACGTAAACAATCCGGTGGCAACGAATCCGGCCTACTTCATGGATCCGACCACCAATAAATTTCTCTACGGCATGGCCTCAGCACTTGATGCGATCATTATCTGGACGATCATATTGCTGGGAATCGGGTTCTCCTGCAACAGTAAAGTAAAACGCACCACGGCGATTGTGATCGTGGCCGCGTGGTATTTATTCTGGAAATTGGGCCTGGCAGCGCTGGCTGCAAGGTCTTAGCAGAATGGACCCAAATTGGTATCCGATATTATGATCTGGCAGGTCGAGGAGATTTCAATGAAACGGATTATTGTTACGCTTGTCTTCGCGGGTGTCTGTCTCGGTTCTGGATGGGCACAGACTGCAACGGCCGCTTCTTCTGCACCCGCCGCTCCGCAAGCTGCGGCGCCGGTGAAGGATCCTGTAACGGCTTCGCTGCGCCTGCTGCTGCCGCGGTCGCGGAATAATACTGTTGGCGCCATTACCGCCATGCCCGCCGACAAGTTCAATTACAAGCCAACCCCGGAGCAGATGAGCTTCGCGCATCTAGTCGTCCACATTATCGGCTCGAACAATTCGCTGTGCGCCAAGGCGGCTGACGTTGCCGCGCCCAAGGTTGAAGAAGCCAAGGAAACTGATTCCAAGGAGAAACTGATAGCCGCAGCTTCGGCTTCGTTCGACTTTTGCGGGGAGGCGCTCGGCAAGATGGACGACTCCAAACTTGGCGACAGCGTTGAACTTTTCGGCGGGAAGCAATTTCCCCGCGCCATGGCCGCGCTGGCACTGGCCAGCGGATGGGCCGATCACTATGCTGCCGCCGCCATGTACTTGAGGTTGAATAATATTCTGCCGCCGTCGGCGCAGCCGAAGAAATAACTCAGGCGGTTTGCGGGTTCTCCGCCGACCACAGCCCGCATTTTCATTGTTTGAGGGCGGCGCGGCCGGAAGCCACGCCCTTTGAAATCGGCTTCGCCGGCGCAGCGCTCAGCTCTGCCTACTTGATCTGCACCAATCCACCCGATGTTGCCGCCTGAATCGCCGGGGCAGGGTGCTGCGGGGCGCGCCAGCTGTCGAAGATCGACACCTGGTGGACGCAGGAAACCGTGCAGTGGGGTGCGCAGCCTTTTTCGGTGAGATATTCGCGGCGCATATCCTCGCGGGTGTAGGTGGCGAGCGCCACGCCGGGATAGCCACGTTGTTGCGAGCAGTAGTGGACCAGGCCGTCTTCGCAGATGTAGAGATAGCGTGCGCCGGCGCGACAGCGCCAATCATTGGGCAGTCCTTCCGCGATGTTGTCCTGGAAGGCGTTGATGCGGGTGAAGCTGCTCTTCTCCCACGATTTCATTTCGTCGTAGATGCGGCGCTCTTCGTCATTCAGCGGCTGCACCTGGCCGCTGCCGTCGTGGATGATGCCGATGGTCGAGGTAAAGCCGAGCTCTAGGGCGCGCTTGCCAATGGTCAAGGCGTCCTGCGGATTCGAAATGCCGCTGCCCACAACGGAATTGATGTTCACGTGAAAATCCGCGTGTTCGGCAAGGAGCTGCAGCTTCCTGTCGAGAACCTTCAGACTTTTCTTCGAGACTTCGTCGGGATTCACGTTGTCGATGGAGATCTGCAGCCACTCGAGTCCGGCGCGGTTCAGGCGCTTGATTCGTTCTGCGACCAGCAGATAGCCGTTGGTGATAAGCCCGGCGATCATCCCGTTTGCGCGAATACGACGAATCACGTCATCGAGTTCGGGATGCAATAAAGGCTCGCCGCCGGAAATGGTGACAACGGCTGTACCCAGTGCGCCCAGCTTGTCGATGCGGCGGAACATTTCTTCCGTGGGAACGGGCACGGAGAAATCGTCGAACTCGTTGCAGTAGGTGCAGGCCAGGTTGCAACGGCGGATGGGGATAATGTGCGCCAGCAATGGATGATCGGTCGAGGCGACAGCGCGTGCCGCCATGGCAGCGCCGCGCAGGTTGCGGTGCAGGGCTTTGACGCGGCGGCGCAAGGTCGTGAGGGCTAATGGCATGGGTGAATACTTTCATTACAGCATGGATATGGGGTCAGTGTCAGGTTTGCCAGCAGCGTTCTGCGAATTTTGAAGGGCGAACGGCGCTAACCGGCCGCCGTGCCGCACCTTGCGTTGGGTGCTCAGTTTGCCGGACTCGATGAGAAAACACCCGGGCTGTGCTCGATGGACAGCCGAGGGCGGCTGTCCCCACAGGATCGTCTCGGCAAACCGGGCTCACCCAGGTTGCAATTAGCTTGAAAACAGAGTCGAAGCGAGCAAATTTGCCGCCGCGGAGGTCATTCGAACACAAAGCAGCGACAGTGGGTTCATGATCACGCTCGATATGGCTTCCACTGACGTCAAACAATAATTCACAAACGTTCGCAAAAGCTGGGCCGGAAAATCGGAATTCTTCGGCCCTTGATATCTCGCGGCAGCTTTTGGGCTTTTGCAGAACCGCAGCCTGTTTCATCCGCTAAGCAATTCGTACCCTGCTTCGCGCAGCAAGTCAGCTGCGCGGCTGCTGTGCTCTTCAGGAATCAGAATGTAATCGGTATCGTAGGTTGAGATTGCGAAGACCGGAATGCCATTGTTCGATAGCGGCTCGATAAAAGAGAGAAGGACTCCGGTTTGAGAGAAGGGGAACGGGCCTTCGAGTTTCAGGCACATCCAGCGCAGGGCAGGCGTTCCATTTTCTGGGATGTCTTCCGCAGGGCAGACGATGGAGAGTTCGTCGGTGGTACGCGTAGCAGAGGTGAATTCGCCCTTCGTCGACCAGTCGGGAATCGGTGCGCGCGGGTCAAGGCGGACGATGGCGTAGCGAGCCGGGAGCCGGCGGAATTTCAGCATGGATTACCGATTCATGAGCTTAATACATCATGGATAGATTTCGCGGGCAAGAGTCCCGCGCGCCTCATGTCGCCGCGCTCGCCAGACAGCCGAGCGCGGCTGTCCCCACCTGCAAACTTCAACCTTCTATGGCTTTACGAACTGCGGCTTTCGCCAGTAAGCGCGTCGAATCCAAGACTGGCAGCGGCGAGGATTCGGGCGTGACCAGCAGCGGGATTTCGGTGCAGCCGAGGACGACCGCGTCGCAGCCTTCGTCTTTGAAGGAGCGAATTGCTTCCACGTAATAGGTCAAGGATCGCGGCAGAAATTGGGCATTGACCAGTTCGTCCATGATGATCTGGTCGAGGTGCTCGCGCTGCTCCGCCCCGGGAATGCGGTGCTCGATGCCGGCGGCCTTTAGCGCCTCGCGGTAGACCGAACCTTCCATCAGATAACGAGTGCCAAGAACGCCAAGGCGTTTGAACTGGCGGCGCTGCGCCTCTTTCGCGACTTCTCTCGCAATGTGTAGCCAGGGGCGCGGTGACCGGTGCTCGATCAAATCGAAGGCCTGGTGGATGGTGTTGTCCGGACAAATAAAAAAGTCCGCGCCCGCCCGGGCCAGCTTTTCCGCGGAAGATAGCATGAGTTCGGCAACCCCTGCCCAGTCTCCTGCGTGAACACGCTGCATGTATTTCGCAAGCGAGTACGAGTGCAGAGAGACTTCGGGATGATCATGCTTACTCAGCATCTGGGCGCCTTCAAGGGAGATCGTGCGATAGCAGAGCGCGGCTCCCTCGGTGCTGCAAGCGACGATGCCGATGTGTTGGGGCATGGGAGCCAGTTCTCAGTTCAGTGCAATGCACATTTCTGATTTTCGGTGGCGATTCTACAACAACCGCAGTGATGACGGAGCGGCCGGGCCTTGCCAGGCCGGGACAGCCGAGTCCGTCCCTCCATGGCCTCTCACCTCGCGGCAGCGGCGTCGAAGAGGTTCAAGAATTCCAGTTTCTTCTCTGCCGGCAGAAACGCAGCTTCGAAGGAATTGCGGGCCAGTTCGCGGAGGTGCTCGTCGGTGAATGCGAAGGTTTCCTGCGCGAGCTGGTATTCGCGGGCGAGCGTGGTGCTGAACATGGCGGGGTCGTCGCTGTTGAGCGTGATCATCACACCGCGGTCAAAGTAGCTTTTCGCAGGATGGTCGGCAAGGTTGGGACAGAGCCCGGTGCGCTGGTTGCTGGTGAGGCAGATTTCGACGGGAACTTGGCGCTGCGCAAGTTCTTCCACGAGATCGGAATCGTGGAAGGCGGTCAGGCCGTGACCGATGCGCTCGGCGCGCAGGTTGAGCGCTCCCCAAACGGATTCGGGAGGGCCGGTCTCGCCGGCGTGGGCGGTAAGGCGCATGCCATGGTCGGCGGCCCAGGCGTAGGCGTCGCGGAAAAGTTCTGGGGGCGCTTTTTGTTCGTCGCCGCCGATGCCGATGCCGACCACTTCGCGGTCGTGATACTGGACGGCAAGCTCGAAGACTCGTTGTGCGGCCTCCGGGCCGAACTGGCGGACGGCGTCGAAGATCCAGAGCAGTGAGATGCCGAAGTCACGCTCACCCCGGGCGCGGCCTCGGTCGAGTCCTTCGAAGATGGCGGCGAAATCCTGCTTGCGCCAAAGGCAGACGCCGACCGAAATGTAAACCTCCGCGTGCAGAACTTGTTCTTCTTTCAACCGCTGCATCAAGCGGTAGGTGATGAGTTCGTAATCGTCCGGAGTGCGCAGATGCTCGGTAATGTTTTTGAAAGCGAGAAGAAAACCCGGGAAATCTTCGTAGCGATAGAGTTGATTGACTTCGGCCCGCGTAGCGCGCTCGCCGTTGCGCTGGCGCAGTTCGAGGAGTGTCGCCGGCTCGATCGCGCCTTCCAGATGCAGGTGCAGTTCGGCCTTGGGGAGCTGGCGGAGGAAATTGCTCGGCAATCGGTCAAGGCCGGAGGACATTACCTACTGATTGTAGATTCTTGGGGCAAGATTTGCGAGGAGGGGCTTGAGCACCACGGAGAGACGGAGTCACGGACAAAGCGGGGATCATCCACTCCGAGCAGGGACACGCGAGAAACTCACTGGCCGGTGGTGCAGAGGTGGACAGGGATCTTTCGACTGCGCATACAGATTTTTTGCCGCTCACCGGTCTGCTCCGCTCAGGTTGACGGGCTAACGGCTGACAGCTATTTTCTCGCGAATTCGCTACGGTGGCGGCTGTAGAAGTAATAAATCAGCAGGCCCAGCACCAGCCATCCGATGAAGCGACCCCAGGTGATGACAGTTAGCCCGGTCATGAGGCCGCCGCAAAGAATGATCGAAATTAGCGGGAACCAGGGCACGAAGGGCACTTTGAAGACACGCTTGCGATCGGGTTGAGTGCGGCGCAGGATAATCACGCCGAGCGAGACCAGCGCGAATGCGAAGAGCGTGCCGATGTTCGAGAGGTCGGCGGCATCGGCGGTGGCCATGAGTCCGCCCGGAATACCGACAGCGAAACCAGCAACCCAAGTGGACCAGTGCGGAGTCTTGAACTTGGGATGAATCTTGGAAAAGAACTTGGGGAAGAGGCCGTCGCGGGACATGGCGTACCAGATGCGTGCCTGGCCATATTGAAAAACCAGCAGCGACGAGAGCATGCCGGTAAGCGCTCCGATAACGATGATCGAACGCGACCAGCGGCTGGCGCCGAGCACCTGCAGTGCGTAAGCGACCGGAGCTTCGTTGGCCTCACCGGAGACGAATGTGGTGTACTTCATCATTCCCAGCAGCACCAGGGAGACGCCCACGTACAGCACAGTACAGACAATCAGGGATGCGATGATGCCGATGGGCAAGTCACGCTGGGGATTCTTCGCCTCTTCGGCTGCAGTGGAGACGGAATCGAAACCGATGTAGGTGAAGAAGACGATAGCGCCGCCGGTGACTACACCGCCGAATCCCGAGGGCGCGAAGGGATGCCAGTTCGTGGGATTCACCAGAGCCCCGCCGACGACCAGGAACACGAGAATGGCGCCGATCTTGATGGCCACCATAATGTTGTTGGCTTCGGCAGACTCTCGGATGCCCCGCACGAGCAACACCGTGAGGATAAAAATGATCAGGAAGGCGGGAACGTTGAAGTAGGAGCCGGTCCAGTGCCCCGCTTCCCAGACCGGCGTCGACCATCGATCGGGCAGGTTTATGCCGAATGAGGCGAGTTGCGATTTGGTGTAAGCGCTGAATCCGATGGCCACGACCACGTTGCTGACGACGTATTCGAGGATTAGGTCCCAGCCGATAATCCAAGCAAAGATTTCACCGAGCGTCGCATACGAGTAGGTGTAAGCGCTGCCGGCGATGGGGATCATCGAGGCCAGTTCGGCATAGCAGAGGCCGGCGAAGCTGCACGCCAAGGCGACCAGAAAGAATGAGAGGGCGATGGAGGGTCCGGCCGGCGGGCGTCCGTGCATAAGGACGCCAGAGGTGTTCCCCGTCCGCACGAGGTTCACGACTATATCGAGAACCTGCGCATGCCAGATGGAGGATGCCTTGAAATATTCGCCCGCCGCGGCAGTACCAGTGAGCACGAAGATGCCAGACCCGATCACGGCGCCGATACCGAGCGCAGTCAGCGACCAGGGGCCCAAGGTTTTCTGCAGCCGGTGCCCTGGGGTTTCGGATTCGGCAATCAGCTTGTCGATAGACTTGCAGCAGAAAAGCTGGCTGTCGGAAGTGTAAACCGTTGCCGTGGGTTCCGTGGATGATTGGGGCAAGAGGTAATTGTCTCCTCAGAGCGGAATCGGGCATGGACCGCAAATCTTCGTTTAGCGCTTTTCGACGGTCAACGATCCATGCCTGGATTGCCTTAAGCTAGCCGCTTACCGCTTCGACTGGCCACGAGCCAATTTCTTCACCTTGCGTTTTTTCGACCCGCGGGCGTAATCGCGAGGCTTCTTTGGCTTTTCTGCTTTGGCCTTCTTGCGCGCGCTGCGCTTTGACTTCTTGCGTTCTTCTTTAGTGAGCTCTGCTGTGTTTGCCATGAATGCGATTTAGCTTCTCCTAAGTTTGCTCGATCCAATTTTCGTTAATCAAATTTCGGTGAATCAAACGTCAGTGAATCGAATTTCAGTGAATCAATGACAACCTGCGAACTGCCTCGCCGCGCCGGCACTAGAGCCGAGGTGGCTATCCCTCACGAATTCCTAAGCGCGCTCCAGTTGCGCGTATTTCTCCACCAGCTTCTTCAAGCCGAAGCGAGGAAATTGTACAGTAATCTTGGCTTCTTCGCCTTCGCCTTCTCGCTGGTAGACGGTTCCTTCTCCATATTTGGGATGGCGAACTTTCTGGCCGGGGCGGAAGCCACGCAGGCCGGTGGGCGCTTCGAGCGGAATTTTCGGGACGGTAAACTTCTTACCACGACTGGCGAAAAACTCGGCTATGTTCTCGATGGAGTTGTAGGGCTTGGCTGGAGCGGTGGGCTTCTGGCGGGCTGTCGGGACGCCGTTGCGCTTCCAGCTTGCGCTTTGGTCTTCGTCTTCGTAGGAGTAGTGAGTGTCGGCGGCCTCGTAGGCGGCGGGGCTACGCCCCGATGGACGGGCAAAAGTGCCGGTCCCCACATTGGTCATGCGGCGGCGACCTAATTCTTCAATGAGCGGCGCGGGAACTTCTTCGAGGAAACGCGAGGGGACGCTGGCTTCGGGCTGATCGGTTCCGTATCTGCGGCGGTAGACGGCGCGGGTCAGGATGAGCTGGTCCATGGCGCGGGTCATACCCACGTAGCAGAGTCGGCGCTCCTCTTCGACTTCGTCGGGCTGCAGCATGGTGCGCGAGTGCGGGAACAATCCTTCTTCGAGGCCGCTGAGAAAAACTAGCGGGAATTCGAGGCCTTTGGCAGCGTGCAGACTCATGAGTGTGATCTGCGCGCGCTCGTCGTAGTCGTCAGTGTCGGCTATGAGCGCAGCGTGATCGAGGAACTGGTCGAGCGATTCACCACGGTCACGGGAGTCGGCGGCGGCGTTGACCAGTTCGCGAAGATTTTCGATTCGGGAAAAGGCTTCGGGAGTGTCCTCGGCTTCGAGCAGCCGGATGTAGCCGGTGCGATCGATCAGGAACTTGAGCAGGTCGGCGGTGCTAACGGTGGGAAGGGGAAATGAATCAGCGTCAGAAGTCGGAGCCACCGCCGCCAGCGGAGTCTCCGAGCGCCCGTCGTTTTCAATGATCGTCGGTTCCAGGTCAGGGTTTTCGCGGGTTGCGGCGACCTCGTCCGCGCCGCGGTAGGCGCCGCCGAAGTCGAATGCGCTGTTTTCAAATTCGCTGGGATTGAACTCGGCCGCATCGTCCGGGGCGGCGGCAGCGAGCTGGGCTTCGCCCTGCTGGACAGCCGAGGGCGGCAGTTCCCACACGGGCTGACCTGCTTCCGGCATCTGCTCGGGCGATTCACCCGAGTCCAGGCTCTGTTCGAGATGCTCGACAAATGTTCCTGCCCACATCGCTTGGGCGTCCACGATCAAGTGCTGGAAACTCTTGAGCGCTGACAGCGCGCGCGGCGGCAGAAGCTGGCGGCGGATGGCTTCGCCTAAAGCGCCCCAAAGGGACAGACCGGTCTCCAAAGCGAGGCGCTCGATCGTGTCGATCGTACTTTTCCCGATGCCGCGGGTCGGCGTGTTGATTACGCGCAGAACCGAGATCGAGTCATCCGGATTCTGGATGACTTTGAGGTACGAGATCATGTCTTTGATCTCGGAGCGCTCGTAGAAAGAAAATCCGCCGACCACTTTGTATTTGAGACCGTAGCGGCGCATCGCCTCTTCAAACAAGCGCGACTGTGAATTGGTGCGGTAGAGAACCGCGGCGCGTGGAGTTTCGCCCCGCTGGGCAGCCTCGCGCAAATATTTTGCGACATGATCGGCGGCAAAGAGCGCTTCGTTTTCGCCGTCAGGGGCTTCGTAGTAGCCGATCTTCGTACCGCCCTGGCGCGAGGTCCAAAGATTCTTGCCCTTGCGGCGGATGTTGTTTGCGACCACGGAAGACGCCGCCTGGAGAATATTCTGCGTGGAGCGGTAGTTCTGTTCGAGGCGAATGATCTTGGCCTCGGGAAAGTCTTTTTCGAATTCGAGAATGTTGCGAATATCGGCGCCGCGCCAGGAATAAATCGACTGATCTTCATCGCCGACGGCGCAAACATTGTGGCGCTCGCCCGCCAGCATCCGCATGAGTTCGTATTGCGGGCGGTTGGTGTCCTGATATTCGTCGATCAGCAGATACTGGAAGCGGCGATTGTAATATTCCCGGACGTGCGATGCGGTTTTGAGAAGACGGGTGGCTTCGAGCAGCAAGTCGTCGAAGTCGAGAGCATTGGCTTTGCGTAGTTCCTTGCGATATTCCTCGAACAGGTGAGCGATCTTTTCGGTCTTGGGGTCGGCCGATTGCAGGTAAAGCTCCTGCGGGTCGAGCATGTGATTCTTCGCCCAGGAGATGCGCGACAGCACGGTGCGCGGCGTGAGTTGCTTGTCGTCGAGGCCGAGGCGCTTCATGATTCCTTTAACCACGGATTGCTGGTCGCCCTCGTCGTAGATGACGAATTTCTTGGAGTGGCCGATGGGCGGCTGGCCGGGAGTAGCGGAAGGAATCTGCAGGGCCTCAATATCGCGGCGAAGAATGCGCACGCAAAAAGAATGGAATGTGGCGATGACCGGCTTGGCGATGCTCAGTCCGCCGACAAGTTTCTCGACACGCTCGCCCATTTCCGCGGCGGCCTTATTGGTAAAGGTCATCGCCAATATGGACTCTGGCATCACTCCCGCATGCTCGATCAAGTAGGCGATACGATAAGTGATAACCCGCGTCTTCCCGCTCCCCGCGCCGGCGAGGATCAACACCGGCCCTTCAGTGGTTTCGACAGCCTCGCGCTGCTGCGGGTTCAGTTGATCAAGAAAAGACAATGCGGAAGTGGCTCCGGAGCTGATAATTCGATTTTACAGGGGAACGAGAATGTCGGGCGGAGCGAATGACGATTTCCCTCGCGGCGCACAAAGGACGGAAATCCTTCGCCCGAGAAGGCGCAGTAGTCCGGAGTCCGCGAATGATTTTGCGACGCAAACAACAACGCCAACAATAACAATGACGTTGGATTCGTCCGAGCCGACTCCGATACCGGGAATTGGGCGGGCAATGGCTTTTGTGCAGAAAGCCAGCTGGCTCAGATCGGCATAAAAATTTTCTATCGGTGAGAGACGAAAGTCAGCCCACACAGGGCTGGTTTCTGCTATATGATGCGGGAACATTTGTGCTGTCTCTTGACTGGTCGACCTCGACCTGCATTGCTTTGAGCCGATTCGCAAACGCTTTTCAAATTCCGCCCCCAAGGAGAAGCCTTGATCGAAGAGACGAAAGGAATTTCTTTCCATCGGTGCAGTTTTGATGATTTACCGGTCCGGTGGCTATGCAATGTGGTCCTTTTCTTCGCCCTGCTGACCACGATTGTTCTTCCAGTCCGTGCGGCCGATGGTCAATTCATCCCTAACAACACACCCGCATATGTTGCTTCAGCCAAGAATCTGGGCGCAGCAGATCCGTCCCAGAACATCGAGGTAAGCATCTGGTTGAACCCGCACAATCGTGCCGCGCTGGATGCGCTGGCCAGCAGTCTTTACAACCCCAAATCGTCCAACTATCGCCACTGGCTGAAGAGTTCCGACATCGCTTCCCGGTTTGCGCCCCCGGCGGCGGAAGCCAAGACCGTCCAAGACTTTTTCGAGTCGAACAACTTGAAGGTCGTCAGTGTCGGCCCCAACAATTTTTATGTTCGCGCCCGAGGTACAGTCGCCGATGTCGAAAGTGCTTTTCACGTCCAACTGAACAATTATCAGGTGGACAGCAAAGTGCTGGTGGCGAACGCCAGCGATCCGTACGTAGCCGGGCCCGCCGCAGCCCTCGTGCAAGCTGTCTCCGGACTCGACAGTGGAGGGTTCGGGCATCCTCTGGATCTACGGCCCGCCAGCCTGTCTCCCACCGCGCCGTTCGGTCCAAAAAATCTCGGCCGTGCCGCGTCTGCGGCTGATGCCACTTTCTTCCAGTCGGTTTGCTTCACTGGACTGACGACGGAGAAGCACACCACCTACGGAACCTACCCGAAAGCCACCTACAAGGGCAACGGCTACTACTCGCCCACCCCCGGTTGCGGTTACTCACCCTCGAACATTTACGGCGCGTACAACCTCAACGGCCTATACGCCGAGGGCTACAACGGCACTGGACAAACCATTGTCATCATCGACTGGTGCGGTTCGCCCACCATTCGGCAGGATGCCAATGTCTTTTCTGAACGATTTGGCCTGCCGGCGCTGACAGCATCAAACTTTAACATCATCAATGTGGGTGGACCATCAGCTTGTTCGGGCGTGGATATGGAGATCAACCTTGACGTGGAGTGGAGCCATGCCATCGCTCCCGGCGCAAAGATCGACTTGGTGGTGCCGCCGACTGCGAATTTCGAGGATGTCGATGAGGCCGTGTACTATGCCGCGAATTACGGGCTGGGCAACGTGATCTCGGGCAGCTATGCCTCGCCGGAATTCTTTGTCTCTCAAGCCGAACTGAGCAAAGAGAATCTGATCTCGGAAATCGCTGCAGTTTCGGGCATTGCAACCAATTTTGCCTCCGGCGACAGCGCCACCTACTTAACTGATCACATCCCGCTAACGGTCAGCGTGCCAGCAGATCTCCCCTACGCTACCGGAGTGGGCGGAGTAAGCCTGGCCCTGAATTCCGATAACTCTATCGCCTTCCAAACCGGATGGGAGAGCCAAGTGTCCGTCCTGGTCGATGCTGGAGTGATTTACGACCCGCCTCGTCCGCTTAACTTCTTTGGCTTTGATGGCGGGGCCGGGGGCGGACCCAGTGCATTCTTCGCCAAACCGCCTTTTCAAAAGAGAGTTCCGGGAAAGTACCGCCAAGTGCCTGACGTTTCGTGGCTGGCCGATCCTTTTACCGGGGGGGTGGTCTTGATCAGCGAGCCAACCCAGTTGCCCGAGCAGATTTGGTACGCAGTGGGCGGAACCAGCCTATCTACTCCGATGTTCTCGGCATTGTGGGCCATTGCCAATCAGGAGGCAGGGACGGCGCTCGGCCAGGCCGCACCCTATCTGTATTCCATGCCGTCGACAACCATCACCGATATTGTCCCCTACCTCCCCGGGCACGATGTCACCGCGGTCATTCAGGACTCGAGCACGGTAACCCATAGCTACAACCCCTCGGAAACGCTGGAAGTCGTCGAGCCCCTGTTCGGGGAGTTCTACAGCGCGATCTGGGACGATCCAGCCGCAGAAAATACGGCGCTCGCCGTCTCGTTCGGCCAAAACTACTATCTGAAAGTAGGAGTTGGTTGGGACGACGTGACCGGGGTGGGGACGCCGAATGCGCAGGCATTTGCAGATTGGTTCGCACCGACCGCAGCGAAAAAGTAGATCGGCGGCGGCGATGAAACCTCAGTAGTTCTGTGTGGACTGCTGGGGTTTTATTCGCTGTCCGCTTGCTCTTACACCCACGAGCTCATCAGGTGTCCCAGGCTTCCGCGCACCAGCAATCCGTCGATGCGATTGTTGAAATAGCGGGCGTTGATTTGTTTGCCTTGCAGCCATTCGGTGTGATGGAATCCCAAGCCCTTCAACTCATTTTGCAATTTGCCGGGATCGAAAAATAGCCGGAAAGGCTCTCCGGCTGCGGCCACACGCTTTGAGAGGGCATCGAGGGCCTGTCTTTGCCCTGGATTCAGTAGCGCGGGATCGACAGCGAAATCGAATACAACACCGCTGCCCGGCAGCATGCTGGCAATAAAACCGAGGGTTGTCATGCAGGCGTCATACGTAAGGTAAGGAGTTACGCCCAGCCAGGAAAAAAATGCGGGCGACTTGATGTCGAGTCCAGAGTGTTCAAGGCCATCGGCAAGTGTCTGCTTTTCGAAGTCGATCCCGACGAAGTTCAGCGACGGTGGGGTCGGAATGAGCGCGGCTTGCAGTTGCTCGCGCTTCCAAGCTTGGGTTGACGGGTGATCGACTTCGAACACCCGCAGCCCAGGATGAGGATTGCGGTAGGCAAAAGTATCGAGTCCCGCGCCGAGGACAACATATTGAGTTACACCGTGAGCGACGGCCCGCGCGAGTTCGTCTTCGGCGTATCGGCTGCGGGCCGCCATGAATGCGCGGAAGGCGCGGGAGAAAGCGTGGTGCTCTTTCGGATTGGATCGAAGATCGTCTGCGGCCTCAGTGCCGATGATCCTCAGGGCGAGAGGATCGTCGAGAACCTTGGGTTGATCCAACAGCTGGTGCGCGGCCCGGCGAATCGCCACCCTATGCGCAGTCTTGCTGAATTTGCCTTCTTGCATTTTCCGAGTCGATCAGACGACCTCTGCTCAGCGCGAACCCCGCAGTTCCGCCCACGCCGCTTTGCATTCCTCGCAAGGGCAGACCTCGCGCAAAAATTTCCAGGAATAAATGCCGAGATCGTGGTCGTCGTTCCACGCGAACCGGATTGCATATTTTCCAATCGCTTCGGCGGAAACGGGTCTGGCTGCGGCTTTGAACATGGGCAGCATACCGGGAGCCAGTCTTGGCGCCTCGCCGGGCTTGCGGCCGGATTTGTCGCGCTCTTCGTTGCACATGGCGCACGGGCAGGCGTCACGGAGATAGACAAAACCGTAGTGAGAAACGTGGCCGTCTTTCCACTCGATGTCCACCCCATTGCCGCTGGTGAGATTGACCTTCACCGACTTGGGGTCTGTGGCCGCCGTGGGCGTCTGAAGCGGGGACTGCATGGATTTCAGTATCGCACAGTGAATGCGCGGGTCCGGCCGGCTAGCGAGTCGTGGTGGTGGAACTAGAACTACTAGTACTAGTCTTCGGACTGGTCGCCACTCCGATGGCCAAGCCTCCGATGGCTCCGGCCAGAATTCCCATCAAAGCCAAGACCAGTGCGCTTTCGACCAAAGTGGTATTTCCACGACTCGACATATACTATTCTCTCCCGGTTCTGCTTTAAAGCCCGCAACCAGTGTACCTTCTCCGGGTAGACTTGGGTAGACTTTAGACTCTTTAGACTTGAGCGAATTGTCGGCGAGGGCAGAATCCGGTAGAATGATAACTTCGCTTAGAGCCTGTGAAAGGATGTATCGCCGTCATGGCACAACAGTGTGATATCTGCGGCAAGAAGCCGCAATCAGGAAACCGCATCAGCCACGCCCATAACGTCACCAAGCGGCGCTGGAACGTGAATCTGCGCCCCGTGCACGCCCGCGTGGGTGCTACCACCAAGCGCATGCGCGTGTGCACCTCCTGCATTCGTAGCGGCAAAGTGGTCAAGGCATAATCGCCGCTGAATTTACCCCCCCAGCGACTTTTGATTCTTAGTTTTCCGGCTAAGCAGTTCATTGGCGACTTGGGTTTGCCCGGCGGTGATCTCTATTGCACCCCTAGCAGCTGTATGTCAAAGATCAAAGTCGCATCGGGAGGGATCGGGCCGCCCGGAGTGCCCTCGGAGCCGTATCCGAGATCCGGAGGGATGCGCAACTGACGCTTGCCGCGAACTCTCATTCCCGTAACGCCCTCTTCCCATCCCTTAATAACCTCACCGTTCCCGATCCTGAAATCGAAAGGCGTGCCCGCGTCTACGGAACTGTCGAACTTCTTGCCATTGGTGAGCCAGCCGGTGTAGTGCACCCGGACACGGCTGCCTTCTTTTGCGACCTCGCCGGTGCCCATGCGGATATCCCAGTAGATCAGGCCGGAAGGCGTTTTCACCCCCTCGCCGGTCACTTTGGTGGGGGCGCTGGTGTTGGGGCGCACCTCCACCGCCGTCTTTGCCGGTGCGGTCTGGGCTAGGGCGAACGCTCCAGCCAACGCCAGAATGATCGCCACCGCTACAGAGTATTTTGTCATTCTCAACTCCTTGAGAAACCATGTTAAACATAGCGGGCACAGGCGTATATGGAGTTCGCATTCCTCTGTTAGCCCGCTGTCGAGGTTTTTATTCCAGCGCGATCACATCGATTTCAACTAAGACATCTTTCGGCAGTCGCGCCACTTCTACGGTGGAGCGCGCCGGCGGAGCCGAACTGAAATATTTGCCATAAACCTGGTTCATGGCTGCGAAGTCAGTCATGTTCTTGAGAAAGACGGTGGACCGAACCACCTTGCCCAGTCCGCTGCCGGCGGCTTCCAATATCTCCGACAGATTGCGCAGCACGCGCTCGGTTTGTGCGCCTACATCTCCAGCGATGACTTGCTGCGTTGATGGATCAATGGCAATCTGGCCGGAAGTGAAGACGAATCCGTTAGCCTTGATGGCTTGCGAGTAAGGGCCGATGGCCTGTGGAGCATCTTTGGTGGAAATAATTTCGCGCATGAAACCTCCACTGCAATTAACGCAGATGGACGCGGCAGGGGTCAAATCACCGCGAAAGTGGACGTAATACTTACGTGGCGTAGGCAGTGCGGGCGGGCTCAGCGGACGCTTGCTGAAAAACCATCATCATGGTCGCGCCAAAACCCTCCAGGGCGCGTCATAATGGCACGCCTGAGAAGAGTTCGACGAACGCTGCTGGCACGAGCAATGGCTCGTTGGGTTGGGGCTGAGCCAGAGCGCACGGATGCGGACATTCGCTGCGAGATGTTGAGGTGTTTGACCAGCCCAACTACGTCAGCTACGTCGGAACTATAACCTCACCCTTGTTCGGACTGCCGGTCGCAGCGCAACCTCCGCATGGTATGCGGCTCGACTTGCAATTCCAGTTCTGATCGGAAGAAAGCAGTCTTCACCGAGCGATCGCAGCCGGGAAATTTTTTTACCGAGTTAAGAGGCCTGCAGCCGCGGAGAAAACTCGCAGGAAGGCAGTCGCGAGAAGGGCGTTGCGGTAAAAATTAAGAGTTCCGAGGTGGTGTTGGGTCCATTCGTCTCGGCCAGTAGCTCGCGTTAGACCCTTGCTTGACCTGCTACGCAGCTTCCCTTGCGGGGTGCCGCGCGCGATCTTCGCTCGGGCTCCGGGCTTACCGCCAACCGGAAAAACCTACCCAACGCCTCGGAACTCTATCCTGCCTTCGACATTTCTTCTTGTTCTCCTCGACCAGCGCTTTGCTATAGACCCTTGCTTGCCCTCCCTGCTCATTTTCATGAAGAGGGTGACTGCGCTTGAGTCCCGGACGCCACACCAACCGGAAAAACTTTAGAAGCTGTCAAAGAACGATTATGTTTCTACTCTTTCTATTTCTAGAGTCAACGAAAAGTTTGCGCTTGTAACTCACGTATTTTCAGCCGAATGCAGGGCGTCCACAGGCGGGTGACCGGAATTGGTGCAGCCCGGGGCCGCCCGTTCCGCACACCACGTGCTGGGCGCGTCTTTTCACGGCTTGAAACCGGCGAGGGTACGGTCAGACTGGCTCGGCACTCCAACGCCGCTGTGAAAAGCGGGAGAAACTAGCGTCCAGCGAGGAGTTCCCCGAAAGAAAAACTTGTGCGAGACGGGCGCGTGAAGACGGAACTACACTACAGCCATGGAAATCCGCACTGTCCTACGGCGGACCGCTCTGATTCTGCTCGCTCCCGTCTGCCTGACGGCGCAGGTACAACTTCCAGACACGCCGGCAGCGCATCAGCTTTCCTCATGGCTGGTCGCTTTCGATAGCGGCGACCGGGCCACGCTTCTCGCCTTCCTGCAGAAAAACTTTCCCGCTCGCGCCGCAGAAATTGACGACGAAATGGGTTTTCGCGAACAAACTGGCGGCTTCGATCTTAAGAAAGCTGGCGATTGCGGCGTCACGAAATGTACGGCAATTCTGCAAGAACGCGATTCCGACCAGTTTGGCCGAATCGTGGTCGACGTGGATCCTGCGGAGCCGCACGTTATCAAAGAGGTCGAACTTCGCGCCATTCCGCGCCCCGCTGATTTTCCCATCACCCGCATGACGGAAGCGGAGGCGCTCAAGGCCTTTCGTGCCTACCTGGACCAGGCTGCCGCTGCCGGTCGTTTTTCCGGAGCGGCCCTGGTTGCGAAGAATGGGAAGCAGGTATTCACTGCCGTTTATGGCATGGCCGACCGCGATAAGAAAATTCCCAACCATCCTGGCACGCAGTTTCGCATTGGCTCCATGAACAAGATGTTCACGGCGACGGCGGTGCTGCAACTGGTGCAGGCTGGCAAACTCAATCTCACCGATCCGCTCGCCAAGTATCTCCCCGACTATCCCAACAAAGACGTGGCCTCCAAAGTCACCATTCACCACCTTCTCACTCACACGGGAGGCACCGGCGACTTCTTCGGCCCCGAGTTCGACAAGCACCGCCTGGAGCTGCGCAGGTTCGAGGATTACGTCAAGCTTTACGGCGAGCGGAGTCTGGCCTTCGAGCCCGGCAGCCGCTGGGAATACAGCAACTATGGGTTTCTGCTGCTGGGCCTGGTCGTCCAGAAAGCCAGTGGCCAGGACTACTACGACTATGTTCGCGAGCACATATTCAAGCCCGCAGGAATGAACTCCACTGACTC
Source organism: Candidatus Acidiferrales bacterium (assembly GCA_035603035.1). Classification (GTDB taxonomy): domain Bacteria; phylum Acidobacteriota; class Terriglobia; order Terriglobales; family Acidobacteriaceae; genus Sulfotelmatobacter. Next base: position 15,596 of record DATNLE010000421.1, on the reverse strand, counting down.
TCTGCCAGAAGATCAGGCGGTTCCAGGCCGATCTGTCGGTTACACGAAAATGAACGACAAGAGAGAGTGGCTCCCTAACCTGGATACGCTTCCTTATCGCGGAACTTCCGCCGGTGGAGGTTACTCGACGGTCGAGGACCTTCTCGCATTTGCCAACGCACTGCAGAACCACAAACTGCTCGATGCCAAGTATGTGGATCTCCTCACGACCGGCAAGGTCGAAAGGCCGGGTGGCGGCTCGAAGTATGGCTACGGCTTCAGCGACGAAGTCTCGGCTGATGGCGTTCGCTGCTTTGGCCATGGCGGAGGCGCACCCGGCATGAACGGAGATCTAAAGATATGCCCGCAATCCAGCTATGTGATCGCTGTCCTGGCAAACCTCGATCCCCAGGCCGCCGGGCACGCCTCGGATTTCATCACGGCGCGCTTGCCGAAAGATTAGCCCTTCATCGCACCGGATGAATAAATTCAGGTTACGGCACTACTCGACTGGGCGACTGTCTCTCGACTTAGCTAGGTGACCTGTATCTTCTCGTCTATCAGCTGTTTGTTGTTTTCTTCCGTGCCCGCGAGTTCAAAGGAGTTAGTGATCGCCGCTTTCCCTTTTTCCACGCTGGTGATGAGGTAGGAGCAGCCAATCCAGTGGGCCTCGGCGAGATCAGTCGACGACCAGCGAGCCGGATGGTCGGGATGAGAATGATAGAAGCCGACAATGTCCTCGCCTCGCTCACGGCCTTCGCGCTGGATGCGCACCAGTTCCCGCGGGTCGATGTTGTAGCGGTTCTGCGGCGAATCGGTACGCGTATTGCCGCAGCGCGCAATCGAGGTCACGATGCGGATTCCATCATCATGCATGCGACCGAGAAGCACGCCGCAGCATTCGTGCGGATAGGTTTCTTCGCCATGGCGGCGAAGCGCTTCGAAGTCTTTGCGTTCAACTCTCAACATAGGAATGACAACTCACCCCGAGTGGTACAGAGAAAAACAAGATCGAGATAAAATCTTGAATTTGACTACACCCCAGCCTACTGGTTGCATGGTTAATTCGTTGTTGCTTCTTGGTCTTCTCCGAGTCTCCGCGCCTCTGGGTTGAGATTTATTCCGTCCAGAATCTCTCACTCAAGTATTTGTCGCCGGAGTCGCAAAGGATGGTGACAACCACCGCGCGGCGCTGTTTTCTCAGTTCGAGCTGTTCCGCAAGTCTGAGGCTGGCGAAGATGCCAGCGGCGGCGGAAATTCCCACCAGCAGTCCACAATCGCGGGCGAGGCGGCGGGCCGTGGCGTAGGCGTCCTCGGTGGCAATCTCGAAGTTTTCATCCGCCAGCGTTGGATCGTAAATCTTCGGAACGATTGCGCTGGGCATGTGCTTGGCGCCTTCGATGCCGTGAAAAGCTGAATCAGGCTGGAGAGCGATGCAGCGGATTGTAGGATTGAGTTCCCTGAGGCGGCGTGTGGTACCCATGAACGTACCGCTGGTGCCGAGCATGGCAACGAAGTGCGTGATCCGTCCTTGGGTTTGTTGCCAGATTTCATTTGCCGTGCCGTGATAATGCGCCAGCCAATTCGCGTCGTTGGAATACTGATCGGCGTAGAAATACAAATCCGGACGCTGGGCGGCAAGTTCGCGCGCCCTGCGGATGGCGCCATCGGATCCGTCGCCGGGATCGGTATAGACAATATTCGCACCGTAGGCTTGCAGGATTTTCTTGCGCTCCACGGAAACATTCGTCGGCATGCACAGCGTGACTGAAAATCCTTCTGCCGCACCCAGCATTGCATAGGCAATGCCAGTATTGCCGCTGGTGGCGTCGAGCAGAATTTTGCCGGGGGCAAACTGGCCATTGCGACGTCCTTCAGCAACGATGCGGGAGGCGGCGCGATCCTTCACTGAGCCGCCCGGGTTGTACCATTCGGCCTTGCCCAAAAGGGTTACATCGGGCAGGTGAGTCGTCAACCGGTCAAAGCGAAGCAGAGGGGTGTTGCCGATTCGCTCCAGTAAACTCTGACCCGGGCGAGCCATTGCGGCGGCGGGCGCGTGCTGCGCTGAGAATGTTGCGGCCAACTCCACAGAATTCTGCCCCACGTTCGAACCACTTCCTGGTGACTATCGTAATTATGCAAGAACCGGCCAAACAGGCTATGTAGTATGGTGTCTTTAGATGATGGGAATTGCAAGTCCGATGCAGCGCGAAATAAGGAAGGCGCATTTCGTGAGCAACTGCATCTAAACGGGAGATTGGAAGCGAGAAAATGTCCAAAGCGATAGAAGCTCGAACTTACGAGGAAGCGCTGGCTTGGTTGCGCGATCACGGGTTCGACGTGACCGAAGCGCCAGGCACCAACGGGCGCGTGTTCCTCAGAAAATATAACGTGTCGGCGGCGATCCAGAAGACCGACGAGGATGGGGTAAAGATTTTCGCGTATCCGGGATACCTGATCGGTAGCGAGATTTCGAAGCTGGTCAACCGCGGCTACCAGCAGTTCTTGAAGACCTCGAAGACGGAAGTTCCAGCGTCGGCCGATCACCTCAAAGCCCTGCAGTCGTATGCGGAAGAGTTGAAAGTTGCGCTGGGGTTACCAAGTCTTTATAACGAGTCCCTGGGTACGGTGAGCGACTCCTACCACTACGACCGCCTTAAGGACGACGACAAGCCGCCGGTGGATCGACCCAAGCGTCCCTGGGAAGTTGCAGGGAAAGCGGCAGCGGTCAAAGTGGTTGCCGCCAAGAAGGGCCGCGGGTAAATTTTCGGCAGTTCGCCTCCGAATTCATCTCATCAATTCGTTTCTCGTGCGAAACTGGTGCGCTCTGGTTCTTTCCATGCGGAGGCTTGCATGCGCAACCTGTTTGTCCATTCCTTCCTTTTATTTTTCCCCATCATGCTGCTTACCTCCGGTGATGAGGTCCGTGCGCAGGATGCGCTCGATGGCCACGAGGGCACGAAGGCTGAAGTCGAGCACGTACTGCGTACCCAGCAGGAAGCCTGGAACCGTCACGACCTGGAAGGGTTCATGGCGGGGTACTGGAATTCTGCGGAGCTGACGTTTTTCTCGGGCGCAAAACAGAATCATGGCTGGCAGGCCACGATTGATCGCTATCGCGCAAAGTATGCCAGTCCAGGGCACGAGATGGGGAAGTTGGAATTCTCCGGATTGCAGATCGAAACGCTGGGGGCGGATTCTGCGTTTGTGCGCGGTTCGTGGCAGCTAACCTTGTCCGACGGGAAGACGCCGCATGGGCTGTTCACGCTGGTGTTCCGCAAGTTTCCCGAGGGGTGGAAGATTGTGCACGATCATACCTCGGGGGCAGAATAAGGCGGTTCGACCATACCGTTCCATCGTCGGGCCCAGGCTCACGTCGGCGGAGCGGATGAGCGGTTTATGTTCCTGAAACCAGGGATTTTATTGCGTATCGAAGGTGCGTTCGTGCGCGCGCTCGGCGGTCTCTATGCAGCTCGGGTCTGGGCTGTACAACTTTGTTCACACCTATACCTTCCCCTTGGCCCTGGCGGCAGTCTTTAATTTTAATTTCAATCGAAAACAAGACAGGACTGTTGTCCTTGGCGCTGATTTGGATCTCGCACAATCGGATTTGATCGTGGCCTCGGCTGCGCGCTCAAGTATCCGATGTTTTTCAAGGACACGCATCTTCAGCGAGTGAACCAGCCCTTACCTACAGTCCTGTTTTCGCTCGGACTTGTACTCGAGTGCCTTCGGGAAGTTTGCCGTTTACCAACTCCACGACCCCCTTGCGGATCACGCCCTCGAGCTCTATCGGAAAGGGTTTTGCGTCTGCGGCCGCCAGGGCCGGGTTGGCGGCGCGATCTTCTGAGCGCCGGCTTCCTTTTTCGTCCTCACGGTCTTTGCCTATGGCGAGGTTGGCGGACAAGAGTGTGCGCCCCGCATGGTCCGTGGTGACTCTTTTTCCCATGCCCTTGTCCATGGCTTGGTTGGCCAAGCGGTCGGCTTCAGTATTTTGTTCACGGAGGGCATGGCCGATGGCGAACCAGTCGAGTTTGGCGATCAGTTCTTTGGCGCGTCCGTGCAGATCTTGCAGGGTTGCGTTCTTTACCTTGTAGATGCCCTTAATCTGGCGGACCAGCAACTCTGAGTCGCTGATAACCTTGATGGCCTTGGGACTGTGGTGAAGAGCGTATTCGAGAGCGGCGATCAGGCCCTGATACTCGGCGAAATTGTTGGTCTGGTGGCCGAGGTATTCGCTGAGCTGCGCGACTTTTCGTCCGGACTGATCCTCGATGACGACGCCGTAGCCAGCGGGGCCGGGATTGCCGCGGGCGCCGCCGTCGCTGTGTGCGATCAGGTAGTGCTCGGGTGGATTTTCACGGGAGGAATCATCGCGCTGGGCTGAGAGCTTGCTGCGGGAAAACGGCATGCAGACGAGTTTACAACGGAGACTAATTGGCACACTGTTGGAAACTGCGGAACCAGATCGCGCAGGCGTGCTCTAAATGCCTTGCAGAGGCGTTGCTGGTGAGCAGATACGAGGGATCGTTCGACTAGGACGAGGGAAGACGATTGGCTTCGCCAACGCTCTGGCTGCGCTCAGGATGACAAGGCTAACAAAGGATGAGAGTTAACGTCCCGCCGCCAGGCGCGTGGCCAGGCGGGCGGGCAGGTTGGCGGCGAAGATGCGGTCCTGCGCGGCTTTCAGATTGTAGGGCGTGCGGTGGAAGTGGACGATTTGCGTCTCGGTGTCGAACAGGGCAAAAGCGGCGCGCCAGTCACCGTCGCGAGGTTGTCCCACCGAGCCGGGATTGATCAGGTAACGGGTGGAGGATTTCAGTTGCAACGATACGGACTCTGCCTGGCCGACCGTGCGGTATTCGGGACGGAAGCCGTCGGCGCTGGAACCGTTGGCGAAGAATCCGCCTTGCAGGTGGGTGTGACCGAAGAAGGTGAGGGGAGTGGAAAGCGTGATGAGCGGGACTAGAGCGTCGCCGATCGACACTACGTAGGCGTCTTCATCCCCGGGCGAGCCGTGAACCAGTTGGACCTGGGGGAAGTCGTCCAAGGGGAGCGGGCCTTGCGGCAGAGAGTGCAACCATTCGTAATGCTCGGGAGTGAGTTGACCGCGCGTCCAGATGGCCGCGGCCGCCGCCAGCGGATTGAAGTCATCCAGCTCAAGCAGACCGGTTGCAGCCTTGTCGTGATTGCCGCGGACAAAAATCTCACCCAGGGCGCGGGCGCGATCGATGACTTCGTTGGGGGAGGCTCCGTAGCCGACAACGTCGCCGAGGTTCGCAACAAAATCGAAGGCTGGCGCCCCGGCGACGCAGGCCTCCAGCGCTTCGAGGTTGGCGTGAATGTCGCTAAGCAGCAGTATGCGCAATGAACACCAGACGGATGGCGATTATAGAACGACCGGACGCAAGAGGATACAGGGGCGGGTTCAATTCCGCCATCGCTATTTCGAATTGACGACCGGACAGCGAGCCCAATGCTGCGGCGCAATCTGCACCAGCGGTGGAAAGGCGCGGGCGCATTCGGGCAGACGAAATCCACAGCGCGGCTCGAAGGCGCAGCCGGGAGGCATCGCGTGCAGCGGCGGGACCGTGCCTTCGATCGTACCCAGGGGATGTCCGCGCTCGGTCTTCAGGTTAGGAACGGCCTGCAGGAGTCCGCGAGTGTAGGGATGGGCAGGGCCACTGAAGACGTCATGCTTGGCGCCCAGTTCAACGACGCTTCCGCCATACATTACGGCGACGCGGTCGGCAACCTGGGAAACGACTGCGAGATCGTGCGAGATGAAGAGCATGGCCAGCCCGAATCTGGAGCGCAGGTCAGCGAGCAGAGCGAGGATTTGTGCCTGGATGGTAACGTCGAGCGCGGTGGTGGGCTCGTCGGCGATCAGCAACCTCGGGCGGTTTACGATGGCCATGGCGATCATCACGCGTTGTCGCATTCCGCCGGAAAGCTGATGAGGATAGTCGCGGGCGCGGCGGTCGGGCTCGGAGATCGCGACTTCATTCATGGCTTGGACGGCGAGTTTCCGGGCCTCGCTTTTTGAACGCGAGCCGTGAGCCAGTACGGACTCGACGATCTGGTCGCCAACCCGCATGACGGGATTGAGGGCGGTCATGGGCTCCTGAAAGATCATCGCGATGCGCGAGCCGCGGAGTTGACGCATGGAATCATCGGGCAGCGCTGCCAGATTGCGGGATGAGCCATCCTCAGCGAAGAGAATTTCGCCGGAAACCTGCGCCTGAGGCGGGAGAAGCCGCATAATGGCGAGGGACGTAATGGACTTTCCGGACCCGGACTCGCCGACCAGGCCGAGAACTTCGCTGGGAGCAATCGAGAAGTTGAGATCGCGGACGGCAGGCAAGGCTCGTCTGGGGACAGCCGCTCGCGGCTGTCCGGCGGCGAACTCTATGTTTAGGTTGCGGATGTCGAGAAGCGGTGGCACGGTGTCATGGTAGCAGCGCGGAGCCGCCCCTGGTGGCGACCGACAGCCGGGGCGGTTATCCCCACATGGTATTCACGGTTCCGGCATTTATTTCTTATTGTTCCAGAACAATCTATCTATTGCCCCAGAATGAGGGGCAGGCCGTTTTTGCTGTTGCCGATTACTACGACTTTTGAGTTCGCGCTCTTGGCCAGGTTCTCGGTGGCTTCGATGCCTTTCCATTCCAACAGAGACGGGGTGATGCCCTGGGCGACGATCTGCTGGAAGTCGCGGACTCCGGCCGCTTCGATGCGCTTGCGCTGAGCTTCCTGCGTTTCTTTTTGCAGACGGAAATTCATGGCCAGGGATTCCTGCTCGGCCTGCTGCTTGGCTTCGATAGCGGCTTTCAGCGTGGCGGGCAACTGGATGTCGCGCAATAGAACGTTTTCGACCGTCAGTCCACGCTGATTGAGCTGGGCGGTGACCTGATCGTAAATCTGCTTGCCAACCATTTCGCGTTCGCCCGTGTATAGAGCGTTGGCGGTGTGGGATGCAGTGGCCTCGCGGATGGCGGAGCGGAGAGTGGGCTCAACCACAACAGTCTCATAATCAGAGCCGATCTTCTGAAAAACCTCAGAGGCGCGGTCGGGATTGAGGTGGTAGATGAGCGACGTGTCCAGGCTCATCATGAGGCCCTCGCTGGAAGGCACGCTGGCGGATTCTTTCAGGGTCTGCGTCTGGATGGAGAGTTCGTTATTGGTCTTCAGCGGATTGATCACGTGGATACCTTCGCCGAGTGTTTCGCCCGTCACTTTTCCGAAGAGCGTGAGCACGCCGACGTGACCGGTGCCGACTCTGGTTATGCAACTGAATAGCAGAATCACCAGCAGGAATGCGGCGATACCAATTCCGATCAGACGAATAAGTCCTGCGCCATGACCGCCGCCATCAATGATTCTCCCCCGCGCCGGATCAAAGACCGTCATCGTTGTTTCTCCCTTGTGGTCGCCTCATTGTACGGCAGGTATCGGCCGGAATATTTGGCCGCCATGCGGCAAACTTGCGCAGTCCTGAATCTCGACGCTTGTGGGTCGCATCTTTTATGATTAAGAGCTATGAGCAAGATTCACATCCCTACGCCTCTGCGTCAGTATGTTGGAAAACAATCCACTGTGGAAGTAAAGGCGGCGACCGTCGGCGAAGCCTTGACGGCACTACTGGCACAGCACCCGGATCTGCGCCGGCATCTATATACGGAGGACGGAAAACTGCGCGCCTTCGTTAACCTATATGTGAACGACGAGGATATTCGCTACCTGCAGAAAGAGGCGACTGCGGTAAAGGAAGGTGATAACATTTCTATTGTGCCTTCCATCGCCGGAGGCGCTAGGTAAGCTTAGAGCTTTTGAGAGCCAGCGACAACACAGTTGGGAACCACTGGTTTGAATCCTGCCGTTACATTCCGCTGTTGTATGTGTCCTGCCTGTCGTTAGCGTCGCAACTCGAGCGTCCGAACTCCACGCAGCCCGTTTCAAATGTCAACCGAGGATCTTATGGCCACGATCACCACCGAAATTCCAGTAACCCTTAGCAAGGATGAAATCCTGCGCTACTCGCGCCATCTGATCATGCCTGAAGTCGGCATGGAGGGGCAGCAAAAGCTGAAGGCGGCTCGCGTGCTGTGTATTGGCGCGGGAGGTTTGGGCTCGCCGCTCGCTCTTTATCTCGCGGCTGCCGGCGTGGGCACGCTGGGGATTGTCGACTTCGATGTGGTGGATTACACCAATTTGCAGCGGCAAATCATTCACTCAACCGCAGATGTGGGGCGAAAAAAGCTGGATTCTGCCGCGAATAAATTGACCGGGATCAATCCATTTCTAAATCTGCGGAAATTCGACCTGCGGCTCAGCAGCGAGAATGCTCTGGAACTGTTTCGCGACTTCGACATCATTGCCGACGGCACCGACAACTTTCCAACCCGCTACTTAGTGAACGACGCCTGCGTGCTCACCGGCAAACCGAATGTTTACGGATCGATTTTCAGGTTTGAAGGTCAGGCGAGTGTCTTTGCGACGGAAGATGGGCCGTGCTACCGCTGCCTCTATCCCGAGCCACCGCCCCCAGGGCTCGTACCTTCTTGCGCGGAAGGTGGAGTGCTGGGCATTCTGCCCGGGCTCGTCGGAGTCATGCAGGCCACCGAAGTGATCAAATTAATTTTGGGCGTCGGCGAGCCGCTCATTGGGCGACTGCTGCTGATTGATGCGCTGGCAATGAAGTTTCGCGAACTGAAGCTGCGCAAGAATCCGGATTGCCCGGTCTGCGGGACGCATCCCACGGTGACGAAGCTGATAGACTACAACGAGTTTTGCGGCATTCGCGGGGAGGAAAAACCGGTGTCGAATGGAGTTCCGGAAATTCAAGTGGAAGAACTGAAGCGTCGTCTGGATGCGAAAGAGGATCTATTCGTTCTCGACGTTCGGGAACCGCACGAATATCAGATTTGCAACATCGGCGGACATCTGATTCCGCTGAACGATTTACCCAACCGCGTGAATGAACTGGATTCTAGCCGCGAAATTGTCGTCCATTGCAAGATGGGCGGACGCAGCGCGAAGGCCGTTGCGTTCCTGCAACAATCGGGATTCAAGAAAGTGCATAATCTGGCGGGCGGGATCAATGCCTGGGCGGAGAGAGTCGATCCGAAAGTGCCAAAGTACTAAACGAAGTTCTCAGTTCAGTTAATTTTCGGGAAGGGAGCGCCAGGGCGCTTCCTTTTGTGTCTGCTCAAAGCAGATTTGGGTTCGAGTTCGTCGTCCCGCAGGGCATAATCACGTGTTCCCAGCTTCGCTAAACGGTACTCCCGAACTGCTTCAGGACTTGTTCCGTGACCTGGGGCAGCAGGAACAACGTACGGCATTTCCTGGCATTCGCGGAGAGCCGCTGACACGATTCGCGATCCATTTGATGCTACGGAAAGCGGTTGGGCGGGCTTCTGCCCGGTGCCCGACTCTTAGGAGTAAGCGTGGGTCGCCGCATGTCGTTCGACTGGTACGGCGATGACGCTGCTGGAGTCCGGTGTTGACATCGCCGTCATTGCGTTATGGCTGGGACAGAAAAGCATAGGCGACCGCGAATGCCTGTTTGCAGGCTAATCTGGCCATCAAAGAAAGAGCGTTCAGCAAAGGTCCTGCCGGTGGGAATGCCATTTCGCCGCTTCCAGGCGAACGATACTCGGCTCGCGTTCTCCGGGAAGCGCTCCGACTACAACCGCTGGGGCGCATTTGGGATGCGCCCCGCACTTTCCCAGGCTGCCCCACGTTGCCCAGGATTGGTCGATAAGCGCAAGTGCAATGCTCAGCAAAAAGCGTCTGGTTTCCGGTGGTGCTGACCACCCCGAAGCTGGAAAAACAACGAAGGATTGACAATCTACCCATAGTCTATCTATGGTAGCAGGCATGGCCAAGAAGCCGGACCTGCTGCCTGGAACCCTCGACATGATGATTCTGAAGACGCTGACTCGTGCGCCCCTGCACGGATATGGCATCGCACTCTCGATCAAACACCTTTCTGACGATGTACTGACCGTAGAAGAAGGCTCGCTCTACCCGGCGTTGCAGCGGTTGCTGCTGCAGGGTTGGGTGAAGGCAGAGTGGAAGATGACGGAGACAAATCGGCGAGCCCGCTTTTATAAGCTCACGGCGGCGGGGCGAAAGCAGTTGGGATTCGAGGTGTCGCAGTTCGAGCAGATGATTGCCGCAATTGGACGCGTGTTGAAGGATGCGCAGGAGGCCTAGATGAATCCGAATCCGTTCACCCGGTTCGTGAAGAAATTCTCAATTCTCTTCAGCCGCGAGCGGTTCGCCAGCGAACTGGATGAGGAGATGGCATTTCATCGCGAGCAGGTGGAGAAGGAATTGGTGGCGGAGGGGATGGGGCCGGAGGCCGCTCGGTTCGCCGCGATGCGGCAGTTCGGCAACGAGACGAAGCTAATAGAGCAGAGCCACCAAGAAGTAACATTTCGAGTGGAGACGGTGGTGCAGGACCTGCGTTTTGCCCTGCGGCAATGGAGAAGGAATCCCGGATTTGCGCTGACGGCAGTCCTGATTCTGGCGCTGGGCATGGGCGTTAGCGTCGCCATCTTCGGTTTTGTGGATGCGGCTCTGCTCGAGCCGCTTCCGTACGCAAATCCCGATCGGCTGATGTCGGTGAACGAAAGCAACATTGAAGAATCGCGCTGGCCTCTCTCCTATCTGGATTATCTTGACTGGCAGCGGCTGAACAAATCCTTCAGCTCACTCGATGTTTATGGCAGCGCCGGCTATCTTCTGCGCACTCCATCCGGTGCTGAGCCGGTCGAGGGCGCCCGCGTGAGCGCCGGCTTCTTTCAGACCCTCGGTGTGCATCCCATTTTGGGGCGCGACTTCAATCCCGGCGAGGACCGGCTGGGCGGGCCAAATGTTGTGATCCTGAGTTATGGGGCATGGCTCCATCACTTCGGAGCAGGTCGCGATGCGGTGGGGCAGACGGTGGACCTGGACCATGAGGCCTACATGATCATTGGTGTCCTGCCCCGTGCGTTTTCGTTCGCGCCGAGCGGCAACGCGGAGTTCTGGGTTCCTGTCAATTCCTTGAGCCATCACGAACAGATGCGGACTTTCTATAACTTTTGGGGAATAGGAAGGCTGCGCGACGGGGTCACCATGAAGGCGGCGCTGGCCGAAATGGCGGCTATCGCAAGGCAGCTCCAGCGGCAATATGGCGTAACCGGTCGCTCCCTGACCGCCAGTGTAGTTCCGCTCACTGAGATCATTGTCGGCGATGTGAGGCCCATCCTGCTGACCCTGCTGGGCGGGGCTGGCCTACTTTTGTTGATCGCGTGCGTCAACGTGGCCAGCCTAGTGTTGGTGCGTGCGGAGAGCCGCAGGCGCGAGATTGCCGTGAGATGCGCGCTGGGCGCAACCCGGGCGCGCCTGGTGCGCCTCTTCGCCTCCGAGGGCCTGTTGTTTGCCGGGTTCGGCAATCTGGCTGGCCTGATCTTTGCCGGCGTGATCATGCAGTTTCTTGGCCGCCTGGTTCCGAAGGATATGGCATCAAACATGCCATTTCTGGGATACGTGGGTTTGAATGCGCACACGGGCGCGTTTGCCATCGCAGTTGGACTGTTGGCCGCGGTGCTGCTGGCCGTTACCCCAATGGTGCGGCTTTCGCTTCAAAAAGTACGTGACGAATTGGCCAGCGGAGGTCATGGCGCAACCGGCCAGCTCTGGCGAAGGCTGGGAGCGAATATGGCGGTGGCGGAGCTGGCCGTCGCCGTAGTGCTGCTGGTAGGCGCGGGGCTGCTGGGGCAGAGCGTCTATCGGCTGCTGCACGTGCCACTGGGCTTTGATCCAAACCATCTCGCAACAGTGCGAGTCATGGCTCCCGGCACGATTTACCACAGTGACGAACAGACCGCAGGACTTTACCGGGAAATTCTGGGCCGCGCCTCAAGCTTACCGGGGGTTCAGTCGGTCGGCATGGCCAGCCTGCTTCCGGTGCAATGCAATTGCAATACCGACGCCATCCAGATCCTGGGAAGACCGAGCCACGACGAACATAATGAGGTTGTCGAGCGCCATGTGAGCACGCTGTATCTGCCCACACTCAAGGCGAATCTGGTGCGCGGACGGCTTTTCACCGAAGCTGAGGATGCTTCAAGGCCCGGAGTGACCGTGATCAATCAATCGCTGGCCCGGAAGTATTTCAGAGGCGAAGATCCGATCGGCCAAAGGATCGCCGATGACGAGGGGGGACATCCGTCCGAGTGGGAGATTGTGGGGGTGGTGGAAGATGTTCACGAAGGACCGCTTGATGTCGATACCTGGCCGGCGGAGTATTTCCCCATCAACCAGACGCGGGACCACTATTTCAGTCTCGCAGTGCGCACCGGGCAAGACGCGGGGATGCTGCTGCCGGTGCTGGTGAGCACCTTGCATCAGATTGACCCGAACCTGGGCGTGTCCGACGAACAGACGATGGATGAGCAGATTGAGGGCACGCAGGCGGCACTGCTGCACCGCTTTTCGGCGTGGCTGGTGGGCGGATTTGCATCGATGGCGCTGGTTTTGGGCGTGGTTGGACTGTATGGAGTGATCGCCTACTCGGTGAGCCAGCGGACGCGGGAGATTGGTGTTCGCATAGCGCTGGGAGCACAGCGCAGCTCGGTGTACAAGCTTGTGATGCGGCAGGCGGGGTGGCTGACCTTGGCCGGGTTGGCGATCGGGCTGGTCTGCTCGGTGGGAGCGGCGCTGGCAATACGGAGTCTGTTGTTCGGAGTGCAGGCCTGGGACCCGGTGACTCTGGGTTGCGTGGCTGTATTGTTGGGGCTGGCGTCGATGGCGGCTAGCTTCCTGCCCGCTCGTCGCGCGGCTTTGGTGAATCCAACGGATGCGTTGCGAGCGGAATAATAGTCTGACCGATGCGTGCCGGCACCGGCACTATGTCAACTGCTGTGGCACTCTGCCACGTCTACTCCGTGTGCCCCCGAAGCTCAATCACGAAGCTCAATCGCATAGTCCGGCGATTCCCATGAAGCTTCGGCAACATGATGCTGATTGCTCGGTAGGGAGCAGCGACATGCTGCTATATCTCGCTGGAGTCAATGAACATGAGGCCTCGCGCATGATTGCAAGCAAGCGATGGAGCGTAGCACATTTTCTGAGGACATTCAGTCCTTTTCGAATACTGCTCCACGAGCCGTGAAGGGTACGCCGCCGGAAAGGACGGAATTACTTTCTGTTTGCCGACAAATACGAGCAGTGACACCCGGGTTCTATTGACGGTGTAGTTCCGCCAAGTCCGTGGCGACGCATGGGAATCAATCAGCTTCCCTGTGCTCGGCTGCACAGCCGGGCCGGCTATCCAACATGAACGCTTTGTAGAAGAAGACGAGAAATCGCAACCATAAGAAACGGGAGCACCGCAGTGCTCCCGTGATTGCTGGTTACACGAGTTACTGGCTGGAACCGCTGGCTCGCATACTGTCACTGGCTTCGCCAAGTTCCAAGGCGAATCTTTTCCCTCCGAAGCGAACGCCGACGAGGGAATTTGGGCCGCTATCATTTTTATGGGTCACAGCTGCGTCGTTCGGAGCAGGCGCTGGCAGTTCAATCACATGCGCCGGCACTGTTGCTAATACATTCTTACCTCGCAGGATCTTTACTTCCACGTTGGGGCCGCTGCCTTCCCACTGGATTTTGTAATCCCCCGCCTTCAGGGTTGTTCCGTTGAGGGTTACATGATCACTAAGCTGCAAACTGCCCTTGGTTGCGGCCAAAGCGCTCGATGCCAATAACAACGCCAATCCTAATACGATGCTCTTCGAAACTGTCGCGAACTTCATGACTGCTCCTTGATTTCTTCCCCGAATCTCGTCGGGGAGCGGCTGGGGCGGCCCCGTTCACGACTTGCGCGAGAAAACATTTGTGTTTTGCCGCGAATCGCCTACAATGCATTCGTTGGGGTTCAGCAGACAAGCCGCAAGGCCTGGCTCGCTGTGCATGGGGGTTCTGTCACCTGGGCCGCCAAACCGAGAGTGAAAGAATCCCCTAACCCCGCAAGAATCCTGCGTTCCAAAAATCCGCCAACTCGTCTACGCTGCCTGCCTACTCTTACTGCTACGAAGTTCCTTCATTGAAAGTTCCGTAGTGCGGTTCGATGTTTCTGCTAATTTCCGACTATGCATGTATTGACGGAGAGCGCGCATTTCCGATAGCAGGAAATCGAGGTGATTCGTTTATGAGAATCTGGAACAGTGAGAGTGTGTTCTGTGAGAGTGTTCTGTCTACCAGTAACGAAGACATGGCGGCCGACACCACGAAGCGCGGCCTAAATCGTGCGCCATAGAGAAAGCTGCTGCGTGGCCAGTGCAGGCCGGCGCGCATTGCCGGCTGCGTGCAGAAGACCTCGCTGCCCGCGCCAGAGAAGTGTTAATCCGCGTCGCCGTGTTGACGTTCGACCGACCAGATGCTGGCCTGATCCTTTTCGAACGGGTAGACGTGAACCATCCAGTTGAAGATAACGGGATGGAATGTTCCACCGGCGGCATCGCAGGCTTCCTGAGTAGTAATCGATCCCCTCAGCCCAAACAGCGGATGAGGCGCCAGCATTTCTTTTCTGCGATCCGCAGGGGGCGCGCAGAAATTTACGTGCTCGTGCCATTGCGCGATGCTGAGCGGAACCCGCTGGTCAAGTTGCTCTTCGCCGAGACGCTTGGACGCCGTGTACATCACGCCGATGAGTTTGTAGTCGTCGCCATGTTTTTCATAAAGCAGAGACGTAGGGTGCTCAGGATTGAAATTGAACGCCGCTTCAATTGCATATTGGTAGTTTGTGAAGTGATACATCTTTTGCGGAACTTCGGGATGGAAAATCTTGTAACCGTCGGCTAGTGCAGCATGGTAGTCAATGTATTTTGTTGACGCCTTGCGTGCGTCCTCCACCACGCCCCGAGCACGCTCGGCATCGCCCGGCTTCACGGGACGGAGAGCCGTCATCTTCATGTGAGCGCCCATGTCCATGTGGCCTTCCATGGAATGCATGGCGTGCAGGCTGGCGTCGGTGTCCCGATCGTCTTTCGTTCCCGCCATGGACATGTCTTTCATATTCGACATGTCATGAGCAGGCATGTCCATGCCCGGCATGTTCTGCTCAGTACCCGGCGAGGCGTTGCCGCCGCCGCTGCTGGGTTGCTGCTGGCTCCAGGTCAGGCTAGCCAGAAGGAAAAATGAAATCAAAAGGACGATTCGTTCCCGCATGGTAATTCTCCTCATATTTCTACTTTGCATTAACCCTGAGGCAGAGCAGTTGTTTCTGCAAGCGATCTCAGCTTGCCCGGGATACTGAGGTAATTATGCCGAGTTCAATCTGAGCTGGCAGAAAGGAGTCCCCCCTTTGCATTTCTTATTATAATGAGCGCGAAGCCGCTGGATTTAGACGCCAGATTCCGGCATTCAAATAGGTGGCATAGGTAACCCACGCCAAGTAGGGCACGAGAAGCGTGGCGGAGAACGGTGAGATTCGCCAGAACAAAATTATGGTGGCAAGAATTGCCGCCCACAGCAGGATGATCTCGACCAGGGCGAGGCCGGGGGAGCGCAATCCAAAAAAAATCATAGACCAGGCAGCGTTCAGCGCGAGTTGAAGCAGAAAAACC
>DATNLE010000402.1:0-45640 GCA_035603035.1 Candidatus Acidiferrales bacterium | reverse complement strand
AGGTTACTGGCGTCGCCCTGCACACCGGTGACGTTTTTGCCGATGAGCTTGACGGCCTCATCGAGCTTGTTCTTGCGGCGTCCGGTGATGAAGACGTACGCGCCCTCCTTGACGAAGAGCCTGGCGGTGGCGAGCGCCATGCCGGACGTCGCTGCTGTGATGACAGCTACTTTTCCTTCGAGCTTTCCCATGACCGTTCTCCTTTCATGCGTGTGATGGATGAATGCGAGAGCCTGCAGCCATCCCGTTATCAGCGGCGGACCGTGTGACTCGTGATTAGCGCTGGCCGCCGGCCACGCGAACCAGTTCGCCGGTGATCCACTTGGCGTCGTTGGAGGCGAGGAAGGTAGCCACGCCGGCGATGTCGTCCACCTGGCCGATGCGGCCGAGCGGAGTCTGCGCAACTGCCTCCTTCTCGATGTCGGAACCGATGAAGCCCGCAGTGTGCAAGCCTTCGGTCTCGACCATCCCCGGGTTGATGGAATTAACCCGGATCTTACGAACGCCAAGCTCCTTGGCGAGAACCCCGGAGATAGCATCCACTGCACCTTTGGTACCGCTGTAGACAGTGCTGTTCGGCGGCGTCAGGCTGCTCGCAATAGAGCCGATGTTGATGATGCTGGCGCCTTCGCCGAGGTGGGGAAGTGCGGCCTGCGTGGTGAGAAGAAGACCGAGGACGTTAATGTTGAATATCTTGTGAAACTGTTCTTCGGTGAAAGACTCGATTGGTAAAAACTCGTAGACGCCGGAGTTGTTAACGAGAATGTCAAGGCGGCCGAAGTTCTTGATGGCAGCGTCGATGACGCCCTGAGCGTCAGCGGCCTTCGATACGTCTCCACGGACGGCGAGGGCCTTGCCGCCGGCACGGGTGATGGCACTGACGACGGCGTCAGCACCGGCCTTGCTGGAGGCGTAATTAACGATGACGGAGGCACCTTCGGCGGCTAGCGATTTAGCGATGGCGGACCCGATTCCCTTGGACGCGCCGGTGACGATTGCGACTTTGCCTGTGAGCTTGCCCATCCTTTTACCCCTCTTTCGGTACCATTGAGCTCAGTGAATCTCGGGGCCGTCGCGCCGGGCCGCCCCTCACTCGCTTCTGGTGGAATAGATGGAAATGGCCACCGAAAAGATTCAGTAGTTCTGAATAATAGAACTATTGAACCGTTTCCCATGAATGACTACTCTTATTAGCATGCGGCCTCTGTTCCACCCATCGATTGAGGAGATTACGGTAGAAGGAATTCTCCACGCCTTGTCCGACCCGGTGCGGGTGACAATTTATGCGGACATCGTGTCGCAGGAGTGTTCGCAGAACTGCTCGACGTTTCTGACAGTCAGCGACAAGACGATCCCGAAGTCCACACTCTCTCAGCACTTTAGGGAACTGAGAGAGGCGGGGCTGATCCGTGGTGAGCGTCGCGGCGTGGAAGTCCACAACACCTCGCGTTGCACGGAACTCGAGCAACGCTTTCCGGGACTAATTCGGGCAATCGTCAACGCGCATGCCATCCAGTCGAGGGACAAAGCGCAAGGAAAGAAACGTGCTGCGCAGAGAACGGCCAGACGTGCACTGACGAAAAAGTAAAGAACCCGGGTGTTTTCCCTCGATTCATCCGACCCCGTCGTCGTGCATCGGGTATACCGGGCGCAGCTCATCCGAAGGCTCACTCCGCTAGAGATCATCGACATCGGGAAGTCGGCTTCCCGCTAGCGATTGGTTGGTCGCTGCGGGCGCGTTTGCGAGTACTGATTGTTTCACTCGGCTTTATCGTCAACGACAAAAAATATGTGCCTCGTCGTAAAATAGAACAAGTGTTCTATTTTATGACGACAGACAATTCCAGCAAGACGGCCGAATACATGGCCTTGTTCCGCGCACTTGAGTCAAAGCGATCCCGCCGCATGCGGCTGTTCTCAGACCGGTTGGCAGCTGACTTTCTCCGTCCTTCGCTGAAGGGAGTAGCGCTAGTTGCGCGCTTTCCGGGTGGCTTGACGCTCGTGGAAAAAATAGCCGACCGGCGCATTCCAGGCGCTCGGACCTCTGCGATCGCACGCACCCGCCTGATTGACGATCTGCTCGCCGAAGGGCTCGGGCATGAGATCTGTCAAATTGTCATCCTCGGTGCGGGTTTCGATTGCCGTGCCTATCGACTGCCAATCCTGAACGGCAGAGATGTGTATGAGGTGGATCATCCTTTAACTCTCGACAGGAAGCGCACCCAACTCGAAAAGCGGTTCGGTAAACTCCCCCACAATCTCCATTATGTGCCAATCGATTTCAATCGCGAGAGCCTTGATAGCACACTGCAGCAGGCAGGTCTCAAGAACTCTATCAAAACGGCGTTCTTGTGGGAGGGGGTAACCAACTACCTTACGGCCGAAGCGGTAGCTTCTGTATTGCGATATGTCTCTGGCTTCCCGTCGGGCAGCCGGTTGCTTTTCACCTACGTCCATTCAGGGGTATTGGATGGCACCGTAAATTTCTACGGCGCTGAGCGCCTTCTGGCCGATGTGGTTGAGTTGCATGAACCCTGGACTTTCGGAATGGATCCAGATGACGTAAGCAGATACCTTCAGGAACATGGTTTGCGCCTGATGGTTGATGTGGGAGCGTCGGAATATCGGAAACGCTACTTCGGCAGCGGTGCTGATGATATGCGTGGGTACGAGTTTTATCATGTCGCCATGGTGGAAGTGCCGCACCACGATTGAATCGGAAGCATTGAACCCTGTGAGCTCCCATGCCTAAAGTGAGCCAGCAATATCTGCAAGCCCGTTCCTCCGAAATCCTCGACGCCGCCGTGGTTTGCTTTGCGCGATCTGGATTCCATAAGGCGACGATGAGAGACATCGTGCAGGAGTCAGGATTGAGCGCCGGAGCTATCTACAATCTGTTCTCCAGCAAGCAGGAGATTATCGCTGCGATCGCTGCTCGGCGGCACGATGAAGAACGGAGACTCTTCGAGGAAGCTCTGAAGCAGGCGACAGTGGCGAAGTCGCTGAAAGCCATCCGTGATCATTTTCTCAGCGAGCTCAACCGTCCAAAGCAGCGCATGCGACGGCGTGTGACCGTCCAACTGTGGGCGGAGGCCCAGCACGACCGAACGTTACAGAAAGTGGCAAGGGATACCTTTGCAAAACCATACAAGCTTCTTCGAGACCTTCTCACAGCGGGGCAGCGCCGGGGAGAAATCGCAAGTCAAATTGATGCCGATGCTATGGCGCGCTTTCTTATCGCTGCTTTTCATGGCTTGGTCCTTCAATCTGAATGGGACGAGAGGCTAGCCATTAAACCCTTATTGGACATCTTCGATGTTCTTTTAGTAGCTGCCGCACGACCCGAGCCTGGACAACTTTCCGATCAGTAGCGGCAAGTCGGCGAGTATTGAGTGATCGGTCAAAAGGACCCAAACTCCCAGAAGCGGTTTCTGGGAAGTTTGCCGCCTGACCCGGGTGGCGTACAGATCGGCTGTCACCCGCCTGATCAATTCTGGCTCATAAAGTCAGCCGAAATTAAGAAATCGCCCGGTCGTGCGGGCGTCGAATCGGGGTGCAATACCGTATTTCATCGCCAGAAAGTTTCTTAGCGACTTTGGCAAGGCAGCGGTTAGCTCCTGCCAGGTCAGCAATTGCAGGCGGCAGCGCAGAGCGCAGCTTCTGACCGCGCTGATGACCGAGTACCAGTTCTCAATCAAGTCCGGCCGTCGCGCGTCGCAAAAAACGCAGAACGATCCGCCCGTGGTATGGGCAGCGAGCACGCCACGGATGAGCTGATAGCAGGGGAACATATCGCCGGACCGCGTTAACTCCTCTGCATCGAAAATCTCCTCAAACTCGCGATACCGTTCGATCATCGGCGCAGACGCAGTTTGAAAATCCGTTTCCGTAAGCTTCGCCTCTACCATCAGGTCGCCCAGCTTCATGTCGATTTCCGTGCGGTCGGTTTTCCCGTTACGAAGCGGAATTCCGGGATTGAATCCGAACACCGGCAGCAGGCCCGATGCGATTCCGAGCATAGAACTCAGCGCACGGTTCTCCACTGTGCGCCGGTAACAAAATATGTTCATAAGGAGCGCGTCCGAGCTGTTGGCGCAGTCGAGTTCCATCCATCGCCGTCCGGTCGCTGGAGAGGGCTTGGGCGAGGCTGAATGGACCTTGCGCAGTCGCCGCGCCCACTGCGGATTTGCGCAGATATTCCGGTAAGAGGCGGGGTGGAAATTTCCATGCCGCCGGTTTTCATCGCTTCCGAAAATGACGCTCGGCATCTCCCCCGGTGTCAGCTCATGCACCGATCCGGTCGCGGCCGCGATCTGCTGGCCGCGAACGCTCAGCTCCCTGCGCAAGGCAATCGCCGAGTGCATTTGCTATCTCCTTATTGTTGCGGCAGGCCCAGCATCCGGCCAGCCTGGCTTTCACCACCAGGTCCCTGGGGCTGTTGCATCCCCGCTTCAGCCAGTTTTCGAAATCTGGATCTTCACGACCTGCGTGACCTCGGGATGGCGGACCTTGATGGTGGCGGTAATGAGCCCCCCCCGAAATCGCCGGCCCAGTCGTTTGTTCCAAGGGCGGCGAGGGCGTTGGCAACCGCTTCGTACAGCGTCCCTGCCGTCACGTCGAGCGCGTGCTCGGTTTGGTTCGAGTTATGGATGATGACGGTGCCGCTCTTGGGCGTCACGAAAGAAATTTAACATATTCGCTAGTTTTTCGCCTCTCGCAATCCGCCCTGGTCGCATGCTCGCCCAATTATTTTTCGAACAACGCGACAGATGTCCGCGCGGTGGATAGCAGTTCTTAATCAAGTCGTAGAATCTCGACGGGTGCTCTCTTATTGATTTGGCACTGATCTCTTAGCCCGAGAATCGCCGGCAAAGCGCTTCACGGGCTAAATGACAATGAGCTGTGGAAATCGGGAAACTTCCACACTTTCTTTACACAGTTGCACATTTGTTGTTTTAGATGAAAAAGGAATAGAGCCATAAATAGGTCGTAAAATCAGTCACTTGCAACTAGAGCCGGGATGACGGAACTGGCAGACGCAGCGCACCCGACGTTGGCGAGATCAAGAGCGAAAAGACCTTTCGCGAAGTGTCCGAGCATTTCCTCCGCGAGTTCGACGTCATCACGCAGGGAGACGTTTATGGCGCGAAGGCGCCCACAGGAACCTCCGAACCGAACTGCAAAATATACCTTTGGGTCAGCACCAGATTCGGGAACCGATCGGGAAGGGTCGTCTTAACGAAAGAAAGAATTCTTGAACGCCTCGTGTCGCTGATGTGCTACGTTCAAAATCTGAGCGAATTCGGGTGCGCCGTGCAAATCATTCAGCAGTGGGTCTTTGTCGATATAGGGATAGCTGAAGAAGCCCGCTTCAACGCTCATTCTCAGCACGTGTAAAGCGGAGCTTTTGTTGCCCAAGATGGCATAGGCTTCGGCGATTTTGTATGTGGCCTCCGGATCCCCGACTCCTCGCTCTCTTACTGTTCTCTCCAGTCCACTCAACAGCTGCAAGCCTTCTGCTCCATGCTGATGAATCGAGTCACTCAGAGCCTTTCCAATTCCCGCGTACAAAGTTGGGTCGAGTTCGTACGCGCGATCAAAATCTCTCGAGGCTTGGTCGAACCGCTTTTCGTGAAATTCTCCGAAGCCACGGTAAAACAGGGTGAACGAGGAATCGTCGACCGGCAGGCTCTCAAGAAACTTCTGGTATTCCCCCAGATAGAGGTAGCTGTTTAACACCGACCCGTTGCCCTTCACGAAGGGAGTCAGTTGACGCGCCCGCTCGCATTCCGCCACGGATTCGTCCAACATTCCAGCGAATCGGTACGCATATCCCAGTTCCCAGTGAGCGGCGGCATAATTGCCGTTCGTCTTTAAGGCATCTCGCAACAAAGGCACAGCTTGCTCAACTTTTCCCGTGTCAATCAGCAGATTCGCAAGGAAGATTTGTGCGTCAAGCAGGTTCGGTCGTATCGCCAAGGCCCTTTCGTACGCAGCTTGGGCACGGCGATATTGCTCCTGCCCGCCAAGCTCGAATGCCGCATCCGAATTATAGGAAGCTCCCAAGTAGGCCCATGCTGGAGCGTAGTTGGGGTCGATCTCAGTGGTCTTTTCGAACATTTTGATCGCCAGGGGAAACTTGTGCTGTCCGTAAAGATCAAGTCCCTGTAAAAAATATTCATAGGCGAGTGGACTGACCGAGGCTTCCGGTTTTAGATGCTCCGTTTCAACTGGAGACAAGTTCAGTTGGAGCTCTGAAATCAGTTGGCCGGTAACTTTATCCTGAACGGCAAGAAGATTGTCGTACTCAAGGTCAATCACTCCTTGGCCTAGAATGCTTTCGGTTTTGGCGTCGACCAGCTGGTAGGTGATGCGCAAGGCGTTGCCATCGCGAATGAAACTTCCCGTGAGCAGCGTATCGACTTTGAGATCTGCGGCAACTTTTTGAAGATCAATGGCCTTTCCTCGATATTTCTCAATTGCCGCCGAAGGGCGGACGCTGAGGGAACTCACGTAGGCCAATTTCGTGATGAGTACATCCGCCAGTGACAAACCAAGAAAGTCGCTGCTTGAATCTTCGCCACGATTTTGCAGCGGAAGGATCGCCAGGCTCCGGGGAGCCGTCGGCTGTCCTCTCCCAGATCGAATATGAACAATCTTCGTCAAGGCGATCACTGCGAGGAGAATGACGAATCCGACGGAGAAAAGGAAGATTCGAGATCGCCTGGGATGCAGGTGCGCCAGCTTTGGGAGCTGCGTTTGCTCGGCTGGATGAGAAGAAGCCAAAGAAGTGTCACATGTTCCCCGGTTGGAATCTGCAGACAATGAATCGGTGAATTCCAGCTGGCCCAGGAACCGATAGCCGCGTCGACCGACGGTCTCAACGAACGTTGGTTTCTCGGCCGAGTCTCGAAGCGCATCCCTTAGCTTGCTCACGGCCACTGCCAGGCGATGGTCGAAATCGACAAAGGTATCTTCCGCCCAGAGCCGTTTGCGAAGTTCTTCACGAGTGACCACTTCGCCTGCCGATTCTAGTAGCACGGTTAGAAGCAGAAACGGCTGTTCCTGCAGCCGCACTCTGCAGCCTTCTCTTCGGAGCTCTCCTGCCCGCAGGTCTACTTCGAAATTTGCGAAACGTACCAGTGATGGGAGAGTGGACGGCATCTGCGTACTTCACATTTCCGAGAGTCTAGCACGCCATTGCGAACGGAGCGAGGCCGAGAAGACATTGCGAACAAAAGACTTGCCGGGGGATTCAGAGGGGATCGAAGAAGAAGCGCCCGGGCATTGACCTTTTTCAGCTCTCGCGGCACAACACAGTCTGTCGCGGGCCGCAAGCCAGCGGCGAATGCTAATCAGGAGAACATCCAATGAAATTCAGACTTTTTGCGCTGACGTTGACTATGGCCTTGTTGGTCACGTTGGCGGGCCCAGCCGTCGCTCAGAATAACCTCACCTTCAACATGGTACGATCCACCGGAGCTACAACCGCCGGATGTCTTCCCAACGCCAGCGGGCGCGTAACAGTCCACCCTCTCGGGCCTGTGGAGGACCTGCACGTCGAGGTGTCCGGCCTGCCCGCCAACGTCGACTTCGACTTTTTTGTAATCCAGGTTCCCGACAAGCCCTTCGGCATGGCGTGGTATCAAGGAGATATCCAAACCGACGGCACCGGAAAAGGCGTGGGAGACTTCGTCGGGCGCTTCAGCATTGAGACATTTGTGGTGGCGACGGGCGCGACTTCGGCGCCAGATACTTTCCCTGGCGGGTCCTTCCCAGATGCAACCACCAACCCAGCCACGAACCCAATCCAGATGTACCATTTGGGGCTTTGGTTCAATCGCCCGGCTGATGCCGAATCGGCGGGCTGCGGGGCCACTGAAACGCCGTTTAATGGCACTCACAATGCAGGAATACAGGCCCTAAGCACAAAGAACTTTTCGCCGCTTAGCGGCCCGTTGAGCAAAGTCAAATAGCTAGAAAAACCTGTTCGTTGCTCAACTTAAACAGGTTTCAATTCAAACCCTGAGGCGAGATAGCCCCCCTCTCGCCATCTCCAGCTAGTGCTGCAGAAGTTCTGACGCTGCCGCTGGAAAAACTTGGCCCCGAGAACTACCGCACTCTGACTGGAGTTCGGTTGGCAAAGACGAGATGGCTCCAGACAAACCAGCAGAACAAATGTCAGCTGCAAGAGTATCAACTCACGGCGTGATGGAGGCGAAGGCGCAGATGGCCACCGGCTGCCTCTCTGCCTGAAGTGAAAAATCCCCGCCACCCGACGTGTTCTGGAGAGTGAGAAGTTGTATTCTCTTCCAGTTGCCCGGTTCTGGGACAATGCGGGTCGAGAGGCCGTTTTCGAGGCCCAGTCGAACTCGGATGGCAGAGAGCTTCGGCTGCAGAACGAGATGCTGACTTGGAAAACGAGCCAGTTGGGATTCACGCTGGAGAGCCCAGTGTGGTCATCCCTGAAAACTGGCTAGATCGTCACCGAAGCGTCCAAAATTCACATACCCGAGAATGGGCAGAGATTGGCCGGTTATGCCGACCATCCGCTTGGAACCGAGTCAGTTGAGAGGCTGAGATCTTTCCAGTTCCTATTCGACTCGATCCTATCAACAGCGTTCTTTTCGGCCGCCGCGTAAGAGTCACTTCCGAGCAACGGCTGTAACGGCGGCTCGGAGAGCGCGGCGACGTATAGAAGCGCCGCCGCAGCCTTCGCCGGAGCCCCCCGCCTGTGTCCCGTTATAGGTTTTTTGGAAGAAAACAGCCGCACCAACGGTGGAGTCGTACTCCGGCCAGCCTTCGCTCAGTTGGGTAGAGGACCCGGCAAAGTCTGCACGAAAGCCTCCAGGTTCAATGATACGGCATCGAGATCGAGCCGGCAGACCCCCCTTTCTTTAGCCCCGTCGCACGCATGAGATCGGAGAGTGCGGCGCCCCTGTACCCCTTCCGATTGAAGATTGGGGCCGCTTTGCGAATGATTTCCTGCCGCGTCTCGTCGCCTTTACGCATGTTGCCGTTCTCCGTGAACTGATTTAGCACCGTCTGACAACCTCGAAGCGCGCATCGAATGAAATTGTCCAAGGCGTGGGCGAAGGCGTCGACAGCAAGCTTCTGCTTGCTCTCAAAGTACCGGGGAGCAGGCGAGATTTCGAATCCGGTGGACCGCCTAAAACAAGTCGTTCGAAACTTTCGGGACCGCCGCGCTGGCCGGATTTCGTTTGAAAGCGTTCCAGTCGTCCGCCCCTGCGGGAACGACGGGAGGTCACTGCAGTTGTTGATGTAGAAATTCGTTTGTCCGCCCATTAGCGAGCGCTGCCCCCCGCGGCATTGTAGTGCGTTCCAGTCATCTCCTTCCCCCACTGGTAAGTTCTATATCCTTATCCTGTTTGGAAAGGGGAATGTGATTCACGATTAACCGGACTCCTGTTTGACCGGTCAAAAAACTCCAGATCCATTGCAAGAAAACGGTGAAACGCAGGCTGCCAGTTGAGAGAAACTGAAGATGAATCGCTGCCCACGCGAGCCAGGCGATTATCCCGCTCGCCTGGAGCCTACCTGCTTGAAGGATTGCGAAACCAGCTCCGATAACGGCCATATTTCCTTTATCGAAATATCGGAACGGCTTGCGGGAGGGCTTACCGTGCAGACTTTGGGCGATTCTACGACCCGCATAACGACCTTGTTGAATCGCCACTTGGGCCACACCCGGCAGCGGTTTTCCGTCCTGTTCGAAAGAAGCGGTATCTCCGATTACATATATTTCTGGATGCCCGGGAACCGTGAGATCGTTCTGAATACGAACGCGGCCGGCGCGGTCAGTCTCCACGTTCAGCCATTTACCAGCTGGCGACGGAGTTACTCCTGCGGTCCAGATGACAACTTTGCTTGGGATCTGCTCCCCGCCGACGACGACTCCGTCCCGATCAATCTTGTCCACGCTGTGTCCTAAGCGGACTTCTACGCCAAGTCTTTCCAATCGGCGCTTGGCAGCCTCCGGGAGTTGTGACGCAAAGGTGCCTAATACCCTGGGCGCCATGTCGACGAGTACGATCCGGGTTTTGGCCAGGTCGATACGCCGAAACTCGGTTTTCAACTTCGTATGAACAAGAACCGCCAGCGCGGCGGCAAGTTCCACGCCCGTTGGTCCCGCCCCAACCAAGACGATAGTCGTCAAATCCTGCCGCAAAACCGGATCGTCCTCCTCTTCCGCTCGTTCAAACGCGCTCAAAACCTTATTACGAATGCGGACTGCGTCCGCCAGTCCCTTTAAACCAGGTGCAAACTCTGCGAATTCATCGTGCCCGAAATAGCTATGTGCTACTCCGGTTGCGATGACCAGTATGTCGTATTCGACCGGGAAATCTTTGCAGTCGTCGTTGCTGAAGTAGACAAACTTCGCATCTTTATTAATTCCCGTCACTTCGCCAAGGAACACAGTCGTATTCCGTTGATTCCTCAATAGTTGACGAATCGGAGACGCGATTTGAGCTGGCGAAAGAACTGTTGTGGCTACTTGGTAAAGCAGAGGCTGAAATAGGTTGTGATTCGCACGATCAATCACACAGATTTCTGCATTTGCGTGCCTGAGGGCCTTGGCAGCAGCAAGCCCTCCAAATCCCGCGCCTATGATCACGATCTTTTTCATTCATCGCCTCACTTCTCGGTTTCTGGCCGCAACCCGGATTTAGACCCTTGTCATCGCACAACACGACTCGATGGCGGCATGTGCGACTTGATCATGTCTCTGATGGCCTGGTTCTCCAACACCGAGCTTTCTGACACCAACCCTTTACGCTCCGTAGTTACGACGTCCACCATTGCCCAAGCCAACTCGTCAGCGCGAATCACTTGGTTGGGAAACAGCACTCGAAACAGCGGATAAACCGCGTGCATTAGCCGATAGCTGAAGTTTGGTTCCTTCCGTGGTTCCACAGGATAGATATACGAGGGCCGGAAAAGGTAAACACGTGGAAAACCGGCCGCTTCTAATGCTTTCTCAGCCTCCCCCTTGTACCGTGCAAAGGCAAGACGGCTCTTGCCAGTCGGGTCGGCGCCATAGCCACTCAAGAACGAAAACGCGGCGTTAGGACTACTGCCGCGAAGAACACGTGCGAACTCAATCGTGTAGTCCACAGTGATTGCGCGAAGCTGCGCGTCAGAAACTGACCCCGTGTAGGTCCCAAGGCAATAGACGGCTGCGTCCTGGTTCGCGAGCGTATCCGCTAGCGCGGAACAGTCAGCGAAGTTTTCATGGATCACTTCGTTCAGCTTGGGATCTTTGACACCAAGCTTCTTGCGGCCAATCGATGTCACGCTTTTCACGGCGGGACTCTCGAGCGCGTAGCGAAGAGCATATCCGCCAACCATTCCCGTCGTGCCGACAATGACAATGTTGTTTTGACCAACGACCGGAGCAGTCATCGAGGCATCTGAAGATCCCTGGTTTTTCGTCATAAGTTTTTGCGGTCCTCCTCCGGCGCTGATGTCTCCCAAGACTCGATCTTGAATCTGCCTACCAGAAGCGCCACCGTAGTCGCTATATAGAGAACGCCCGTCACACCTTCCAGGGCGGTTAGTATGCGGGCCGTTCCGCTCAGCGCCACGATATCGCCGTATCCGACGGTGGTTAGCGTTATCAGACTGAAATAAAGCAGTTCGGTCTGTCGGTCGGCCGGGCCGCTTCCCATGCGGATTGCACCCGGAGAGAAAGCATCTATTGCCAAGTAAATCGCCGCCCATAGCAACCCGAGCAATAGATAAATGTTGACGGCGGTGTAGAGCTCGGCGTGAGCGACGGCACGCGAGTTACGGAGATACGAGAAAAGGCCAGCGGCCGTGAGCCCGAAGAAGGCAGCCAGAAATACCCATCGGATTCCGGTCAGGATGGGGCTTGGGAACGTGTTGCCCGCCACCACAAAAATCGCATTGCACAAGGCCAGCAGCACGGAAGGCCACACCCATCTTCTGATCTGCGACAGCCGGACGACGGACAAGACAATTGGTATGAATGTCACTGTCGCGAGAACCAGTCGCCTCCAATTATCCTCGTTCAATACCGGCGTCAGCAGAATCGCCAACAATAAGGACAGGAAAAGCAGCAGGTCCGGCCGCGATTGGAAAACGGCTGGAACCCTCATCGACTCCCCTCAAGCCCGGCCGCTCTCATGACAGACCGCGCTCCTCAATCCAGTCAACATAAAGCAGGCGTTCCGCGAACAACCATTCACCGTCCGCCTTCACGAATGTGTCGTAATAACGGAGCGCGGCGATCATGAGCTTGCGTTTTTCACCTTCGATGGTGAGGTGATGGGGCATGCAGTAGGTTTCCCCGGTGCCTCGGTTGCTGGTTAGAGTGAGGATTGTGGTCTGCCCCAGAAAGTGCATGGTCGCGGCGTACCTGTTGAGATCCGCGAAGACGGGAGCAAGGGCCTCGCGCGAGTGCAGCTCTTGCGAGGGCTTGGGGTCCTTTGCGTTCATGTAGACCAAAAAGCGTGCGTCCGCGGTGAAAAGGGCCATCTGCCCTTTCGCGTCACGGCGATCGGCGCAGTGCGCGTAAGCTTCAACGAGCTCGCGGATCGCCAGGCGGTCGGCGGCTTCGTTGGGCGAGATACTGGCGTGTTTACTCATCAACTCGGTCCTTTCATGTTTGTTCAGAAGCCCAGGGGGCGACTGATCGTTATAGGGCAACGTCCAAAGACTTCTTGCAGTTTCGCAACCGCCTTGCCTACGGCAGCCCATCGTCATACAGGCGATGATGCGTCACGCCCGGAATTGCCAATCACTACCCTGTCTTGCGCGAGAAGGCGACCGTCTGATCATGGAATTTCTCCATCAGGTCTCGATGATCGCCCGGGTTTCCGCGAATGCCTCAATTCCATACTTGCCGTATTCCCGGCCAACGCCGGAATATTTGAATCCACCCCAAGGCGCATCTGGATCGTCCGTCATGTTATTGATCACAACGCGGCCGGCTCGCAGCTGAGAAGCTACGCGACGCGCCCGCGCAATGTCAGTTCCCAGGACTGCTGCGTGAAGCCCGTACTTGGAGTCGTTGGCAATGCGGATCGCTTCGTCCTCAGAGTCGTAGGCGATCACACTGAGCACAGGGCCAAAAATCTCTTCCCGGGCAATCGTCATGTCGTTCTTCACGTTGACGAAGACCGTAGGCTTCACAAAGAATCCCCCTTCGAATCCTTTGGGACGGCCTTCTCCGCCGACCAGTACCTCAGCGCCTTCTTCAATGCCTTTGCGAATGTAGGATTCCACCCTGTCATATTGCTTTTGTGACACCATCGGTCCGACCATGATCTTGGGATCTGCCGGATCGCCGACGGTGTAGTTACGCATCTCGTTTTTGATCGCCTGCTTGACCTCGTCAAGCCGGCTTTTGGGCACGAGAAGCCGTGTACCGGCGGCACAGGCTTGACCACTGTTTATAAAGGCTAAAATGAGCGCCGCTGGGATGGCCTGGTCGAGCGCGGCATCGTCCAGAAGGATTGTCGGCGACTTGCCGCCCAGTTCGAGCGTCACCCGCTTCATCGTCGCGGCCCCGTCGCGCATGATCTGTTGTCCGACAGCAACTGAACCCGTGAACGAAATTTTCGCCACATCGGGATTGCGCACGAGCTCGGCCCCGACGACGGTGCCGAGACCGGTGACCACGTTGAACACACCTTTGGGCAGCCCAGCCGCATCAATCGCCTCGGCCATTGTGCGCGTTTGAAGCGCGCTCATTTCACTCGGTTTGAGGACGACCGTACAACCCGCGCCTATGGCCGATGCGAGCTTCAGACAAATAAACAACGCGTTCGCATTCCAAGCTGTAATCAGGCCGGCGACTCCGACCGGCTCCATGGTGACCGTGGTCTTTCCCCAGCTTTCTTCCAAAGGCATCTCATGGAGTGCCTTCTCCGCAGCTGCGAAAGCGGCGATACCCCCTTCGACAAGTAGCCGGGCGAATTGGGCAACTCCGCCGTACTCTTCAATCATGATGGCGGTTAGATCGTCCACTCGGTCCGAAACAGCTTTGTGCAGCTGGCGCAAATAACGCGCACGGTCTTCCTTCGTCGTCTTGCCGAAAGTCGCGAATGCGCGCTTGGCGGCGGCGATTGCACGTCGCGTGTCTTCTTCGTCTCCTAAAGTGGCCCGGCCGATCAGCTTTCCATTGGTAGGTTGGATGATGTCCACGACCTCCCGGCCATGGGACTCAACGAATGCTCCGTCGATGTAGTGCGTTGTAAGGGTTTTAATCGTCTCTTTCTCTGTCACGGTTGCCATCGCATATCTCCTTGATTATGTATTTCAATCGGAACGAAGTACCAGCGACACGGTAAGCGAGCCGGCATTTACTGCCGCTTATCCCTCATTAACGTTCTTGCAGCAGGACTTTTGTCGGAAACACGATCATCCATGTTCATTGGGCCCGCCATTCGCATTCGTTGAACCGAAATTCTCCGGGCTGAACGCCTTTCTTGCACTGCCGAATCCAAACGCAGTTGCGGTGCCGCTAGTTCCGCTTAACCATTGCGGAACGGGACATCTCAACGGGCAACGACGAGAGCAATTCCTGCATGGCGTGATCCATCGCGCTGCTCATTGCCGACACCACGGCAGGCACATCTCTCTTGTTGACATTTCCGGTTTCCGAAACAGACTTAGTCCACACAGCCGCTCCGCTATCGAACCTGACCATCTGGGCGGAGATCGTTACGACAACCTTGACGCCACCGTCATAGTCGATTTCCTCAAGCTTCTCCAAACGCCCGCTCACCAAGTATTCGGCGTCGGACCGACCGTCGTAGCGTTTCACCTGTGCGAAAAGTCCCGTGGCATTGAGGCGATCCCTCATCGAGTCGGTCATGAACTCGCATGGATCGACAGCCCAGCGGTGGTATGTGTAGAAGCCGACCGCTTCCGGCGATGTCTTGAACACAATCTCTCCGCGGCGAAGGTAGGCGGGAGCGGTGAATTCGTGAATCGCCACTGTTGCCTTGGCGTTTTCGGCCGCCGGCGGATCAGGGGGAGCCGGAAGATTGAGGGTGTAGTAACTCGGATAGCGCATCTTGCCTGAACACCCAGCGAGGATGAACAGACTGAAAAGCGCAAACATGGTCGTGACGCGAATTCGGTTCATATTATTAGGCTCCGCCGCACTGTGCTTTTTCCTATTCGGACAGTTCATTTGGGCAACTTCCGGTCTTCCGGGTTTTTGATCCGTATCAGGCTCCACGGCTGCTGTTTCACCGATTCGGTCAGCTGGCCGAGGTTTTCCGTTGCCGTCCGCAGGTTTTCGATGGTGTCATGGATCTTGTAATCATTGGCCCGCACCAGTACCTGCATGTCAGCCAGCAATTGTTTGGTCTGGAGCAACGTGCTCTGCAGCTGAGCGAGATCCTCACGGACCGGCTGCCGTATATCACTCACCGTACCGTTCACGTTTTGAATGGTTTCGTCAGCGTGCTGGCTCACTGCATTCAACTGATCGGTGAGGCGGTCAATCTTCGGCCGTTCGGTCGCGAGCATGGCGTTGACGTTATCCAAAGCCGCCTGGACCTTCTGCTGATTGGCCTTGCCGGCCACGGTATTCAGATTGGCCAGCAGCGTCCGCGCATCTCCGCTGATTCCGCCGAGTTCTCCCCGCACCTCGGTGATCAAGCCATTGGCGTTGTCTGCAACACCCGCCATTTTGTCAGTGATCGCATCCAGGCTCGCGGCCTCCTGCGACGGAATGACCGAATTCGCTGGAAGACGCCTCGCCTCGTTGCTGCCGGTCGTGACAGACAATGCGGCTCCACTCATGACGCTGATAAAGCCCAGCTTGGCTACGGACTTTTCGTTCAGCGGAGTGTTTTCCTTCACATCGAGCTGAATCTCAATCTTGGTTGGGTCCGCAGCAGCGGGCCGCACAGCCGTCACTCTTCCCACTTCGATTCCGCCGAAGAGGACTGCAGCGCCCGGCTCCAGACCGCCCGCGTACCGAAGGTATGTGTGGTATGGAAGGACATGTCCGCTGAGTTGTGCGCCGAGCAGGCGGATGATCGTAAAAGCAAGAACCGCAATTGATCCCAGGACAAACGCTCCCACTTTGGCTTCTGTGCTCACTGATTTGCCTCCGGCGAGTTCAGGTATTTAGCGAAGTGTGCAGTGACTGGAGTTCTCGCAATGTCCTCGGGAACCCGGTCAAGGAACTGGCGAACACGCGGATTCTGGCTCGCCTTGAGCTGCTCTTTGGTACCGATTGAACTGAAGGCACCCTGATAGAGCATGGCAATGCGGTCCGCGATCAAGAATGCGCTTGGCAATTCGTGCGTAACCACAATGATGGTCATGTGGAAGGTGTGCTTGAGTAGCAGAATCAGTTCGTCGAGTTCCGCCGCGACGATTGGGTCAAGCCCCGCTGATGGTTCGTCGAGAACCAGAATTTCGGGACCAAGCGCGATGGCGCGCGCGACTGCTGCACGCTTCTTCATCCCTCCGGAAAGCTCCGCAGGAAGCAATTTCCCACGGTCCGCGAGGCCAACTGCTGCGAGCTTCATCCAAACCACGAGTTCAATGATGGAAGGCGCAAGACGCGTATGTTCGCGCAAAGGTAAAGCGACGTTATCTTCTATATTTAACGAGTTGAACAACGCGGCACTCTGGAAGGCGACGCCTATCGATCTCCGTACCTTCTTGAGCTCGGCTTTTGAACAGCGCGTGATATCAACTTCTTTCACGAACACGCTGCCGGACTTGGGTTTCTCCAAGCCGATGATCTGACGCAACAAGGTGCTCTTTCCGCAGCCGCTCCCACCCAACAACACCATCGTCTCTCCGTGCTCAATGTCGAGATTGAGCCCGTTGAGTATTCGGCGGCCGTCGTACTCCACCACCAGATCGCGAACTGAAATAATGGCCATTAGTGTTTCGCCGTAAAATAAAAAATCGCCGTGAAGATTGCGTCCGCAATGATGACCAGGAAAGTCGATTTCACGACAGCATTGGTCGTTGAGCGACCGACAGAATCAGGACCTCCGTGGACCCGCATCCCTTCAAGGCAACCGACCTGGGCAATGATGGTCCCGAAGACCACGCTCTTGATCATTCCCATGATCACGTCGCGCAGTTCGATTGAATTGAACACATAGCGGAGGTAGAGACCGGGCATCAAGTGAATGCTGAAGAACATGAACAATCCGCCGGCCAGGATGCCGCACAGGTTTGAAATGACACTCAGGCAGGGGACCGCAATCAAGGCTGCGAGGTACTTTGGCGCGAGCACAAATTCGAGTGGCTCGAGCGCCATGACACGGAGGGAATCGAGTTCTTCGGTCACTTTCATGGTGCCGATCTCCGCCGCAAAGGCGGAGCCGGAGCGGCCGCTTACCGCAATTGCCGTCATCAGGGGCCCGAGTTCTCGCGTGAAGCCCACTGCAACCAAGTCGACGACGTAACGAAGCGCGCCAAAACGGCGCAGTTCAGACGCGCCCTGCATGGCGAAGATAAATCCCGTGCAAACCGCCATCAAAGAAACCATCGGGATTGCATCGACTCCAATTTCCAGCATTTGCCTCACAGTGGTCTTCCAGCGATAACGGTTCCCGATAAATGGAAGCGCCTGCGCCATTGCGCGAACCGTGGCCCACCACTGAATATTCAGGCTTCCGACATAATCGAGGTGCTCGATTGTTCTCTCGCCGACGGTTTCAAGAATGTTCGCCATCATTACGCTCCCTTTCCGTCCTGGTCTTTGTCGAACAGCGCGAGAAACCCAGCAGATTCGAATAGCTGGAGCACGGAACCCTGCGCCCGCAAATGGAATCGAATCTTGCGATGCCTTGCCACTCTGAGCGACTCCACGAGGGTCGCGATCCCGGACGCTTCGATCGATGTGACCTCCACTAAATCCACAGCGACCGCCTGTGGAGGTGGATCGTTCAAAAGAATGGTCCGCAAGCAGTCCCGAACGTCGGGTGAGGAATCTACGTCAATGCGGCCCCTCAAGCGGACCACGGCATCCGCCGCAGTGCGATCAACGGCGATTTCGATGCCGCTGGCTAAGTCGCCTCCACTGGGTTTCAAGCGGTGCCCCTCACTGTTCTGCGCGATCCAGGTTGCAAGATTCATCGATCACGTTCATTCCGTTTCGATTTCATTCCACGAACCAGCAACCGTAGGAAGTCTTTACGTCTGCCACCCTCCTCCAAGCGCCTCGTACAGCTGAACCAGCGCCAGCAATTCGTTCTGGCGTGCCTGCACAAGCCCAAGTTCCGCAGAAAAGGCATTCGTTTCGTTGGTCAAAACTTCCAGATAACCGGTGACGCCGCCGGCATAGCGCATGTGGGACAGATGGGCCGCGTCCTGCGCCGACCGGAACAGAAATTCTTCCTGCACGCGGAATTCTCGAGTCTTGCGGTACGCGACCAGGGCGTCGGAAACACTGCGAAACGCCGCCTGAACAGATTGCTGGTAAACAAGCAGCGCGGTTTGCTGACGCGCTTCGGCCAGCCGAACCCCGGAACGAAGCCTGCCCGCTGTGAATATGGGCTGGGCCAGCGACGCGCCGAAGTTCCACGCGCCCGCAGGTCCGGCGAACAAATTGCTCAAAGCGGAACTCTCAAATCCACTCGCGCCGCTGAGCGAGATTTGTGGAAAGTAAGCGGCGCGCGCTACGCCGATCTCGGCGTTTGCGGCAATCAACTGTTCCTCCGCTTGGCGAATATCAGGACGGCGCTCAAGCAATGCCGAGGAAAGACCTGGAGGAACTTCGGGAGGCTGGCGTTGCTCCGTGAGAGACTGACCCCGCGGGACGTCACCGGGATTCTGTCCAAGGAGTATGCTCAGGAAGTTTTCCTGTTGTTCAATCTGCTGTTCCAGAGCGGGGACTTCCGCGCCCGCCGTGAAAACCAGCTGCTCCGCCTGGCGTACATCGAGCAGAGAGGTCGCGCCGCCATTTGCCAGAACCTTCGTCAGTCGCAGCGATTCCTGCCGAGAATCGAGTGTGCGCTTTGAGATTTCCAGCTGCAAGTCGAGTGCCCGCAGCTGAAAGTATGCGGAGGCAACATTCGCCACGAGAGTTGAGGCAACTTCCTGGCGGGCCCATTCACTGGCAAGGAGATTGGCTCGCGCGGCTTCTGTCGCGCGGCGGAACTTGCCCCAGAAATCAAGCTCCCACGCCGCGGAAATATTCACCTGACCCGTGCTGGTTTCAAATTCTGGAACCAACTTGGACTGGGGCGAACGCACATCGGCAATCGCCCCTCCCCCGCTCAGCGTTGGAAATTGATCGGCTCGCGTGATTCCGAGTTGCGCCTGCGCTTCGAGAATGCGCGATGCCGCTATGCGCAAATCGTAGTTCTGTCGGAGTGAAGTGCGGATCAGGGAGCGCAGCTGTTCATCCTGAAAAACGTCCCACCACTTCTGCTCACCAAGCGGGACAGCTTGCGGCGCTGTGGCCTGCGGTTGGGGGCTTTCTTCCGGCGCCGTCCCGCGATAGGTGCCAGGCACCGCGACAGCAGGCCTCTTGTACCGCGGGCCCACTGTGCACCCAGCAGTCAAAAGGACGGCGCCCAGCAAAATAACGTGGTACCGCACGTTAATCTCCCTCCGCCGGTGCGATTTGGGAAACGGAGGCTGATTGGCGCTCCGAGCCCGCGCCCGACCACTTTTCCACCTGGTAGAACATGGCGGGAATGAAAAAAATACCGATAAGGCTCGCAGCCAACATCCCCCCAATGACAGCTGTGCCCATGATCTGGCGGGCCACGGCTCCGGCACCGGATGCCGTCCATAGCGGGACCGCTCCCAGGATGAAGGCGAACGAAGTCATCAGGATCGGGCGAAGCCGGAGGCGGGCCCCTTCAAGCGCCGCATCCACCAGTGGCTTGCCGTGCTCGTATTGTTCTTTCGCAAACTCCACAATGAGGATGGCGTTCTTCGCCGCAAGTCCGATCAACATCACGAGACCGATTTGCGCGTAGACGTCACTTTCGATCTGCACCATGTAAGTCGGCAGAAAAGCGGACAGGATCGTGCGCCTCAACCACAAAACGGAAAACGCTCCAAAAATCGCGACCGGTGTGCTGAGAAGAACACTGAACGGGAGAGACCAGCTTTCATATAGCGCGGCGAGAATCAAGAAAACGAACAGAAGAGAGAATCCGAAGATAGCCGCGGGCGGAATCCCTTCCTGGGCTTTCTTTTCCTGAAAGGACATGCCCAGATAGTCGAAACCCATCTCGCGCGGCATCGTCTTTCGAAAAACATCTTCGAGGGCAGCCATGGCCTGGTCTGCGCTATAGCCGGGAGCGGCGGCACCATTGATTTGGGCGGCGCGATATTCGTTAAAGCGCATGGTGAATTCCGGACCGTCGCGCGACTCGAAGCGCGTGACGGACGATAGAGGCACCATCGCACCCTTGTTGTTTCGAACATAGAACTGGCCGACATTTTCCGCCTGCGTGCGGTAATCGCCCTCCGCCTCGATGTACACCTGCCACTGCCGGCCAAAGCGGTTGAAGTAATTGATGAAGTAGCCGCCCATGAAGGCCTGCAGTGTCTGATACACATCTCGGACGGACGCACCCTGTTTCATGACTTTTTCGCGGTCCACGTCCGCGTACAGTTGCGGCACGCTCGAAAGAGAGGTGGTGCTGAGTCCTGCAAGTTCCGGGCGTTTTCGCGCTTCGGTTAGAAAGGTCTGGAGATTCGACGAAAGAAATTCGAGGTCCTTGCCGGCGCGATCCTCAAGCACGAACGTGAATCCGCCGGATGTTCCAATGCCGGGAATGGCTGGCGGCGAAAAGGAGAACGCTATCCCTTCGGGCAGCGATGACAGATCCGTATTGATTCGCTGCTTAATCGCCTGGAGTTGCTCGGAGCGTGATTTCCGGGCGTCCCAGGGTTTCAGCGTCACAAAGAAGAAGGCGTTGTAGCTGGTACGCACGAAGCTGAGAAGGCTGAATCCAACAACGGTGGTCGTATGCTCGACACCTGGAGTGTTGGCCAGTATGTTTTCGACTTCCGCGGCAACATCGTCTGTGCGCTGAAGCGACGCGGCGGTCGGAAGCTGAAGGTTTACGTAGATGTAACCCTGATCCTCATCGGGGAGAAAACTTGATGGGACTTTGCTGCCGAACCAGGCGGCAGCGCCAGCAAAACCTGCGAGGAGAATCAGCGCGATTGCAGTCTTGCGGATAAGGAAGCCACACGTCCGGACATACCATTCCGTAGCATTCGCGAACACACGATTGAACCAGCCGAAAAATGCCGCGAGCGGTCCGTGTGAAGAAGTCTTTGGACGCAGCAACAGCGCCGCCAGTGCCGGGCTCAGCGATAACGCATTGAACGCCGACAGGATCACGGAGAAGGCAATGGTCACGGCAAACTGCTGGTAAAGGCGCCCGGTGATTCCGGGTATGAACGCCGTAGGAATAAAGACTGCGGAAAGAACCAGAGCAATGCCGATGACCGGACCGGAGATTTCCTCCATCGCCTTGAGCGCAGCGGCTTTTGGCGCGAGGCCCTCGTCGATATGCCGCTCCACTGCCTCAACAACGACGATCGCGTCGTCGACAACCAATCCAATAGCCAGCACTAACCCGAACAGTGAAAGCGTGTTGATCGAGAATCCAAACAAAGGGAAGAACATGAAAGTGCCGACGAGGGAGACGGGCACAGCGAGCAGCGGAATCAGCGTCGCACGCCAGCCTTGTAGAAACAGGAAAACGACGATGAGGACCAGGAGGATGGCGATGACGAGCGTCAGCACGATTTCCTTCATCCCCGCGCTGACGGCTTCGGTCGTGTCCAGCGAGATGGCATAATCCATGTCCTGCGGCAGCCGGGTCCTGAGTTCTGCCATCAGTTTCCTGACCGTGTTTGCTGCTTGGACGGCGTTCGATCCCGGGAGTTGGTATGCCGCAACGAGGGCAGCGCCTCTGCCGTCCATGCGGCTCACCGTGTTGTAGGTCTGGGCGCCAAGCTCCACCCGCGCGACATCCTTTACGCGAACCGCCGCCCCGCTGGGCGATTCGCGCACGACGATATTTTCGAACTCGTCGGGCGATGTCATGCGGCCCTGTGCCCGCACGGTATAGGTGAACGCCTGACCTTTCGGAACCGGTTCACTCCCGACCTGACCCGCGGGATTGACGGTGTTTTGTGATTGGATGGCCGAAACAATCTCGGGAACGGTGATTGCCAATTTCGCGAGCCGGTCGGGCTTCACCCAAAGACGCATCGCGTATTGGCCGGCGCCAAATACCTGGACGCTCCCGATGCCGTAAGAGCGATTGATCTGGTCGGCGAGATTGATATAAGCGTAGTTCGCGAGAAAACGGGCATCGTAGGTGCCGTGGGGAGAATAGAGCGTGATCAGCATCAGTGGAGCGGTCACACTCTTTTGGACGGTGATGCCATAGTTGGTGACATCGGAAGGCAATTGAGATGCGGCCTGAGTTTGCCGCATTTGGGTCAGCATCAAGTCGGTATTTGGATCGGTCTTTACGTCGTAGTCCACGATGAGGTGCATCAGGCCGTCGGCGGTCGAGTTCAGCGAATACATGTAGTTCATG
This sequence comes from Candidatus Acidiferrales bacterium, assembly GCA_035603035.1. Taxonomy (GTDB): domain Bacteria; phylum Acidobacteriota; class Terriglobia; order Terriglobales; family Acidobacteriaceae; genus Sulfotelmatobacter. Next base: position 23,084 of record DATNLE010000402.1, on the reverse strand, counting down.
TTGTCCACGCCGCTCATCTGCTGCTCGACGGGCGTCGCTACGGACTGTTCGATGGTCTGTGCGTCCGCCCCTACGTAGGTTGCGAGGACCTGAACCTCGGGTGGAACGATGTTGGGGAACTGGGCCACGGGAAGCGTGGCGATAGTAACGGCTCCTACGATCACCATGATGATCGCGATGACCATGGCCACAATTGGGCGGTTGATGAAAAACTTGGACATGGTCAATCGCCCTTCGCCTGCAGCGGTTTGATTCTCACTGTCGCGCCGCTTTGAACTCTCTGAAGTCCCTCGATAATCACTAGTTCGCCCGGTTTGACTCCGCTTTCTACGATCCACATCGGCCCGACGCGGCTTCCGACTTTCACCTCCCTAATGCTCACCTTGTTGTCTAGGCCGACGACTGCAACTTGATAGCTTCCTTGCAGTTCACTCACGGCTTTCTGCGGTACGAGCAACGCGTCGTGCCTGACGTCGGCCGCTGCCCGCAGCCTTCCAAACTGGCCGGGGCGAAGGGAGCTTTGTGGATTGGGAAAAGAACAGACGACCTGGATACTGCCTGTGCTCACATCCACCTGACGATTGGTGAGCAGACCAAATCCTTTGAGGGGATAAACCGACCCATCGGCCAGAATCAGATCAAACGGCGGTCCGTTGGAGGGTCTTTCCTTTTGCGCCTCCGCGTTGATTCGCTCGGCATAGTGGAGATACTCCTGCTCACTGATCGAGAAATACGCCTTGATCGGGTTTATCTGCGAAACCGATGTGAGAACCGTGGTGGGATTGACGAGATTTCCCATCTGCACCTGAGCGATCCCCACGACGCCATCGATGAGCGATCGCACGTTCGTGAAATCAAGATTCAGATGTGCCTGTTCAACTTGTGCTTCAGCTGCTTTGACCGTCGCCGCTGCGGCCCGGTTCGCCTGGATGTCGTTGTCCAATTGACTTTGCGCAATGGCGTGCGCCTTCGCGAGCGGAGCGTCCCGATCGACATCCATCTGAGTCTTGGCGAGTTGCGCATGGGTCTGCGCCAGCTGAGCGTTCGCTTGATCAAGGAGTGCTTGGAAGGGGCGTGGATCGATCTGGAACAGCATTTGACCCTTGCGGACAAATGAACCTTCTTTGTAGGTTTGCTGAATGATGTATCCCGTTACTTGGGGTTGAATCTGCGCGTTTACGTAGCCGTCGAGCGTCGCCACCCATTCACTGACGATGGGGACGTCCTTCTGCATTACCGTGGCGACTTCCACTTCGGGACTAGGAATTGCGAGCGCGGCGTTCGTTCTTCCGCAGGCTGTTCCCAATGACAAGGTCGCTAGCAGGAGAACCAGGATGACGAAAGAGTGAAGCAGGAAACGGCCGCGTAGATGGACTCTGGAGACGCGCCCTTCCCGCAACTTCGTTAAGTCGTCGACGATTTTGTTCGCCACGGTCAGTCAGTCCTTCCTCAAGCTGCCTTGTATCGTAGTTTCGCAATTCTTCTGCCATATCATTTGAGCGGAAAAAGCACTGTGGGCATATAGAAGCGACCAACCTATACGTACGAGGCGAGACCAATCCGCAACAGTGGCAAGATCCTGACACGTGATGCTTCTACTCCAGCCGCCTCACAGTGAAAGCTACTCCGTGAGTAGGCGGACACTGAGTATTTGTGCATCGGCAAACGCATCTGCACTTGATCAACGGTCGATCAGAGATCCAGGTCAACGGAAGGTGGTGAGATTGATGTGGTGGGGGTAGTTTTCGGGACTAACGCAACTGCAACGATGTCCACGGAAAGCAATTGCTCTGCGGACGACCCTAACAGATTCGATTGCTGGACAATTTGCTGGTGAGGGGCTTGTCGCAAATACTTTCTTCAGTCGACCGGAAGATCGCGTGCTTTTTCATACGTGCAACCAGCGTAGTACGCTTCAGGCCCAATTTTACGGCTGCACCATAAGGGCCGCCGACCACCCATCCCGATGTCTCTAAAGCTCTCATGATCATGGCGCGTTCGGAGTCACAGAGCGTTGTGCTCGCGGGAAAGCCGATAACAGATGCAACACGAGTTGGACGTAGAAGATTCGGAAGCACACCTTCATCGGACAGCACTACCGCGCGTTCGATCATGTTCTGGAGCTCCCGAATGTTCCCTGGCCACGAATATGACTTGAATCCTCTAATGAACTCGTCTGGGATGTTTTCTATGTGCTTCCCAACTCGGCGGGAAAAAACCTCCACGTAATGTTCCACCAGGGGACCGATATCGTCGACTCGGTCGCGAAGTGGGGGCAGCATAATGGGAAATACATTCAGGCGATAGTACAGATCGCTGCGAAATTGGTCACGCTTCACCATTCGCTCAAGGTCGCGGTGGGTCGCTGCTACGAGCCGCACATCAACGCAATGAGTACGGCCGCTCCCTAAGCGTTCAAATTCCTGCTCCTGTAGAACACGCAGGAGCTTGGGCTGTAAGGCGAGAGGTATGTCTCCGACCTCATCAAGGAATAGCGTCCCTTTATCGGCCAATTCAAAGCGGCCAATCTTTTGTGCGATAGCGCCAGTGAAAGCCCCGCGCTCGTGGCCAAACAGCTCACTTTCGAGCAAGTCAAAGGGAATTGCAGCGCAATTCAGCTTAATCAGAGGTTGGCCGCTGCGGGAGCTGGCTTTGTGGATTGCGTGAGCGATGAGCTCTTTGCCCGTTCCGGTTTCTCCGTGAATGAGCACTGTGGTATCCGCCGCTGCAACGCGCTCCACTTGCTCCAAAACGACTTTTAAGGCCGAGCTGCTGCCAATGATCTGCTCAAATCGGCGAGCCCGACGGTCTTGATCAATTAGTCTCATTCGTTCGACTCCCAAAGCCTTCGCGAGCTACTCCTCCAGCGCGGATCGGACCATCTCTATTAGGACTGCGTTGTCGAAAGGTTTAGTCAAGAATTCCACCGCCCCGTCGCGCATTGCTTGAATCCGCATCTTGGCGTCGCCATGGGCCGTAATGAAAATGATCGGGATCGCGCATCGCTCAGTTTTAAGCCTCGCTTGCAGATCAAGACCGGATATGCCCGGCATGCGAACGTCTGCGATCAGGCAAGCAATCTCCGAAAGTCGGCCGGAGTTCAGTAAATCTTCCGCCGATTCGAATGAGATTGCCCCCAACCCGGAGGCTTTGAGCAGGCGCCGTAGTGCATCCCGGAGCAAGTCGTCGTCGTCGACGACGGCAACCAAGTTCGCTCTCTTGACGCTGCTCATATCTGACACGAATCTATCTCCGCCTTCAAAAAAAGCAATTATGATTTCATATAGTCCGGTTATATATGGGGATACGTATAGCCGCGAGGAGCAGATTTTCGTGCCTAGAGGAGCTGGTGCTGCTGTGGAGGTACAAGCATTATCGGTTTGCGGAAGGTTTCAGTCTTTCCGCCATGCTGCCCAATTCGGCGGGAGAACCCGCCTGCATCTTATGCATTACGCGTCCCCGATGGACGGCGGCGGTAATTTCGCTGGTCCCGAGCACCGAGGCGATCTGCTTCGTCTGCATACCAGAAGCTACGAGGTCCATCACTTTACGCTCGCGCGCAGTCAGGCCTTTATACCTTTCCTGCAATTCGGCCATCGCGTTCCGTTGTCGGCGCGATAGCTGGTCGCGCTGCAATGCCTGCTGAATCGCGTCCAGAAACTCCTGATGACGGAATGGTTTCGTCAGGAACTCAAAGGCACCCGACTTCATGGCCTTTACGGTCATGGGGATATCCCCGTGCGCAGTGATGAAGATGATGGGGATATTAATCCCCGCTTCAATCAGCTTCTGCTGGACCTCCAGTCCACCCATGCCGGGAAGGCGCACATCCAATACCAGGCAACTCGGAACATCTGGAATATGCCTCTGCAGAAAATCCTGCGCTGTGGCGAACAATTCCGCTCGCAGGTCGACCGTCTTCAGAATGCGCTGCATCGCTAGGCGCATGTCCTCTTCGTCATCCACGATGAAGACAATTGGAGAAGATGAAGTCGTCATGTTTCTACCTACACCTTGTGCGGCAATGTGAATTGGAAGGTAGAACCACGTCCAGAGTTGGAAGTCGCCCACAGGCGCCCCCCATGTGATTCGACAATAGAACGGCTGATTGCCAGACCCATGCCGGTCCCCTGGGGCTTGGTGGTAAAGAAGGTATCGAAAATCTGGTCAATTTTGTCAGCTGGGATGCCGACTCCAGTATCGCTCACGGAAATTGACAGGTGCCCATCATCGGTGGATTGCGAGGTTATCGTCAGATCTCCCTTGGCATCGTGCATGGCCTCAATGGCATTCAGCATTAGGTTCATCAACACTTGTTCCAATTGCACTCGGTCTCCCGTGATTTCTGGAAGGTTTTCTGCCAGTTCGAGCCGAACTGTCACAGAGTTGCGCCGGATGTCGTTCTTCAATAGAAGAGAGATTTCTCGAATGAGCTCGTTTACATCGACAGCTTCACGCTGTGGGAAACTCTTCTTGAACAGTGAGCGGACATGGTCGATGATTTCCGCCGCACGCCTCGCACATCCAATTGCGCCAGAAGCAGCCTCACGGGCCTCTAAGATATCGGGATGTTCCCCATCGAGAAATCCCAGACAAGCACCCGCATTGGCCGCCGCCGCGGCGATAGGCTGTTTGATTTCGTGCGCCAGCGCAGCGGCGAGCTCTCCCATCATGTTCACACGATTGATATGCGAGAGATCGGCCTCTAACTGGCGCAATCTTTCTCGCTCCTCCTCGGCGCGCTTTCGGTCTGTTACGTCCATCGTGATACCGACGTAGTGGCCCATTTCTCCAGAAGTGTGATGTCCGATGGTGCGCAGAAATCGCACAGTTCCGTCGGGATGACAAACCCGGAACTCGGGAATGTCGTAGTCCGCCCTCTCGCGCATCGCATCCTCAAGCGTTGCTTTTACGAACGGCGCATCTTCGGGGTGAATGGTGTCCCAAAAACGGTCGAGTACTAAATAGCCCTGGTCTGGCTCAAAACCATGCAGACGATAAACTTCGTCCGACAAGTGGAACATTTGCTTCGTGTGGAAATTGGTCGCCCAACTACCGATGTGGGTGAGGCTTTGCGCTTCGGCGAGATATGCTTTTTCGCGTCGTAACTCTTGCGTCAGTAACTCCTGCTCGGTGACGTCCATCGTGGTGCCGCGGTATCCCTTAAACACTCCATCTTCTACGACTGGAATGCCGACGCACCTGACGTATCGAATCTCGCCATCGGGCCGAACTATCCGGTTCGTGACATCGCAGCCGCCGTGCTCCTCATGGAGCTTCTTCATTGTTGCTGTCAACGAGGCTTGGTCCTGGGGATGAACCGCACTCAAGAACTGTTTAAGACTCGGAGTTCCATTTGTGGGATCGAACCCGAAAATCTTGTAGACCTCGTCAGACCAGTAGATATTCAAATCTTCTGACCAACGAATGCCCAAATCTGTCGACGCCCAACTCCCGATGTGGGCAAGGCGTTCCCCTTCGCTCAGATAAAACTGGCTTTGTCGCAGAGCCTGTTCTGCTAGTTTTCGCTCGGTGATGTCCTGACCGATCCCGAACATCGCATAGGCTTTCCCCGATGCATCTCTCTTTACAGTTCCAAGACCCAGGATGACGCGCACTTCACCACTGGGAAGCACAATTCGATGTTCCGACTTGGCATGAATCCCGTTGCTAATGACTTCGGCAGCCTCGCGGGAAACCTTTTCCCTATCCTCCGGATGAATTCTTTCAAAAATCGCACGCACGTCAAAAGAGTCTTTCACCGGCGGTATTCCCCAGATACGGCAAAGCTCTTCAGAATACGTAACGCGATTCTCGATGAGATCCCACTCGTAGTGCCCAATGTGCGCCAATCTCTGAGCTTGTTCGAGCCTCGCGTTACTCTGCTGTAAAGCGTCTGATAGCGCCTGGCGATCTTCCTCTACACGTTTCCGGTCGGTGATGTCCTGGGTCGTACCGAACATTTGAATTCGGCCCTGTGAATTCTTTCTCACATCACCCAAGCTATGAACCACCCGCATTTCGCCATCGGGACGAAAAAGACGATGCTCACAGTCGGCGCGGGTCTCACTATCAATCGCCTTTTTAGCCGTCGCAAATACAGCTTCTCGGTCATCGGGATGGGTCATTTCGCGCACAACCGCAACGTCAAAGGAACCGCCCTTCGGAACCAGCCCAAAGATGCGGTACGTCTCCTCGGACCAAATCACCTGATTCGTCTCTAGATCCCATACCCAATAGCCCAAGTGAGCGACACGCTGGGCTTCTTCGAGCCAATCCTTGCTCTCCTGAAGATCGCGAGACAACGCGTGACTCGCTTCTTCCGCCTGTTTCAATTCCGTTATGTCTTGAATGGTGCCGAAAAGTCTGTTGTGCTCTCGGGAAATCCCATCCTCCGGTCCCACATCCGTCGTCTTCCAGAGCTTCGAGGTAATGGACTGAACGGTCCGCACTTCTCCACTTGGACGGACGATCCGATGTTGGTGAACGGGATGTAGGCCGACAGCAACCTCCTCGTCTACTGTGCTGTAGAGAGCCTCGCGGTCATCGGGGTGGACCAACCGCCTAACCGTTTCAATATCCATACGGCGCTCTTGCGGTTTGAACCCGAATATTCGATAGGTCTCGTCGGACCAGATGATCTCGCCCGTCTCAAGATCCCAATCCCAATAGCCGACATGGGCGACACTTTGAGCTTCTTCAAGTCGTGCTTTGCTTTCTTGAAGGCTGCGAGACAGTGCCTCGCGTTCGTCATCGGCCTGTTTGCGTTCGGTAATGTCTGTTACTACGCCGGCATATTCGAGGTTGCCGGAGTTGTCTCTTCCGGCATGTGCGACTACATGAACGTGTCTGATGACCCCGTTTGGCAAGAGAACTTTATGCTCGACATCCAGATCCATGCCGCTCTTCGTGGCACGATCCCGAAGCTGTTGCAGGCGGTCGCGGTCCTCGGGGTGAACTCGGTCGAATACGAGATCGAGTGTGGGATTCGTCTTTCGCGCGAAGCCTAGGATTCTGTAGGTTTCGTCAGACCAAACGAGTTCACCGCTGTGTACTCTCCATCCGAAAGTCCCTGAGTGACTCAGCCTTTGAGCCTCTGCAAGATACTGCCATCGTCTTTGCAGATCAGCCTGGGAAGCTTCTAGATCCCGGTTTGCTTTTTCAAGGGCAGCTGTTCGGTCAGCCTCCCGATCTGGCAAGCCCTTACGCGATTCGGAGAGAAGTCTTCGATCTCGGCGCCAGGCACCCCACACGGCAATCAGTGCGATTGAAAGCGCAAGAACGGTTAGAAGATGCAGCATGGCAATAGAAGTTCCGAATTCGATGAATCTTACCCTACCGGCTAGCCCGAAATGGCGCAAATCACCATTGAAGAAGGGGTGCATCAGTATCGGGAAATTCACGTCGAGAATCGATTGACCGATGCTTCGGAATAAGGTGTGTCAGCATGATTTCCAAATTCCTTCCGGCAACATCGACCTCGTAAGATAGGAAACCTCCGATCCTTCACTGTTGCCAGGAGCCGCACAGAAACTCGCGATCAGGCCGGACGCCGGTTACTGCAAAGCGGTGCGATACGGCATCGGTGTTTGTGCTCTGGCCACATCCACAGGTAGTAGTCCCAGATTTTCTGTACTCATCGCTACCTACGAGTCGCGTTTGGGAAAGTTCCGTTCAGATATTCTGGGAGTGAATTGAGTCAAGTGTCGAAACAGGCGCTCACCCCCCTTCAACGGAACTGGTGCCGCCCGGCTGCCCGCAGGAAATCCCGGAAACCTTCGCAGTTCGTTAACGAGAGGAGCCCTTTTCGAGATCAACGTCGACGCCGCTCCACCTCTTCCGTGGTCTCATTAGACTCACGCGAACAAGCTTTGTCGAGCTAAGGCAGTTGTACCACGCAGAAAAGATTGCCGTCGGGGTCCTCCAAAACGACGAAATCAGAACCGGGGCGACACCTCCATGGATAGCGACGCGCCCCAAGCTGTAGCAGTCGGTTCACTTCTGCCTCCTGCTCCTTCGTGTAAAGGTCTAAGTGCATCCAATTCCGCCGCGGTCGGCGTTTCTCCCGCAGTTGGAACGACAGATTCGGCCCTTTTCCGTCCGGGTCGCGCAGGACCACCCATCCGTCTTTCGCGGGCCGTCTGGGAAAGTAGTGGAGCGCGTTTTGCCAGAAGGTCACCATGCGGTCAAATTCGTGGCAGTGTATGACAATGGAACCAATTCTCATTCTGTTCGCTCTGATGAATGATAGCTGTTGCAATCAGGCAATAGCGCAAGTCTGCGCCGGCCGCCTATGAGGAGAATCATCCAGCCCCGCCAGATGATGTGTCCTGCTCTCTTCCTTGCACCGTTCTGTGGCGGGTTCGCCATAACCGACTCCTTACTATTATGCTCCGGCTCAACTGGCGAGAACGGCCCTTATACTCAAAACGCCCCTGCAAAGGAACTGGTGCTGCCTGGCTGGTCGCAGGGAAATCCCTAGAAAACTGTGTTTTTCTTTTACCAAGAAACAACCGACTTCGATTGCCATCGGGTGGAGCGAACCAATTTGCGGCCGGGCGAGAGTTGCACCTGCTGAAGGCAAGCGCCGTTCCAAGGCGCACTATTACGACAGTTAATTTGACCGATTCGGAAGCCGGATCAATGAGCCTTTTGCTCTGGCGTCGCAAAGCCCATCGGCAATATCCAAGGCAAACGGGTGGAGGGCGTCACAGTCCATGTCTATTCAGCCACGAAGACCGTCGCCGACTGTTACAAATTTCGGAACAAAATCGGACTCGACGTCGCAATCGAAGCCCTAAAGTTTGATTGCGGCGGGCACGTCGGGTGTGGTCAAGCCAGCCGCTAGCTTTGTCGCCCACGTAGGTGGTCGTGCGCGGACGATCTACGTCGGAGCAGAAGAGCCTGCTAACACATCAGCGTTCACCGAGTGTCATTTGGAAGGCTGGAGAGGTGCTGCCATAATTGGAGGATTCTATTCAATGTTGATCTTCGCCAGCCATCGCTTACGAAACCGCATCATGAGCACGCCCGTGGCGGCGATGGCGATGATGGCTGCGGCGATCATGGGGTCTTGGTTGTGAACTGCCGACCTACGCCATCACAGCAGAGGCTTGCTCCACTGACTTCTTTGCCGGAGCCAGTGCGACGAGTACAACACCGATGATTGCGAACACAACCACTCCCGCGAGTTCTCGGCGCTCGATCACATTCCGGTATTCCTGCGCTGCCATTACTCCAGCATGCGCAAGATTTGCCCATCCGCCGAAGGCGATCAGGCTGCGGTTCGCCGCTGGGTCACGCACCGCCAGCAGCAAGAAAATTCCGAGTGTGACATAGATGCTCATTAGCATGGGCACCGCAGGCTCTCGCGAGAAAAACATTGTGAGCGGGATTACTCCCGCTGTGAACAATAATCCCACCACCACCAACACGGTCTTCAGTGCCCGTTCTCGATTCATGGTGCCCTCCTCCTAATTCAGAAAAGTCCACTCCGACGATCAAGTCCAACGGTGATGATTAAGGACTCAGTGCCCGTCGCGCAACGTCGAACTCGTTTTCATAGTTCTCCCAGCGTTGCCGAACTCCAGCCATTACCGTCCGGTACTCCGGGTCGGCACGGAGACCGTCGTAGTTCTTGTCCCGCTCAAACCACGGGTAGTTCACATTTCCTAGCCCTACCGTGCGCTTGAGCCAATCGAGCGCACCCTGTCTATCGCCGAGCAAGGCATGGATTCCGCCCAACCAGTAAGCCCCATCGCCATCTATGATCTGTGCGGGACGGTATTGGAGCAGGCGGGCGTCAATGGTCTCCCTTCGTCCGCCCGAGGCGTATAGAAACGCCGCCAACAGACGCGCTGTGTCGTCCTCGGAATCGTGACCGAGCACAACCGCCCGATCCAACGCGGACTCGGCTTCATCAGTTTTGCCTTCGTAATAGAGCATCATTCCCAAGTAGGCCAAGGCTTTGAATTGATCGGGATTCGCCGCGACCACCGTGCGTATTTCTTCTTCAGCATCTTTGCGCTGCCAGTGTACAGCAGCAAGCGAGCGTGCATCCAGTGGGGCTGCGGGGCAGGATTCAATCTGACCACTCGACCCCACGCTTGCTCAGCCAGTTCGTTGAGACCTGCGTAGTAACACGAATACCCCAGCATCTGCCAAGCGACTGCGCTGTTCGGTGCCACGCCGACCGCTTGCCGTGCGGTACGTATCGCATCTCCCTCTTGACCACTCTCGCCGTAAGCAAACGCCAAGGCGATCAATCCTTCTGACGACTGGGGGTTGATCCTCAGGGCGTTCTGGGCTGCATCAACCGCCCGCTTGACGTTTGCCGCGCCGTCTTTGGCGAAGTTTGCAGCTTGATACCCATAGAACTGCGCGAGCAATGCGTAGGCGTCGGCGAAATTCTTGTCCAGAGAAATTGCGTGCAAAAGCAGCCGCTTGCCTTGCTCGATGCTGTCAATTCGCGAGTGTACGAAGTATTCATTCTCATAGAAACGTGCTTGCAGGTAATCGTTGTACGCATCAACGTTTGCGGTTGCGGGCTGCTGTATTGACTTTCTCTCCGTAGGAGATATTTCGACCCGAAGCCCTTCCACCACCTTGGTCGCGACCTGATCTTCGAAGCTCAGGATGTCCCCGCTACGCAGATCGTAGCGTTGTGACCATTTCGTGGTGCCAGTGCGACCGTCGATCAATTGGACGGTGACTCGGATCGTTCCCGAAGCGCGTTGGTACGTCCCTTCAAGCACGCTTTCGACGCCCAATGTCTTGGCGACTTCCACAGGTTCCGGCGTTTCCTTCGCGTATTTCAGCACGGACGTTGTCGGTCGAACCGCTAGGTTTTGCAGCGAGGTCAGGCGGCTGATAATGGCGTCGGTGATACCTATCGCCCAACTGTCGCTAGTCGCTGCCGAAATGTCATGGAAAGGAAGCACCGCGATGGTTTGTGGGGCAGGTGATGGTGAAACGCTACTTTCCTGCGATGAACGGGCGCGAGATTCACGGCTGCGAATCGCTACCACGACCAGACCTGCCGCTATCAAGGCAGCTGCCGCCAAAGTAAGAAGCCAGCGGTATCGGCTCACCTTCGAACCTCCCCGGGTTTCAGAAGCGGTGACCGAAACCCGGTCCGACTCCGTGTCCCGCTTCAAACGTTTCAGGTCGGCTCTTAGCTCTCTGGCGGACTGGTAGCGAACCTCCCGATCCTTTTCCAGCGCCTTGTTAATGATGTCCTCGAACTTGGTGGGAAGATTGGGATTCAGCCGCAAGGGAGACACGGGCACCTTATGAAGGAGCGAGTCAAAAATCGCGCCCGCAGTGTCGCCCCGGAACGGCAGGGTACCCGTGGCCATCTCGTAGAGCACCACCCCGAACGAGAATAGGTCGGTGCGGGCCTCCAGTTCCTTGCCCAACACCTGTTCCGGCGACATGTAGGCCACCGTGCCCAGCGTGCTGCCGGGGCTGGTCAGGTGCTCCTCGTTCAGGGAAGCTGTTGCTTCTATGCCTACAGAGTGCGGCTTAGGGCCAACAACTTTCGCCAAGCCGAAATCCATGACCTTCGCGTGCCCGCGCTTGGTGACGAAGATATTAGCGGGCTTGATGTCGCGGTGAATTATGCCTTCGGAGTGGGCGGCATCGAGCGCGTCGGCGATCTCGATCCCGATTTCCAGAATGCGCTCCGATTCCATCAGGCGATTGCCGATCAGGTGCTTCAGGGTCGCGCCGTCGAGAAATTCCATTGCGATGAAGGTCTGATCGCCGTGCCTTCCGATTTCGTAGATGGTGCAAATGTTGGGGTGGTTCAACGCGGATGCCGCACGCGCCTCGCGGCGAAAACGTTCTAACGCTTGCGGGTCTTGCGCCACGTCGTCGGGCAGGAATTTAAGGGCGACAAAGCGACCAAGGTCGGTATCCTCGGCCTTATAAACGACACCCATCCCCCCGCCGCCCAGCTTCTCGACAATGCGGTAATGCGAGATCGTTTGGCCGATCATGGGAGAGCGAGGTACTCAGGGTGCAATGTTAGGGATTGTGACGAGGTAGAGTCAACGAGGAGCGCAGCGGTACGCGCAGGAGGGCAAATCCAGCGACTTCAGGCTACCCAAGCCCTTGGCAACCCACCGTCTCAGAAGGGTGCAATCCGCAGCTTCATTTTTCGCGGCCTTTCGCCCTCTGTTTAGCTCCCACCTCGCTAGTCCGCCCGGTATACCTTCTGAGGCAAGGCAAAGGTTACCGCCCTGACAGCAACGACTGGAGAAGTTGCTCCCGATGCCAGCGTGACCTTCGCAGGAAGGCTACTCTCCCGGCACCAATTGACTGGCTGCATTCGCGACTAGGGTTGTTCGCATTGCTTCCGACTTTCTACGGTTCTTTGTAAATCACATCATGTGAGTGCCTCTTAGCAATCTCAGCATCTTCGGCTTCCGACAGCGGCACGTTTTTCTCTCCTTCCCGAACGGATACGTCGCGCATGTAATCCTCAAAGCCGGGCGCGGAAAACACTGCCACTCCCTTTATGGCCTCTTTCCAATGTTGGAAACAGAAACCCATATTCCGGCGGGGATGAATACGGTGGTACCAGCATGCGCTTCCCTCACCGAATCTCCCAACTGCACCCGCGCCGTTCCGGTCTGTAGAAAGAGAATCTCATCGGCTCCGGGGTGCCTGTGGGTGACGATCTCCCCTCCGGGCGCGAGGTTGGCCGTCATAAAAACGAGATGTGAGGAACCGCCATTCTTGGGATCAACTTTCAAAATGAAGGTCTCTCTCGGATCAGGGTGTCCGGGCCAGCCCCTTATAACCCGCCGCTCGCCTTCGTTCTCTGCGAGGACCAGGGGAGTTGTCTTAGATGATGTCCCCGATTGTGGAGCTAGAGCCAATGGCATCCCGCCAAAGCAGCAAGCCAAGAGCACGCAAGAGCCTTTCATGATGACAGCGGCAAGTCTCGTCCAGTTCATAGCACCCTCGCAGTCGAAGCAATAATATATTTGGAGCGACGCTGAAGGCCACCGTGTCGGCAAGGAGGACAGAATGGAAAGCACAATCTCCACATCGCAGTCTTCTTCGCCACGAGTTTGATTTAGCGTGGTGACCGGGAGCACATCGCTAATCACAGTTCCCGTCCGGATCCAGTTTGGGATCGAACCCCATGTGGCGGTCGCGACCAACATGCTGGCGCCTGGTGTTCATGAGCATCGGTGGTTCGCGGCCATTCGCCCAGAAAGGTGCCATCTCTCGTGATCGCTTGCCGGGTCTAATAGCCGTCACAATCAGGTCAAGCAACAGATCAATGACCTGTTGGTTATGCGCGATCAACTTGAACGGATTCTCAAGGACTGGGATGCTCGACTGACTCGCACGGGAAACGGAAAACCAGCACGGCTGCTTGAGAGTCTGCCGCATGACGTGATTGGCAGTAACGCAAGCCGATTGACGGCGAAACACATCGGCTCCGCTTTGGGTGCGCTCGTCCTGTTAGCAATCCCGAAAGGAACGTTGGAACTTGTCATTGCAGTCGCGATGATCGGAGTAGTGGTGCCAAAATCATGATTGCAACGGCGAATCCGAAGGCATTGCAGGCGGTTCATGAGTTCCTACGCTTCCAGATTGATAAGCACCGGACGGGAGACTCCACAGAGGTTTCAGACACCGGGAAGAAGTAGGGTCTAGCAACACCCGCAGGGTCTCCCCCGAATGGCTTCCCGACCTTCCAAGACGATGAGCGGCAGAACGGCTAGAGCGGCAATCGGGTCTGCCCACCTTACGTGCCAGATCGCGTTGATAGCGAGTCCCGCCAAGGCGATCAGCGACAGGTAAGCACACAGCGCCGACTGTGCGGCGTCCGCCCTCAATGCGGCGCTACCTGCGGCTCCTGAGAGCCGCCGCTTTTCTTTCGCGAGCCACGGCATAACGACGGCGGCTGCGATCAAAATTGCTATCCCTAGAAACGTTGGTTTGGGTTCGCTATAGCCCAGCAGACTCGCGACGGAAGTGATCGCGATATAGGCAGCCAGCGCGAATAACAAGGCACCCCCGACACGGGCAGCCCGCCTTGCCACGTCTCCGTGCGCAGCGGTTACACGAAATCTCCACAGCACTACCATCGCCGAGAAGAGTTCGATGGCGCTGTCTCCACCGAATGCAAGCAGAGCGGGACTACGTGCCCACCAAGCTGCGAAGAGGGATACCGCAGCCTCCACACTCATCCATGCGATTGTGACGGTCTGCACCCGTTGGATTCGCCGGATGGCGTCTGGACTCGCTATTTGCAGCACCGAAGCCATTCCCGACATTATGGCACCGTACTCGTATGGTTCGTGGTCAAAGACCCCTTGCACATTGCCCTTGGGGTAAGCTTTACCGTATCCGAGGCGAACCATGCGACAGGCAGTTAGCATCTCAGCCCTCGCGAAGAGCGCAGGCGTCACGGCGAAGACGCTGCGGTTCTGGGAAAGGATCGGCTTGCTGCCCAGAGCGGGCCGAACTCACACTGGATACCGCATCTTCGCTCCCGAGGTCATCCATTACATCGACTTCATCCTGAAGGCGAGAAGCGTGGGCTTGACGTTGGCAGAAATGAAGCGGGTAGTCATGCTGGCTCAGGATGGCACGAATCCCTGCCTGAGATCGTGCAGTGGCCTGACGGCAAGGACAAAGCCATTGAGCAACAGATTCACTCACTTCGTACCCTGCAACAAAGGTTGCGGCGGTTTCGTCGCTTATGCTCAACCAACGACGTAGAGACATGCGCGAGGGAAAAGGAACTGTGCTGCCTGATCGCAGACTTGCCCAACTCACGATTAACGAAGGGAGAATGCAATGAGAAAACCCTACTCGCTTGCGCTAGTCCTGCTGGTCGCACTCGGAGCTAAAGGAGCAACCGTCATAGCAGGTGATTGCTTGCTGTGGTTGGCCGTCTTGTCCGTTCTGCAAGTGATTCAGGTAGGGGCTGCGCTTTGATCGCAGCCCCTACCTTAGAAGGAAGTCGGGTCAGGCTGCCTTTGCAATAGGTGCGGCCACCACGCCCAACTGCCGCATCAGGCCCAAGGCGTCGTAGACCAAGTTGTCCTCGACCACCTTGCCGTTGGCGATCCGAGTCACACAGATGCCCGACACGCTGCTCACGCGCTTTCCGGTTGGTGCTGTGCCGAACAGTTCGCCCCGATGTGTTCCACTTCCGCTCGTCCGCGTGACGACCTTATCCCCCTCGGCGATCTGCTCCTCAATCGTCAGCTTTATGTCAGGAAACGCATTGCGGTACATAGTGACGATTTCTTGGTAACCTGCCCTGCCCCGCTTTTCCCCCGCCGTAGGCTCCCGATACACGTACTCGGTTGAGAGAATCTCATCCATGACCTTGAAGTTGCCCTTGTTGATCGTCTCCTCGATCAGGCGACGTACCAATGACTTGTTCGCTTCAGACATGTGACTCCTCCTTTCTTTGTTAGGCTGATTGCGCCATTGTCAACCCTGAAGCCCAGCGCGTCAATGCAACACAAATTGTGCATTCCGGATGCGCGGCTCTGAAGGATCGTGCGTCTTCTCTTTCTGAAGGCTCGCGGTGTGGAACAACGACCGGATTGTCAGCGACGGGACTCATCCTTGCTCCAATCGAACATCGCAGCCAGCACGCAGAGTGTTTTGAATCTCCGTGACGGAGTCCGTTGCGCGAATCAGATCATCTATCGTTGTTTTCGCCGCATCGGCATGCACCTGCACGTGGTAACTGATGTCGCGTGCTGCTTCGCCGGGATTCCCGAACTTGCCAGTCACCTCGACCTCGACGCCATGAACCCCAATGCCGCGCTTCGCCGCTTCACGATAAATATCGTTGCAAAAGCATGTGGCAATAGCAGCGAACAATAGCTCGCCTCCATTGATACTGGAGCCACGTCCCGCGCTTTTTGGAGCGATGGCTAATGATTGCCTGCGACCTTCTGTTTCGACCTCAACTGTGTGACCGGATGAAGTATTCGATACGCGAGCAGCGATCTTCATTTAAAGCTCCCCTTTGCGTCCGCTAGTAGTAAATTGTGGCGCTGAGTCCCATCTCATCACTTTCCGGCGTGCAGATGTCAGCGCCGATGATAAAGGGAGCCATTTTAGCCGGTATAGGCCGGAGCCAGTGATCCAGTAGAGAGAGCCCCCGTCGGCGAGGACGCAGTAAGAACTCTACAGCAGTTTCTAAATTAGTTTTTCCCTCGCACGCTTGCATACCGCTTGAGGTTTCGATTCTCCTCAGGGACATTCCAAAAATCCTCTGAGGAGTCGGCTTGAGCCAGTCCCGCCGTTGTCCCTTCTGTAATAGTTCGTTCCTACCCTCTGCTTATCGTCCTCAGCAAACCGTGTGCAGTCGGCCGGAGTGCCAACGTCGGCGACGCAGCGATTATCACCGCAAGAAGCTGGCAACAGACCCAGAGTATTTCCAGGTGGTGCGCGACAGCCAGAAGCAGTGGTAGGACGAACATCGCGACTACCAGAAACAGCACCGCCAGCAGAACCCGAAGCTGGTCGAGAGCAACCGTCAGCGGCAACGACTGCGGGATCGGAAGCGTCGGGTCGAACTTCTTGTTCAGGAACATCTTAGCTTTGGACCTAAAGCACTCAGCGTCAGAGGTTTGGCTGTTGGGACCCGAGGTGCGCAATCTTGACAGGAACAACTTACTGCGGCTCACTACGGGCTTTCTTGCGCGATCATCCGCAAGCCTCGCTGCTGAGAAGGGCGACTAGCTCATCTCAATCTCGCCTCTCGGCGTCTGAACGACCAGCGCGATGCGGGGCACGCCGGATTTGCGGATGTCGGCTTGCACAGCGGCGGCGTGCAGGATGCGACGCAGTTCGTCGGGTTGCGGAGTCTCGAAGTAGAGCGACTTCGCGGAGCCGAGCCGAGGTGAGTCCGAGGACGGATGCGGCGAACCCGCTTCCCATTGAATAAAAAATGGAACCAGCGGAGTGGTCTGCTCGATTTCCAGCGCTTGCCACCGGAGCACTTTGCCATCAGGACGCTGCCGGGAGCCGGACTGCGGCCCAACAGTCTTAATCCCGGCAGCTTCGACCATACTCTTCGCGGCGGCGATGTCCTCGGTGTGAACCGCCCATTGAATGATGCTGGGCGACGAAAGCTCTCTTAGCTTGCGCACGTCGGGCGCATTCGCTTGTGCTGGGTCAGGCGCGATGATTTCGAGATAGTGCCCCATACCAAGCGAAAGCAGGGCATTGCGCGTCCCGGCCCCGGGATGATTCCCGCCGAACTTCGCACGCACGCCCGTGCGTTCCTCAACCCAGCGGATGCCGACATCGAGGTCACGTGCGCCGAGCAGGATGTGGTCGAGCGCATCCGTAGCATCGCGCACCGGAACATCGAGCATGCTACTCAATGAAGAAGCCTCCACGTGCTCGCAAACTAACGCGGCGAAGCATCCAACAGATATTGTCATCCATTTGCGGCGATCCATGAGCGGAAGAATAGGACGGAGCCATCTGCAACGTCAATCAGGCAACAGATTCGCGTCCAGAGTTGTGGAAACAAAGGGGGTGTGGCAACGACCCCGACGACTGGCACTGGTCGAGCGGAGGGAATTGCTCGCCGAAGCAGGTTGCTCATGACTTCGGGTAGTTCGGCGCAATCCCGGCTCCGGGGCGTTTGCAACGGCTTCGTGGACTTCATGCCTCGTCCGCCTCGGAACGCTTGCGGGTGGAAGTGAGCACGTGTTCACTTTTCGAGTTTCGGCGATCCGGCTTTGGCGAAAGAGCCGCGAGTTCCTGTCGCCAGTCAGCACGCGGCTCGCGAGCGAAAGTGAAGTAGTTACCTATGACGCTGCCGGGTTCTCCCGAATGAATCAGCCTCACAACTGTCAAATACTGCGCTCGCGAAATCCGATTGATGCCCGCTCACTGCTGTCGTCCACCACAGCACGGCGGTTACAGGTTACGGCAAGTTACATGTAACGGCTGCCATGTTTCGATATTCCAAATGTAGTCTCTCTCGCTACACATCATGGCAGCGGTTACCTGTAACCGGGTGTAACCTGTAACCGCAAGCCGTCAAAATACGTCCTCGGGGTTCGGGGCTTGTTCCTGACCCATGCCCCGTTTGACCATGAACATCTCAGAGTCGGCTTGGCGGCAATAAGTGCCCGCAATCCCCGCCACGACACGTAGCATCGTTGATTTTCCCGTACCACCCGTGCCCCAAGGCATAAAGAAGCACTGACCGCTGGTGTCCGTTGTAAGGGTGTAGCCCCGCGTTTGGGTCGGCTATCGCATCTCCACGTTAGTCGTCCACGGCGGTCTGGTGGATGGGTCCGGTTGGGAAGGTGTCTACAATATCTTGAAGAAGGACGGCTACACCGTCACCATTGTCCAGAATCCGACCATCTCTCTGGCAGACGACCTGGCGTTTACCAAGCGTGCGATCGCCGTTCAGAACGGCGCCGTGATACTTGTCGGTCACTCGTATGGCGGCGCTGTCATCGAAGCCGGCAACGACCCGAAGGTGGCGGGGCTGGTCTATACTGCTGCATTTGCGCTCGACAAAGGCGAATCTGTATACGCACTGATCTAGGACCCGCCTCCTGGCGCGCCTGTACCGCCGATCCTTCCTCCCGTGGATGGCTTTCTGCTGCTCGACAAGGCAAAATTCCCTGCGTCTTTCGCCGGCGATGTGAGCCCGGAAAAGGCCGAATTCAGGGCCGACTCGCAAGTGCCGTGGGGTGTGAACGAGGTGGGAGGCACCATCAGCGAAGCGGCATGGAAGGCAAAACCTAGCTGGTACCTTCTAACGACCGAGGATAAGATGCTTCCGCCCGATGCGCAGCGGCTGATGTCGAAGCGCGCCGGTGCAACAGTCGTGGAGGTTAAAAGCAGCCACGCGGTGTATGTGTCGCATCCACAAGCGGTCGCTCACATCATCGAGGAAGCAGCGAAAGGTGCATTGGTAGCGGCAAAAGAAGGCGCAACAAGTGCCGCTGCAGATTAGTCTTTAAGCACACAATTGGATTCGACGAGGCGGAGTTTTCGCAGCGCGTGATTTAAGCTTGCGGAATTCCTTCCCTCGTCGAGTCCAGCCTCAAACTTCGCAGTGATGTTCAGTTGACCCTCTTGCAGGCATACGTTCTCCGGAACCGAAAGCAATCACGAAAAGTGCTGGTTCAGCGGCGACCGTCACGCTGGAGAATTATCGAAGCTGGCATCTTGAGCAAGCCACCCGACGATGCGGTTAACGGTTGTTAAGTGCCCAGCGCTGAAGCGGATGGGTGAGCAGGGTAAATTTAACCTACCGGCTTAATGGCTATTGACGAATTCCATAAGACTGCGGGATTGATTCGCTCGGGATAAAGCGTAAGCATCTGTTTGTATAGCTCAACCGCTGTCTTGGTATGGGAAGCAATCCTGTCGAAATCGCGGATATATTTTCGTGTCGCCTCGACGTTATCTGGCGTATCGGGTGCGCCGGGCCTCTTGTGTCCGGCAATAGCGGCCACCGGCTTCAGCGACTCGATCGTATCGAGCGCCACAATCCACTCGTTGCGGCCTTCCGCATTCGACTCGCCCAGATGAAGATGAACATCGTTGTAGAGCGCATCGCCGCAAACGGCAAGTCCGATGGAAGGGACGTGGAGACAGGTTGTGCTATCGGTATCGGTATGCCCGAGAGGAATACTTATGAGTTGTTTCCCTTCCAGTTCGAGAACACCGTCCTTGAGTTCGTCTGCAATCAAGAGCGTCGAATCGATTTGCCCGGGAAAGCGTGGTTTCCAATATGACTCAACCACAGGAACCGACGCCTGCTTTCGCATAACCGCGATGACTTCGCTCGTCGCGACGAACCGCGCCTTCGGAAATCTCTTCTGGATTGTGTTCGCGCCAAAGAAATGATCGCCGTGGCCGTGGGTTGCGTAGATTGCCGTCAAATTCTTGCCGCTGTACGCGATCCAGTCGACAAGTGTCTTGTTTTGATCGACCGTAATCGCCGTGTCCACGAGCACGGCATCGCGCTTGCCCGAAATAAGCGTCGAAGAAATGGGCGACCATTTCATTTCGCTTGCGCCGGGCGGAAGGTCGCTTGTGAGCACCGGTATCTGGGTACTGACAAGAACGTCCCACTGCAATCGATTGGTCATCACTCCTCCTCAATTTGCCGGTTCTGCTTCGACGGCGCAGCGATGTTGGCTCAGCCTGCCGCTTCGGATAAAAGGGTCTCGATTTTCTTGTCGAGATCCCTTGCGACCGTAAGTGCCTCGGAATTCCGATACGGAGCCAGGAGACTGGCCATCCTGTCATAGGAAATGTGGACGCCATCAGAGCGTTCGTCGACGAGCACTGTGACGGGGGCATAAGACCCGGCGTCGGGAGCGTACCTGGCCATTTGTTGCATTATGAGCGGATTGCCCAGGATGAGCCGGACCATTCGCGGCTTATCGCGATCCGTCGCTTTCCTTATAACGGCGCCGTGGTCCAGTTCCATGAAGAGCATCAGGTCCGTCTTGCCCAATCCTTCGCGAACCGCGCTTTCGAACTCTGGAAACGTCGGCGCAGCCGCTGTCCTTTTTGCGAATGCAACCATGTCCGGATGGCCTATTGCGGCTTTAATCGCGGCCAGTATCTTGTCGAATGCCCGGGACGAGATCAGACTGAATCGCTCGACCTCAACTGTGGCCATCATCCCGACCACCTTTCTTGCCACTTTCGACAAGCGTGGCGAGTACCTCGGGCCAGTCTTTCTCGAAGGCGGCGTCGCGTTGCAGTCCGCGTTCCAGCACCTTTCTTATACGGTTCTGAGCTTCCGGCCACCCGAGCGCTGTTCCAAACGAAGTGAAGGCGTCGAGGAGCCGATCGAACGGCGGCAAAGAGACTTCGTTAACGAGATGCTTTGCCGCAACGAGAGCGCGCCGATCGAAGGATCCGATCCGGCGTGCGAGGGCATCGACGAAGCCGTCCAACTCGGCGTCCGGAAGGGACCGGTTCACATAGCCATATCGTTCCGCTGTGTCGCCATCGAAGTCGTTGGCACTCAGAACGATTTCGAGCGCCCGCCCACGTCCCACCAGGTGCGGAAGGCGCTCTGTGCCTCCGCCGCCCGGATGCAGGCCGACTCCGAGTTCCGGGTGACCGAGCTTCGTGTTCTCACGCGAGGCGAAGCGCATGTCGCAGGCAAGAACGAACTCGCTGCTCACGCCGCGCACACAGCCCCGGATTCTTGCGAGGCTGACGACCGGTGCCTTGGTTAGGCGCACGAACGTGTCCATCAGAATGGGTAAGCCCGTGGGGCCGATAGCGCTCATGATGTTTCCGATTTTTCCCGTCAGATCGAAGTGCGACAGATAGAAGTCCGGAAGAGCGCTTTCGAAAACAACCACACGCAAACTCTCAGTAGTCTCCATACGGACAAGAAGGTCCTGAAGGGCCTGGAAGACATCGGCGTCAACGACATTAAAGGGCGGATAGTCGAATATGGCTCTCCAGTACCCAGGCGTTTCCTCGATCACCCGCATGGGTGAAGTATTCGATTTGGCCACATTGATCCTCCTTTAAGGTTCAAGCGAGCGGGACTGGTCTGTGATCTTCTTGTCTTCGTAAAAGCGCATGCGCGCGAGCGTCTGGTCGGAAACGCACAATCTCATAACGAAGTTTCGCTCGTCGCGAACAACACCGTCCTGGCTGAAGGCGAAGGCGCTCCAGTCGTCCGAAACGGAGGTCACTGGAGTTGCTGATGTAGAAACTCGCTCGTCCGACCGTTGGCAAGGTGAGCCGCGGCGGCGTTGTAATGCGCCCCATTATGCCGAGAGAAGGCATGACTCTGACCCGGATAACTGTAGACTGTCGTGTTTGGTTTCTTAGCAAGCGCCGCTTTGATCTGAGCTTGCGCAGCCTTGGAAATGAACTCATCCTCCTCGGCCAGATGCATCAGCAGAGGCGCATGAAGCCCATCGACCTCTCCCAGATATTTCTCGGTATCGCCGCCGTGATACCAGACCGCGGCGGCGATGCCGTCGTAGCGCACGGCTGTCATGAAGACCATCAGCGCGCCGAGACAATAGCCGAGCAACGCAACCTTGCCGTTGCATTCCGGGAGACTGCGTGCTGCGGCGATGGTGTCCTTTATGTCCCTTACGCCCGCATCTCTGTCATAAGCCTGATAGAGACGAAGGCCGCGGTCCCAGTCGGCTTGGGAGGTAACGTTCAGGTCGACGCCGGGCTCCTGCCGCCAGTACAGGTCTGGAGCGAGCGCGAGGTAACCTTGTTCCGCCAATTCATCGCAGTGCTTGCGAATGTCGGCGTTCACACCGAACAACTCCTGCAGAACGACAACGGCCGGAGCCGGTACTGACTTCGGCCGCGCGATATAGGCGGAGAACGTGCCGCCGTGTCCATTTACGTTGATGTGATCCTTCATTGTTTTCCTATCAGGCGGCTACGTTGATCTGTGCGGAAGTGGCGGCATCTCCGATGAGCTTGGCTGTTTCCTTCGGATGAGACATGTAGGCCACATGGCTTGACTTCACTTCGACCGTCTTGGCTTTGGCACGCTTTGCCATCATGCGCTCCTGATCCGGATTGATCGATCTGTCTTCGGTGGCCACCATGTACCATGTGGGTTTGTGCTTCCAGGCGGGATTCTTAACCTGATGGGTGAACGAGTCAGTAGAAATCGGCACCTGCGCTATAGCCATGAACTCCGCCTCATCCCGTGGGATGTCCGCTGCGAAGTCGGCCACGAAATGGGCCTGGTCTATCCACCAAAGCCCGTTGCTGTCCGGTGTGAACGCCTTGGACGCTTGCGGCAAGGCCTGTTCGATCGACGCACAGCTCTCACCTTCATCGAGAGCGAAGGCGGCAATATAGACAAGCGCCGCAACGTTTGGATGATTGCCGGCCTCGGTGATGATGGACTCGCCGTAGCTATGGCCAACCAGAACCACCGGGCCGCCCATGGCGTCGATTGCGGCCTTGGTGTATTTTTGGTCGTCAGCGTACGAAGTCTCGGGAGGCTGCGCCACCGACACTTTGTAGCCATCATTCTTGAGGATATCGGCAACCCTCTTCCAGCCAGAGCCGTCGGCGAAAGCTCCATGCACCAG
>DATNLE010000401.1:0-3256 GCA_035603035.1 Candidatus Acidiferrales bacterium | reverse complement strand
CGCCTAAGGAACCTCAAGCATTCTGAAGCGAACGACCGGCGTGTTTCTCGATGAAGGCAGTCGTCGCTTCGACAGCCAAGGCGCACGCCAAAGTGCCGCTTACGTTCCGAAATTCAAATCTGTTCAAACCTGGCTAGCATGCTGTGCCCACTTTTGTACCAGCACAGGCCGATTTTCCACTCCTTTTACCGACGAAGATCGCGTTTGGCGTTCGTAAGACATTGATTGATAGGCACCGCCAGAAAGACCTGCGGATTCGTAATGCGTGGGTCAGGGGTTCGAATCCTCTTTGCGCACCAAAAAAACAATAAAATCAATAACTTATCTGGAGCACGGTTCCCGCAGACGTACTCACTGTAGTCACTTTCGTACCACGCCGTAATGCGTGGGTCGGATGGTTCGAATCCACCCGTCAAAATAAACTCGCGAATTTGATTTCTGCGCCTGGATTGGGAGGAGAGCGAACGCCTCTTCTTTCACCCTCGATAATACGCGCCGGTTAGACTGCGGCGAGAGCCTCGAACCTGCGTACCCCGTTACTAAACAATTACGGGGCTCGAGATCTCGATGGCGACAGGGTGGTCTGCCATCATTTCCGCATCCATTTGGAGTTCGGATCAACCATCTGCTTACCATCCTTCGGCGATTTCCAGGGGTTTCCATAGACCTTCGAGTGCAAGGCTCGGTCATCGCTGTAAAGTGAGCGCTTGATTACAGCGCGCACAGCATGGCGCTCCGCGCGATGCTCATCGACCTTGAACGGCTTGTCGCTACGCGCTGTAGTCACTCCGTTGATGGCTGTTTTTCGGCGGCTGCGGCTCATTTCATACTCCCCAGCTAGGTCTCTTCGTCATCCGGCCTTTCGCATTGTTGCTCTGACTTCCAGAGCCTTCAGCACATGCTTAGGGTCATTCGTGATGGCACGAATAAGCGCCTTCGCCGGCCCACGCCGTCCTTGTTCCCAATTACGCAACGTCGACAGATCAACCTGTATAAGGGCTGCAAATTTTTCTTGCGTCAACCCCGCTCTCGCGCGCAGCACTTTGATCGACTGCGCGTCGACCTTGGTTACTCTGGCAGGCTTGCGAGTCCCAGCAATGGTCTCATTGTGCTGTTGCATGCTTGCTACCAAATCAGCAAACAATTGGTTGTCCATTGTGTTTCCTACCAATTTTAGGTGAGCTTTTTCGGGGGACGTGCGATTCGATGAATTCCATGAACTTATGGTACGCCATTGGCGTATGCGAGCAGGTAGGGTTTTTACTTGGGCGTATGCCACATATTGCATATACATGCGAGATATAGCATAATACGTTCGTGAAACCGGTAGTCTGGATGGGCGGCAGCAGGGAGGACGTAAGACGGTTTCCGGAGACCGCGCAGGATTCTTTGGGCTTTGAATTGTATCGGGTTCAGTGTGGGTTCGATCCGAAGGATTGGAAGCCCATGCCGGGTATCGGTACCGGCGTGAAGGAAATTCGTGTGCGAGATGAAGCCGGAATTTTCCGAATGATCTATCTCGCGACGCGTCCCGAAGGGGTGTACGTGTTGCACTGTTTCCAGAAGAAGTCCCAAAGGACGAACCGTTCGGATCTGGATCTAGCGATGAAACGATTTAAAGCGATTGCAAGGTGAAGTTATGAGAGTCAAGAAGGTTGCGGACAGTGAACATGGCCCTCGTCACGTGACGGCGGCGGGGCGCAGTGTCTTTTACGATCTTTTCCCTGCCGAAAAAGCGGCCGAGATGGAGATGCGCGCGATGCTGTTGATGGGATTGGAGCATTGGCTGGAAAAAAGCCGTATGACGCAAGCTGAAGCCGCCAAGGTACTTGGAGTGACTCAAGCGCGCGTGTCGGATCTGAAGCGAGGAAAGATCGACCGATTCAGCATGGACTTGCTGGTACGGTTGGCAGCGCGCGCCGGACTCAAGCCAAAGCTGAAACTCGCCGCTTAGAAGGAGCCAGTAGTCTGGCTTCTGGTAGTGGTGCTTGGCGCGCTTGCTGTAGCCACTTTCCAGACACATGTTTAGCCCCGGAGGGGGTTTTCGGCGCATTCGACCCGTCCCTCCGCATCCTCGAAGTAACCTAGGTCAAAATCCGAGAAGCTGACAAGCCAAATTCTCTCAGCCACTTCGCGGATTCCCAGGAGTTGACCGGAGAAGAGCTGGCTGCGGTACCACGCGGCAACTGCTATTTACGAGGATGCTGCATCTGACTCGGCGAACGCCGGTGCTGTGAGCTCGATGTCGGCACGCGCAATATTTAGCGCCTTTGCCGCGTGCCGCCACTGCCGCGTCTGATGCAGCACTTCGGCGACGATGGCTGCACCGCGATCCTTAGATTCAACATACCATTCTGAAGTCTCGATGACGCTTGCGAGGCTCGGGCGACTGTCGTGCTCGTCGATATTGAGGACGTGCTCCGCCCGGTCGCTGTTGGGGTTGAGATCAAACGCCGGTGCCAGACGCCAGCCGGAAGGGGTTAATAGAAATCCATGGTTCCTCAAATGATCGTCGCGGTTGCCAATGGCGACGTTGAATGCGACCCGCCGGAAGAGCTGTTCGAGATCGGAAGCGATATGATCCTGCGCGCCATGCGCCTGTAGAAACTCCGCGAGATCAAGATAGCTTGTCCCTTCGCTCTGATCCTTACGCAGAAGTGCCATCGCGGAAGCATAGAAGCGCCTGCGAGCGGCCGCTCGATCGAAGCGCCGCACGCAGAAGGTATGGTAGTCGCCGTGGAAGCGACGCAACTCCGATTGCGCTACGTCGATTCCAGTCCTCGCCGCAAGTCGTTGCGCGAGTGCTTCCCACGCCCCGACATCGCGTGTGTCGTCGGCGGCTGGAAACTTCGCGATCCACAGACTGCCGTTAGTTTCCGAGAAGCTCGCTTTCGGTCTCGCGCCGCCTAAAGAGGCGCCGGGGGCGACGAGAACCTTGAGCCACTTCCGCAGAGCCTGAAGATCATCAATCCGCTTGGCGGAAATTTCACGTGCCACGATCTCCAGTTCCTTGAGACTCGCAACCGGCGGCACGGTGAGTGCCTCGTGCGCGAGAAAGACCTCCTCTTCGGGACGGCGAAAACGGAGCGCGCCTTGCCGGCTTACGTCCTCGACGCCTAGGAGAAAGTCCCAGGCATAAAGCGTCTTTGGTTTTCGGCTCTCATCTTTCGCTGCCAGGGCTTCTCGGCGCTTCATGAGAGTCTGGCCCCAGCGATCGGGTGCCGAATCGTCGAAGACGCGAAAATTACCCGCCTCG
>DATNLE010000400.1:0-29985 GCA_035603035.1 Candidatus Acidiferrales bacterium | reverse complement strand
CAGTCTCGCCGTGGATCTGCACAGCAGCCTCACGGCGATTCAATGGGTCACCAGCGGCTATCTTCTGGCACTCGCTCTTATGCTCCCGCTCAACGGCTGGCTGGTGGAGCGCATTGGAGCCAAATCTCTCTACCTCTGGTGTTTTTCGGCCTTCACCCTCTCCTCCGCCTTCTGCGGTCTGGCCTGGTCGGCGAACTCGTTGATCGCATTTCGCATCCTCCAGGGCATGAGCGGCGGCCTGATGGCTCCGTTGACGCAGATGATGATGGCGCGTGCTGCCGGAAAGCATATGGCGCGCTTCATGGGCTACGCGGCTGTGCCCATCCTGATGGGGCCGATCCTTGGCCCGGTCATCGCCGGTGCCATTCTGCAACATGCCTCCTGGCGCTGGCTCTTCCTGGTCAACCTGCCGGTCGGTGTATTAGCAATCGTCCTGGCGGTTCTGTTTCTGCCCAATGATCGCGAAGAGACCAGGTCGAGAGAACTCGATCTTCCAGGCTTCGCCCTGCTCTCTCCCGGACTCGTGCTCTTCCTATATGGGTCGGATCATCTGGGCGAGCGTATCGGCCTTACGGCTCTCCTAGTTTCCATCGTTCTGCTTACGCTCTTCTTCAGAATGGCAATTCGCAAAGGAGATCGAGCACTCATCGACCTGCAGCTATTCAAAAGCAGAACCTTCTCTGCGTCCGCCACCACGCAGTTCATGTCAAACGGAATCTCGTTCGCAGGCCAGATGCTGATTCCAATCTATCTTATCCGCGCCTGTGGCCAATCGCCGAGTGCGACCGGTTGGCTACTGGCTCCGCTGGGAGTGGGGATGATCTGTTCCTATCCATGGATGGGAGCCCTGACCCAGCGCTTTGGTATACGAAAGTTATCTGCCGGAGGCGCGTTTCTGGCCTTCGCCGGCACCCTGCCATTTCTCTACCTAGCCAGTCACGGACTTGTTCTCTCCGTGCTCGCATGCGCTCTGTTCCTGCGCGGAGTGGGACTGAGCGCAGTTGGCATTCCCTCCATCTCGGCGGCATACGCTTTCGTCAGAAAACAGGACCTGCCGACGGCGACAACCTCACTCAACATCGTGCAGCGTCTCGGCGGCCCGACTCTGACCACACTCTGCGCGACCTTCCTGGGATGGAGGTTGGGATTGTCACAGTCCAGCGCCAGCCTCTCCCGCGCATTTACCGCTGCCTTTCTTCTACTCTGCGGATTACACGCTTTGCTGTTTGCTACCGCCCTGAGGTTACCTCTTTCCCTGGATAAGGAGACCGAACAACCTCCTCGAGAAGAATCGTCTGCCTTATTGGAGATGATGTCCGAGTGATTGAAACTGGTGGAAGCCATTCACTCATTCGACGAGTCTAGGCAACATCGATGTGTCAATCAAAATGGCGGGGGGAGGGCTCGCTTGTTGCAAAACCGATTTACTCACCGAACCCTTCAGGTGCGCCGAATAACCTAACAAAACCCGGATTCCGGGCGGATCACGGGCAAACCTCACTTACAGTCGCGGCACTACTCTGATCGTTGATCTGTGGCGCCGAGGCCACCGGTCATGAAGATGTCCGGCTCGTGTCTCCGGCGATTGTGGGCGAGTGACGAGCTACTCTGAAGTAATCCCCAGCTAAGAGTTGCCGACCATCCCGACACTGAGAAACGCAAATGCGTTTCTTTGGGAACTCGTCAGAAAAACCGCTCAACGTGTGAGCCAAGTCACCCGATGCGGGCATTTACCCCGCATCACGCCGGGACCTCGGGCAAAAAGTACTGGCAGTACCGGAAATAACCGCCTTTCGCTGTTTCTCCTTTTAAGCAGAAGTGGGAATCCTCCGTCCGAGCCTGGTTAGGGCTTTTTGAGTCCGAGCCGCTTTGCGAGACCGGAGTCGAGCATCCTCGTAGGAAGCAGTCTGGGCAATGTCCAGTTCTTGAAACGTTGCGGAACGACGGCGTAGCGTGCCTTCGGTTTCGCCGTGCTGAGTGCGACGTGGACGGCTTCGCCCAAACGCTCAGGGGATAAGCCATTGGTGCGTGCTTCGGTGACGATGAATTTCTGGAAGTTCTGCACCGCCTCCCAATACTCGGTCTGCTTGAACTCACTCAGATCTTCTTTTTCGCCCTTGTCGTACATCGCGGTGTTCACAGTGCCCGGTTCAATGATCACGACGTCGATGCCAAATAACATCAGTTCTCGCCGCAGCGCGTCCGACATGCCTTCAAGACCAAATTTCGAAGCGCTATAGGCACCGAGAAGCGGAATAGCAACTTTTGCGACGCTAGAGGTGATGTTCACGATGCGCCCGGCGGGACCCTGCCTCTTCTTATCCGTTCCCAACAGAGACGCGAAGGCTTGGATTACGACAAGCGGCGAGACCATGTTGACCTCCAACTGCCGCCTGTACTCGCTGGGCCTCAGATAAAGCAGCGGCCCGCTGACCACGATTCCTGCATTGTTCACCAGGCCAACCAAGTTCCTGTCGCCTGTCATGGAGCCGACCTTCTGGGCAGCTTGATATACCGCTTCGGCGTCCGTAATGTCCATCATGAGAGGCACGAAGCCGTTACCGAACTCTCTTTGCAAACGATCGGCGTCAGTCTGCTTGCGTACAGAACCGAACACGCGAAATCCCTTTGCAACAAGCACCTTTGTGGTTCCCCAACCGATTCCGGTGGAGACTCCCGTGACCACGACATCTTGGCGGTTCGCCATCGCATTTCTCCTAAGATGATCACTGTTCATCTTCAATATGTACAGCGTACATCTTGGGCCCACGACCTGTCAAGGTGTACAGTGTTCTGTATGCCGTACCCGTCGAAAACAGACCGCCAAACCATCCTTTCGGCTGCGGTTAAGGAACTGGTTCACGGGGGTATCCGCGACTTATCGCTACGGAACATCGCTGCTTCCCTCGACCTCGCGCCCAACGCGATCTACCGTTACTTTTCAGATCGCCGGGCACTCGAAGCTGCCCTGGCAGACGAAGCTGCCCGGCAACTGGAAATGGCGCTGAGGAGGGCTGCCGATGGGTGCGAGCCGGTTACCGCCATCCGCGAGATGTCATCTGCTTACATCAAGTTCGCACGGGACAACCGTCACCTCTACGAGGTGATGATGAGTCTCCACGCGCCAGAGCACGATGCGACCTCCCATCACCAAAGCCTCTGGACGTTCACGGTCGGGCAGGTGCAACGAATTGCCGGGTCGGAGCGAGCTGCGCAGGCGTCGGTCGCGCTTTGGGCGTTCCTGCATGGAGCCGCGGAGTTAGAAGCCGCTCAAGTGCTGGGCGAGATCAAACCGGCAAGCGGCCTTGAATTTGGGTTTGAGGCGTGGTTGACGGCTGTTTCTACACGTGGGGAGCCAATAGATGCACTCCGCATCAAGCCCCCCAAGAAGTGGACAAACAAGAAGATGTCTGCGCGTCAAAGGTCGGTGCGAGGCGGCAAGTGAGGATTCAGGTCGAGCGAGTCCGCGGCTGATGGTCACCCGGGAACCAGAACAAGGTTGTCGGATCGCGGCGCAGCTTATTCATCAGGTTCCTAACAAGTTGATCTGCAGCTTCTCGTATCCGTGCTCACGAGCCCATAAGTCCAACGGTATGGTCGCGAGCTCGTCTACAACGGCAACCGCCAATCCTGTCTTGGTCAAATCGATACTCTTCAGATAGGTATGGCAGGTGTCGCAGACGTCCACGCGGACGTGCGCGATCTCCGGCGTCGAATAATATGCCATCTGCGGTTCTCTTTCTTCTCCGCATGCCGGACAGTAGATTCTTCGAAAGCTCCATTCATGGGCGCAGAGCATGCAAATCAGCGATTTCTTTGCACCGTCGCCTTCGCTCCGCAATACGCCGACGATGGGCTTACCGCCGCAGAGCGGACACGTCGACGGGGTTCCATCCACAATCGCGCCTTCGCGGTAGTCGGCAAGATATTCGGCGTAGGGTTGAAGAAACATCCACGCGAGCAGCCGATTGGAAGGAATCGCATCGCGCAAATCGCCGCCCCGGACTGGCTCCATGTCGTCCACGGCCGCGACCGTTTCGAAATTCCCCTGCCAGAACTCTTCAATCGCCTGCTGCCATGCCGCCGCACCCTTCCGTGCCAACCCGGCTGCGGCCCGTGCCAGCGGCACCGGCGCAATCTGCTGGATCACCGACAAAAATCCCGGGAGATTTGGCAGAAGAAGGAAAAGATCCAATTCGTCTCGCAGAGGGCGATCAGAGGAAGTCTTCGGCGAATCCGCCAGAGTTTTCTGGATTTCCCCATAAAAGCTTTTTTGAAATGTCGCGAGACGCGCGTAGAAGCGCAGTCCTTCGGCGGCGAAGGTGTAAGACGAAGTCAGTTCGTTGGCGCGACGGATGCGGCGATCCCACTTGGCATGGATCATTGTTGTTATTTGGGTTGGGATTTGCCGGTGACCTCGTAATACCACGTACGATGGAACGTCCAGGCCCAGGCGCGCGTGACGTAACCGTGAATCATGGAACCAAAGCTGCCCTCTTCGAGGATCGCGCTCATGTAAACGTGAATCAAGAACAATCCAATCGTGATCAGCGCCGCGCTCGCGTGGATCAGAATCGCGGTGTAGCGCACGAATCGGAGGCTCCAGGGGAGGGCTTCGGTGTACCACAAGAAGACGCCAGAGAGCAGCAACAGAATCACGCCGTAGAAAATGCCCCAGAAAAAAAGTTTCTGTCCGTAATTGAACCGCCCAACCGGAGGAAGTTTATCGTCCTCGTTCCGGATGTAATCCGGGATCGCTTTCGCCCAGGCGCGATCGGCGGGGTCAATTTGCATGTCGCGGTGCCACTGGGTAAACGACCAGACCAGCGATGCCGCAAAAATTAGCCCCACCCACGGATGCCAGAATCTCGCCGCCGGACCGCCCCCCACAACCGCGGCCAGCCAGTACAGATAGGGCGACCAGAATGCGAGACCAGTCATCAACAGGTAGATGTAGGAGAGCGCGCCGATCCAATGATTCGCACGCTCGGCAAAGGTGTAGCGAACGATCGTTCCCTCGCTTGGGTGGGAGGCAGTGGGGCGTGAAACGGCGTCGGTTGTCATACGCGCTTCCCATCACCGGGCGGAATCGGTTCCACCTTTTTCGGTCCGAACCGCATGTAATGCAATACCAGGCCGACGATGCCGCCGACCATCGCTATATTCCCCAGCCACTTCAGCGGGCCCTTCCAGAGCCGCACCGATAGGGGGATGTGCGGATCCCTGGGCAGCCCGCCGTACAACTCCGGATTTTCGGCATCGTGCAAGACGTAGATCACGTGGGTTCCGCCCACGCCGGGGGGATCGTACACTCCCGCATCGCGGTATCCGGAATTCTCGCGAAGTTGCTCCGCACGGGTCTCCGCCAGATCCGTCATTTCTGACTTCGTTCCAAAATGAAGGCAGCCCGTGGGGCAGGCCTTGATGCAAGCCGGTTCAAGCCCCTGCGACACCCGGTCGTTGCACAGCGTGCACTTGAAAACTTTGCGCGAGGTGGGACTGAATTTCGGGATGTTGAACGGGCAGCCCGTCATGCAATAGCCGCAACCGATGCAGTTGGCTTCCTGGAAATCGACAATACCATTGGCGTACTGGACGATGGCCCCGTCGGCAGGGCAGGCCACCAGGCAGCCCGGATCAGCGCAGTGCATGCATTGGTCTTTGCGCATCAGCAGCATCATGCTGCCATCGGCGCGCTCGTGTTCATTGAACTTGATCAGATTCCAGTAATTCCATGCCGTCTCCGGCATCGTCTGGTAGGTGTTGTCAAACGTGGTTTCGCTGAAGGTGTAACCGTTCCATTCCAGGCAGGCTACTTCGCACGCTTTGCAGCCGATGCAAGTCGTGGTGTCCACCAGCTTGCAGATCTGCAGTTCCCGGTTCAACCCGGCGCCGGGGACGACCCCGGCGTGGCCTGAAATCCGAACGATTTCTGTTGAGGCCTGGCTCATCATCCCTCCTATGCCTTCTCGACCTTCACCAGAAAGCCTTTGGATTCCGGGGTGTGGGCATTCGGGTCGGTGACCGCGGGGGTCAGCAAATTCGCCGGGGTCCGAGCATTTCGTCCTTCGTCCTCGTCTATACCGCGGAAGCCCTGGTGAATCGGCAACCCGATCTGATAGACCTTCTTGCCGTCGATCATCATCGGCTTCAGCCGCCGAGTGACAAAGGCTTTTGCGATGTAGGTTCCGCGCGCGCTGATCACTTTGATCTTGTCCGTTCCACGAATTCCTTTTTCGTCCGCCAACTCTACTGGAATCTCCACGAACGGCTCCGGGATCAACTGGACGTTCATCGGATTATTTTTCGTCCAGTAGTGATACTGCTCGGTCAGACGGTAGGTGGTGCAGACGATGCTGTACTCCTCCGGCGATCCAAACTTGTCGTACGGCGTCTTGAATTTCTTCACCAGCGGATTATTCGACTGGTCGGGGTGCAACGGATTCTTGATCGGGCTTTCGATCGGTTCATAGTGCTCGGGGAACGGCCCGTCCGCCAGCACACCGATCGGAGCGAACAATCGTCCGACGCCTTCTGGATTCATGATGAACGGCCCCATGTGATCTTTAGGATTGGAATCGGGTTTGAAGTCGGGCACGTCGTTGCCGACCCACTTTCCCGCCGCTTGGTTCCACCAGATCTGTTTGCGATCTGAATCCCACGGCTTTCCCGATGCGTCGCATGAAGCACGGTTGTAAAGCACGCGCCGGTTAGCCGGCCACGACCACGCCCAATTGGGATACACGCCCAATCCCGAGGGATCCTCTGTGCCTCGCCGCTGGATCTGCGATCCGGCCTCGGTCCAAATGCCGGAATAGATCCAATTGCCGCACGTCGTTGTGCCGTCGTCCTTCAACCACGCGAAACCGGGCAACTGCTGTCCGGCTTTGATGACCTCTCCCGTCGCCGGGTCTTTCAGATCGGCGAGAGCTTTACCGTTGAGCTCCATGGCCACTTGCGAGAGCGGAGGATGGTCGGAGTCGGCGTACGCCCAATTCAGATTTAGAATTGGGTCGGGGAATTTTCCCCCATCTTTCTTGTAGAGATCTCGCACCCGCAGGAAAATCTGCGCGACGATGTCCTGATCAAGCCGCGCTTGTCCCGGAGGCGGGACGGCCGCATATTTCCACGTAACCCAGCGCGCCGAGTTTGTCATGCTGCCATCTTTTTCAGCAAAACCCGCACAGGGCAAACGGTACACCGTGGTTTTGATGTTCCTCTGTTCTTCCGTGGTAATTCCCGGTGCTCGCCAGAACTCGCTGGTTTCGTCCTGATAAATTTCGCCCACCACCAGCCAGTCGGCCTTCTTGAGCGCATTGATATTTTTATTGGTGTCCGGTCCGATCATCACGCCGTTCATTCCAAAGGCCATCATGCCCTTGATCTTGCCGTTGTACATGTCGTCCCAAATATGGGTCCACGAACAGTCCTGGCCGGGCTTGGGCAGGTAATCAAAGGCAAACCCGTTCTCCTTTGTTGCCGCGTCGCCATACAACGCCTTGAGCAACGACACCATGAATTTCGGCGTGTTCGCGTAGTAGTTCATCGAATTCCAAGGCGCTGGTTTGGACGGTCCTGGCGTGGTGCGCTTCAGATACGTGGCCAAATCCCTGTCGTCGGGAATCGGCCCTTTCAAATATCCGGGTAGCGAGTCGTACAGCCCGGCCATGTCCGTCGCGCCCTGAATATTCGAATGGCCGCGGAGCGCGTTCACTCCCCCGCCCGCTCTTCCGACGTTGCCCAGCAGAAGTTGAATCATGGCGGCAGTACGGATGATTTGCGTTCCGAAGCTGTGCTGCGTCCACCCCACCGCATAAATGATGGTCGCGACTTTCTTCATGTCGCCGTCTTTGCGGACTGAGGTAAATAGATCCACCGCCTTGAGGTATTGGCCCTTCGGGATACCGGTGATCCGTTCCACCGTCTCCGGCGTGTAGCGCGAATACTGCTGCTTCATCAGTTGAAAGACGCAGCGCGGATGTTGAAGCGTCAAGTCGTAGGCGACATTGGGCGGCAGCATCGGCGGCGGTGTGGGCGCCGCCACCGACTCCGCGCTTTGTGGCGGGGTCGCGTGGCCGGCAGCTGCCGCAGGTCCTGCCGCCGGGGCTGCGGGAGCGGAGGTCACGACGGCGTCCGTTTTACCGCTGAAGTCTCCACCCTCTTGATAATTCCAGGTGGTCTGATCATACGAGCCTGCAGCAGAGTTGAATCCCGAGTACAGGCCATCTTCGGGAAGTTTGAAACCCTCCTTAACGATGAATGCCGCATTGGTGTAATTGACGAGATATTCCTTGGCGATTCGGTTGTTCTCGATGGCGTAGCGGATCAGTCCGCCAAGAAACGCAATGTCGGAGCCGGCGCGAATTTGTACGAAGAGGTCGGCGGTCGCGGATGTGCGCGTGAATCTCGGGTCCACCGAAATCAGCTTGGCGTTGCGGTTGCGCTTGGCCTCCATCGCCCACTTGAATCCACAAGGATGGTTTTCGGCCGGATTTCCACCCATGATCAACATCATGTCGGTGTTCTTGATGTCGATCCAGCCGTTCGTCATCGCCCCGCGTCCGAATGTTGGTCCCAAACTTGAGACCGTGGGGCCGTGTCAAACCCGGGCTTGGTTTTCTAAATACACCAAGCCCAAACTCCTCATGGCCTTGACGACCAGATAATTGAACTCATTGGTATCGGTGCAGCCGCCGATGAATGAAATGCCTTCGCACCGATTCACGGTGCGGCCGTTCGGATCCTTCTCGACGAAGGAACTGTCGCGGGTTTTCTTAGTCCATTGCGCAATCTCATTCAGAGCGTTATCCCAGGAAATGTCCTGCCAGTCTATCGCGCCCGGACGTCGGACTTGCGGCTTCGTAAGCCGCCGCGGGTTCAGCATGTCCTGTTCGAGCGAAGAGCCCTTTGGGCAGAGAGTTCCGCGGTTCGTGGGATGATCAGGATCGCCTTCGACGTGGATTACCTGCGGCGTCACGTTCTTTGCCCGGTCGCCGATCGTGTAGATGAGGACGCCGCAGCCCACCGCGCAATAGGGGCACGTTGAGCGCGTTTCGGAGGCACGCGCAATCTTTAACTCTTTAAGTTGGGCGTAGGCAGGCTTGAGGTCGAACCCAAAGATGGTGGCGGCGATTCCGCCGACAGCCGCTGTCTTGAAGAACTCTCTGCGGGACGGCATGGTCCCTCCTCCTGAGTTGCTAGCTCATCCGTCTGCGGTGTGGCGTAGCAAATTGCATTTGCGTCGGGAAACAGCGAGATCCGCTCAAGCACAGACTATTTCTTAGACCTCGATGATTGGTTTGTCAAGGGAACACGAACGCCCGCTTGGAGGCGCGCCGTGCCCGCAGTACGCACTGGCAAAACACGCACACTGCAACGCAACCACAAACAGATGTCGTTCGCCGGTATTTGGTTACATCTGCTCGGAAACTATTTAGAGGCCCTGCTAACCGCGAGGGAGTATGAAAGCGAGCGGATTGGCCAGAAGTTCTCGTCCAACCTCGCGCAAAAATCGATGAGATTGTTTTTCGCCGATGTTGCGGGCGCGTACTGCCAGGACAAAACTAAGCGCAAACGACGCGAAGATGTTCAGAAGGCCGACCATGGCGACGCCGGAGAGAGCCGATACTATCTCGTAGCGGTTCAGTTGGCCATACATGTGCCTGGCATCGAGGGCGTAGCCGAGACTGGCCGCCGCCAATGTGACGTGGCGGACTTCCAGAGGGATTCCGAATAGCTCGAAAACGATGGGCATCGAGCCCAGCAGGAAACCCAGGACGATGAAGCCTACGGATCCCGCCGCGTGATGCCGAGCCCAATCGGCGAGCTTCGCCGCCCGCTTCAACCCAAGCCGGTTTCGAATGCGCAGGCTATTCGAGATGGCGGTGGCCATCTTGTGGAGAGCGAGGTAATTCGCCGTCCATCCGGTTGCAAGCGACGAGAGCCACAGGAAAACACCAGTCACCATGGCAAAAAAAATCGTTCCCGAGGTGTGCGGAAAGAGCATGTGCACGCCGTGCTCGGCCTCCGCAGCGTTCAGGAACGGGTGTCCGGTCACGGCCTTATAAATCCTATCAATCAGAATCGACACTGGGATTGCCCCAACCAGGTTGCTGATGGTAACGATGAACTGGGTATGGGAAATCGCCTGCAGACTAGCCATGCGATCTTTTTCGGGATCCTCCATCGCGTCGACCAGGGCGGCGGCGGTGGCAGCGGGCATCTTCGAGGCCAGCAGAAATCCACCGGCCTGCATGAGCAGGAAGCTGACCACATAGTTCATCGAATGAGCGAAGGCCAAAAGAAGTGGAGCGTGAATTACCGCTGAGAGCATGTATTTGAATAAAGCTGTGAAGGCCGTGATGACACCGGCAAGAACCGCACCCAGGCCCATGACTCTCCATTGTGCGGCATCGCGGGCAATGTAGTGCTTGCCGGTGCGTCCAGTTCGCTCAACCACGCTGCGCGCCAACCGCCGCGTGCTGGCGCTCAGCACTGTTCCCATGCGCCGTTGCGAGGCGAAGCCGTGCACGATCACGATGCAGAGTTTGCGCGCATCCGAGCCTGTCTGTTCGAGGCTGATGACTTGCTGAATTCTTCCCAGGAGTGAACGCAGCAAGCGCGCCCGAAAAATCAAATCCACGGAGGAGCCTTTTTCCGCCAGCAGCCGATTCACCGACTGCAACTGCGTCTCGCAAGCGGCACGCTGTTCCTCCCAGCGATGAAACTCCTCCGGATGCCGGACCACGTTCTCCACCACTGCAGGAAGATTAAAGAAACTGGATTTGGTGATGTCTTCATCGTCCGCGAATTCAATCAGATCGCGTGATAAAGCGATATTCGTTGCCCGCAACGCCAGGATTTTGCAGCTAGCCAGAATTGAAGATTTAGAAGGCCGGAAAATATCAGCCCACGCCGCGATGAGTGGATCGGGCAGAGAGCCAAGCCAGCGCGCGTCGGATTCTCTCAGGTTTAGGGAATCCATCAAAACGTAGAGGTCGCCCTCAACCTCATCCACGGGCAATAAATGTTTAAGAGCTCTCGCCAGCAGTTCGCGCAAGAGGAACGCCTCATCGGGCAAACCGGCTTCGGAAATTACTCGAACATAAGAGTGGTGAGACCAGAATTCGCGAAGCGAAGAATGAATGGCTTCGCGGTCGGGACGTTTCTCGATAGCCGCAGTCAGCCGGGAAAGCGTTTCGGTCCGCGCCTCGACGGGAATGTCGAGAAACGTGCGCAGCAGTCCGTAAACCCGAGTAGCACGCTCTCGAGAGGATAAAGCCTCAAGCGCTAAAAAGTCGTTAACCGCAAACAGAATGGGGGCACCTCAGCATTGACGGAGTGATGCAAGAATACAGGCTTGCGGGTCGGCGTGGGAACTATCAGCGGGCGCCGCTCGAAATCCATTCCACGAGGGCGAAACTGCGCCGTGCCGGTCGTGATCGCAAGAGTTCGCCGTTCCCCCTCGTCCTGATCTCTCTATTCAGGCCGTATTAGCAGAGTGAACACTATGCTCCGCTAACGCGAACCGGTTCAATTTGGAATTCCTTCGCGGCCAAAACTGTGAGGCCCAAGAAAATAAGGAGAACGACCAACTGAGCAACCAGGAACGGCGGCTCTTTCTGTGTCGGAGCCAAAACTTTCAGCGCCGGTACTTTCTGGAACAACTGCGCCAGGAAAACAAACAGGTTTAGGTACAACGCCAAGGTGGCCCCGATGGCATAGCCCGCACGCCACGCACCCCCCAGGTGAAACACATAGCGCGCCAGGATCACAATCGCCAGGACTATCAGCGAGATGATCCCAATCACGTGCAAAGGCAGCAAGTGGTCGAATGGAAATCCAAACCCGGTTACGCTGGTCAACCCCGTGGCGACCAGGAAAAGCGCGGTCGCTCCATCAAACCGTCTTGCGGTGAGCAACCCGAACATCACCAAAAACCCGGATCCGATCCCAATCAGGCTGATTATTATGTACACAAGAGTGTAAGTTGCCGTAGGCATACCCAAAATCATGATGCGCTCCTTTCAGCAGCAACTGGGTTTCGTGGGAAGCGCTGTCCGGTTCGCCCATCTGACTCAATCAGGTGTTTTTGATCAAGGCTCGTCGTCGCCCCACACTCTACGACTCTTTCCCTTTATCTTTTGTATCCTTAGTCGCTTCCACGCAGGTTCGTGATCGAATCACTCTGCGAAAGTTATCCGCAACCGGGGGCCGACATTACTCGGTCGAGGTGTTCGTGCGCGGGAGTGCTGTGTAATATTGAAAATGCGTGCAGCTGCTTGAAAACATCCCGCTGGCACCGCTTACCACCATTAAAGTCGGGGGCATGGCGCGGTATTTCGTCGAAGCGAAAGACACTGGAGAGGTGCAGGAGGCAGTCACATTTGCGCGCACGCGCGCTCTACCTCTGTTTGTGCTCGGCGGCGGCAGCAACCTGGTGGTCGCAGATTCCGGTTGGCCGGGACTGGTGCTAAAGATCGCTGTCGGTGGCATTGTTCAGAGAGCCGGACGCGATGAAGATGGCAAAGTTATTTTCGAGGCAGGCGCGGGCGAATCGTGGGATAAATTTGTCTCCCGGGCAGTGATGGCGCGCTGCGCCGGGGTCGAGTGCCTGAGCGGAATCCCGGGAAACGTGGGTGGAACACCCGTGCAAAATGTCGGCGCCTACGGTCAGGAGGTCGCCGAAACCATTGTATCGGTTCAGGTATTCGATTTGAGAGATGGCGAGATTCGCGAACTTTGCCGCGAAGCATGCGGCTTCAGCTATCGCTCCAGCATTTTCAACAGCAGCGAAAGTGGACGTTTCATCGTTCTGGGCGTCAGCTACGCGCTCACCCCCGAGGGCAAGCCGCGCATCCGCTATGCCGACCTGGAGCGGCACTTCGCGGGCCGAGAGACTACGCCGGATCTGGCCGAGACGCGCGAGGCCGTGCGCCATATCCGAGCTTTGAAAGGGATGTTGATTGTGGCCGGAGATCCGGACTGCCTGAGTGCGGGCTCGTTTTTTAAGAACCCCGTGATCTCCCCGGAGCAGCATGAAGACGTGAGGAAACGAGCGGCGGCCAAGGGATTGACTCTGCCCAGCTATCCCGCGCTCGAGAAGAGCAAGAAGATTTCCGCGGCGTGGCTGGTAGAGCATTCCGGATTCGCCAAAGGCTACGGCATGGGCCGCGCCGGCATTTCGAGCAAGCATGCATTGGCCATCGTGAATCGCGGCGCAGCCACAGCCGCCGAGGTGATCGCTCTGAAAGATCAGATTCAACATCGCGTGGAAGAGATCTGGGGCATCCATCTGGAGCCCGAGCCCGTCATGGTGGGCTTCTAGGTCTTATAGGGGGCGGACACTCCTGTCCGCCTGGTTTTGACGCTGCTCTTGATTTTGTGTGAGCGCCGGCGTCGATAGTCGCGCTCCGTAACTCCACAACCTTCGAACTAAACCCAAAGACAACATAGTTAAAACAGCGGCGGACAAGAGTGTCCGCCCAACACCCCCTCCGCAAGACATAATCTCGCCCCCGTTCTTCTTCCAAAGAAATTCCTGAACGCAATCGACCTGGGGACGGTCTTCATGAGTGAGGGCAAACGAGTGGTGGCAGGAGAGGTAATCCTGAGCGGACTGGCGACCATCGAGCGCAGTCGGAAACAGATGTTTGAAGTCGGGGTGGGTGCAGCGATCCGGCTCGGGCGGCAGCTCACACTAATCATCGGCAAGTTTTGCCGCCTCTTTGAATATTTCCACAAACATCTCGCGCGTGAGCTTTCCGGTCTGCGTGTTCTGATTCGAAGGATGGTAAGAGGCCAGTAACACCTTACCGTCCGGCAACCGGTAACTGAAACCGTGCTTGAAAAGATATTTCTGCCGGTTGAGCAGCTGACCATGACGTTTCAAATAGTTCAGATAGGCGTCGAAGCCGATCTTCCCCAATGCCACCACCACCTTGACGCGCTCTAATCCGGCAATTTCCCGGTCGAGAAACTGGGAGCACTCGGCGAGTTCCTGCGGCGTTGGCTTATTGGCGGGCGGCGCGCAGCGCACCGCAGCGGTGATGTACAGATCTTTCAGCATGAGTCCGTCATTGCGGTCGCTGGCATAGGGTTGGTTGGCGAATCCGGTTTCATGCAACACGGGAAACATGAACTTGCCGGAAGCATCGCCGGTGAAGGGGCGGCCGGTGCGGTTGGAGCCATGCGCACCCGGGGCCAGCCCCATGATCAGCACGCGCCCATCAGGATCGCCGAAGCCGGGCACGGGTTTGCCCCAGTACTCGCAGTCGCGGTAAGCCCGCCGCCGTTCGCGGGCGACCTGTTCGCGATATCCAACCAGCCGCGGGCAGCGAGTGCAGGCGATGACTTCGTGGTTGAGGACTGTGAGCCAGTGCGGCATTGTTTGTCGGTGTTTGTCGTTCGCGCTCTGCGGGCGCGTACACAGAACTAGAATAGCGTAGCCGCTCTGATGAGCGGGCTATCCGGTGCGCAGATAATTCTAAGCTGCAACTTCCTCGGACATTTATTTCCCTGGGGTGTAACGCTTCGGTCGATGCTCTCACTATTCCTGTGAAGAGCCGCAGGAAATCAACACTTTCAGAATTGACCACTCGGATTTCGGCGCGCACTCTTTCGGGCTAGAGGTATGGTGTCATGAGAGATCTTTCCGCAGGAATGAATGGACCTGACGTCCGGGCTCTGCAGGAAGGGCTGAACCTGCGCAACGACGGCGTGGCGTCCCCCATTGCGGTCGATGGGTCTTTCGGCCCTGAGACTAACAAGGCGATACGAGCTTACCAGGCGCGCCAGCAACTCAAACCCGATGGCGTTGTTGGGCCGATCACGCGGGCGTCCATTTTTCACCTGGCAGTGGCCACCACGACCATTTTCGGCCAAAAACGTTTCTCCACGCGGCCGACTTTAAAGGACCGCGTGCTCGCGGGGTTCTCGCCCGGTAGGCTGCAACTTTCCGGGTCGTCTCCAGCTCCGCAATTTACTCCCAGGTCGAACACGATCATTATTCCGGACGACCTGCGGGAACAGATGAAGGAATGGTCAGTGCGTCCCTACAAGTTTGCCGGCCTGCCGAAACCGATTCCTACGCCCGTCGTTCCCGATGTCGCGCCACCCACGGTCTCACAGGGCGACCCGTGGAAGTACGATCACTGTGAACTCCAACCCGGCGAACAATCGATTTTTCCGTTCACCCGAGCCCGCCAAGACGCTTTCACCCTCACCGTCCAGTGCATCGTGTCCAAAGGTTCACCCAAAGGGAAGCATCTCGAGTGGACTAACGGCTTTCAATTGGCGGACCCGCTGAATGCGACGGTCGGCAATGATTCTTGGACGTTCAGTCCATACACGCAAATCACTGATGTTGACCGCTTCGGCAGCATCGGTAATTTTCATTGGTGGCAGCTCTACGCGCAAG
The DNA here is from genome assembly GCA_035603035.1 of Candidatus Acidiferrales bacterium. Taxonomy (GTDB): domain Bacteria; phylum Acidobacteriota; class Terriglobia; order Terriglobales; family Acidobacteriaceae; genus Sulfotelmatobacter. Next base: position 14,567 of record DATNLE010000400.1, on the reverse strand, counting down.
CGGGCTTTCAGGCCAGTTTGGGGAGGAGCATCAATCCGACCCTGACCGTGAACCTGGTACCTGTCAATCTCGCTTACGACGTAACCGACTTTCTCACCATCACAATGGCCGGTGGCGGCTTTGTGAATCTCGATCTTATGAGCGGCAAGGTTCTCGTCGGGCCCATGTTTACATTTGGCGTGACTCTGAAATTTGGAGCGTCACCTCTGCCGCTCTCGCCCTTTGATACCTATCGCCACGATCTGCCGTAGATGGGCGAGGGCACCGCAGGCGCGGCGAGACAATCCCACGACTCAATTCTCTCATTCAATGGATTTTGAGTCTGAACTTGTCTCACTTTTAGCGGCAAGTCCATAGTTCTTTCTGAGCGGATTGTCGGGTACTCGGAAGTGACCGCCCAGACCTGCCAACAGGGCCAGCCGTAGCTTAGTAGCCCGCCTGCTAAGTGCCGAGGGGAACTCCCGCCAGGCACAAAGTACGGTGGATGACATATGAATGTGCGCCACGGTACGGTATCGACGGTATGGTGCATTGTTCCTACGGGGGCTAGGGTGGGTCTACCCTTCCTCGTTGACGCCGTCGAGCTGTAAGCAGGGCTCGCCTAACCTGCCAAGGGCAGATTGAGGTGGCGCATGAAGCACACAGTTCTCATCGTCGATGACAACACCCTGATTCGGACTTCGCTGCGATCGTGGATCGAGGAAAATGCGGATTTCCAGGTTTGCGGAGAAGCAGAGAACGGTATGGTGGCGGTCCAAAAAGTCGAAGAGATGCACCCCGACATCGTCATACTGGATTTGCAAATGCCCGTCATGGACGGACTGGAGGCTGCGCGCAAGATAAGCCATATCGCGCCCGACACGGCCATGGTGATGTTCACCATGCATCCTTCAAGAGAATTGTTGAAAGTGGCTAAGGCGGTGGGCGTCCGAGATGTTGTTTCAAAGACCGATCAGCTCTCGGACCATTTGCTGCTTGCGCTGCGAGAGATTTTCGCCTGACCTCACCCCGCGTCGGTGCCGGGATTGGGAAACGATTGCAGGGCATACAAACTTAAGTTCGTTTCCCCGTTTGACGGTGCTCTCCTCCTGTCTTTACACTCAAGTGAACGCCGCATAGATTCTGCCTGGTTCCCGTCCTCGACGGAACCTCGGGATTGAGCGGCGGGGGAAAGGCGAAACGTGAGCCCCACAGAGACAACGGACCCGGCAAAGACTGAACCCAACAAGAAGGATATCAAGCGGGAAATTTCGGTCGAGATCCCGGCCGCGGAAGTTACCCGCGAGACTGAACTGCAAATCCAGCGCTACCAGAAGAGCGCGCGCCTGCCGGGCTTTCGCGCCGGGCACGTGCCGGCTTCCATCATCCGCCAGCGCTTCGGCGATGGCCTCAAGAACGATGTGATCGAAGCCTTGGCACCTCGCCACTTCCGCAAGGAAGCGGAGAAGCAGGGCCTCATTCCTGTTTCTCAGCCCCGCATTACCGACCTGCACTTTCATGATGGCGAGCCCTTGCGCTTCAAGGCTAGTTTCGAAGTGCTTCCGGAAATTCAAGTCGAAGGCTACAAGGACCTTCGCGCCGACAAGCCGGAGATCGCAGTCACCGACGAGGAAGTGGAACAGGCACTCTTGAACCTGCAAGAGCAGCGAGCGACCTACACCGACGTCGAAGGACGCACCCTCGCGCCAGGCGACTTCGCGCAGGCTTCCATGGATGGACGGCCCAAGGATGGCAAAGACGTTGAGGAAGCCAGCGCCAATCCGGTGCACATGGACGATGTGTTGATCGAGATCGGCGGTAAGAATACGGTGGCGGAGTTTACCCAGAACCTTACCGGAGCGTCGCCGGGCGAAGAGCGCACATTCGACGTTAGTTATCCCCAAGATAATTCCGATAAGCGTCTGGCCGGCAAGACCTTTGTGTATACCGTGAAGGTGAATGGCGTAAAACAGAAAAGCCTTCCCGAGTTGAACGACGAATTCGCCAAAGAACTGGGGGAGTTCACGAGCTTGGACCAGGTGCGCAAGCAAATCCGTGAGAACATGGAAGCGGAAAAGCGTCACACGGCCGAGCATGCCGCGAAAGACAAGCTCGTGGCCGAACTGGTGAAACGCAATGATTTTGAGGTCCCGGAGTCCTTGGTCGATCGCCAGATTGATTTACGTCTTGAACGTGGCTTGCGAGCATTGGCTTCCCAGGGCATGAAGATGGAAGACTTGAAGAAGATGGACCTGCCCCGGCTTCGATCCGGCCAGCGGGATCAAGCGGTAAATGATGTGAAGTCTTCGCTGCTGCTGGAGCGCATTGCGGATCTGGAAAACATCCAGGTCGACGATGCGGATGTGAATCGGGAAATTGAAGCTCTGGCAAAACAGTCCAAACAGACTTCCGAAGCGGTGCGAGCGCGTTTGACAGAGGATGGGGGCCTCGATAGAATCCGAATGAGAATCCGCAGCGAGAAAACCCTCGATTTTATTTATCACCAGTCCGCGTAGTTGTTGAAAAAAGACGCGGACCACTTTCAACCCTCCCTGGCAAGGTAAAGGTTATTTCGGGGCGGAGTGTGGCAGGTCCGGTGACAGGTCCGGCAGAAAAATGAAACCAAATGATCCGCAAATGATGTTGGTACCGATGGTCATTGAGCAGACCGGGCGGGGCGAACGCGCCTACGATATTTACTCCCGCCTGCTGCGGGATAACATTATTTTTATAGGCACGCCGATTGACGACAACATCGCCAACCTGGTGATCGCCCAAATGTTGTTTCTGGCTCAAGAGGATCCTGAGAAAGATATTCAGCTATACGTCAATTCGCCGGGCGGCTCCATCACGGCGGGCATGGCGATCTACGACACCATGCAGTACGTGAAGAATGATGTCATGACGCTGTGTGTGGGGCAGGCGGCTTCGATGGCCGCATTACTGTTGGCGGCGGGTGAACCTAAGAAGAGACTGGCTTTGCCTAATTCCCGCATTTTAATTCACCAACCTTCGATGGGAGGATTGTCAGGTCAAGCTACCGACATCGACATCCACGCGCGCGAAATCCTGCGTATGCGCGAGATTACAAACCAGTTACTGTCAAAGCACACCGGACAAAAGCTGGACAAAGTGGAGAAAGATGTGGAGCGCGATTTCATTATGAACGCGCAGCAGGCTAAGGAATATGGAATCATAGACGATATCATCTATAAGACCACAAAAGCGGTATGATCGGCCTTCGCGCTTAACCTGTGTACCGGGGTTTGGCGCGCAAAGCGGCGGTGGCGCTTGAAGCAGGCGGGGGCCAGCTTCAAACCGTGAACTTTACAAGGAGTAGAGCCGAGTGAAAAACAAGTCGGGCTCCGACGAGATTTTGCGTTGCTCGTTCTGCCATAAATCGCAGGATGCCGTAGCCAAATTGATTTCGTCGCCCAGCGATTATCCGCGCGCCTATATTTGCGACGAGTGTGTGGCGGTCTGCAACTCCATTCTGGAAGATGATCGCACCGCTACCCCGCAGACCACCACGCCCAATCAGCTGCCGAAGCCGCAGGAGGTCAAGACCTTCCTGGATGAATACGTCATTGGGCAGGAGCAGACCAAGAAGAAGCTGGCAGTCGCGGTTTACAATCATTACAAGCGCATCTTCATGAACCGCCAGAAAGCGGCGGGAGATGCGATCGAATTAAGTAAGTCCAACATTTTGCTCATCGGGCCCACCGGAACCGGCAAGACGCTTCTGGCGCAGACCTTGGCCCGCATGCTCGACGTACCCTTCGCCATTGTCGACGCCACTACCCTCACCGAAGCTGGATACGTGGGCGAGGACGTGGAAAATATCATCCTGAAGCTGCTGCAGGCGGCTGAGGGTGATGTGAGCCGCGCGCAAACCGGCATTATCTACATTGATGAAATCGATAAGATCGGCCGCAAAGACGAGAATCCCTCCATCACTCGCGATGTTTCCGGAGAAGGAGTGCAGCAGGCGCTGCTGAAGATTCTGGAAGGTACCATCGCGAACGTACCGCCGCAGGGCGGGCGCAAGCATCCCCACCAGGAATTCACCCCGGTTGACACGACCAACATTTTGTTCATCTGCGGAGGAGCCTTTGTTGGTCTCGAAAAGATTATCGGCCGGCGGGTAGGGAAAAAGTCTCTCGGGTTCCGCGCTGGCAATGATGAAGAGAAAGAGGAAGCTGTCGCCGCGCGCAAGCGTAACTTCGAACTGCTGAGCGAGTTGCAACCCGAAGACCTGATCAAGTTTGGTCTGATTCCTGAGTTTGTCGGTCGCCTGCCGGTCATGGGAATGCTCGAAGATCTGGACGAATTTGCGCTGATCGAAATCCTGACACGGCCCAAAAACGCCATCGTGAAGCAATACCAGCGGTTATTCGAGTTCGAGAATGTTCGCTTGAAATTCGCCGATGAGGCTCTCCGCGCTATCGCCCGGCAGGCTATGGCCCGCAAGGTGGGAGCTCGCGGTCTGCGCATGATCCTGGAAGAACTGATGCTTGATCTGATGTTCAACTTGCCCAGCCAGAAGAAACTAAAGGAGTTCGAAGTCACTCGAGAGATGGTGGAGAAGCGCAATGCCTCGCTTTCGATGATGGAAAAGGCCGGCTAGCCAAAGCGCCGCAGAAGAGTAAACTGAATACTGACAGACAGTAGGTAATAAAGAGTTTGCGCCGCAGCCATTCAGCAGTGCCGGGGAGATTGAGTGACCACATCCAAGGAAAAATTCGAAACTAAGAAACTGCCCATGATGCCAATCCGGGACGTGGTCATCTTTCCCTACATGATGACGCCGTTCGTGGTGGGGCGCGAGTCCAGCGTGCGCGCTCTCGAAGAGGCCTTGGCCGCGGACAAGAAGATTTTTCTGGCGACTCAGCACGATGCCTCCATCGACGAGCCAAAGTCCAATGAGATCTATCAGGTCGGAACCATTGTCAATATTGTCCAAAGCCTGAAGTTGCCCGACGGTAATATCAAGGTTCTGGTCGAAGGCATTGAGCGCGGCCGGCTGCTGCAGGCTACCGACGCGGACGGTTACATGCAGGCTTCCGTCCGTGTAGCCCGTTACCCGGTCGAGATGAACGCCCAGATTGAAGCGGGCATGCAGCGCGTCACCACGTTGTTTGAGCAGTATGTGAAGCTTTGCCAGGCGCTGAACTACGAGACCATGATCTCGGCGGTACGGATGGAAGATCCCGCCAAGCTGACTGACATCATTGCCGCCAACCTGCAGCTTTCGATCGAAGAAAAGCAGGAACTGCTTGAAATCTTCGATCCTTCCGAGCGCTTGAACCGCATCGCCGATGTGCTTGACGTCGAAATCGAAAAACTTAACGTGGATCGCACCATCCAGTCTCGCGTGAAACGCCAGATGGAGAAAGCCCAGAAAGAGTACTACCTCAACGAGAAGATCAAGGCCATTCAGAAGGAGCTGGGCCGGGGCGAGAAGAGCGAGTTCGATGAGTTGAAGAAGAAAGTCGAAGCCGCCGGCATGCCAAAAGACGTCAAGGATAAGGCGCTGCAGGAACTGAAGAAGCTGGAAGCGATGCCGCCGATGTCGGCTGAATCGACGGTTTCGCGCAACTATCTGGATTGGCTTCTGGCCGTGCCATGGAAGAAGCGTTCCAAGGAAATCCGCAACATTTCGCGCGCCGAAAAAGTTCTCAACGAAGATCATTACGGCCTGGAAAAAATCAAGGAACGGATTCTCGAATTCCTCGCCGTGCGCCAATTGGTAAAAAATCCCAAGGGATCGATTCTCTGCTTCGTTGGACCTCCGGGCGTCGGCAAGACCTCGCTGGGAATGTCGATCGCCAAGGCCACCGGACGCAAGTTCGTCCGCATGTCGCTCGGCGGAGTGCGGGATGAAGCTGAAATCCGCGGCCACCGCCGTACTTACATCGGCGCGTTGCCTGGCCAGATTATTCAGATGATGAAGAAAGCGGGAACCAAAAACCCGGTCTTCATGCTGGACGAAGTCGACAAGATGTCGATGGACTTCCGCGGCGATCCTTCGGCCGCTCTGCTGGAAGTGCTCGATCCTGAGCAGAACTTCATGTTCGTCGACCACTACCTCGACGTCGAGTATGACCTGTCGCAGGTTTTCTTTGTAGCCACGGCCAACGTGATGCACACCATTCCTCCGGCCCTGCAGGACCGCATGGAAGTATTGCGACTGCACGGCTACACCGAGCAGGAAAAGGTGGAAATCGCAAAACAGTTCCTGGTGAAGAAGCAGATGCTGCAGGCGGGACTGTCAGAAAAGAATGTGAAGTTCTCCGACGATGCCATCACCAAACTGATTCGCGCCTACACCCGTGAAGCCGGAGTGCGTAATCTGGAGCGCGAGATCGGCAATGTTTGCCGCAAAGTGGCTCGCAAGGTGGTAAAAGAAGGCGAAAACTATACAGTCGCCGTCACCGGCGAAAACGTTACAGATTTCCTGGGGGTCATCAAGTTCCGCGACACGCTGGCACACGAAAAGAGCGAAGTGGGACTCGTGACCGGCCTGGCTTGGACGGAAGTCGGCGGCTCGATCCTCAGCACCGAAGCCACGGTGGTCGACGGCAAAGGCAAGTTGACGCTGACCGGCAAGCTCGGCGACGTTATGCAAGAATCGGCGCAGGCGGCTCTCTCGTATGTTCGCTCGCGGGCGCATCGCCTCGGCCTGACCCGCGATTTCTATCGCACTCTCGACCTGCACGTCCACGTGCCCGAAGGTGCGATTCCGAAAGATGGACCGTCGGCTGGAATTACGATTGCCACTGCAATTGCGAGCGCGCTGAGCAAAATACCAGTACGCCGCGATCTGGCCATGACAGGCGAAATCACCTTGCGCGGCAAAGTGCTGCCCATCGGCGGCCTGAAAGAGAAGTTGCTGGCGGCGCACCGCGCCGGACTCTTCGAAGTCATCCTGCCCCGGGACAATGAGAAAGACTTAGCCGAGGTCCCCGAAAATTTGCGCAGTGCGATGAAACTGCATTTCGTCGACACGATGGACCAGGTGCTGCAAATCGCACTCGAGTCTCCCCTGCCCGCGATGAGGGAAGAAGAAACGACGCAGCCCATCGCACCGCTTACCTCCAGCACCGAAGATAGCCCGGCCGCGCATCAGTAGGATACTCAATTCTCCGCATACAAAACGCCCGCACGAGCGGGCGTTTTTTGCTGTGCAAGATTCCCCCTCCGAGACACACGCTTGCAAGATTTCGCCGTGGCATTGCACACTGGAGCATGCCCACTGACAGCCGAAAACTGGGAAGGGAGAACTGCTCATGAGGGTTATGGCCCGATTCATGGCAGCGGCCACCGCTGCGGCGCACTTCCCTGCTCCCAGCCTGCCGGAGGTGGCTTTTCTTGGCCGTTCAAATGTTGGCAAGTCGAGCGTGATCAATACGCTAGTCGATGCCAAGCTGGCTCGCACGAGTTCCACCCCGGGCCGCACGCGCAGCATTAACTTCTTCGAAGTGCGCTGGCCGGGGAAACCGCGCCCAGAAGTAATTTTCGCCGACCTGCCAGGTTACGGCTACGCGAAACTTTCACGGGAAATCTCGCAGGAGTGGCCTAAATTCATCGAACCTTATCTCAACGATCGTCCCACGCTCGCTTTGTGCCTGGCGCTGGTGGATGTGAACGTTCCTCCGCAGGACAGCGACCGCCAGCTATTGGACTTTCTTAATGCCTCGGGCCACGAGTTTCTTGTGGTCGCAACCAAGAGCGACCGGCTCTCCAACAATCAGTTGCGCAACGCTCTGAAGGGCCTGACCGAAGCATATCCAACCGCGACGGTGGTTCCTTTCTCTTCGAAAACTGGCGCAGGGCGGGATGACGTTTGGAATAAGATTCGGCAGTCTGCGGCGGAATTCCGGGCCGCCTAGTTCCAGTCTTGAATTATTCCCGTTGCGGAAACCACCACGCCCGTCGCTGCAGGCTCATCCTCTCAGTTAACCTTTCAGCCGAAAAGGTCCGATAGAGTCAATCAGAGACGTGCATCCGCAATCGGGGAATCCGGAAAAGCCGAGGCGGAGCGAGCCTTCAGCGCGCGTCCCGAGTCCCGAATTAGGTCCGACGACGAAGCGCCAGGGCGGCGTATCTGGCCGCTTTGAAACAATCGTCACCTCCTCAGGTCGCTGGCGCGGCCGCTGTGAGAACCGTTGAGGCTGTCAGACTCGGCCAAACCTCAGTTTCTGGTTTGCCGCTGACCCGTCCTGAAAGGCGGTTTCGATGTAAGCTCAGGTGCATGTCCACGGGTCTCGAACTCATCCGAGCCGGCGTCGAGCATCAATCTGTTTTGGGGAACCTTCTTGAACTTTACATTCACGAGTTCAGTGAACTGATCCCGATAGACGTTGGGGAGGATGGCCGTTACGGCTACAAGAGCCTTCCTCTCTTTTTTTGCGATAACTCTCGACTGCCGCTTCTAGCGAGACTTGACGGCAAGCTAGTTGGATTCGCGCTGGTCACACAAGGCTCAGAACCGTTCGGCGACAGCGAAACTTGGGACATGGCGGAGTTTTTTGTATTGCGCCGGTACCGGCGTCGCGGAGTCGGGACCCAACTCGCCGAGAAAGTATGGCTCCATTGTCGGGGTCGATGGCAGATTCGCGTCATGGAGAAAAATGTCTTGGCTCGCAAATTCTGGGAATCGAGTATCGCGAAGTTTACCGGCCAACCAGTCCAATCCACACATTTCGTAAAGGACGGCGTCGCATGGCATCGGTTTTCACTAGACTCGCGTCCGTAAGCGTACGACCGGGAGCGCCACCGCGCCCGCTGCCCCCGATGGGAGTTGCCGAATAGATTTCTCGCTCGATCGAGCCTGTGGCCTGACTCGAAGGGCTGCGGGAACCTATCCGACCAAAGGCAAGGCGGAAACAACGTTCCAGCAGCAGGTGGATACCGATGGCGCTGTTACTGGGCTCGCTCAAGAGAACAACGGGCCTCTCCTAGCGGTGTCGTCGGTTGACGCGGGCCCAGATTGAAACCTCTGACTTCCCACAAGCCGACTTCTCGACCGCGGAGTTGCGAATTTGGTCTGGACTAAACTTCGGGTTTGCCGGGAGTGGTTGCGACTGATTCAACCCGAGTTCTTAAATTAGTACTGATACCGCTAGATTGCCGAGCTACTACTTCCTCGTGAGCACAGCCGCCAGATACCGCAGTTCGGACTCTACTTCTGCGGGATCGGCGACAGTGTCCGCGATTTCCTGGCGAAAGAGCTCGCGATAACGTTTGCGAAGCCTGTGGATGGCTACTTTCAGGGCTCCTTCCGATGTGTTCATTTCGCCGGCAAGTGCGGCATAGGGAGCTTCGGACTGCCCCAGAAGAAACACCTTCATCCGTTCGAAATTCTCCGGGCGGTCATGCTGGACGAACTCGTCGCGCAATCTCTCCATGACGCGTTCAAGCATCGAAAGCGCCCATCGGCGCTCGAAGATCCGATCTGGTGTCTCGTCATGACCGGGCTCCCTCTGATACCGTTCTTCACCGGATTCGCCGGATGAAAATTCAAGGGACACAACTGCTCCCCCACCGCGTTTCTGGGCGCGCTGACGGTCTTGTTCGTCCGCCGCAAAGAATTTCAAGGAAGTCAAGATAAACGATCGAAATCGACCCTTTTCCGGATCGGCTTTATCGAGATATCGCCCGCCCAGCAGGCGCATGAAGAACTCCTGTGTGAGGTCCTGCGCCTCATCCGGAGCGTGACCACGCCGGCGCAGATAGGCATAAAGCGGATACCAGTAGTTCTCGCACAGAGAAACCAGCGCAGAACGAGAGTCCTTCCGTTGTGGGTCCCCAGCCGCGACCACCAGAGTCCACCGCGTCGTCGGAAACTGGGATGATCCGGGCAGTGTGTGCATGGTTTGTCCGTTCGCCATGGTCTTATCCTCGCGGGGATTCCGCTACACAGGATATAAGGAAACGAGGAGCGCGAAGTTACACTGCTGTCACAGTTGTCTGGTGTACTCAGCCTTAGCTTGTTCGACGACCGGAATATCGGGATCTGCGTTCTTCCAGAGAGTGAGGAGATCATTGTAGACAGCGGCTGATTTCGCCCGATCTCCCGAAGCGGACAACTCTCTGGCCAGCTGGAGACGCGCCATGGGTCCGATAGGATCATTCAGCACGATACTCGGGTGATCAAGAATTTTGTGAAATTCCGCCGCTGCCTCGCGGTGGCGGCCCATTCGGGAATAGGAGAGACCACGCACGTAAACCGGATAGAGAGCTCCGAAGAAGGAGCCGCTGTAAAGTGCCGTAGCCGGAATAGCAAGGTCGTATGGAGTTGCCACTTCTGTCATTCTGAGTGCTTTGGCTGTGTCTCCCTTCTGGAGCGCGTCGAGCGCCCTCAGCGAGGGCAGGTAACTGAACTGGACAGATGTGTCCTCAGGGTAGCGCTTTTGAAGGTCCGCCTCAATCTTGCGAGCTTGCGCGGATTCGTGCAGCAGCGCGAGCGCAAAGGCAGGTCCATAATCCGCGTCCCTTCCTCGGTACATCGACAACGCGGTCGCAGCGTTTATTTTCGCATCCGCACGAGCTCCAAGCAGCGCATTCCATACGGCCCGAGCGCCTTCAAACTGGGCGGCCCGCTCCAGCAAACCTCCCTGCCGAGCCAGGTTTACCGCACGTTCCGATAGTCGATTGGCTTCTTTGATGCGCCCTTGATACGCCAATGTCAGGGCTTCCTGATGATCGAACAATCCTTGGGCTTCCAGTTTTGCCCGACGTTGAATCATCTCCCTTTCTATTGCCGCCTGGTCACGCCTCAGAAAAGCAATAGAATACCGGCACAGCGAGAACTGAGTGACTTCGATCTTGCGTTCCGATGCCTTGCGCAGTACTGCCTCGGCTTCGGGCAGGCGGTTCAGGTAGACGTAGTTCCAAGCCACGTTTTCGTAGCCGATCGAGAAGTCCGGATCGAGTTCTATCGCCTTTTGACCCTCGTCCACGGCTGTATCGAAATGACCCGAGCCCGACGATGTGAAGCCAGACAAGAATCCGTGCGGGTAAAGATCCCCGGGATACTTTTGTGTCCACGATTCAAGGGTCTGTCGCGCCAGTTCCAGGTTTCTGGTTACCTGCCGATGGTAGTTAAAGGTGATGAAGTAGTTTTCCCGGTCACTGACTCCACCCTGCAGTTGATAGGCCTTGGCTATATTCTGAGCTCCAAGTTCGGGCTCTCCGAGATCGGCATAGTTCCGGCCTAGGTAGGCATAAGCCATCGCAAATTTCGGGTCGATCTCGATGGCCCGCTTCAGGAGGGAGATGATCTCCGCCGACTGTGCCTTGCGTTGGGCTGCCTTCATTGCCGCGCTGTAGGACTTCCAGGCTTCCAGTGATGGCGTGGTTACCTCGGCCGGCAGCGTGGGCTCCTTTTCGACCCTTGGAAGCGACTCGCCGGCCCGGGCCTGAAACCGGTTTACCATTTGGCCCAGCGCCTTGAAGACGTCCTCTTTTTTGGCTGCTGGCTCCTGTTCCTCGACCAGAACGTCTCCGGTCCGGCAATTCTTCGCGCGCAAACCCAACATGTACTTGCTTTCGAGCCTTGTGATCGAACCCTCGACGACTGCTGCGCTTCCGGTCCGCTCGCAGATCTCCGAGGCAATATCCGCGGTGAGCTTCGCATCCGGAGGTCGGCCCATCAGGCGGAGCGTCTGGCTCACGCGCGTGTCTGAAAACAGAGCCAGGTCGCGTGAATTTCCCAATCGGACTGTCAGGATCTGGCGCAGCGTTCCATCGAAGACGGGGTCGCCAGTGGCGTTGGCGAAATCCGCGAGAACGATCGTGTCCTTATCACTCAACCTGGGTCGCGCCGGTGAACCGCGGTGCATGAGCGACCAAACTATCACCCCACTGAGCAGGATAAACACGAGACCGGCAGCTGTAGTGAAAACTGCGGCCCTGTGCCTGCGAACAAACTTGCGCGCCCTGTACAAGCCACTCGGGAGAGAGGCAACAACCGGCCGGTGCCCAACGTATCTCTCGATGTCGATTGCCAGCTCGGCCGCCGAAGCATATCGTCGCTCCCGCACTTTCTCGAGAGCCTTCATGGTGATGCAGTTGAGGTCGCCATCCACAAGGCGGCGCAAGGAGGGCGGGTCGGTGCGGCGATGCGAGGCGATATCGGCCGTGGCCGTGCCCATCGCACTCAGTCGCCGCGAAAGGGGCGGCGCCTCCTCTTCGCGAATGATCCGCAGCATCTCAGCCAGACCTTCGTGCCGCAGTCTCGTCGCGTCAAATGGGACGGTGCCGATCAGGAGCTCGTATAAAAGCACACCGAGCGAATACACATCGGATCGCTCATCGACATCTCCGGTCATCACCTCGGCCTGCTCAGGACTGGCGTATTCCGGTGTGCCCACCATCTGGCCGAATTGCGTCACCAGAGTATTCGCCACAGCCCATTGATCGGTAGCTTTTGCGATGCCGAAGTCGATCACCTTCGAAACAGGCACGCCCTCCTGTTCCATCACCAGAACATTCGGAGGCTTGAGGTCGCGGTGGATCACGCCTTTTTGGTGCGCATGCTGAACTGCGCGGCACACCGCAAGAAACAGTTCCAGCCGGTCCCCGATCGTCATACGTTTGATGTCGCAGTACTGCGTAATGGGTGTGCCATCGATGTACTCCATTACGAAGTAAGGCCGGCCCTTTGGCGTGGCGCCCGCGTCGAAGATGAGCGCGATGTTCGGGTGGTTCATCATCGCCAGCGCCTGACGCTCGTGGTTAAAGCGGGTCAGTACTTGGTTTGTGTCCATTCCGAGCTTCACAACTTTGAGCGCCACCAGACGGCGAATAGGTTCGCGCTGCTCGGCGAGGTAAACGGTTCCCATACCGCCTTCGCCAAGAGGTCGAAGGATGTGATAACGGCCGAAATCGTCATCAGAGACGCCCGCCGTCACTGGGTCGACGATTTCAGTGCCGGAATTGTTGCCGCCAAGCGAACTCTCGAACACGCCCTCGATCAGGCACTTAGGGCAGAGTCCCGCGGGATCATCGGAACCCAACACCGTTCCGCATTGAGGGCAGTTTGCCATCTGGGACAGATTTGCAGCGCCCCATTTTAGTCCTTTCGCTGAGGCTTCCGTAACCTTTCGCCCCGCGATTCCTTATTCGTACCAGGTGCGCCGAACAAGAACTGGCCACCCAATCGGTCAAGCCTAAAGGAGACACCATGGAACGCTTAACAACAATTGGCACTGCCGCGACGGCTCTATTCCGTTCCGTTAGGGGACTAACGAAACACTTGGCAATCGTGGCACTGATTCTCAATCTGGGTGTCGTAGCCGCCCGCGCGGATGATAAGTCCGTAAAGATGACATTTTCGGGAACTTCTGCGCCCAGCACCATCAATCTCCAACAACCGGATACAAGCAACGGCGGCGACAACTTCGCCGGGCAAGGTACGCTGGGTTCGTTCACCGTTACGAATGTGCGAGCGATCGCAAATTCTCCGGGAACGTCCAGCACTTGCTCGGGCTCAAATCAGATCTTTCTGCCGGAACTGGCCGGCGCGGGCGTTTTTCGGTTCCACGATGGCAGTCTGTTGGAAGTCAATCTCACGCAGGGAGGGGACTGCATCGATCTCACCACTGGAGTGGCCCACTGTAGCTTGACGTTTCAAATCACCGGTGGGACCGGCCGTTTCCATCATGCGTCCGGCGTCCTTACGATGACGGAGACGGTGAAGACAGTGGCAGCTGATGCCCTGGGCAACCCTGTTCTTTTTGCCGCTACGGGCGGCTATAGGGGAACGATCTCTGGGGTGGCCAGGGAGGACATCCCAGATCGCGAGAAAGAGTAGAAGATCTGACCGACGTAGCTACACTCAGGGTTTCGCGAGCATGCTCGCGAAACCCTGTGCGTTGCTCGGGCACAAAGCGTCTTGCACCCATCGTGATGGAGACTTTCACCGGCCACTGGCGTCAGTTCCTTACGCCGACGCTGCTCGACTATTACCTTCGGTCATGTACTGTGGTTAGCGGAAATCGGGTAACTGACACCGCTGTTACTGTGCTAACGTTCCACGGCATAAAGCCGTTGCGAGGCGCAAGGGGAACAGATGAGCTGCCCAAACGAAACACCTGGATGTGAAGGCCGGATTCTCAAGTATTCGATTTGCGAGTGCCGCACCCCTCGAATCTATGCAGAAGAAACCGGCATCGGCATCGTTGTGTCGTTTGGCGCTAAGTGGGGTCTATATACGAAGGAAGGGACTCTTATTAGGGAGATTTCGCAACAAGAAGCCCGCACCACCGTCGATGGGGAATTGTTGTGGCGATCACTACCAGCCGGAGAGGATCGATAAAGCGTGAGCGTGAGTTTTATTCTCGCGCGCGATTCGAATTGATTGGCGAAATCGGGCGCTTACACTCAAGTGCACCGTCGCCGCGAAAGACGAGTCTAATAGGGATTTGGCAACAATCTGATCCGCAACCGATCATTTTACCCTGCCTGAGTGTGAGATCAGGGGTGTAACATGTGGGGCTGGCGAGGAAGGTTCATGATGAACTTCTTGCGTGTTGCCACGCTTCTGCTTCTTCTGCTGATTTCGGCGTGTGTTGTGTGTGCCG